>JAUIIJ010000002.1 GCA_030431825.1 Alphaproteobacteria bacterium
GACCGAGGGCCCCGAGCGCGCGCCGCACCGATCCTACATGTACGCGATGGGCGTCAGCGACGAGGAAATCCATCAACCGCTGATCGGGGTTGCGACCTGCTGGAACGAGGCCGCGCCCTGCAACATCTCGCTCAACCGGCAGGCCCAGGCGGTCAAGCTGGGTGTCAAGGCCGCGTCCGGCACGCCGCGCGAATTCACCACGATCACCGTGACCGACGGCATTGCCATGGGCCATGAAGGCATGCGCAGTTCGCTGGCCAGCCGCGAGGCGATTGCCGACACGGTGGAACTGACCATGCGCGGGCATTGTTATGATGCGCTCGTCGGGCTGGCGGGGTGCGACAAATCCCTTCCCGGCATGATGATGGCAATGGTCCGTCTGAACACCCCGTCGGTGTTCATCTACGGCGGGTCGATCCTTCCGGGCAAGGCCCCTCAGGTCAACGAAATCCCGGAAGATTTCCGCACCCGCGACCTGACCGTTCAGGACATGTTCGAAGCGGTCGGCCGCCATCAGAACGGCACCATGTCCGATGCCGCTCTCGACATGCTCGAACGCGTCGCCTGCCCGTCCGCCGGTGCCTGCGGGGGCCAGTTCACCGCCAACACCATGGCCTGTGTCTCCGAGGCCATCGGTCTCGCCCTGATGAACAGTTCCGGGATGCCGGCACCTTACGAGTCCCGCGACCAATACGCCGAGGCATCGGGACAGGCGGTTATGAACCTGCTTGAAAAGAATATCCGTGCCCGCGATGTGGTCACCCGTAAGTCTCTGGAAAACGCCGCGCGCGTGGTCGCCTGCACCGGCGGTTCGACGAATGCCGGGCTGCACCTGCCCGCAATCGCGCACGAGGCCGGCATCGATTTCTTCCTGCAGGATGTCTGCGACATCTTCCGTGACACGCCCTATTTCGTCGATCTCAAGCCCGGCGGACAATATGTCGCCAAGGATCTCTATGACGCCGGCGGCATTCCTGTCGTGATGAAGGAATTGCGCAAGGCCGGGCTTATCCACGAAGACTGCATGACCGCCACCGGCAAAACGATCGGCGAGGAACTCGACAAGATCGACCGCGAGGCCGATGGCCGCGTGATCTATCCCATCGAGAATCCGCTGACCAAAACCGGCGGCGTTGTCGGTCTCAAAGGCAACCTCGCGCCCGAAGGCGCCATCGTCAAGGTTGCGGGCATCCCGTCAAACCACCAGCGTTTTGTCGGCCCGGCGCGTGTCTTTGAATGCGAAGAAGACGCGTTCGAGGCGGTCAAGGCCCGTGGCTATGAAGAGGGTGAAGTCATCGTGATCCGCAACGAAGGGCCTTCGGGCGGTCCCGGCATGCGTGAAATGCTGGCAACCACGGCGGCACTTTCGGGTCAGGGTATGGGCAAGAAGGTCGCGCTGATCACCGACGGGCGTTTCTCGGGCGCAACCCGCGGCTTCTGTGTGGGCCATGTCGGCCCCGAAGCCGCGCAGGGCGGGCCGATTGCCCTGATCAGGACGGGCGATATCATCACCATCGATGCGCCCAATGGCGAAATCAGCGTCGACCTGACCGACGACGAGCTGCAGGCCCGCAAGGCCGACTGGACAGGGCCGCGCGAAACCATCTACGCCTCGGGGGCGCTCTGGAAATACGCCCAACTGGTCGGCGCGACCTACAAGGGTGCGGTCACGCATCCCGGCGGAGACGAGGAAAAACACGTCTACATGGACCTCTGAGCCCCCTGCCCGGACGGACGGAAACCGTCCGGGCCAGCCTTTGGCCTTGATCGGGCAGCGCCGACGGATCGGTTGGAATGCGCGAGTGTCAGGGACGGCACCGGGCGTTGCATCACGCATCAACGCGAGATCGACATGCGGCACCATTGCCGGTTTATCCTCGTGCAACGAATTCGTTAAATATGCGCCAGGGAGGCCGACTTGGCAAAAGAACGAGCGATGCGCAGATTGATGAACCGGCTGCACAACACGCGTGTCCGCCGCCGCTGGCGACGCATTGCGAATGCTGCCGACAAAACCGGGCCTGCGGAGTTGCGCCAGCAACGCGCCGAAGCACGCCGGCTGGCGGTCATACTCGATCGCCTGATGCATGTGGCGGATGGACGGCTTGCCGTGCCAAAGCTCGGGTCGTGCTCTTTCCCCCGGCCACACGGCACCGACTGGGCCTGGCGTCCGGAGGTCTGGTGCGGTCCGCTGCCCTATCCCGGGCTGAGCTCCGTGACCAGCGAGGCGGCGCTCGGCGGAGAAGTGCAGGTGTTTCACGATTGCTCGGCATCGGAACTGACCCTGCGCCAGTTGCGCAACACGCGGGCTCAGGATCTGGCCCCGTTCGGTTTGCGGATGGATGTGTTCCGGTTTGACGGCTCGTTCCTTTCACTGGCGATCGACCTGCCGACGGCGGCGGCCGAAGACCTGCAACGCGATCACATCCTGCGCATCGAGAGCATCCTAGAAATCGAGTCCCCGCTGGACATCTACGCCCGCCTCAATATCGAGCACGGCCCCAACACCGAACAGATCAGTCGCAAACTGCCCTCGCATGACACGACGGCGCGCGTCGACTTCGATCTCGCCGGCACCCGGATCAATGAGAAGCGGATCAACAAGATCTGGCTTGACCTGATTTTTGAAACTCCCGAGATGAACCAGGTCATCCTGCGTGACCTGACCTTCGCGCGTCATCGCCGTGCCGCGCTGTAACCGGAAAGTTCTGCGATGAGTGATCTGATCCTGACCAAGATCCGCCTGTTGAACGGCCAATGGGAAGGCCGCGTCTCTGCCCCGGCGGGCGGGGCGAAACCAAGGATCGAAGTGCGTCACCTCGATCGGCTCCTGGACGGCGTGAAACTGAAGAAGGGCGCGGGCACCGGGCAATGGGATCTCGTCGTCCCGCTGCCCGAATGGGCGCTGAGCGATGGCGTCCAGACTTTCATGGTCATGGATGTCGAAAGCAATGAAAAACTCGGAGAATTCACACTTGTCGCCGGGGACATCGCCGCCGATAATCTGCGGGCCGAGGTCGATCTTCTGCGGGCAGAACTCGACGTACTCAAACGCGCATTCCGTCGTCATTGCCGCGAAACCGACCACACCGGCCGGGAGTGAGCGCCGCACGCGCAGAAACTGGATTGCCGAAACTCTCCGTTCTCGCCGCGCTGCAAGTGCGCCAAGTCATCTGACGACGGAGACACTTGATCGACCACATCGCAACCTGTCCGGATCGTGTTTGAAAACGCAAGCGAATCGGCGCGTCTGCGCCTGTGGCATTGTTCCGGCGATCAGCGGGAGCAGCCTTTGGCGGGCAAAAGATCGGAACCGCAGGGCACGCGTTTCCGCGCGGTCCCGTTCGATGCGCATTTTCACCGGGCCACCGAAGTCCGAGAGGACAAATGTGGCGCCTCCCAACTGCGCGCGGCAGAGATTTCCGTTTTCTTGCCCGCTTCATTCCCCTAAGACGCAGCCATGACCGAGCCAACCAAAACTCCTTCAGCCAATCACCGGTCGCTGGGCCGCAAGACCATCCGCGCGTCGGCGCAGCCGCGTGAGTTGATCACCCCGACTCCTGATCTCAAGGGGGTCTGGAAGGCCAGGGTCATCACCCTGTTCCCCACTGCCTTCCCCGGCGTTCTGGGTGAAAGCCTGACCGGCAAGGCGCTGCAGGAAGGACTATGGCAGTTGGAAACGATCGACCTGCGCGGCTTTGGTATCGGCAGGCACCGCAACGTCGATGACACCCCGGCAGGCGGTGGCGCGGGCATGGTGTTGCGCGCCGATGTGGTCGGCCCGGCAATCGAGGCCGCGCAAAGCCATGCGACCGGGAACTGTCCGCTGATCTACCTGTCACCGCGCGGTCGCCCGATGACACAGGCCTTGATGAAATCGCTCGCCTCCGCGGATGGGGTCACCTTGTTGTGCGGCCGCTTCGAAGGCGTCGATGAACGGGTTCTCGAGGAATATGGCGTGCAGGAAGTCAGCCTCGGTGATTTTGTGATGACCGGGGGCGAAATCGCGGCACAGGCGCTGATCGATGCGACGGTTCGGCTGTTGCCCGGCGTGTTGGGCAACGATGCCTCGACCGAAGAGGAGAGCTTTTCCGACGGCCTGCTCGAACACCCGCAATACACCCGCCCCGCGACCTGGAAAGACCGTACGATCCCCGCGGTCCTGACCGCAGGAGATCATGCCAAGACCGCGCGGTGGCGGCGCGAGATGTCCGAACGGATCACCAGGCAGCGACGCCCTGACCTGTGGGCACGCCATCGGCAAGACACCGACTCGGAAAGCTGACGAAACCCGATCGGCGCGGGGTTGGCGGCGCGCTGCGATCAATCCGGCCTCGCGCCGGACGATCTCCCCCTTGATCGCCACCTTCAAACCACCTATACCGCGCGAATTCCCGGTGGCGAAAGCGACTCGGGACCCTGTTGGCTGTTCGACCGTCTGTTTTCTTCGACATGCGCGGGGCTGGCAACAAGGACGTGACCAAGGAATGACGACCTGATCTCTGGCGGGCACTGCGGTGGACCCGGTGAAGACCAAGAGCTCTGAGGACGCGCAAATCTTCGTGGATAAACCGCGAGCAATTAGGAGAGATGCGATGGATCTTATCGCACAGCTTGAGGCGGAACAGATTGCCGCCCTGGGAAAAGACATTCCCGATTTCAAGGCCGGAGACACCATCCGTGTCGGCTATAAGGTGACCGAAGGGTCGCGCACCCGTGTGCAGAACTACGAAGGCGTCTGCATTTCGCGCAAGGGCGGCAACGGCATCGCCGGCGCGTTCACCGTGCGCAAGATTTCCTTTGGCGAAGGCGTGGAACGTGTTTTCCCGCTGCACTCGACCAATATCGAAAGCATCACCGTGGTGCGCCGTGGCCGTGTGCGCCGCGCCAAGCTTTACTACCTGCGCTCGCGTCGCGGCAAATCCGCCCGTATCGCGGAAGATTCGAACTACAAGCCCAAGTCGGGCGCTCAGGCCTGAGGAGCGGACACATGAAAAAAGATATCCATCCCGACTATCACCTCATCGACGTCAAACTGACCGATGGGACCATGATCCAGATGAAATCGACCTGGGGCAAGGAAGGCGACTCGCTGGCACTTGATATCGATCCCAGCGTGCACCCCGCATGGACCGGTGGCGGCACCCGCCTGATGGACACCGGCGGTCGCGTGTCCAAGTTCAAGAAGAAATACGAAGGTCTCGGTTTCTGATCGAACCTATCGATCCTGTTCGATACAACGCCGCGGCCCTCGCCGCGGCGTTTTGTGTTCGGTGCCATCGGGTTTCGCCAAGACGGTGACGATTTGGCAAGGCTTTGCTGCGACCCTGCGGTGAATCTGATGCAGCACCGGAAACGCCATGTCCGTTCAAACCCAAACGCACGCGGAGCAACCCTCGCTGGATGTTCGCAAGATCCTCAGCCGTGCGGAAGGCGCGAGGCGCGCAGGCGACATCACCGGCGCGGCGCGCGATTATGGCGCCGTCCTGTCGCGGTTTCCCGGCAACCTGCGCGCGCGCAAGGCGCTTGCGGCAATCGGTCCGTCCGCCGCGTCGCTGCTTGCCGACAAGGCCCGGCATTGCCAGCACATCCGCCAGTTTCACGAGGCGGCACGGCACTGGGCCGATGCGGTCGCGCTCCGCCCCGGCCATGCGGGATTGGGCTTGTCACTGTGCCGCTGCCTGCTCGACTTGGGGCGCGGCAATGCGGCCCTGGAGGCGGTGAATGCGGTGTTGCAATATCATCCGGAAGACCCCGTGGCGCTGGACACCAAGGGGTGCATTCTGCGCGAACTCGGGCGGCTGGATGCGGCGCAAGACTGCCACATCGCGGCGATGCAACAGGATGGTGACCGGACCGGACCGCTCAACCACCTGGGACTCATCGCGCTGGCCAATGGCGACATGACACTGGCCGCCGACCATTTTGCCCGGGCCATCGCCCTCAGCCCGGATACCGCTTCGCTTCACAAGAACCTCGCCGGGTGCAAGACCTTCACTCCGGGCGATCCGCATATTCACCAGATGCAAGAGCTGCTGACACGCCACCATAAGGACGATCCCGACGTCGCAGCCCTGCATTTCGCCCTGTTCAAGGCGTTCGATGATACTGGTGAAACGGATACCGCCTTTGCTCACTTGCTGCACGGCAACCAACTGTGCAAGGCAGCATCCGGTTTCGACATCACACGCGAGGCGCGGCGGTTCGCGTGGTACAAATCCCTGTTGGCCGAACCGCCCGCCGCCCTGCCCTGCGACCATACCGACGCGCCGCGCCCTGTCTTTATCGTCGGCTTGCCCCGCTCCGGCACCACGCTGGTCGAACGCATCCTCGGGCAAACGGATGACACACAACCCGCCGGGGAGTTGTCGGTCGTGTCAAACGCCATCGTGCCGCTTCTGCGCAGGTTACAGGACGAAAACCGTCCGGCCCCGAGCCGCGACGACCTGCTTGAACTGCGCGCGCGGATCATCGACGGGATGGGGCGGCACTCGGACGGGTCGGCAGTGTTGATCGACAAGATGCCACTGAACTTCCGCTGGGCAGGGTTGATCTGCGCCGCGCTGCCCGAGGCGCGGATCGTCTCCTTGACGCGCGCGCCCATGCCCGTGGCGTGGTCGCTGTTCCGTCAACTGTTCGCGTCGCCGGGGAATGGCTTTGCTTACGACATGGCCGACATCGCCGCCTACACGCTGCTGCACCGCGACATCATGCGCTTCTGGGCCGAGCGGTTCGCAAGCCAGATTTTCAACCTGGCCTATACTGACCTGATCAGCGACACGGAACGCACCGTCCGAAATCTGGTGAACGCGTGCGACCTTGACTGGACCGATGCCTGTCTTGAGCCGCAAACCGCAAAGACGCCGGTCCTGACCGCCAGCGCAGCGCAGGTACGACAGGAAATTTACCACGACAGCGATCAGAGCTGGCACCGATACGAGGCGCAGCTGTCGCCACTGGTCACCGCATTCGAGGCTGCCGGACTGACCTGACGCAACCGTGGTTCGCCGACCATCGAAACTGCTGCGGCGGGAACCGAAAACTCGCCGTGGACGCTTTCCATCGCCCCACCCGCACCATATAGAGTGCCCAGCAAATTCTAAGCCGCGCCAAGCGGCAGCGGAAGGATCGGGCATGGCACATATCATCGTTGTCGGGAACGAAAAGGGCGGAGCCGGCAAGTCGACGGTTTCGATGCATGTTGCAACCGCCCTTGCGCGGCTGGGCCACCGGGTCAGCGCGCTCGACCTCGACCTCAGACAGCGTTCGATGGGCCGCTATGTCGAAAATCGTCGCGAGTATACCGCGAAATCCGGCCTCGATCTGCCCGGGCCGTCCTGCCATGATCTGCCTCAGGTCGACGCCGACACTCTGGACCCCGGGGAAAACGTCTATGATCAGCGCCTGTCGGTGGCTGTTGCCGAGCTTGAAACCGACAGCGATTTCATTCTGATCGACTGCCCTGGCTCGCATACGAGGCTAAGCCAGGTCGCCCATTCGCTCGCCGACACGCTGATCACGCCGCTGAATGACAGTTTCGTGGATTTCGATCTGCTCGCACGGATCGATTCGGACGGCGAAAAAATACTCGGTCCCTCGGTCTATTCGGAAATGGTATGGAAGTCGCGACAACTGCGCGCCCAGGCTGGATTGCAGCCGATCGACTGGATCGTGATGCGCAACCGCGTCGGCACGCAGCGCATGGTCAACAAGGAAAAGATGGAGCGCGCGCTGCGCCTGCTCTCCGAGCGTATCGGTTTTCGGATCGCCCCCGGCTTCAGCGAGCGCGTGGTCTTTCGCGAGTTGTTCCCGCGCGGGCTGACCCTGCTCGATCTCAAGGATATCGGGGTGAAACAGCTGAACATTTCCAATGTTGCGGCCCGGCAGGAGCTTCGTGACATGATGAAAGCGCTCAAGCTGCCCGGCGTGACACCCGACATCTGACCTCCAGTCGCCCGCGCAGGGAATGCATGATTGTAAAATTTTGCGTTGTTAGTTACAAAATCAACTATTACCTCTGCCTCTGACAAACGGAGGAACCGCGATGAATCGTCCGACCGAGACCCATTCCATGATCCAGGCCGCCACCCCTACGGCGACCAGCCCCGGCTACATGCCCGGATTCGGCAACGACTTTGAAACCGAGGCATTGCCCGGCGCCCTGCCCGAAGGCCGCAACAGCCCGCAGAAATGCAACTACGGTCTGTACGGCGAACAGCTGAGCGGCACCGCCTTTACCGCGCCCAGCCACCAGAACGAACGGACGTGGTGCTATCGCATTCGTCCGTCGGTCAAGCATTCGGCGCGTTATCAAAAGATCGACCTGCCTTACTGGCGCTCGGCCCCGGACGTTGACCCGGATGTCATTTCCCTCGGCCAATATCGCTGGGATCCGGTGCCCCATTCCGATCAGGAGCTGACATGGCTCACCGGGATGCGGACCATGACCACCGCCGGCGATGTGAACACCCAGGTGGGCATGGCCAGCCATATCTACCTGGTCACCGCCTCGATGCAGGATGCCTATTTCTACTCCGCCGACAGCGAACTGCTGGTGGTGCCCCAGGAAGGCCGGCTGCGGTTTTGCACGGAATTGGGGATCATCGACCTCGAACCGCGTGAAATCGCGATCATTCCGCGCGGTCTGCTGTATCGCGTCGAACTGCTGGACGGCCCCGCGCGCGGCTTCGTCTGCGAGAATTACGGCCAGAAGTTCGAGCTTCCGGGCCGTGGTCCGATCGGTGCCAACTGCATGGCGAACCGCCGCGATTTCAAGACCCCCGTTGCCGCCTTCGAAGACCGCGACGCCCCCAGCACGGTCACCATCAAATGGTGTGGCCAGTTTCACGAAACCCGCATCGGCCACAGCCCGCTCGACGTGGTGGCATGGCACGGCAACTATGCGCCGGTCAAATACGATCTGAGCACATACTGCCCCATCGGTGCGATCCTGTTCGACCACCCGGATCCGTCGATTTTCACGGTGCTGACCGCTCCCAGCGGCGTACCCGGAACCGCGAATATCGATTTCGTGCTGTTCCGCGAACGCTGGATGACGATGGAAGATACCTTCCGTCCGCCGTGGTATCACAAGAACATCATGTCGGAACTGATGGGAAATATCTACGGTCAGTACGACGCCAAACCCCAGGGGTTCGTGCCCGGCGGCATGAGCCTCCACAACATGATGCTGCCCCACGGCCCGGACAAGAATGCCTTCGAAGGCGCAAGCAACGCCGATCTCGGGCCAGAGAAGCTCGACAACACCATGTCGTTCATGTTCGAAACCCGTTTCCCGCAGCATCTCACGGCGTTTGCCGCCAGGGAAGCGCCGCTGCAGGACGATTATATCGATTGCTGGGACGACATCGAAAAGAAATTCGACGGAACCCCCGGAACCAAGTAAGCCGGAGTGGACAGAACCCGCCCCCGTGACACGACGACAAAGGAAGATACATGCCCCTGATCAAAAGCTGGGTAGAGAGCGCCAACGCAGCTGACCATCCGTTTCCCCTGAACAACCTGCCCTACGGTGTCTTCTCCACCGCCGACACCGACCCGCGATGTGGCGTCGCCATCGGAGACATGATCCTCGACATGCAGGCCGCCGAGGAAAGCGGCCTGATCGCCCTATCGGACGTGGCACTCTTCGAGATGCCGTTCTGGAACGACCTGATGGAAGAAGGTCCGGCCGTCTGGGCGGCTCTGCGCGACCGTCTGACCGCGTTGCTCTCGGATGGCGCCACCGACCGCGACAGGGTTGAATCTCTGCTCGTGCCGATGGATCAGGCCACCCTTCATCTCCCCTTCATGGTCAGCGAATACACCGACTTCTATGCCGGTCGGAATCACGCCTTCAACGTCGGAACCATGTTCCGCGGCCCGGAAAACGCCCTGCCGCCGAACTGGCTGCACATCCCGATCGGTTACAACGGGCGCGCGTCCTCGGTGGTGGTGTCCGGAACCGGTATCCGCCGCCCCTGGGGCCAGTTGAAGTCGCCGGATCACGACCTTCCGGCGTTCCTGCCCTGCCGGCGATTCGATCTCGAACTCGAAATGGGCGCCATCGTCGGTGTCGCCAGCGACGGGCCGATCACCGTCAAGGAAGCGGACGACGCGATCTTTGGCTACGTGCTCCTGAACGACTGGTCCGCACGTGACATCCAGGCCTGGGAATACCAACCGCTCGGACCGTTTCAGGCCAAGGCGACCGCCACCTCGATCAGCCCGTGGATCGTGACCAAACCGGCGCTCGAACCCTTCCGCACCGACACGCCCGCGCGCGAATTCGAGCTGCTGGACCACCTCAGGGATTGCGGCCCGATGCTCTATGACATCGATCTCGCGGTAACACTCGCTCCGGAAGGCAAACCCGCCTCCACCATCGCGCGCACCAATTACAAGGAAATGTACTACTCCTCGGCCCAGCAGCTGGCGCATCATACCACATCCGGCTGCCCGATGAATGTCGGCGACCTGCTCGGATCGGGCACCATTTCAGGCCCGACCAAACCCGAGCGCGGCAGCCTGCTCGAACTCAGCTGGGGCGGCAAGGAACCGTTGCAGCTGGATACCGGCGACGAGCGCAGCTTCCTGCTCGACGGTGACACGCTCACCCTGTCGGGTCGTGCACAGGGCGACGGCTATCGCATCGGCTTTGGAGACTGCTCGGGCAAGGTTCTGCCGGCGCTCGAAGACCCCTACGCGCGCTGACATTTCATCTTTGTCGAAAATACTCCCGCCGGAGGCGCCCCACCCTGCCACCGGCACAGACCTCAAGAGGACATCATACATGGCCAAGGCATTCGCATCCCAGGGCGACATGAGCGAAAAGGAAATCAGCTTTACCGAAGTCGGTGAAGGTCTCTGGGCGTTCACCGCCGAGGGCGACCCCAACAGCGGCGTCATCATCGGCGATGACAGCGTGATGATCGTCGAGGCCCAGGCAACTCCGCGTCTGGCCAACAAGGTGATCGAAAAGGTGCGCGAGATTACCGACAAGCCCATCAGCCACGTGGCGCTGACCCATTACCACGCGGTTCGCGTGCTCGGTGCCTCGGCCTTCGGCGCCCCGCAGATCCTGATGTCGGACACCGCGCGCGCCATGGTGGTCGAACGCGGCCAGGAAGACTGGGACAGCGAGTTCCAGCGTTTCCCCCGCCTGTTCGAAGGCCACGAATCGATCCCCGGCCTGACCTGGCCGACCACCACCTTCAGCGACAGCATGACCGTCTATCTCGGCAACCGCCGGGTGGATCTCATGCATCTGGGCCGCGCCCATACTGCCGGTGATATCGTCATCCACGTGCCCGATCAGAATGTCATGTTCACCGGCGACATCGTCGAATATCACAGCGCCTGCTATTGCGGCGACGGCCATTTCTCCGACTGGGGCGACACGCTGGACGCGATCAAATGGTTCGACGTGGATGCCATCGCACCTGGGCGCGGCGACGCGCTGGTCGGTCCGGACATGGTGAATGCCGCGATCGAAAACACCCGTGACTTCGTGGAAAGCACCTATCGCCCCGCCGCGCGGGTTGCCGCACGCGGCGGTTCCCTGAAAGAGGCCTGGGACGCGGTGCGCGCGGAATGTGATCCGAAATTCGCCGATTACGCGATCTACGAACACTGCCTGCCCTTCAACGTCGCCCGCGCCTATGACGAAGCCCGCGGCATCGACACCCCCCGCATCTGGACCGCACAGCGCGATCTGGAAATGTGGGATGCGCTGCAAGGCTGAACCGGAACCTGCGATGGTGCGCCGAACGGACATTCGCGTCGGCAAACCATCGTCCGTGACCAGGCCAGATGCCGCGATCACGGCACAGGCTGTCCGCGGACGGCCCATCGGAATGGAGGATACTGATGGCTTATGATTACACCCCTTTCCCCTATGTCGCGCCTCCGGGGCTGACGGGGACCGAACCGCGCCATGCGGTGGCGATTGTCGGCGCCGGCCCCATTGGCCTGGCGATGGCCGTGGATCTCGCTCAACGCGGGATCAGATCGGTGGTGCTGGATGACAACAATGTGGTGTCGGTCGGCAGCCGTGCGATCTGCTGGTCCAAGCGCACGCTGGAAATTTTTGATCGTCTGGGTATCGGCCAGCGCATGCTGGAAAAAGGTGTCACCTGGAAGGTGGGCCGCCAGTTCTACGGCGACAGGGAGGTCTACAATTTCGACCTGCTGCCGGAAGACGGGCACAAATACCCGGCCTTCATCAATCTCCAGCAATACTATGTCGAAGAATATCTCGTGGCTCGCGCAGGTGAATTCCCCGAGTTGATAGACCTGCGTTTCAAGAACAAGGTCGTCGGCCATCAGGACAAGGGCGATTTCGTCGCCTTGCAGATCGAAACGCCCGACGGTGAATACCAGATCGAAGCCGACTATCTGATCGCCTGTGACGGGGCCGGTTCGGCAACCCGGCAACGGATGGGCCTTGAATTCAGTGGCCAGACCTTCGAAGAGCAGTTCCTGATCGCGGATATCGAAATGGAACAAAGCCCCTTTGGTGACGAGGACGTACCCGAACGCTGGTTCTGGTTCGATCCCACCTTCCATCCGGGCAAATCCGCGCTGCTGCACATGCAGCCCGACAACATCTATCGCATCGACCTGCAACTGGACGCAGACGCCGACGGCAAGGCCGAAGCCGCCGAGGACAAGGTCGTCCCGCGGATCAAGGCGATCGTGGGCGACAAGCCGTTCAAGCTCGACTGGGTCAGCGTTTACAAATTCCGCTGCATCAAGCTCGATCAGATGGTACATAACCGGGTGATCTTTGTCGGTGACAGCGCCCATGTGGTCAGCCCGTTTGGCGCCCGTGGCGGCAATGGCGGCATTCAGGATGTCGATAATCTTGGCTGGAAGCTGGCCGCCGTGCTGACCGACAACGCCCCGGCCTCGCTGATCCGCACCTACCACCAGGAACGCAGTCACGGAGCGGCGGAGAACATCAAGAATTCGTCTCGGTCGACAAATTTCATGACGCCGAAAACCCCGATCGAGGCGCTGTTCCGGGCCGAGGCGCTGACATTGGCGCAGGATCAACCTTTTGCCCAGAAACTGCTCAACTCGGGGCGGCTCTCGGTTCCATGCTCGCTCGAAGGCATGGATCTGCAAACCCCCGGCACCGCCCAGGTCGCGCCCGGTCGGGCGTTGATCGACGCGCCGCTGGAGAGCGAAACCGGAAGCAGCTGGCTGCTGAACGAGGTCCAGGGGCAATTCACGCTGGTCGGTTTTGGTGATGTGGTGCTGCCTGACCTGCCGTCGGTACGCAGGATCGGCATCAACCAGAGGGCGGATTACCCGTGCTTCACGGCGACCAATGGCCATGCGATCCGGCGTTACGGGTCAGGCAAGGCCTATCTGTTCCGCCCGGACGGTCACGTTTGCGCGGTATTCGACCCGCCGACGGAGCAATCGGTTCTCGCCGCCCGTGCACGGGCCCTGGGTGCCGAACTCGAGGAGAACGCAGCATGAGTATCGCACCCGACAGGCTGAGCCCCGATCAGGATGATTTCTACAACACGCTGATCCAGGCCCACGAGGGGTTGAGCGAGGCCCAGAGTCACGCGATGAACGCCCGCCTGATCCTGCTGATGGCAAACCGGATCGGTGATCTTGCGGTGTTGACCGACCTCATCGAGACCGCAAGAAGCTATGCCGATGGCTGACGTCGTCCTGTATGACTACTGGCGATCCTCGGCCAGCTACCGGGTACGGATTGCCCTGAACCTTGCCGGGATCGCGTTTGAAAGCACAACCGTCGATCTCGTGAAAGGCGAACAGCGGTCGGCAGAGCATCTCGCCCGCAATCCGCAGGGTCTTGTTCCGGCACTTGAAATCGATGGTTTGCAGCTGACCCAATCGCTCGCGATCATCGAGTATCTTGACGAAACCCGCGGGCTGAACCTGCTGCCCGCGGACCCGGCCCTGCGCGCCCGTGTTCGCGCCCTGTCCTATGCCATTGCGATCGACATCCACCCGATCTGCAACCTGTCCGTGGCGAAACACGCGCGGGAAATCTCGGGGCAGGACGATGCGATGAAGCGATGGATGCAGCACTTCATCCGCCCCGGCATGCAGGCCTTTGAAACCCTGTTGGGCGGGTTCGAGCAATCGCCATATTGCTGCGGAGAAACACCCGGACTGGCCGATCTCTGCCTGATGCCGCAGGTTTACAACGCCCGCCGCTGGGGCGTCGGGATCGACGATCTGCCACGCGTCACGGCTGTCGAGGCAGCGTGCGCCGCCCATCCCGCCTTTGCCGCGGCCTTTCCAGACGCCTGCAAACCCGCCTGAGATACGCGACATCAGGCAAACATGACCACAAAGGGCCGCCCACATGGGGCGGCCCCAAGCCTTCCCACGGATCCGACGATAACACTGTACCGCCGGCATCGTCAGTTTCCGGTTTACTGAACCATTCCGCTCAGCTGCTTTTCAAGCTGTTCCTGAATCTGATCGACCGAGAAGCTCGCTGCCTTTTGTGACGGCGGATATTCTTCGAATGTCGAAAAGAACCGCGCAACCTCAACCTGTGCCGGAGTCATCAGGAAAACGCGATCGAGCAGCCAGTCGTAATAGGTGTTCGACGTCCGGTCGGCCCGCTCATAGGGATCCGAGCGCAGGTCGAACAGTTTCGGCACACGCAACTGGGTGAAAGGTTCTGCCCAGATGTTCAAGGTACCCTTCGCGCGTTGCTCCTGGAAAACGAATTTCCAGTTTTCGTAGCGCAGGGCAACGAGAGCGCCATCGTCGTTGAAATAGAAGAATTCCTTGCGCGCGGTTTCGTCGGCTTCGCCGGTCAGATAGGGCAGCTGGTTGTAGCCATCCAGATGAACCTTGTACTCCTTGCCATCGACAGTCGTGCCTTCCAGCAGGCGCTGTTTGATGTCTGTATCGCCGGCGGCCGCCATCAGTGTCGGGAACCAGTCGAGCCCCGAGAACATACCGTTTCTGACCGTGCCTGCCTCGAACTTGCCGGGCCAACGGATCATCGCGGGCACCCGGAACGCACCTTCCCAGTTGGTGTTCTTTTCACTGCGGAACGGCGTCGTACCGGCATCCGGCCAAGAGTTCTGGTGTGGGCCGTTATCGGTCGAATACATCACGATCGTGTTGTCTGCGATGCCCATCTCGTCCACCGCATCCAGGATTTGGCCGACGATACCGTCATGTTCGATCATGCCATCCGCATATTCGGTCAGCGCGGTCAGGCCGGGGTCACTGCGGTTCTCTTTCTTGACATGCGTGCGGAAGTGCATCCGCGTGGTGTTCATCCAGACAAAGAACGGCTTGCCCTGCTCGACCTGCCGCTTCATGAAGTCGATGGCTGCGGCCGAGGTTTCCTCGTCCACGGTTTCCATGCGCTTCTTGGTCAGCGGCCCGGTATCTTCGATGGCCCCGTCAGCCGAGGATTTGATCACACCGCGCGGTCCGAAATTCTTGCGAAACTCCGGATCGGTCGGATAGTTGAAATTCTCGGGCTCTTCCTCGGCGTTCAGGTGATAGAGGTTGCCAAAGAACTCGTCAAAACCATGCGCCGTGGGCAGAAACTCGTCCTTGTCGCCCAGATGGTTCTTGCCGAACTGACCGGTCGCATAGCCCAGATCCCTGAGTGCCGATGCAAGCGTCACATCGTCATCGCGCAGGCCGATATCGGCACCGGGCAATCCAACCTTGCTCAGCCCGGTGCGCAAGGTGGACTGGCCCGTGATGAAAGTCGACCGCCCCGCCGTACAGCTCTGTTCGGCATAGTAGTCGGTGAACATGATGCCTTCGTCGGCGATCCTGTCGATATTGGGCGTTTCATATCCCATCAGCCCAAAGCTGTAGGTCGAAATATTGGTTTGCCCGATATCATCCCCCCAGATCACGAGGATGTTGGGCTTTTCCTCCTGCGCGTTCGCCGGTGCGGCAAGTGCAGCGGCAAGCGTAACCGTAATGGCGAGCGCGGCGACCCGCCCCGGCCGGCCCGCCCCGCGTTGCGGAACATAGGTTTCTGGTAACATGCGTGAATTCCCCCGTGGTTTCATTTCAATGGTCCAAGCCCATGTCAGGGCTTGTTGTTCCTGAGAGCGACGAAAGCGCATGGCTGGCAATATTGGCTGGCTGGGCCGGATTCTCTCCGCTCCGCATCACGTGGCGATGGGTGGACAGAACACAACCTGGCGCGATTTTACCTTTCGCCAAATCCCGTGAATGTTGTGCCACGAACCGGGGTTGCAGGAATTGATCATTTGATCCAATTCTGGCAAAAAATTTTTATGACAATTGACCTTGAAGCAGCCGATCGCCTCTTCAAATGCCGGGGATGGCTATCGGATTACCCGGCGCCCCTGCGGCGCAGACTTCTGGCCTGCGGTGGGCTGCGACGTTTCAAGGCCGATGACACGATCTATTGCGTGGGTGACGTATCCGACGGGATTTACGGGATCATTGAGGGTCAGGTCACGCTTTCGATCCCGACTGACACCGGAACGATTTATGATTGCTACGTAGCTCGCCCGGGTTTCTGGATCGGTGATCTGGCCTCATTTTCCAGAACCACCCGGCTGGTCACGCTGACCGCCGATACAGATGTCGCCTGCTGGTTCCTGCCTCAGGCGCGGCTGTATGACCTGATCCGCACCAATCCCAACCTCATCAGCCCGTTCTACGCACTCACGCATCGAAACATGGCCACCCTGATGCGGTTGATGGCGATCCTCGCGATACCTGACAAATCGCGTCGGCTGGCCGCGTGGTTGCTGTTTTCCAACGACAATCTGCTGAAGATCGGGGGATGGATTGATGCGTCACAGGAAGAGATCGGCATGAAAAACATCATGTCTCTGCCGACGGTGCGCCGCCTGTTGCAGCGGCTGGAAAACAAGGGTCTGATCGAACTGGGTTATGGCAAGCTACGCGTGACAGACCGGAAAGGGCTGCTCGCATTCAGTCGTTCGTGACCCGTCGGCGACTTGTTTCAAAAGGCGAGATGCCGGATAAGCGGATTGAAGCCAGGGCAGGGCCAATCATGCGCATTACACCTCTGATCACGATTGCAGCCTTGTCGATCGCTGTTTTCAACGACGCGGCGATGGGACAGCAAGCCGACAACCATCCCGCATATATCGGCAGCGACACCTGCACGGGATGTCACGAGCAACAGGCCGAGGCCTGGCAAGGATCGCATCATCAACTGGCATGGACCAGACCAGACAGCGACGCTCTGCTGGGCGCGTTCGATGGCCAAACGATCTCGTCCGCCGGGTTGCAGGCGCGGTTCCTCAGCCTCCCCGACGGCCCCGCAATCGAGACCGCCGGCCCGGATGGAAAAATGACAACCTTTCCCGTCGCGGGCGTCGTGGGGATCGAGCCGCTGCAGCAATATCTGCTCGAAACCGAACCCGGACGGCAACAATCCTTTGATCTCGTATGGGACCGCGAGCGCAAGCGCTGGTATCATCTTTACCCGGATCAGGACCTGCGCCCCGATGACGGGCTGCACTGGACCGGCCCTTACAAGAACTGGAACGCCCGTTGCGCGGAATGCCATGCGACCGGTTTCGAAAAGAACTATGAGGCGCGCACAAAAACCTATTCCAGCACCCAGTCCGAAATCGGCGTGGGTTGCGAAGCCTGCCACGGACCCGGCGCGGCGCATCGCGACTGGGCCCTGGCGAATGGTAACTATGACGCAACGCAATGGACCGGGCTGTCCGAAACCGGGCTGACCATGGATTTCAACGCCGGTGCGGAAGCGCAGGTTCAGCAGTGCGCCGGCTGTCATTCCCGGCGCGAGGCCTTTGCCGCCGGCAGCCCGCTCCCCGGGACACCGTTTCATGACTCGTATCGGCTCTCGACACTCAGGCCCGGACAATATCATCCCGACGGCCAGATCCTCGACGAGGTGTATGTCTATGGCTCTTTCCTGCAATCGCGCATGTATGCCAAGGGCGTTGCCTGCACCGATTGCCACGATCCCCACACGGCCGGGCGGGTCGCCGAGGGCAACGCCGTCTGCACGCAATGCCACTCGCCCGCCGGGAATGACCGGTTTCCATCGCTGCGCCGTGCGCAGTATGACGATCCCACACACCATTTTCACGAGGCCGGCAGCGAAGGCGCGCAGTGCAAGACCTGCCACATGATCGAGCGCGTCTACATGGGAATTGACGGGCGGCGGGATCATTCGTTCCGCGTGCCGCGCCCGGATCTCAGCTCTGAAACCGGCGCACCCAATGCCTGCACCGACTGCCACAGCGACAAAACGGCGGAATGGGCTGCCGATGCCGTCGCGCGATGGTATCCGGACAGCACCCGGCGCGGTCCGCATTTCTCGCAGGTGATCGCCCCGGCCCGCCGAAACCCGGCCCAGCAGGTCGAGGGCCTGATCGGCATTGTCGAGCACGCGGAATTGCCTGGCATCGTGCGGGCAAGTGCGCTGGATTTACTGGCACAGGTGTCCTCGCCGGACATCGCGGCACGATTGGTGCCGGCCCTGTCCGACCCCGATCCGCTGGTGCGTGCGGCCGCCGTCTCGGTGCAACGCGGCGCGGAGCAGACCGATATTCTGGCGCGGATTGTCGGTCTGCTCGGCGACCCGGCCAAAACCGTGCGTATCGCGGCCGCGAGAGAGTTCCTCGCCCTGCGCATCGCGCGCATGCCGGACAGTTACACAAAGGCCCTGAACGGCGCGATGACCGAGTGGCAGCGCGCGCTGCTGGCCAACGCAGATTTCCCTGAAACCCAACTCGTCATGGCGGGGATCGGGTTGACCACGCGCAATATGTCTGCCGCGCTCGGTGCCTTTGGCGAAGCGGTGGACATGGACCCGCAGCTTGTCCAGGCCTGGACGATGATGGTGCGCATTCACGCCGCGCTCGGCGATCGCGAGGCGGCACTGGACACCGTGAACCGGGCGATTTCCGCCAATCCCGATGACGTGTCACTGGGCCTGATGCGCGCCGACCTTGGCGGCTAAAACGTTTCGCGATTAACTTGAAACATGTCGCATCAACTAACGCGTTGAAATCTTTGATTTCAGGCAGCGTTAGGTGATTCAGGTTTATCGCGAAACGCTATGGAAGCTCAGCCCTGCATCCCCGCCAGAGTCAGCGCAGACCATCCTCGCCCCTGACGTCCTCGGCGGCCAGTCCGCCCATGCGGTGATGGATGCGCGGGCCCCGCGCCATTGCCAGCGCGAACAACAGTTCGGCGGCACGCGGTCCGTCCGGGACACCGACCTCCATTCCGTCAAAATGGCTGCGCACATACGCCGCGTTGATATGACCGAGCGGAATGTCGATCCGGGTGCCGACCCCGCCCATCTTCATCGACGAGGGCACGATTGCCCGGGCCTCGCCCAGACGCTCGCGCATCGCATAGCCGCCGGGCACGTGCCACAACGCGGTGTGCTCCAGTTCTCCGCCTTCTCCCGCAAGCGACGCCTTGCCGTAAGCGTCGATGCCCTCGATCCCGCCCATCGCCTCGATCAGCCGGTCGGTCATTTGCAGGCCCAGCGGTTTCAAATCCTCCATCGCCGATTGCAGGTCCGCGGCATACTCTCCGGCGAACGGGTTGCGGACCAGGGCAACGATGGCCGCGCGCCGCCGCGGCAGCGCAGGCGCAGGCCCGCCATCGTGATGGATATCCTCGACAAAGAGCATCGTCTTGCGCAGGGCAAAGTCAGGCATACAATCTATCCCTTTCCGGTTGTGTGAGATATTCCGTCGCGCCCACCACCCGTTCATGCGGTCCCAGTTGCAGGTGGGCGGAGATGATATGACCCCGCGACAGGCAGTCGGCGGCCAGTCGGGCGCCGGCGGTCAGCGCGGTCAGCATGTCGTCATGCGACAGCGGGCCGACATCCACGGTCACCAACCGCTCTCCCAGATCGCTGTCAGGCGCAATATCGCAGGCCCGCACCCGCCGGATCGCCGCATGCATGGGCAGGTCCACGGCGTTGGCAATCAGGGTTGCGGCGACATCCGCCTGTGCAGCCGTTCTGGCGAGCACGGTGACGCTGTCCGCGATGCCCAGCGAATGACTGCGACCCCGCCAACCCGATGTGGCAACACCGCGAACGGGGCTGTCGGCACAAAGTGTCAGACGTGGCGCCGAAGCGGCGGCGATGACCGAGGTCAGGCGTTCACCCGGCGCGAGGTAAAGGGCAACGTCGCCCCCGTTATTGACATAGGCCCGGCGCAACGGACCGGCGGCGCACAGCGCGGCCAGCATCTCGTCGGCAACGGCTCCGGCAACGGCGGCCATGGGCGTGACAAATCCCGGCAGATGCACCGACACCGCGTCCTGCATCGCCCGAGCGATCCGACCCCGCGCAAACTCGGCGTGGCCAGCGGGGCGGCGCAGGATGTCGAGTTCAGAGGCCAGTTCGGACAGAAGCGTATCGAACCGCCTGACGGCCCCGTGCAGTGCCGCCTCGCGCGCCTGCCCTACCGCATCGACGATGAGATCGATGGGACCGTGATGGAAATGCCATCTGTGCCCATCCGGCAGGACCGATATCTGTGGCCCCTGCATTTCAGCTCCGTTTCCGCGCCACGGCCCGTGAATCCGCCCCGTATGCGCCGCCGGTTTCCAGAACATCGTCAAGGGTCCGAACCGCCCCGTCATGTCCGCCCAATGCGCGATAATCGTCACGGCGCAGGGTAAATTCCAGCGGGGCCACAATCGCCGGCGTCGGCACATAGCCAAAGGCATCATCGGGCATCTGGGTCACATCCGCCATCAGGGTAATACCGCCACCCGGCCAGACATAGGCCCGGGCCCCACCAACCGTCACCTGTGTCTTGAGCGCCTGAACCGAACGGGTCAGCTGCACCGGGTTTTTCGTCACGCCCGAACGCAACGATCCGCCGGCCCCGCCCATGAACATCACCGTGCACATCGCGGGTTCGCAATTCTCGGCGATGAGATCGACCGAGGGTTTCAACGCGTCAGGCAGGTCGGCGGGCCGCGGCACGAGCGCGTCATCCAGCACGTAATACCCCCATTGCTCGCCCGTGGTCGACACCATCAGCAGCGTCAGACCGGGGTGTGCGCCCTTTTTCGGGTTCCAGTCGCCCAGGATGGTCAGCGGGTCGGTGATGTCGGTGCCACCCCATCCCAGCCCCGGCTCGGCGACCTGGAAATAGCGGCCGGGGGTCGAACGCCGTCCCTTGATCCGAATGCCAGTATCCGGCCAGCCCAGAACCTTGCCCGCCTGATGTTCGCTGACCACACCGGTGATGTGATCATCGACGACCACGACCTCGTCAACCAGCCCCTGCCACTGGACCGCGAACATCCCGATTGTCGCCGATCCGCAGCCGACGCGCATCCGTTCTTCCCGGTGCCCGTCTACAACCGGTGCCTGCCCGGCCTGCACGACGACCGTCGCGCCGCCATCCA
The DNA here is from genome assembly GCA_030431825.1 of Alphaproteobacteria bacterium. Taxonomy (GTDB): domain Bacteria; phylum Pseudomonadota; class Alphaproteobacteria; order Rhodobacterales; family Rhodobacteraceae; genus Sedimentitalea. Next base: position 21,409 of record JAUIIJ010000002.1, read on the forward strand.
CCTCGAGCGCGACCGCTTCGCGATTGCACAGCCGCATCAGGGTATCGCAGGTCACGCGGCCTTCGGGCTTGCTGCCACCGGTCAGGTGGTCGACACCGCCCAGGCTCATCATCTGGCTGCCATATTCGCTGGTGATCATCAGGCCGACCGCTTCGCCTTGTGCCCGCACCACTGCGCCCTCGCGGCCGATATGCCGGTCGGTGTCGATCTTAACCTTGACCCCGCAATAGGAAAAGATCGCTTCGGTCACCACGGTGACAAAGTCCACACCGTCGATTTCGCGGCTGACGATGAAGGGCGCGGGCTTGTAGTCGGGATAGGTCGTGCCCGAACCCACCGCCGTCACAAAGAGATCGTCGCCAGCCACCAGCCCGCCATCCCAGTCGGATTTGAGAAATGGCCGAATTTCGCCGCCCTGTTCGATCCGCCGGTCCAGAACCGTCAGCGGATCGCAGCGGATGATCCGCCCGTCCCGGTTGGCATAGCGGTCGCAGGCCCCGATCTTGCCCTCCGCGATATAGCACATGACCGGGCAGGCATCGCAACGTATCTTGTCCGCCGGCGTGGTCCGTTGCCTATCCATCCGCCTGCCCCCCCTGCGCGGCCCGGATCGCCGCCAGAACCCGATGCGGCAGTGCCGGCAGCCGGGTGATCCGGGCGCCGCTGGCGTCACGGATCGCGTTCAGGATCGCCGGGGCGGTCGGGATCAGCACGTGCTCCCCCAGCCCCTTGGCCCCCATCGGTCCCTCCGGATCGGGTTTCTCGATAAGGATCGACCGTATTTCCGGCATGTCCCCGGTTGTCGGAATCAGGTAATCATGCAGGTTCTCGGTGCGCCCCGGTAGGTACTCCTCCATCAGCGCCATGCCGAGCCCCTGTGCTATGCCGCCTTCGATCTGGCCCTCGGCCAGCAGCGGGTTGATGACCTTCCCGAGATCATGCGCAGCCGTGATCCGCTGCACCCGGGCCGTGCCGAGTTTCATGTCGACATCCAGTTCGACAAGCTGGGCCCCGTAGCCATAGACCGCATAGGGGCTCCCCTGCCCGTTTTCATCCAGCGGCAATGTCGGCGGGTCATAGCTCTGCTCGGCCATGATCGCGTAGCCACGGGAATTCACCGAAAGTTCCGACAAGGCGATGCTGCGCCGCTCTTCGCCGTCGGTCACATGCAACATCGTCCCCTCAAGCACGATCCGCGCACCATCGCCCATGTTGCTGCGCGCCAGGATGTCCGCTCGCAGCGCGGCACCGGCCAACATCGCCGCCTTGCCGGTGATGACCGTCTGGCGCGAGGCCGAGGTCTTGCCGCAATCCGGTGTCATCGCGGTATCCGGGCCGATCAGGTCGATCTGCGCCACCGGCAGACCGATGGCATCGGCGCAGATCTGGGCGATCACGGTATTCGACCCCTGCCCGATATCGGTGGCCCCCTGATGCAACACGAGCCGCCCGTCAGGCGTGAGTCCGACACGAATGGTCGAAGGGTTCGGCAGCGCGGTATTGCCGCAGCCATACCAACAGGCGGCAACGCCGATTCCGCGTCTGATGTGACCCCGGCGCGCATTCATCGCGGCCGCGACCCTCTGCGCCTCGCTCCACGGATCGCGCAGCGCATCGAGGCAGTCGACAATCCCGACCCCGTACAGTTCCTGACCGCAGACCGACCGGTCCCCGTCCTGCAGGGCATTGAGCCGCCGGAACGCCAGCCGGTCGATTCCAAGATCATTTGCCAGATCGTCAAACAGCGTTTCCTGCACGATTGCGGCCTGCGGCACGCCAAAGCCGCGAAACGCACCGGCAACCGGACCATTGGTATGAACGGCGCGCGCTTCGCTGTGATAATGCGGGATGCGATAGGGACCCGAGGCATGCACCGGCACACGCACCGCGACCGTCGGCCCCCAACTGGCATAGGCACCGGTATCGAAATCTCCGTCGAACTGCATTCCGGTGACGCGGCCTTGCCCGTCTGCCGCGATCCGCGCGGTCATCCGCGCCGGGTGACGTTTGGTGGTCGAGCGCATGCTTTCGCTGCGCGAATAGACCATGCGCGCCGCACGTCCGGTCTTGAGCGCGACAAGCCCGATCAAGGGTTGCAGCGACAGATCAAGCTTGGATCCGAACCCGCCACCGGTTGCCGACGGGATGATCCGCACCTGCTCGGGCGGGAGCCCGAGAACGCGCGCGGTATCGTCACGGTCCATGACCGGCGCCTGCGTACAGGCCCGGATGACGAGGATCCCGTCATCCATCCAGGCGACACCGGCCTCGGGTTCGATATAGGCGTGTTCCACATGGGTGGTCCGGAATTCAGCCGTCGCAACATGCGCCGCCCCGGCGATCGCAGCCGCCGGTTCCCCACACCGGACCTTGCCGGTGATCAGGATGTTGTCACTTCGCTCGGGATGCACCGACCGCGCGCCCGCCTGCCGCGCCGTTCCCGGTGTGGTCAGCTCTTTCTCCGGCTGCCATGTCACGGGAAAGCTGCCAAGGTCGAGCATTTCCATCAGTTCCGGGATGCCCGCGACGACGGCCACGGCCTCGCCCCGCATCCGGACATGACGTTCCGCGAGGGCCGGTTGATCGGCAAAGCTCGGGATCACGCCAAACCGGTTTTCGCCGGGGATATCGGCGGCGGTCAGGACAAGCAGGTCGCCGGCCTGGGCCGCAACCCATTCCGCGATGTCGCCGAAATGAAACCGCGCGGCGGCATGAGGCGAGCGGACCGCCCGCACCAGCAATGCACCCTCCGGGCAATGATCGGCACCGAACCTCTCGGACCCGGCAACTTTGGCGGCCCCGTCGAGCCGGGACATGCGGGCACCCACCGCAGCACCGGCACCTGGTGTCTCGGGCATCGCCTGCACCGCGGAGAGATCCACATCCATCACCGCGGCAATGATCTTGGAATAGCCGGTACACCGACACAACACTCCGCCAAGCGCCGCTTCGGCCTGACCGCGCGTGGGGTTGGGCGTTTCGCGCAACAGCGCGGTCGCCGCCATCAGCATTCCTGGCGTGCATATGCCGCACTGGGCCGCGCCGTGGCGCTGAAATGCCTGTTGCAGGCCGAGCAGTATTCCGTCGCGCGACAAGCCTTCGACGGTTTCGATGCGACATCCGCGCGCCCGCGCCACCGGGGTCAGACAGGCGCAGACAGCGGCCCCGTCCAGAAGCACGGTGCAGGCACCGCAATCACCCGCGTCACAGCCGACCTTGGTGCCGGTCAGTCCAAGCTCGCCACGCAAGGCTTCGGACAATCGTCGCCCCGGCGCACAGCCGAGCGTGACCGGGGTGCCGTTGACCGTCATGTGCGGGGCGGCATGATCCTTCATGGCGTCCCCACAATTCCCGCCAGCGCACGATTGATGAGTTCGGCAGCCGCCTCGCTTCGATAGGATGCATCCGCACGGATATCGGAGATCGGGGACAGGCACGCCGCCACCTGTGCGACGCCGACGCCACCGGCAAGTTCCTGCACCGGGCGACCGATCAACTCACGTTCCAGATCGCGCAGACGAACGGCCACGGCACTGCAGGACCCGACAGCAAGCGCGAGATCGCTGATCGTGTCATCGTCCACCACCACCCTGACGGCAACCATCGCGATCGAAATGACCAGGTATTTTCGCGCACCGAGTTTGAGAAACCTGCTGTTGCCGTGACCTGCCCGCGCGGGAACATGAACCGCCGTCAGCAATTCGTCCGGGCGGCGGCAGGTCTGGCGAACATCGACGAGAAACTCCGCAAGCGGCAGGCGCCGCGCGCCGCTCGCACCGATCAGTTCCACCTGCGCATCCAGCGCCAGCAATGGCGGCACACCATCCGCCGCGGGCGACGCGTTGCAGAGATTTCCCGCCACCGTCCCGGCATTCTGGATCTGTCGCGAACCAACTTCGACTGCGGCCTGTTTCAGCATGTCAAAGGCGGCCGGCAACGCAGCGACACGTAAATCCGACCATGTCGTTGTCGCGCCGATACGCCAGCCGTCCTCCGTCTGCGTGATACCGCGCAAAGTGTCTATCGCGGTTATGTCGAGGATCGGACCCGTCAGTTCCGGATATTCGGTCGCCGGAAACAGATCGGTGCAACCGGCCGCAACCACCGCGCCCGTCTCGGCCAGCACGCCGAGCGCATCGGTCAGTGTGTCGGGCCGGTGATAGCTGGACACGATAAATCCTTGGTGTTTGGAGCCGTAATCTTGTTAGTGTACGAACAGATTTTGCGGCACGGCCCGTGACCTGTCAATAAAAACTCAGAAGCGAACCAAGAGGGAGACCCCGTGAATGGCACAACAGCCCACCGATGACGCGGATTACGTGCTTGACCGACAGGTCGGCTTCATCATGCGGCAAGCCAATCAACGGCATCTCTCGATCTTTGCCCGTCATATCCCCGAGTTGACTCCGATGCAGTTCGCCGCCCTTGCACAGCTTTGCGCATTGGGCCCGGTGTCGCAGAATGCCCTCGGACGGGCGACCGCGATGGATGCGGCGACGATCAAGGGCGTGATCGACCGGCTGCGCCTCAAGGGCTACATCGCCTCTGCCGCCGATCCCGACGACCTGCGGCGGGTCCTGCTGACGGCAACCGTCGAAGCCCGGGCGGCCTTTGACGCGCTGGTGCCCCTGGCCCACGGGATAACCGCCGAAACGCTGGATCCGCTGGACCCGGCCGAACGTGTCGAATTCCTGCGTCTGCTGTCCAAGCTGCGCTGAGCCTCAGACCCCGAGATGCCGCTCGAGTATCGCGTGATCCTGGCGCAGGGTGGCTGCGTCGAGCGTTTCGAGATTCTGGCCGTTCTCGATAAAGCACACCCGGTCGGCAACGGACAGGACCGCATCGACACGCTGCTCCACCAGCAGGATCGCGACACCACGATCCCGCATCACCGTGATGACCTCGCGGATCGCCTCGATCATCGACGGCTGTAGCCCTTCGGTCGGCTCATCCAGCAAAAGCACCTTGGGCTGCAGGCACAGTGCGCGGGCGGTGGCAAGCATCTGCTGCTCGCCGCCCGACAGGGTTTCCGCGCGCTGTTGCAGGCGTTCGCGCAAGCGCGGAAACAGCGTCAGCACGTCCTCCAGCACCTCGGGTCCGGAGCCGCGCGCCATCAGGCCAATCTCGAGATTCTGCGCCACGCTCAATTCGGTGAACAGCCGTCGGCCCTGCGGGATATAGCCGATCCCGGCTCTGGGCACGTGATGCGCCGGCAACGCACCGATGCTCCGCCCGTCAAGACGGATGTCCCCCGAGAGCAGCGGCAACAGACCCATGATCGCCTTCATCGTCGTGGTCTTGCCCGCGCCGTTCCGCCCCAACAGGCAAAGAATCTCGCCCGCGCGGACCGAGAAACTCAGGTCACGCAGGATTTGCGCCGGGCCATAGGCCACGTCTATCCGAGATACATCGAGCATCAGCCGGTCCCCAGATAGGCAGCCTGAACCGCCCGATCTGCCCGAATTTCGCCGGGCGTACCTTCGGCAAGAACCTGACCGAAATTCAGCACCGTGATCTGGTCGGCGGTCTCCATCACCACCGCCATGTTGTGTTCGATCAACAGGATCGTGGACGTGGCCGAGAGATCGCGCACCAGCGTCTTGAACGCCTCGATCTCGCTGTCCGCAAGCCCCTGTGTCGGTTCGTCCAGGATGAGCAGGCGGGGCTGCTGCACGACACCCATGGCGATTTCGAGCAGCCTTTGATGTCCATAGGAGAGATCGCTGGCATTCTGTTCAGGCGGTTCGTGAAGGCCGACACGTTCCAGCGCATCGGCCACCGCGACATCCACATCCGCGCCGCGCAGACTGCGCCGCGCCGCCAGTGCGACATTCTCGGCAATCGTGAGATTGGCAAAGACCGAGGTGATCTGAAACGTGTAGGCGATGCCGAGATTGATACGCTTGTGCGCGGGCAGGTCCGAAATGTCGCGATCGTCGAAACGAACCGTGCCCGCCGTCGGTTCGACCCGCCCACAGAGCATGCCGACAAAGGTGGTCTTGCCGGCCCCGTTGGGTCCGATCAGCGCGCGCACCTGCCCCCGGGGCAAATCGAAATCCACGTTCTCGACCGCGTGCAGGCCGGCGAATTGCTTGGTGAGCCCACGGGTCTCAAGCAGGGTCATGGCAGGCCCCGCCAGAACCGCTTGCGAATTTCACCCACCAGCCCCTGCGGCGCGAACAGCGTCAGCGCCACCAGCACCACACCGGCAATCAGCATATAGGCCGTGGTGACACCGCTTGAGAGGTCGATCAGGTAGAACATGAACAGTGTCCCGATGAATGGCCCCAATACGGTGCCCGCCCCGCCCAGGAGCACCCAGAGCAGCGGAAAGATCGAATACTGCACCGAGGCAAAGCTGGCCCCGACATATCCGAACAGCAGGCCATACACCGCCCCCGCCATCGCCGAGAGCGTACCCGAGAGCACCACGGCCCCCAGTTTGTGCGCGAACACGTCATAGCCCAGCATCCGCGCCCGCTCTTCGTTCTCGCGGATCGCGACCAGCACCTTGCCGAACGGAGCCCGCACCAACCACAGCGTCAGCAGCAGGCAAAGCGCGAAGAGCGCAAATGCCGCGAAATAGCGGTTGGTCGGATCGGAAAGATCCAGCCCCCAGAGAATCCGCTCTGCCTGTTGAATGACGAAGCCTTCGTCGCCGCGCGTGTATTCCCCGAAATAGAGCAGCGTGAGATACCCAGCCTGCGCGAACATCAGGGTCACGATCATGAAACCGACCCCGACAGTGCGCAGCGCGAGCAGCCCCGCAATCGTGGAAATCGCCACCCCCGCCGCAAGACCGCAGAGCAGGGCCGCCGAAGGCGACAGGCCGAGATGGCGGATCGCAAGCCCCATGCCATACATCCCGGCGGCAAAGAACAGCGCATGACCGAGGCTGAGCAGCCCGGTGTATCCAAAGAGAATGTTGAAGCCGATCGCATAGCTGGCCAGCACCATGATTCGTGCCAGATTGCCGTGGTGATAGGCCGGGAGCAGGAATTGGAGCACGAAAAGCAGGACCAGCAATCCGGCATGCAGGATCAGCGTCTTGGTCCTGTCACTCATGCGCGGCGCACCCCGAACAGGCCCTGTGGCCGGAAGACCAGAACCAGCGCCACCAGTAGCGTCGCGAGAATTTTTGCAAGGGTTGGCGAGAAGAAGACCGAGATGATGCCGTCGGACAGGCCGATCAGGATCGCGGCAACCACGGTGCCCGGCAGGCTGCCCAGACCGCCGATGATGACCACGACGAACGACAGCAAGAGCGGATCGCCCCCCATCAGGTAATGCGCCTGCTGGATCGGCACGATCAGCACCGCCGCCAGCGCCGCCAGCCCGGCGCCGAGGCCGAAGACCAGCGCATAGACCCGTTCGACCGGGATACCGAAGGCCAGAGCCATGTCACGGTCAAGCTGTGTCGCGCGCATGATCAGGCCGATCTTGCTGCGCGCCATCAGCAGCCAGACGCCGACCAGAACCAGCGCCGCCGCAGCGATCACGCCGAGCTTGTAGGTTGTCGTCGACAACCCCCAGGGCCAGTAGATCCGGGGCTTGCCCTCTACGAACTCGAACCACGGTATCGCCAGCCGTGTGTTGAACGGGGGCTCGACCGGACGGGCATCCGGGCCATAGGTCATCAAGGTAACCTGCTGGATTATGTAGAGTATCCCGATCGTTGCAACGATCGTGCGTTCCGGGTCATAGGAAATCCGCTTGAGTATCGTCATGTCTGCGAGCGCCGCCAACCCGCCCACGAGCAAGGGCACGACGAGCAGCGCCACGGCGAACCCGAGCGAGGGGTGGCCCGCGACCTGGCTGCTGATCCACCAGGCCAGCACCGCACCCAGCATGAAGAACTCGCCATGCGCGACGTTGACCACGCGCATGACGCCGAACACCAGCGAAAGCCCGACCGCCGTCAGGGCGAGCACCGCGGCTGTCACTGCGCCTTCCAGCGAGGCAAGCAAGAGATAAGGACCGATTTCCATTGCCGCGCACGATTGCCCAGGAACGCGGATTGGGCAAGGGCAAGCAGCGATCCGTTGTTGGAAAAACCCGCATCCTGTTGTGTACTGGTCGCTGTCCGGGCATCGGACCGGTCGGCTGTCACAGGGGAGGATTGTTCGCATGGCGAGGGTTTTGGGTTGGATCGCAGTGCTGATACTTGCCGGGCTGGCCCCCGCGTCGGCGCAATCGCCGGAAGAGATCGTGCGCTGGATGTACACGTCGCTCTCCGCACCCCCGGATGGCACGGCCAGGGGGCTGGCCTATCTGACTGCGCCCGAGCGGCGGCGCGACTATCTCTCGCGCGATCTCGTTCAACTCTACGACGCCAACGATGTGAACAGCGATCACGGCGACAACCTTGCAACCGCCTGTTTCGAACCGGGCTTCGAGATTCCAGGCAACGACTATGACGCGGCCGAGATCGCACGGAGCCTGAACGTGACCACCGAGGGCGACACCACGCGCCAGCGGGTCACGGCGCGGTTCACGAGCTTTGGAGAGCCCGCGGTTATCCATTTCGATTTCGTCGTCGAAGACGGATTCTGGCGCATCGAAAACATGGGATATCCCGGTTGGGACATTTCGGATGTCGATTGCGCCCCCCGATCGGCGACCGGGACCGGCGGCGCGGCGGGCGGAAGCGGAGCCAGCTATTGTTATCGCCGCGATGCGGATGATTTTCGCATCTATGTCGATGCGGGTGGCGTCGCGGACTTTCGGCTCGAAAGCTGGCAGGCCAACGGTCATTCCTGCTTCGTGCAGGGCAAGGCCCAGCCGAACGCGAACGGCTGGACCTACCGCGATCAAAACGGCGGACAATCCTGCCAACTCGAACTCGGCATCACGCCAGAGGGCGGCATCCGTCTGGGCGACGCCGGCCACGCCTGCAAAATGACAAGCTGCGGACAGCGCGCGGTGCTGGATGGTCTGACATACACAAGGGCGGAGCAGGTCGATTGCACGACCCTGCCACCGCCGGCGCAGTACTGAGCGCGTTCAGAAGCTCTGCTGTGTGTAATCGACCTCGTCGGGATAGAGCGTATCCTCGATCGACGTGGTGTGTTGCAGCACCATTTTCCCGTCGATCACCTTGCTGATATATTGATGGCCGAACACCTGGTGGGTCTTGCCATTGAAGAGCTTGTCCCCCTGCGGATGCGCGTTTGACGCCGGAATTTCGGTCATCGCCTCCACCGCCTCGATCAGCTTGGCCCGATCAGCGGTCCCGGCGTAGCCGGCGGCTTCCATACCCGCCTTGACGGTATACAGCGTTTCCCAGCACCCGAACATGTGCGCATAGGTCGAGATGTCCTTCGGGTCACTGACCGATGCACCGTTTGCATCGACGCCCACGGCGGCACGGTAATGCTTGTCGAACTCGGTCTGCTCGGCCTGCGCATAGCGCGGCATGCCCTCCCAGAAATACGTGCCTTCAAGGAACTCGAGACCCGGACTGGAGAGGTCCACCGCCTCAAGCGAATCGATGAAGCCGAACATTTCAGGCCGGCTGGGGCCAAAGAACTCGCCCATTTCCTTGACGAAGGTCAGAACGGCGGGTCCGACCATCACGTGATAAATCACTTCGGTCTCGCGGGGGATCTTCGGGAAATACTTGGTAAAGCTGGTTTCGGTGGGCGGGATCGCGATCTGCGCCACCACTTCGCCCCCCTGCGCCGCGAGCGCCTCGGTGAAATAGTCACGGTGGTCGTGGCCAAAGGCGAAATCCGGATAGATCATGGTGACCTTCTTGCCGAGATTTGACGACACGAATGGCGCCATCGCCAGAACCTGGCTCTTCACATCGGTGATGCCGGGCTGCACCGTCCAGCGGTTGAGCATCCCGCTCGCGACGTGGTGGCCTTCGGACACCACGAAATAGGGCAGTTTCAACTCTCCCGCGCGCGGGGCCGACCCGATCACCACATGGGAAAACAGGGTCCCGAAGCCGATATCGCAATTGTGCTGGGTCGCGAATTTCTCGACCACTTCCGCGCCCCGCTTGGGATCGGTCCCGTCATCTTCGGCGACGATCTCGACCATGCGACCATTGATTCCGCCTGCCTCGTTGATCAGCTTGACGGCAGCACTGGTGGTGCGGTCATACCAGCGCCCGTAGGCGGCGCCGATCCCGGTGCGGTGTACCTGGAAACCGATGCGGATCGGCTCGGATGTCTGTGCCTGCGCATAGCGCGCCCAGAGCGGCAGGCTGCCCGCCGCCGCCCCCGCGGCAAGCGTTTTCAGCGCGCCGCGGCGCGTCGTGCCGGTGATGTTGGTGTCCTTGGTCATGGCAAATGTCCCTGTAAAACCGTTTTGGCCTGTTCCCGTGCTTGCAGTCTTCAATGTTTTCCGGGCGGCGGCAATGGTTATAGTCCGCGCGGCGCCGCAAGCAACCAAAGGCCGAACAGAGTATAGAGCACCATGAAGCCGGCCAGAGGCAATTGGCTCAGCATCGCGCGGCGGGCATTCCCGAGATGATTAAGCGCGATGAGATGTGCCATCAGGATGGCCAGCACATGCCCGGCCACAACCGCCGCCGCCTGGCACAACCAGATCAGCCGCACGCTGTCCTGCGTGTTGAAGAAGCCGGTCGTGACATAAAATGTTTCCATGCCCAGCAGACTGTCGCCCCGCGCCAGCGGATCGTTCAGCGCGGCAAGCGCGTATTGCCCGTTGACCAACAGGCTCGTGAGATAGTGACCGACATGATATCCGAGCGCAATCGGCAGGATGGACGGCGCATAAATGCAAAACGCATGTCGCCATGTCATGTCGGTGCCCGCAAGCGCCAGCCCCATCCGAACGGAAACCCCATAGGCGACGATCAGCGCAAGGTTGGCAACGATCAGTCCCGCGGTATTCTGAATGACGACAGCGGTTCGGCCGGGAAATTCGAGCGGGTTGAGTCCCAGAAGGTCAAGCCACCAGAATGTCTCGTTCAGCCCGTCAAAGCTGCCACATCCCAGAATCACCAGCATGAAAACCGCCGCGCCCAGACCTGGCGCACGTCGGCGCATCGCCTGCCATCCGAACAGGCCCGCGGCAAACCAGCGTCCCCTGCGACCGAATAGCCCCACCGCCGCATAGCAGCGCATCAGCATCGCGATGCCTTCGCCGCGCAATGCCCAGCGCGGCCCGAAGAGCAGCAGCGCCACATATGTGAACAGCCAGTAGCCCCCGACATAGCGGGCCAGCCGCGCCGGATCGGATGGTGCGGGATCGGCCAGCAAGACAATCACGAACCCGAGATAGGTCAGGATCGCGACGGAATGCCCGAGTTGCACAGGCAAGCGCAGGGGCGGCCCGCGCCACAACGCCCACCGGCTCAGGGCAACCGGCCCGTGCCAGGGGTCGATCCAGCGCCAGAGATCGCCGAACAGCCCCTGTACCGTGACCAGTGCGATCCACCACACCGTCCAGATCATCAGCGGCAACGGATTTGTCAACGGATCACGCGGACCGCTCAACCCCAGCCAGACCAGCGCACAGAGGATCAGGAAAGAGGCAGAGCTGGTCAACAGGCGCGCCGCCGGTGCCCGGTGCCAGCGCCACAGATCCAACGGTCGAAACAATCCGCGCAGCAGCGGTGCAGGCAGGACCGACAGCAAGACAACGGTCATCACGACGCTGGCCACGCCCGCCGAAATATAGATATCGGTAGGAAGCAGCAGTACGAAACCCTGCTCGGCAGCATGCGCATCGGCCTGCGTCGCGCAGAACGGCAGCCAAAGGATCGTGTTTGCCAGTCGGGGAAATCGACGTCTATATTGCAAAATGCTCATGTATTGCGATGATACCCGGAGGAGGTCCGGATGAAAGCTGCAAAACCCCTTGTTGCCATTGTCATTCTGATCGCGATTGCCGGGGCGGCCTATGCTCTGATTTCACGGGCAGTGCAGACCGACATCCTGCTTTCCGATGTTGTCGCCACCCCGATCCAGGAGGCAAAGGGCAGCGTCGCCGTGTTCATGACCATCCGCAATTCCGGAGGGCCCGACCGGCTGGTATCCGCGCGCTCCATCGTGGCGCAGCGATCCCGGCTCGATCATGCGGTGGCGGATGCCGGCCTGCCGATCCCGGCGGACAGCACCCCGGCGCTGGCACCGGATGGCGCGTTCATCCTGATGGACGGCATGGGCGGCGATCTGCAGGAAGGGCGCATGATTCCCGTCACCCTGCGCTTCGAGAACGCCGGCGAGTTTCGCACACAGGCCCGCTTGGCGCCGCCGCGAAGCCGGGGAGATGTCGGCGATTTCGGTCTCTACGGCATTGGCGACATCTGCCGGGTGGAAGAAGGCGAACCGCTCCCGCAGGTCGAGATCGCGGTCGAGCCGGATGGCGATGGCTGGCGGGTGCGCGTGCAGGCCGAGGATTTCACCTTTGCACCCGATCTCGTGGACGAGGCGCATGTGCCGGGCACCGGTCATGGGCATCTCTATCTGGGCGGGCTGAAGCTGCAGCGACTGTATGAACCCGAAGCGCGGATCGGCGCCCTGCCCCCGGGCAAGCACCAGGTCCGCGTGACGCTGAGTACCAACGATCACCGCGCCTACGTGGTAGATGACCTGCCGGTCTCCGCCACCGCCGAGATCATCGTGCGTTGACAACAAGGGCCGCTTGCGGACACCATTTGCACACAAACAATCTCGGGAGCCGGAAAACCTGATGGTGGGCAAATCTTCGGGCGCGGTTGTGGGGGTGGATGTCGGCGGCACCTTCACCGATCTTGTGGAACTGGACCAGTCGAGCGGGCAGGTGCGGCTCGCCAAGGTCCCCAGCACGCTCGACAATCAGGCCTTTGGCGTGCTTGCGGCCCTGGACATGGCCGGGTGCGAACTGGCCGCTCTCGATCTGATCGTGCACGGCACGACGACGACGACGAACGCGGTTCTGGAACGCAAGCTGGCCCGGACCGGTCTGATCACCACACGCGGGTTCCGCGACGTGCTTGAACTGGGCCGGCGCACCCGCCCGAACGCCTATGGCATGACCGGAACGTTCACACCGCTGATCCCGCGCAACCTGCGGCTCGAGGTGCCCGAACGGATGGACGCGGCGGGCCAGGTCGTGACGCCGCTTGACGAAGAGGCCGTGCGCAACACCGCACGGGCGCTGATCGAGGCCGGATGCGAATCGGTGGTGATCCACTTTTTGCACGCCTACGCGAACCCCGCGCATGAACGCCGCGCCGCCGAGATCGTTGCGGAGATATGGCCCAACGATCACATCACCATGGGCCATGCCCTGCTGTCCGAAAGCCGCGAATTCGAGCGTGGCGTCACGGCCGCGGCCAATGCCGCCGTACAGCCATTGCTCGACCGCTATATTCGCCGCCTGGTGCAGGAATTGCAGGGCGGAGGTTATGCCGGTGATGTGCTGGTGATGAACGGCAATGGCGGTATGGTAAGCTCCGCGCAGGTGGCGAAAGAGGCCGCCAAGACGGTGATGTCCGGCCCCGCGTCCGGCGTGATGGCCGCCGCCTATACCGGACGCAAGGCCGGGATCGGCAACCTGATCACCTATGACATGGGCGGCACGTCGACCGACGTGGCCCTGATACGCGATGCCGAGCCTTCGGTCAGCAACGAGATCGAAATCGAGTACGCCATGCCGATCCACGTGCCGATGGTCGATGTGCGCACCGTCGGCGCGGGTGGCGGATCGATCGCACGGGTCAACGCCGCCGGTTTGCTCGAAGTCGGCCCCGACAGCGCCGGGGCAGAACCCGGGCCGATCTGCTATGGGCGCGGCGGCACCGAGCCGACGATCTCGGATGCCAACCTGCTTTTGGGCCGGCTCGATCCGGCGGGGCTGAACGCGGTGACGGGCGGTGTGTCACTCGAACATGTGCGCGATGTGTTCGCGGGCAGGCTGGGCGATCCACTGGGGCTGAGCGCCGAGGACGCGGCGGCCGCCGTGATCGGGATCGCAAACATGAAAATGGCTGGCGCGATCCGCATGGTTTCGATCTCGCTCGGTGCTGACCCGCGCGATTTTGCATTGTTTGCCTTTGGCGGCGCGGGCCCGCTGCACGCCACGGCGCTGGCGCGAGAGTTGCACATTCCACGCGTACTGGTGCCCAGCCGGCCGGGCATCACCAATGCCATCGGCTGCGTGGTGGCCGATCTGCGGCACGATTTCGTCAACACCGTCAACACCCCGCTCGATGCCCTGCAACAAGGACAGCTGGCCCGCGTTTTCGCCGACCAGAGCAAGCAGGGAGAGGCACTGATCGCACGGGAATCCGTCGAGATCCGGGATGTGCGGCATCTGTACAGCGTCGACATGCAATTTGTCGGCCAGACCCATTTGCTGCGCGTGGCGCTGGAACGACCGGACGTGACCGCCGGAGAATTGCAGGCGTTGTTCGAAGCGGCCTATTTCCGCCGGTTCCGGGTCGAACTCGATGATATCCGGGCGAACGTCGTGAATGCCAACTGCTCGGTCATCGGCACGCGCGCGGAACTGGATCTCGGCTCTCTGATCGATCCCGCCGGTCGCAAGGCGACACTGCAAGAGGCACGAACAGGGCAGCGGCCGGTCCATGTGAACGGGGCCTGGCATGACACCCCGATCTACTGGCGCGATCACCTGCCGCTGGATTTTACCTTGCCGGGTCCGGCCATCGTGCAGCAGATGGACACGACCCTGTTGATCGAACCCGGCGACACCGCCAGCGGCGATCGTGACGGCAACATCCTCGTGCAGATCGGAGCCCGTGCATGACCATTGACCCGATCACCCTGTCAGTCATTCAGGCGGGCCTGCAACAGGTCTGTGACGAGATGGACCTGACCTTTTCCCGCGCCGCGTTCTCACCGGTGATCGCCGAAGCGAACGACCGAAGCGATGGCATCTATGCCGCCGATGACGGCGCGCTGATCGCGCAGGGGGCTGGCGGATTACCGGTGTTTGTCGGCACCATGCAGGAAAGCACGCGCATCCTGATCGAGATGATCCGGGATGGACGGGCGGCAGAGCCCCGGCCCGATGACATCTATATCGTCAACGATCCCTATCTGGGCGGTACGCATCTCATGGACGTGCGTTTTGCCCGCCCGTTCTATCGCAAGGGCGAGATCTTCTGCTGGCTGTCCAACACCGGGCATTGGCCCGACACCGGCGGCGCGGTCCCGGGCGGCTTTTCCGCCAGCGCAACCGCAGTCGAACAGGAAGGCCTGCGGCTGCCGCCGGTCCGCCTGTTCAAGCAGGGAAAGCTCGATCCCGAGATCATGGCGATCATCGCCTCCAACATCCGGGTGGCCGATCAGCGGATCGGCGATGTCAAGGCGCAGGCGGCGGCGCTGCTGGTTGGAGAAGACCGGTTGAACGCGCTGCTGGATCGCTATGGCGATGACACGGTGGCCGAGGCCATCGCCGAACTGCGCGACCGGGCGTCGACCCAGATGCGCGCCTGTATCGATCGGATCCCGGCCGGAGCGTATCAGGCCACCGCATGGATCGACAGCGACGGCGTGGTCAACGAACCGCTGGCGATCCGGCTGAACGTGGTACGCGATGACGCCGGCCTGACCTTTGATTTCAAGGGCAGCAGCCCGCCCTGCACCGGGCCGATGAATTCGGTTCGGGCCACCACGCTCAGCGCGGTCTATCTCGCCATGCGCCACATATTTCCCGAAGTCCCGATGAGCGCCGGCGCGTTTCAGCCGCTGCATGTTACAGGCATAGAAGGCACGTTTCTCGATGCGCACTATCCGCGCCCGGTATCGGGTTGTGCCGCCGAGGTCAGCCAGCGCATCGCCGAGGCGGTGTTCGCCGCTCTGGTCGAGGCGCTGCCCGAGCGTGTCACCGCCGCGCCCGCCGGCACCAGCGGCAATTTCGCGCTCGGCGGACAGGATCCCGACAAGGGGCGCGGCTTCGTCATGTACCAGATTTCCGGCGGTGGTTACGGCGGCAATGCGGACCATGACGGGCTGAGCAACGGGTGTTCGACCATCGGTATCTCCAAGGCGCCGCCAATCGAGATCATGGAACAGGCGTTTCCGGTGCTCTATCACCACTATGCGCTGCACGAGGGATCCGGGGGGGCCGGGCTGCATCGCGGCGGGTTCGGGCTCGACTACATGGTCGAACTGCGGCGCGGCGTTGCCACCGCCAGCTTCGTGATGGATCACGGGCGTTTCGGTCCGCAGGGCGTGCGCGGCGGCGGCGATGGCGGCGTGAACAGGGTGACGGTCTGGCAATCCGGACAGCCCTATTCGCCCGCGCACCTGTCCAAGGAACAGGACATTCCGATGTCTCCGGGCGACCGTGTGCATGTGCGCACGCCGGGGGGTGGGGGCTATGGCGACCCCCTTGCCCGCCCGCCCGAAGCCGTGCGGCTCGATGTGGAACTCGGGCGCTATACACCGGATCAGGCCCGCGAGCTGTTCGGTGTCGTGCTCCACGGCTCTCCCCCGGAGATCGACCCGGACGCGACCGCCACCTGCCGCGCAAATCGGTGATCGGGCGTGAATCCGCTGGACAACCGTCACGCCACTTGCCGAAACTCGGACGGCAATCAACAGGGAGCAGAGGCCGACATGACACGACAAATGCCGCTGACCGCGACCCATTGGGGCGTTTATCGCGCCGAGGTATCCGAGGGGCGCGTCGTCGCCCTGCACGACTTCGAACAGGACCCTGATCCATCTGAGATCGGCCACGGCATCGTCGACACCCTGACCGCACCCAGCCGCATCACCGCCCCGATGGTGCGCGAAAGCTGGCTTCATCACGGGCCCGGCGCATGCACGGACCGGCGCGGCAAGGACGCGTTTGTCGAAGTC
This sequence comes from Alphaproteobacteria bacterium, assembly GCA_030431825.1. Classification (GTDB taxonomy): domain Bacteria; phylum Pseudomonadota; class Alphaproteobacteria; order Rhodobacterales; family Rhodobacteraceae; genus Sedimentitalea. The sequence continues at coordinate 38,202 of JAUIIJ010000002.1, forward strand.
AGCTGGGACGAGGTCACACGGCTGGTTGCCGATGAAATCGCCCGCGTGCGCGACACCCACGGCGCCCAGGCGATCTTTGCCGGGTCCTATGGCTGGGCCAGTGCCGGCCGCTTTCATCACGCGCAAAGCCAGATGAAGCGGTTCCTGAATTGTGCCGGCGGCTTCACCCGGTCGCTGTTCACCTATTCCTTCGCAGCCGCAGAGGCGATGATACCGCATGTACTGGGCAGCTATCGCGCGTTCATGAACACCACGACCGGCTGGCGCTCGGTCGCGGATGCGGGAGAACTGGTGGTCGCGTTCGGCGGCATTCCGGTCAAGAACGCGCAGATCGACAGCGGCGGGCTGGGCGCCCACGTCCAGCGCGAGGGGCTGCGTGCGGCGATCGAGGCCGGTGTAGACTTTGTGAACATCAGCCCGCTGTCCACCGACATGATCCCGGAACTGAAGGCGCGCTGGATGGCCGCGCGTCCGAACAGCGACGTGGCGATCATGCTGGGACTGGCCCACACGCTCTATACCGAGAGCCTGCATGATCCGGATTTCATGGAGCGCTATTGCGTCGGCTTCGATCGCTTCCTGCCCTATCTGACCGGCGAGATCGACGGCCAGCCCAAGAGTGCGGACTGGGCCGCAGAGATCAGCGAACTGGCGGCCGAAGACATCCGCGCCCTGGCCAGACGCATGGCGAAACAGCGCACGATGATCTCGGTCAGCTGGTCGCTGACCCGTGCCGATCACGGGGAACAGCCGTTCTGGATGGGCATCACCCTGGCCGCGATGCTGGGGCAGATCGGCCTGCCCGGCGGCGGCATCACCTTTGGCTATGCCGCCAGCAACAGCATCGGCGGAGATTATCGACAGATGCCCGGCGCGTCGGTGCCGCAGGGACAGAACCCGGTGGACCGTTATATTCCCGTGGCCCGGATCAGCGACATGCTGGAAAACCCCGGCGGACGCTTTCATTTCAATGGCCGCGCCCTGCGGTATCCCGACATCCGGCTGATCTGGTGGGCCGGCGGCAACCCCTATCACCACCATCAGGATCTGAACCGGCTGGCGCGGGCGTGGGAAAAACCCGAAACCGTGATCGTCAATGACTGGTGCTGGACCGCCACCGCCCGGCGTGCCGATATCGTCTTGCCCACCACGACGCATCTGGAGCGCGACGACCTGATGATGTCGCTGCGGGATCCCTACGTGATCGCCATGAAAAAAGCCGCGGCGCCGCCCGAGGGCGTGCGCAATGACCACGATATCTTTCGCGCCATTGCCGCGCGCATGGGCTTTGAAGAGGAATTTTCAGGCGGCATGGACGAGGGCGAGTGGCTGCGCTGGCTCTACGACAAGACGCGCCAGAACGCGGATGCGGATGGGCTTGGCCTGCCCGACTGGCAAGAGTTGCAGGACCGGGGCTGGCACCGCACGCCGCCGCCCGAAACCGCCACCGTGATGCTGCAGGCGTTTCGCGAAGACCCCGAGACACACGCGCTGGCCACCCCGTCCGGCAAGATCGAGGTTTTCTGCCGCAGCGTTGCGGATTTCGGGTATTCCGATTGCCCCGGACATCCGGCGTGGATGGAACCCTATGAATGGTTGGGCAGGCCGGGAAAGTATCCGCTGCACCTCATTTCGAACCAGCCGTCGAAAAAGCTGCACTCCCAGCTCGATCAGGGATCGGTCAGCCGGGGTGGCAAGATCGATGGGCGCGAACCGGTGCTGCTCAATCCCGCCGACGCGGCAGAGCGTGGCATTTCCGAGGGCGATCTTCTGCGCCTGTTCAATGATCGTGGGGCCTGTCTGGGCGTGGCGCAAGTGTCAGACAGCATCCGCCCCGGTGTCGTGCAGATCAGCACCGGGGCCTGGTGGGATCCGGACGAAAACGGCACCTGTCGCCACGGCAACCCAAACGCGCTGACCCGGGATATCGGCACCTCGTCCCTCGGCCAGGGACCGACCGCACACAGCTGCCTGATCGAGGTCGAACGCCTTGAAGGGACGCCACCGCCGGTTCGGGCGTTCGAGCCGCCAGAAATCCGGTGGCGCGACGCTTCGGTGTAACCTCCATCGTCCTACAGCAACCTCGCGACCTCGTCCCATTGCGGCATCGACGCGGCTGCGCCGGCGCGCGTGACCGAGAGGCCAGCGGTTGCACAGCCGATCCGGACCGCCTGCACCGGTGTTTCCCCGCGCGACAGGGCGGCGGCGAAGCCACCGTTGAACGCATCCCCTGCACCGGTGGTTTCAACGACCTTGCCCGCCCGCACCGCCGGAACCATGCCGTAGCCGTGCAGATAGGCGCCCTGCTCGCCCATCGTGATGATCGGCGTCCCGACACCCATTTCACACAGGCGCATGGCCGCCCGCGCGGCATGCTCGGGCGCTGTGACCGCGATACCGGTCAAAGCTTCGGTCTCGGTTTCATTCGGCGTCAGATAGTCGCAAAGCGCCAGCATCCCGTCCGGCAGTGGCGCGGCGGGGGCCGGATTCAGGATCGTGGTCACACCGGACTCCCGCGCGATTTGCAGGCCCCGCACCGCCGCCTCCATCGGCTGTTCAAGCTGTGTGACAAAGGCGCTCGCGCCCCGGATCAGATCGGCCTGCGCCTCCATGTCCGCCGCTGTGATCCGGGCACCCGCACCCGGCGCCACGATGATCGCATTGTCGCCCGTGTCTTCCTGCACGAAAATGAACGCCGCCCCCGTATAGCTGTCGGCGGATCGTTCGGCATGGGCGATCACACCGGCATCGTCCCACAACGTCTGCGCCATGCTGGCGAAATCATCCTGCCCCAGGCGGGTGACGAAATGTGTCTCTCCGCCCGCGCGGGCGCAGGCGACCGCCTGGTTCGACCCCTTGCCGCCGGGACCGAGCGCAAAGGAATTGCCCAGCAGGGTCTCTCCCATGCGCGGCATCCTGTCCGCCCGGAACCCGGCATCCGCGACGAAAACCCCCAAGATGACCACCTTGCCCATTTCCAGACCCTCTTGCATCGATGGCCCGCAGTTGGTCGGCCCTTCAGGGGCATGTCAAGCTGAGACAAACCTGTTGACTCTGCTCCGCTCGCGTCTATAAGCGCGGCTTCATTGGTGTTGGTGGCCCCTGCAAGGGGATGCCTGTCAGGAGCAATCCAGAGGACAACGCCCTTCATAGTGGCCCGCTCGGGCCTCGCTTTCGGAAGGAGATCAGCCGTGACCAAACGCACGTCTGCCAAGTACAAACTCGATCGCCGCATGGGCGAAAACATTTGGGGCCGCCCCAAATCCCCCGTCAACCGCCGTGAATACGGCCCCGGCCAGCACGGTCAGCGCCGCAAGGGCAAACTGTCCGATTTCGGCATCCAGCTGCGTGCCAAGCAGAAGCTCAAGGGCTATTACGGCGACCTGACCGAGAAACAGTTCCGCCGCATCTATTCCGAAGCCGAGCGTGTCAAGGGTGACACCGGTGAGAACCTGATCGGCCTGCTGGAACGCCGTCTGGATGCGGTCGTGTATCGCGCCAAGTTCGTTCCGACCATCTTCGCCGCACGCCAGTTCGTGAACCACGGCCACGTCAAGGTGAACGGCCAAAAGGTCAACATCCCCTCCTACCGCGTCAAGGAAGGCGACGTGATCGAGGTGCGTGACCGGTCCAAGCAGATGACGACGCTGCTCGAAGCCGTAGCCCTGCCCGAGCGTGATGTTCCCGACTATATCGATGCGGATCACTCGAAGATGACCGCCACTTTCGTGCGCACCCCGCAACTGGGCGATGTGCCGTATCCGGTCATGATGGAACCGAACCTGGTCGTCGAATTCTACGCCAAGAACTGACGCTGCCAGAATACCGAAACAAGGGGTTGTGCCGAATCGGCGCGACCCCTTTCTTGTTCCCGCCACCGCGCACAACAGATGGATCCCGTGATGAGCACCTCCCACCCAGTTTATGGCCGCATCGACGGCCCCATCGTCATCATCGGCTTCGGGTCGATCGGCAAGGGCACCCTGCCCCTGATCCAGCGGCATTTCGACTTTGACGCGGACAAGCTGGTTGTGATCGACCCCAATCCGGAAACGCACCTGTTCCTGTCCCAGCACAATGTCCGGCACGAACAGATTGCCATCACGCCTGACAACTACAGGGACGTGCTTGGCCGGCTGTTTCCCGATGGCACCGGCTTCTGCGTCAATCTCAGCGTCGATACCTCGTCGCTGGACCTGATGAAGTTCTGCCGCGAGCTTGGGGTTCTCTATATCGATACCGTGGTCGAACCCTGGGCAGGCTATTACTTTGAAACGCAGGACAATGCCGAGCGCACCAACTATGCGCTGCGCCAGAAGGTGCGCGATGAAAAAGCCGCCAATCCCGGCGGCACCACCGCGGTCAGCTGCTGCGGCGCCAATCCCGGCATGGTCAGCTGGTTCGTCAAGGACGCGTTGCTGACATTGGCAAGGGATACCGGGCGCGACGTCACCGCCCCCACGGACAAGCCCGGATGGGCCGCCCTGATGCAAGAGCTTGGCGTCAAGGGCGTCCATATTGCCGAACGTGACACCCAGGCCCGCCGCCAACCCCGGCCGCGCGGTACATTCGTCAACACCTGGTCGGTCGAAGGGTTTATTGCCGAGGGCTTTCAGCCGGCCGAGCTTGGCTGGGGCACGCATGAAACCTGGTTTCCGGAAAACGCCCATCGCCCGACCACCGGCTGCATGGCGGGCATATGGCTCGACCGGCCCGGCGCGATCACCCGAGTGCACACCTGGTGCCCCACCCCCGGACCACAATTCGGGTTCCTTGTCACGCATAACGAGGCGATTTCTATCTCCGACTACTACACCGTTGGCGATCCCGCCGCGCCAGAGTATCGCCCGACCTGCCACTATGCCTATCATCCCTCCGATGACGCGGTTCTGTCGCTGCACGAAATGTTCGGTTCGGGCCGTCAGCAGACCCGGTTCGAGATCCTCGATGTGGACGAAATCGTCGAAGGCATCGACGAGCTTGGTGTATTGCTCTACGGCCATGAAAAGAATGCGCTGTGGTACGGCTCGCGCCTGTCGAACGCGGAAACGCGCAACCTTGCCCCCTTCCAGAACGCCACCGGACTGCAGGTAACCAGCGCGGTGCTCGCCGGGATGGTCTGGGCGCTGGAGAATCCCCAGGCGGGGATCGTCGAAACCGACGAGATGGACCACGCCCGGTGCCTGGAGGTACAACGCCCCTATCTGGGCCCGGTCGAGGCGCATTATACCGACTGGACGCCGCTTCAGGATCGTTGGGAGCATTTCCCCGAGGACATCGACGACTCCGATCCGTGGCAGTTCCGCAACGTGCTTGCCACCTGAGCGGGCTCTGCAAGCCGCCCCTTCGCCGGGTCGTGAGGGGCGGCAACAGGCACGGTCAAAGCGGCAGCGGACGGTTCTCGGCGATAGCCTCCATCGCGAAATACGAGGTCACGCTGTCCAGCTCGACCCCCTCGATCAGCCGCTGATAGACCCGGTCATAGCTGGCCATGTCCTCGGTGACGACCTTCAGCTGATAGTCGTAATCCCCGCCGATCCGGTGAAAATCCACAACCTCGGGAATGGTCAGCACGTGTCGCCGGAAGGCGCGCAGCCAATCGGTCGAATGATGCCGCGTGCGCAGCATGACAAAGACCACGAGACTCAGTCCAAGCCTGCGCCGGTCGATACGCGCGCTTGAGCCGCCCAGCACACCGCGATCCGTCAGCGCCCTGAGCCTGCGCCAACAGGCATTTTGTGAAATCCCCACCCGGTCGGCCAGCTCACGCTGTGACAACGAGGCGTCCTTTTGAAGCTCGCGCAGGATGTTCCTGTCTATATGATCTACATTTTCAACCATATAAGATCATATGACCCAAAATAGCCGCGGAATCCAGATAGAATGGTAAGGATTATTGAACTCTGACCCATCATGATGGCCTTGCAACAAGAGGCCTGCTTCATGTCACTGACCGACTTTCGCAAAACCATCCAATCCGCCACTCACGACGACAGTCTGCGAAAGAGCGTGATTGGTGACAACGTCCGCATCCCGGGATTGAACGGGGACGTGCCGCTAGTCTACGCGGATTACGTCGCCTCGGGACGGGCTTTGCAGCAGGTCGAGACCTATATCGCCACCGAGGTCCTGCCCTATTACGCCAACAGCCATACCGAAGCCTCCTATTGCGGAGCGTTCATGACACGGCTGCGTGCGGATGCGCGGGCCGAGATCGCGCGGCAGGTCGGTGCGGGACCGGACGACGCGGTGATCTTTGCGGGATCCGGTGCGACGGCGGGTCTCAACCGTCTGGTCGGTCTGCTTGGGCTGGAGCAGGCCAGCAATCCCGTGGTGTTCATCGGCCCGTATGAGCATCACTCCAACATCCTGCCCTGGCGCGAGAGCAAGGCGGAGATCGTGGAAATTCCCGAATCGCCCGAGGGTGGCCCGGATCTGGACTACCTCGAGCAGGCGCTGACGCGCCACGCCGGCAGCGATTTGATGATCGGCAGTTTTTCCGCCGCTTCGAACGTCACAGGCATCGTGACCGACACCGGCCCGCTGACGCGGATGCTGAAGCGGCACGGCGCGCTTGCGATCTGGGATTATGCCGGGGCCGGTCCCTACCTGCCGATCGACATGGCCGAGGACAACGGGTGCCGCAAGGATGCCATCGTGGTGTCGCCGCACAAGTTTCCGGGCGGTCCCGGAGCCTCGGGCATCCTAGTGGTCAATACCGGCGCTGTGCGCCGCAACACCCCGTGCTGGCCCGGCGGCGGCACCGTCAGTTTTGTTTCGCCCTGGCGGCACGATTACTCGACCAATCTTGCGGTTCGCGAAGAGGCGGGGACGCCGAACGTGATCGGCGACATTCGGGCGGCGCTGGCCTTTATCGTCAAGGACGCGGTCGGGGCCGAAACCATCGCCGAGCGCGAAGCGCGCTTCAACCAGATGGCACTCGCCGCGTGGGGCGACAACCCGCACCTCACGCTGCTGGGAACCGACAAGGCGCATCGGCTGCCGATCTTTTCCTTCATGGTGCGCGATGCAAGGGGCGCGGCGGTGCATCAGCAGCTTTTCACCCGCATGCTGAGCGATATCTATGGCATTCAGGCGCGCGGCGGCTGCGCCTGCGCCGGGCCTTATGCGCACCGCCTGCTGGGTATAGACGAGGCCGAGTCCCGTGCGCTGCACGCTGATCTGCGCGCCGGCAAGGAACTGCGCAAGCCGGGCTGGGTGCGGCTGAATTTCAGCTATCTGATGGATGACGCCACGGTGCGCTATATCATCGACAGCGTTTCCGAACTCAGTCGTTCCACCGAACGCTACGCCGATCACTACCGGGTGGATCCTGCGACTGCGCGGTTCCGGCACGACATGATCGCGGCCTGATCTTTGCGGGTTTTCTCTGCGCCGCTCTGACGCTATGAGGGGACAGTTTTCTGGGAGCCCCGACATGAGCCTGATCACGCCGCAACCCGGTATCTTGGACATCGCCTTGTACCAGGGCGGGGCCTCGCACGTGGCGGGCATCAGCAATGTCATCAAGCTGTCGAGCAACGAAAACCCGCTCGGGCCCAGTCCGAAGGCGGTGGAGGCGGTGCAGAACAGCGCCGCCCAAATTCACCGCTATCCCCCGACGGACCACGCCGCGCTGCGCCGGGCCATCGGTGAGGTGCATGGCCTGAAACCGGAGCAGATCATCTGCGGCGTTGGCAGCGACGAGATCATCACATTTCTCTGCCAGGCCTTTGCCGGTCCCGGCGACGAGGTCGTGCATACCGAGCACGGCTTTGCCATGTACCGGATCAGCGCCCTGGCGGCGGGGGCCACGCCGGTCGAGGTGCGCGAGCGCGATCGTGTCACCGATGTCGACTCGATCCTCGCCGGCTGCACCGAACGCACGCGGCTGGTGTTCATCGCCAATCCGAACAACCCGACCGGCACGATGATCGGCGCGGCCGAGGTTGCACGGCTGGCGGATGGATTGCCGCCGCAGGCCATTCTCGTGCTCGACGGTGCCTATGCCGAGTTCGTGGACGGATTCGACGGCGGCGCCGCGCTGGTTTCCGGGCGCGACAACGTGCTGATGACCCGCACGTTTTCCAAGCTTTACGGTCTGGGCGGTCTGCGCGTCGGCTGGGGCTATGGACCGCAGGCCATCATCGACGTGCTCAACCGCGTGCGCGGGCCGTTCAACCTGTCGGGCACCGCGCTCGCCGCCGCAGAAGCCGCGATCCGTGATACCGCGTATGTCGAACACTGCCGCGCCCAGAATGCCAGGTGGCGCGTCTGGCTGGCCGAAGCGCTGGCCGAGATCGGCGTCCCGTCCGACACCTCCTGCGCGAATTTCATCCTCGCCCGCTTTGCCGACCAGGCCGAGGCCGAGGCCTGTGACGGGTATCTGCAATCACAGGGGCTGATCGTGCGCCGTGTCACCGGCTACAACCTGCCGCAATGCCTGCGCATCACGGTCGGCGACGAAATCGCCTGCCGGCGCGTCGTGGCCGCCATCGCCGAGTTCAAGGGCGGCGCGAGATGAACGGAATCGTTTACGAACGCGTGGCCCTCATCGGGCTGGGTCTTATTGCCTCTTCGATGTTCTGGGCCATCAGGCGCGCCGGCCTCGCGACCGAGGTGACCGGCTATGCCCGCACCCACGAAACCCGCGACACCGCACGGCGGATCGGCCTGTGCGACCGGGTTTGCGATGACATTGCCGACGCGGTCAGGGATGCAGACCTTGTCGTTCTGGCGGCTCCGGTCGGCGCCATGGGCGAGATTGCACGCCAGATCGCACCACATCTGAAACCCGGTGCCACGGTAACCGATGTCGGATCGGTCAAGCGTGCGGTCATCGACGCGGTTGCGCCGCACCTTCCGGACAATGTGCATTTCGTTCCCGGTCACCCGCTGGCCGGAACCGAGCATTCGGGGCCGGAAAGCGGCTTTGCCGAATTGTTCGACGATCGCTGGTGCCTGATCGTACCCGTGGACGGGTCGGACGAAACGGCGATTGCACGGCTGCGCGATCTCTGGCTTGGCATCGGTGCCCATGTGGAAATCATGGAACCCGATCACCATGATCTCGTGCTGGCGGTGACCAGCCATGCGCCGCACCTGATCGCCTATACGATGGTGGGCGTCGCGGACGACCTGCGCCGGGTGACCGACAGCGAGGTCATCAAGTATTCCGCAGCGGGCTTTCGTGACTTTACCCGCATAGCGGCAAGCGATCCGACCATGTGGCGCGACGTGTTTCTGAACAACAAGGATGCAACGCTCGAAATCCTCGGGCGGTTCACCGAGGAACTGTTCGCGTTGCAACGCGCAATCCGCACCGGCGACGGCGATCACCTGTACGATTATTTCACCCGTACCCGTGCCATCCGCCGGGGGATCATCGAAGCGGGGCAGGATACCGATGCTCCGGACTTCGGTCGAAAGAAGAAACCGAAATGATATGGCCGCGCGCGTCCGCGATCGTCGCCCTCGCGCTCTGGGCGTTTCCGCTCGCCGCTGAGGCGCTTGATGCATCGCTGCGCCCGCAACCTCGTCCGGACACCGGCACAGCCACCGCCGCGAACCTGCTTGTGACGGTCGCTCGGATGCGTCCCAATCTGCGGCCGGTATCCGAACAGATACTCGATGCCGCGGCACGGCCGGAGCAGCTTGCGCTGTCCTCGCCCGACACCTCGGCCCGTCCCTGGCCACGCCCGCCATCGATCGAGAACAAGGCGATGGCCAAGCGCAAGATGCGCCGCAAGGGCGCGGTCTGTGGCGATCTCAAGATCCAGGGCGAGACGGTCGGCCATGTTCCCGGCCGCATCAAGGCCTGCGGCATCCGGGACGCGGTGCGCGTGAACACGGTCGCGGGCGTGCGTCTGAACCCGCCCGCGCTGATGAACTGCAAGACCGCCTCGGCGCTGCGCGAATGGACCGAACTGGGGTTGAAACCCGCGTTTCGCCAGCGTGGACCGGTCGTTGAAATGAAAGTAGCCGCCCACTACGCCTGTCGGACCCGCAACAACAAGCGCGGCGGACGGATCTCGGAACATGGCAAGGGCAACGCCATCGACCTGTCGGCCTTTACCATGATGGATGGCGAGGTGATCACCGTCCTCAAGGGCTGGGGCCAGGGAACGACCCTCAAACCCCTGCGCAAGGCGTATACACGCGCCTGCGGCACTTTTGGTACAACACTCGGCCCGGCATCGGACAGGTATCACCGCGACCATTTCCATTTCGACACCGCCAGCTATCGCAGCGGACCGTACTGCCGCTAACGCAGATAGAGATAGGGGGCCGGACCCAGCGGAAACGGCCCGAGCGTGACCATCCCGTCGCGCAGACCCAGCGTGACATCCAGCGTGTCGGGATTGCCGCTCATGTTGGCGAGCATATTCAGAACACGTTCCGCCGGGCCGATGGCATAGTCCGGAACCGCGCCCGACCCCTCTACGGCCGCCAGCATGTCGCGCCAGTTCTCGGCCTTGACCGACAGCTCACCGGTCGGCAGGCCAGTGGCGTCAACGGTGACCTGACCGGCGGCAAAAAGCGCGAGCGCGCCCCACTTCGCCTGCGCCAGCCTGAGGTCGATTTCCACCGGCTGCGGGCGGCGATCCTCGAGGGCACGACGATCCCAGGGACGATCAAAGCGCACCGTCATGTCGAGTTCGAGGCTCTCGAAACTCTCGGGCAGCGCCGTGTTGGGACGCAGCAACCGGCGCAGAGCCGCCCCGGGCACAAATTGCGGCGCATCGATGTTGAACTGATAGGTCTCGGTCTGATCCGTGCCCTGCATCGCCAACACCAGCCCGTCTGCGGCCATCGCCTCGCCGGTGGCGTCCTCGACCTGCCATGGCCCCGAGGTCAATGCCATCCGCTCGACAACAAGATCCCGCCCGGGCTTGAGATGCAGATCGGCGCTCATGCCCTCGGCGCGCAAGCTGATCGTCTGATCGAAATACGACAGTAACTGCGCCGTTTCCGGAAACATCAGCGTCTGCCGCCCCGGCCAGATCGCGGGGCTGTCCATGTTCAGCCAATCGGCCTGCCACGCCGCTCCGGTCGCGGGATCGGCCAGCGCCGGATTGACCAGAGTCGTGATGTGGCGCAAGGGATAGCCCGATGTATAGATCTCGGCGTAATCGGCCTGCCAGCCGCGCCCGGCCTGTTCAGCGAACCATGTGCTTACGCCCCGGCGCAGCATATATCCGGCCCCGTACCAGTAGGCGGACCAGACAAGGCCAAGAACCACCAGAATATTCAGCAACCTGCGCATGTCCTGCCCCTTTTACCCGGCACCGCTTTGTTGTTTATAGGGCGAAATCGGCAAGGACCAGCAAGATGACGATGTGGGTATTCGGATATGGCTCATTGTTGTGGAATCCCGGCTTTCCGGTGGCCCGCAGCGTGATCGCGACTTTGGACGACTATGCCCGGTCGTTCTGCATGCGCTCGATCCACCATCGCGGAACCGAGGCCGAACCCGGTCTGGTGCTTGCGCTCGACGAAATGCCCGGTGCCCGTTGCCGGGGCATGGCGCTTGCCGTCGAACAGGGGCAGGAAGCGCAGACCCTCGATTACCTGCGCGAGCGCGAACTGATCTCGTCGGCCTATCTTGAAAAGGACCTTGCAATCACGCTGGCGGATGGACAGACCGTCACCGCCGTCACCTATGTGATCGACCCGCATCACGTTCAATATTGCGGCGGTCTGCCGCTGGAGGACCAGGCCCGGATCATCGCGCGCGCCGTGGGCGGGCGCGGTCCGAATACGGAATACCTGTTCAACACTACCTCTCATCTGGCGGAAATCGGGCTGCATGACCCCGATCTGGAATGGCTGGCACAGCGCGTGCGTGCGCTTGCGGCATAAACGCTTGGCGCGGCCCCCAATTCTTCTATAGTCTCGCCGGGGAGCAGATAAGTGTCAGGACCGGGGCATATGGCCGAACCAGACCGCAAACCCAGGCCGCAATTCAGCCAGCCTGTGCGACAGATTTTGATGATGCTGACCGCGCTCGGGCTGTCGGGGTTCGGCGTGTTCGTCGCCCTGCCACGCGTTTTGCCGGTATTCGAGGCCAATCCCTATCTGAACGGCTTCATCCTGATCGTGTTTGTCGTCGGCGTCGTCGCCACATTCTACCAGGTGCTGCAACTGATCGGCTCGGTGCGATGGATCGAACGCTTTGCCTCGGGCCAGATGGACACCGCCACCAGACCGCCGCAATTGCTGGCGCCGCTCGCGTCTCTTTTGCGGGCACGGGGTGCCCGGATGCAACTCAGCGCATCATCCACCCGGTCGATCCTCGACTCCGTCGCCACCCGCATCGACGAAGAACGGGACATCACCCGCTATATCGTCAACCTGCTGATCTTTCTCGGGCTGCTCGGCACCTTTTACGGGCTCGCCACCACGGTTCCCGCCGTGGTCGAAACCATCCGCAGCCTGGCCCCGCAAGAGGGCGAACAGGGGCTGGACGTGTTCAATCGGCTGATGACCGGGCTTGAAAAGCAGCTCGGCGGCATGGGCGTTGCCTTTGCCAGTTCGCTGCTTGGCCTCGCCGGGTCGCTGATCGTCGGCCTGCTGGAACTCTTCGCCGGGCATGGGCAGAACCGGTTCTATCGCGAACTCGAGGAATGGCTGTCCTCGATCACCCGCGTCGGATTTTCGTCGGGCGACGACCCTGGCAGCGACAGCGGTGCCGTTCCCGGTGTGCTGGGCCATATGGCCGAGCAGATGGACGGTCTGCATCAACTCATGGAACGCGCCGAAGCGAGCCGCGCCGAGGTCGATCAGAAACTCGCCATGCTGCTTGAGAGCATGTTGCAGCAGGAGCGGTCCGACCGCATCGCCACCACGCTTGATCGTCTGGCCAGCGGGCAGGATGCCCTGCACGACACCCTGCGCGAGCAGGCCGCAGACGGGATCGATGCCGAAAGCCGGATGCGCCTGCGTTCGATCGACGTGCAGATGTTGCGCATCCTCGAAGAAATCTCGGCCGGCCGTCAGGAAAGCCTCGCCGCACTGCGAAAGGATATCGAACTTCTGGCCAAGGCGCTGGACCGTCCACGCGGCGACGGTCGCAAACCCAGATCGGACAGCGAAAGCGACGGGGTCTAGCCCGTGGCACTCTCGCGTCGCTCCTCCAACCGGTTCCAGGCTTCGATCTGGCCGGGATTCGTGGACGCGATGACCGGGCTGCTCCTGGTGCTGATGTTTCTTCTGACCATATTCATGGTGGTGCAATATGTGCTGCGCGAAACCATTTCCGGCCAGGAAAGCGAACTCGATGTGCTGTCTGCAGAGGTCAGCGCACTTGCCGACGCACTGGGGCTGGAAGAACGGCGTTCGGACGAGCTGTCGGCACAGGTCGGCGCGCTGAATGCCACCTTGACGCAAACCGAGGCGTTCCTCGCGCAGGCGCGTCAACAGATTGCCAACCAGACCTCGATCATCGCCACGCTGACGTCGCAGAGCGATCGTCAGGCCGCCGCTCTGGAGCAGGCACAAACCCGGATCACCGAATTCGAGGCGCAAGTGGCGACGCTGCTCGCCGATCAGGCGCGGGCGCAACAGAAGATCTCGGACCTCGAGACCGTGCAAACCGACCTCTCATCCGAGCGCGACGCGCTGACCCTCGCGCTGGCCCAGAGCCGCAGCGAGATCGACGCCCAGTCGGAAGCGGCCCGGCTCGCGGCGGCGCGACGCGAAGCTCTGGAAGCGATGATCGCCGACCTGCAACGCGACCAGGCTCAGGGGAGCGAACAGATCGCGGCGCTGCAGCAGCAATTGTCCGACGAAGAAGCCGCCCGTCTCGCCGATGCCGCCGCTGCCGAAGCGCTGCGCAACCGCCTGCAAAACGCCGATGCCGAACTCACCGCGATGACCCTGTCGCTCGAGAGCCAGCGGCAGGAGGCCGAGAACACGCTGACGCTGCTGGCGGCCGCCGAAGCCGCACGCGACAGGTTGGATACAGAATTGACACAGGCGCTGGCCGCCATCGCCGCCGCACGGACCGAAGCGGGCAAACGTGACGAACTGGTCGACCGCCTGACCAACGTGCTGAACCAGATGGAAGTGAGCCAGGCCGAGAACAGCCGGTCGCTGGCCGCGCTGGAGAGCGATCTTGCACGGGTACGCGGGGAAAGCGCGACGGTCGAAGCCGAATTGCGCGAGCAGCTCGCGTCGGCACAGGCCCTCGCCGCCGATACCCGCGATGCGCTTGAGACCGAACTCGCCCGGCAACGGGCACGATCGGTGCAGAGCCAGTCGGACTACGAAGCAGAACTTGCGCGGCTCCAGCGTGAAAGCACCGAGGCGCGGCGCGGTTTGGAAACCCGCCTCGCCGCGCTGCAGGAGGAACACGACAAGACGCAAGCGGCGTTGCGCGCAGAGCTGACCGACGCCAAAGCCACGCGTGACGATTTGCAGGCCGAACTCGACCGGACACGCGCCGATCTTGATGCCACGCGGCAATCCGCGTCCACAAGCGCGCAGGATCGCGCCGACGTGGAAGCGCGCCTGCTCAAGGCGCTGGAAGCGTTGGAACGGGCACAGGTTGCCGCCACCGATCAGGAGGTCCTGCAGGCCCGGCTCGCCGCCGCGCTCGCCGCGCAGCAACAGGCGGAGACCAGCGCCTCGGAACGCGACGGGCTTCTCGCGCAGGCACAAAAGACCCTGTCGGAAGAGCGCGAGATCTCGGCCCGCGCACAGCGCCAGACTGCGTTGCTCAATCAACAGATTGCGGCGTTGCGAACACAGCTGGGCGGGCTTCAGGCGTTGCTGGATGATTACGAAGAACGCGATGCCGCCGCCAAGGTGCAACTTGAAAACCTCGGGGCCGATCTGAACGCCGCACTGGCCCGCGCGGCGTCAGAGGAACGCCGTCGCCGGCTGCTCGAAGAATCCGAACGCAAAAGGCTGGAAGAAGAAGCGCGCGCCTTGCAGGCCAAGAGCCGGGAGTTGGAAGCACAGGCGCAGGACCTGCAGAGGTATCGGTCGGAGTTTTTCGGTCGGCTGCGCGATCTTCTGGGCAACCAGGATGGGGTGCGCATTGCAGGTGACAGGTTCGTCTTTTCCTCGGAAGTGCTGTTTCCGCCCGGCGGTGCCGAGTTGTCGCTCGAAGGCCAGGCCGAGATTGCCAAGGTTGCGCGCATCCTGCGCAGCGTCGCAACGGAAATTCCCCCCGAACTGGACTGGGTGATCCGTGTAGACGGCCATACGGATGATGTGCCGCTGATCGGCAACGGGCGTTATCGCGACAATTGGGAACTCAGCCAGGCGCGCGCCCTGTCGGTGGTGCGATACATGGTCGATTTCCTCGGCATTGCACCAGACCGCCTGTCCGCGAACGGCTTTGGTCAATACCAGCCGATAAATCCCGAGAACACGCCCGACGCACGGGCGCAGAACCGGCGGATCGAATTGAAACTGACCGAAAAGTGACGCGATTCAGCTTGACGTCACGTCGATCCACTTCGGTATC
Source organism: Alphaproteobacteria bacterium (assembly GCA_030431825.1). Taxonomy (GTDB): domain Bacteria; phylum Pseudomonadota; class Alphaproteobacteria; order Rhodobacterales; family Rhodobacteraceae; genus Sedimentitalea. The sequence goes on from JAUIIJ010000002.1 coordinate 53,677, forward strand.
GTCACGCGTAAAAATTGCCGTACCCTTATAAGCTCCGCTTGATCAGAACGCTATAAAACAGCGATTCCAGACGAAAATCGCCCGCCGCAAGGGTGATTGCGGCGGGCGACAGCGATATACCGGACATGGCTGCCCGCGTCAGTCGGCGGTCAGCAATGGTGGCTTGTCACCCGGAAGGCGTGGCTTGTCCGGGCCGTCGATCCGCAATTCAAGCTGACCATCCTTCATGCCGACCTTGACCACACCGCCCTTGGCAAGCTTGCCGAACAGCAGCTCTTCTGCCAGTGGCTTCTTGATGTGCTCCTGAATGACACGTGCCAGCGGGCGTGCGCCCATCTTGTCGTCATAGCCCTTGTCCGCCAGCCATTCTGCCGCTGGTTTTGTCAGTTCGATGGTCACGTTGCGGTCCATCAATTGCGCTTCCAGTTGCAGGACGAATTTCTCGACTACTTGCAGGATCACCGATTTCGGCAGCGGTGCAAACGAGATCACCGCGTCCAGACGGTTGCGGAATTCAGGTGTGAAGGTGCGCTCGATTGCGGCGGTATCCTCGCCTTCGCGACGGTCGCGTCCGAAACCGATGGCCGCCTGCGCCTGCTCTGCGGCGCCTGCGTTCGAGGTCATGATCAGCACCACGTTGCGGAAGCTGACGGTGCGCCCGTTGTGATCGGTCAATTCACCGTGATCCATCACCTGCAACAGGATGTTGTAGACATCCGGATGGGCCTTTTCGATCTCGTCCAGCAACAACACGCAATGCGGATGCTGATCCACCCCGTCGGTGAGCATGCCGCCCTGATCGAAACCGACATAACCCGGGGGTGCGCCGATCAGCCGGCTGACCGCGTGCTTCTCCATGTATTCCGACATGTCAAACCGCAGCAGTTCCACGCCAAGCGTATCCGCCAGCTGTTTTGCGACCTCGGTCTTGCCGACGCCGGTCGGTCCGGCAAAGAGATAGTTGCCGATCGGCTTCTCGGGCTCACGCAAGCCCGCCCGCGCCAGCTTGATCGCGCTGGCCAAGGCCTCGATGGCGCTGTCCTGGCCAAACACCACCCGCTTGAGCGACGCCTCCAGATCCTTGAGCACCTCGGCATCGTCCTTGCTGACGTTCTTGGGCGGAATGCGCGCGATCTTGGCGACGACGGCCTCGACATCCTTGGTTCCGATGGTCTTGCGCCGCTTGGCCGCCACCACGAGATGCTGCGCGGCACCGGCCTCGTCGATCACATCGATGGCGCTGTCCGGCAGCTTGCGATCATTGATATAGCGCGCGGCCAGTTCCACTGCGGTCTTGATCGAGTCCGCAGTGTATTTCACCCCGTGATGCTCTTCGAAATACGGTTTCAATCCGCGCAGGATCTTGACCGAATCCTCGACCGAAGGCTCGTTCACGTCGATCTTCTGGAACCGGCGTGACAGGGCACGGTCCTTTTCGAAATGCTGACGAAATTCCTTGTAGGTCGTCGACCCCATGGTGCGCAGTTTGCCCCCCTGCAGAGCAGGCTTGAGCAGGTTGGACGCGTCCATTGCGCCGCCTGATGTGGCCCCTGCCCCGATCACGGTATGGATCTCGTCGATGAACAGCACCGCGTCCGGATGATCCTCGAGTTCCGTCACAACCGCCTTGAGCCGCTCTTCGAAGTCGCCTCGATAGCGGGTTCCGGCCAGCAGAGCCCCCATGTCGAGCGAATAGATGGTTGTCTCGGACAGCACTTCGGGCGTTTCGCCGGCCACGATCTTGCGCGCCAGACCCTCGGCAATCGCGGTCTTGCCGACACCCGGATCCCCCACGAGCAGCGGGTTGTTCTTGCGCCGCCGGCACAGCACCTGGATACAGCGTTCGACCTCGTCATCGCGCCCGATCAGAGGATCGATATCGCCCTCGCGCGACTTGGCATTCAAATCGACACAATATTTGGCGAGCGCGCTTTCCTTCTTGTCGCCCTCGGTCACGCCCTGCGGTTCTTCCTCGGCCTCGGGCGCGCCGCTCACCGGGCGGGATTCGCCAAAAGCCGGATCCTTGGCAACGCCGTGGGCGATAAAATTGACAGCATCATAACGCGTCATTTCCTGTTCCTGCAGGAAATAGGCCGCATTGCTTTCGCGTTCGGCGAAAATCGCGACCAGCACGTTGGCGCCGGTCACCTCGGTACGGCCCGACGATTGGACGTGGATCGCTGCACGCTGGATGACGCGCTGAAATGCGGCCGTGGGGACCGCTTCCGATCCATCGACGCTGGTGACAAGGTTCGACAGGTCTTCGTCGATGAACTCGACCAGCGTGCTGCGCAAATCCTCGAGATCAACGCTGCAGGCCTGCATCACGCGGGTCGCATCGGGTTCGTCCAGCAGCGCCAGAAGAAGGTGTTCCAGCGTTGCAAATTCGTGCCGCCGTTCATTTGCCAGCGCAAGCGCGGCATGAATGGCCTGTTCTAATGTGCTCGAGAATGAAGGCACGCGCGCGCTCCTTTTATCTGGGTCGGACGGACAGCTGGCGATGCTGATCCGTTATCCAACCATGTCCTCATAGTGTTAGAGTTTGGTTGATCAGGCCCCGGCTTCAAGGCTTTTCTCACTTTTTTTACATAATTGCCCGATCAACGTTTTCAAAGCGTGCACAATAGATGCATCAGAAACTGTCTTTTCGCCTGCGGATCTCTGCAAAAACCTCGACAGGATCGCCGCCCGGCATGCCTACGACCTGCTGCACGTTTGCGTCAGTGGCGCGCAGGAACGGGTTTGTCGCGAGTTCCAGCGACAACAATGACGGCACGGTCGGTTCGGACCGGGCACGGCTTTCGGCGATATCCCTAACCCGCGCGGCAAGTTCCGCATTGTCCGGGTCGACGGTCAGCGCAAAGGCACCGTTCGCCTGTGTATATTCGTGCCCCGAATAGACCACCGTGTCCGCGGGCAGTGCCGCGAGCTTGCCAAGCGAGGCCCACATCTGCGCCGGGGTGCCCTCGAACAGCCTGCCGCACCCGAGCGCCATCAGGCTGTCGGCCGTGAACACGGCCTTGCTCTCGGGAAAGTGAAAGGCGACATGACCGACCGTGTGGCCCGATACATCCAGAACCTGCCCGGTTTCGCTTCCGATCCGGACCTCATCCCCCTCGGCCAGCGCGACATCCAGTTTCGGCAGACGATGCGCATCGGCCGCCGCGCCCAGAACCCTGGCGGGGTGGCTGGCCAGGATCCCGTCCAGCCCCTGCACGTGATCCGCGTGATGATGCGTCAGGAAAACCTGGCTCAATGTCCAGCCCCGCTCGGCAAGGACTGCTAGGATCGGCTCGGCCTCGGGCACATCGACCAGCGCGGTTTCACCGCTGGCGGCATCATGGGCAACAAAGGCGTAATTGTCGGTCAGACAGGGGATCGTCAGTATCTCAAGAGGCATGGTCATTCGCCTTTTCATTGTTAGACTAAGGCCAGATTGGCCCATCGGACGGACGCCCGCAATGCATCTTGATGTGCAGGATCTTCGCAACTTCTATTACCGCAGCACGCTGGGGCGTGCGGCGCAATCCTCGATCCGGGGGCGCATGCTGAAACTCTGGCCGGAAGCCAAGGGGCAGACCGTTGCCGGATTCGGCTTTGCGGTGCCGTTGCTGCGGCCCTATCTCGCGGATGCCCGGCGCGTGATCGCGTTGATGCCGGCACCGCAGGGCGCAATGCCGTGGCCCGCCGGAATGCCCAATGTGTCGGTGCTGGCCGAGGAAACGCTGTGGCCGATCGAGACCGGGCATGTCGACAAGCTGGTCGTGATGCACGGGCTGGAAACCTCGGAACACCCGACGCGCCTTCTTGAGGAATGCTGGCGCGTTCTGGGCCCCGGCGGCAAGGCGCTTTTCATCGTCCCGAACCGCGCCGGCCTGTGGTCGCGCAGCGATCGCACCCCGTTCGGATTTGGCCGTCCCTACACGCTCAGCCAGTTGGAAACGCAACTCAAGCGTCACCATTTCCTGCCCGAGGGATATGCGGCCGCGCTGTACCAACCTCCGTCCGCCAGGCGTTTCTGGCTGAAATCGGCACCGCTGTTCGAGAAATACGGCAGCCACGTGCCCCGCGCCTTCCCCGCCGGAGCCTTCATGGTCGAAGCCACCAAACGCGTGCAGCCCCCGACGGGCACCATTGTCCGCGATATTGCCAAGAGTCCGATCAAGGCACTCGAAGGGCTGGCCAAACCCGCCAATGCAATGGTTTTGCCGAAACCCGACCCGCGATAGGTGTTAGCGCCGATCATTCAAGATCTCGCGCTCAGGAATCGCGCAAGCGGGCCAAATACCTGCATTTTTTACCCGCCTATTTCCGCGCAAACCGTCGCAGTCGGGCTAAAACCCTGCAATCACGCGATTTTTCGCAGGCACTTGAATCGCTATAGTATGTTGCGGGCAAGAGTACGCTCTGCTACATCCTCGCTGATTTTGACGCCTTGCGGGCCGCAAGGTAGCTTCACGCCCCCGGAGATCGCGGAATTCTGCGGCAAACCGGGGCCAAATATCGGAAGGGTGGACGTGTCCGAACCAGCTTCGATTTCCGCAGGCATAGCCGCGCGCTATGCCACGGCGATCTTTGAGATCGCACAAGAGAACCAGAATCTCGACAGTCTCGAAACCAGTATCAACGATCTGGCAGCCGCTCTGGGTGAAAGCTCCGACCTGCGCGACCTGATCCACTCGCCTCTTGTGTCGCGCAGCGACCAGGAAGCGGCCATCACGGCAATTGCCGCCAAGATGGACCTGACCGAAGTGCTTGCCAAGTCGCTCGCGCTGATGGCTCAGAAACGGCGCCTGTTCGTCGTCCCGCAGCTGATCAGCGCTCTGCGCGAACAGATTGCCGAAGAGCGGGGCGAAGTGACCGCAGACGTTATAAGTGCCAAGGCCCTCACCAAGGCACAATCAGAAAAGCTTGCCGCGACACTCAAGGAGCGCGTCGGCAAGACCGTCACCATCAATTCCACCGTCGATGACTCGCTCATCGGCGGTCTTATCGTAAAAGTGGGTTCGAAGATGATCGACACGTCGATCCGCTCCAAGCTCAACTCCCTTCAGAATGCAATGAAAGAGGTCGGATAAATGGGTATCCAAGCAGCAGAGATTTCTGCGATCCTGAAAGACCAGATCAAGAACTTTGGTCAGGAAGCCGAGGTGGCCGAAGTCGGCCGCGTGCTGAGCGTCGGTGACGGGATCGCCCGTGTTTACGGCCTCGACAATGTGCAGGCCGGTGAAATGGTCGAGTTCCCCGGCGGCATTCAGGGCATGGCTCTGAACCTCGAGAACGACAACGTCGGCGTCGTGATCTTCGGTTCCGACCGCGACATCACCGAAGGCGATACGGTCAAGCGCACCAACTCGATCGTTGACGTTCCGATCGGCGACGAACTGCTGGGTCGTGTCGTTGACGGTCTCGGCAACCCGCTGGATGGCAAAGGTCCTATCAAGACCAGCAAGCGCGGTATCGCCGACGTCAAGGCGCCGGGCATCATCCCGCGCAAATCCGTGCACGAGCCGATGGCGACCGGCCTGAAATCGGTTGACGCGATGATCCCGATCGGCCGTGGCCAGCGCGAGCTGATCATCGGCGACCGCCAGACCGGCAAGACCGCCGTCGCGCTTGACGCGATGCTCAACCAGAAGGTCTATAACGACGCGGCCGGCGACGACGAGAGCAAGAAGCTCTATTGTGTATATGTCGCTGTTGGCCAGAAGCGTTCGACCGTTGCCCAGCTGGTGAAGAAACTGGAAGAGAACGGCGCGATGGACTACTCGATCGTAGTTGCTGCAACCGCGTCCGAGCCTGCTCCGCTGCAGTTCCTCGCTCCCTATGCCGCGACCGCGATGGCCGAGCACTTCCGCGACAATGGCCGTCACGCGCTGATCATCTATGATGACCTTTCCAAACAGGCGGTGGCCTATCGCCAGATGTCCCTGCTGCTGCGTCGTCCGCCCGGACGCGAAGCCTATCCCGGCGACGTTTTCTACCTGCACTCCCGCCTGCTCGAGCGTTCGGCCAAGCTGAACGAAGACTTCGGCGCCGGTTCGCTGACCGCTCTGCCCGTCATCGAAACCCAGGGTGGCGACGTTTCGGCATTTATCCCGACCAACGTGATCTCGATCACCGACGGCCAGATCTTCCTGGAAACCGAACTGTTCTACCAGGGCATCCGCCCGGCGGTGAACACCGGCCTGTCGGTGTCGCGCGTCGGATCGTCCGCCCAGACCAACGCGATGAAATCGGTCGCCGGCCCGGTGAAACTGGAACTGGCGCAGTATCGCGAGATGGCGGCCTTTGCACAGTTCGGCTCGGATCTCGATGCCGCGACCCAGCAGCTGCTGAACCGTGGTGCGCGCCTGACCGAACTGATGAAACAGCCGCAATATTCGCCGTTGACCAACGCGGAAATCGTTTGCGTGATCTATGCCGGCACCAAGGGCTATCTCGACAAGCACCCGGTTGCCGATGTCGGCCGCTTTGAGGCCGGTCTGCTGGCGCATCTGCGCAGCAAGCACGCGGATCTGCTGAAGTTCATCACCGAGGAAGACCCCAAGATCAAAGGGGACGCCGAAGAGAAAGTGAAGGCAGCTCTCGACGAATTCGCCGCCGATTTCGCGTAAGGGGGCTGTCAGATGCCAAGCCTCAAGGACTTAAAAAACAGGATCGAGAGTGTCAAAAGCACTCGCAAGATCACCAAGGCCATGCAAATGGTCGCCGCGGCGAAACTTCGCCGCGCGCAGGAGAGTGCCGAACAGGCACGTCCCTATACGGAACGCTTCAATGCCGTAATGGGACAGCTCGCAGCATCGGCGGGCGGATCTGATTCCGCCCCCAGGCTGCTCAGTGGCACGGGCAGCGATCAGGTTCACCTGCTGGTCGTGATGACGGCCGAACGCGGCTTGTGCGGCGGCTTCAACGGCAACATCGCCAAACGGGCCCGCGCCAAGGCGCAAGAGCTTCTGCAGGCCGGTAAGACCGTCAAGATCCTGACCGTCGGGAAAAAGGGCCGGGATCAGCTGAAGCGTGATCTGGCGGATAAATTCGTCGGCCATGTCGACCTGAGCGACGTCAAGCGCGTCGCCTATTCCGATGCCCAGGGGATCGCCAAGGACATCCTGAGCCGGTTTGACGCCGGCGACTTCGATGTCGCGACGATCTTCTACTCCCAGTTCGTGAACGTGGTCAGCCAGATACCCACGGCACAGCAGATCATTCCTGCCGATTTCGACGCGCCCGAAGGCGACTCGGGCGGCACGCTCTATGACTACGAGCCGGACGAAGAGGCCATCCTGGCCGATCTTCTGCCGCGCGGCGTGGCCACGCAGATATTTGCTGCCCTGCTGGAAAACGGTGCCGGCGAACAAGGTGCGCGGATGTCTGCAATGGACAACGCAACCCGGAACGCGGGCGAGATGATCGACAAACTGACCATCCAGTTCAACCGGTCGCGTCAGGCGGTGATCACCAACGAGCTTATCGAAATCATTTCGGGCGCGGAAGCGCTCTAGAGAACCGGAGACAAACACATGGCAAACGCAAAAGGCAAAGTGACCCAGGTCATCGGCGCCGTGGTCGACGTTCAGTTCGACGACCACCTGCCCGAGATCCTGAACGCGCTTGAAACCGACAACAACGGCAACCGTCTGATCCTCGAAGTGGCTCAGCACCTTGGCGAAAACACCGTGCGCACCGTCGCGATGGACGCCACCGAAGGTCTGGTGCGCGGCGCCGAGGTCACTGACCTGGGTGAGCCGATTTCGGTGCCGGTGGGCAGCGCCACGCTGGGCCGTATCATGAACGTGATCGGCGACCCCGTCGATGAAAAGGGCCCGGTCAAGGCCAAGAACCGTCGCGCGATCCACCAGGAAGCGCCGGACTTCGCGGACCAGGCAACCGAATCCGAAGTCCTGACCACGGGGATCAAGGTGATCGACCTGCTTGCGCCATACGCAAAAGGCGGCAAGATCGGCCTGTTCGGCGGTGCCGGCGTGGGCAAGACGGTTCTGATCATGGAACTCATCAACAACATCGCCAAAGTGCACTCGGGTGTGTCGGTGTTCGCCGGCGTGGGTGAACGGACCCGCGAGGGCAACGACCTCTACCACGAGATGATCGAATCCGGCGTTATCGTTCCGGACAATCTCGAAGAGAGCAAGATTGCCCTGGTCTACGGCCAGATGAACGAGCCTCCGGGAGCACGTATGCGTGTCGCCCTTTCGGGCCTGACCCTTGCGGAGCAGTTCCGCGACGAAACCGGCACCGACGTTCTGTTCTTTGTCGACAACATCTTCCGCTTTACGCAGGCCGGTTCCGAAGTGTCCGCCCTGCTCGGTCGTATCCCCTCTGCCGTGGGCTACCAGCCGACGCTGGCCACCGACATGGGCGCGATGCAGGAACGCATCACCTCGACCAAATCGGGCTCGATCACCTCGGTTCAGGCCGTTTACGTTCCCGCGGACGACCTCACCGACCCCGCGCCTGCAACCTCGTTCTCGCACCTTGACGCAACCACCGTTCTGGACCGCGCGATCTCGGAACTGGGTATCTACCCGGCCGTGGATCCGCTGGCCTCGACCTCGCGTCTGCTCGACCCGGCGGTTGTCGGCGAGGAGCACTACAAGGTTGCGACCGACGTCCAGGAAACGCTCCAGCGCTACAAGTCGCTGCAGGACATCATCGCCATCCTCGGCATGGATGAACTCAGCGAAGAGGACAAGCTGACCGTGGCCCGTGCCCGCAAGATCCAGCGTTTCCTGTCGCAGCCGTTCGACGTGGCGCAGGTCTTTACCGGTTCGCCCGGTGTGCAGGTTCCGCTCGAAGACACCATTGCCTCGTTCAAGGCGGTTGTGGCCGGCGAGTACGACCACCTGCCCGAAGGTGCGTTCTACATGGTCGGCGGCATCGACGAAGTGATCGCCAAAGCCGAGCGCATGGCCGCTGACGCAGCCTGAGGAGCAGCCTGATGGCAGATACAATGCAATTTGACCTGGTCAGCCCCGAGCGGAGCCTTGCTTCGCTCGAGGTGAGCTCGGTCCAGATCCCGGGTGCGGACGGTGACATGACGGCGATGCCCGATCACTCACCGCTGATCACCACCCTGCGCCCCGGCGTATTGCGGATTGATGGCCCGTCCGGGCAGGCGGAGTATTTGGTTTCCGGTGGCTTTGCCGAGATCAATGCAACCAGCCTGTCCGTGCTTGCCGAACGGGCGATGCCGCTCAACGAAGTGACCCGCGCCCATATCGACGAAATGATTGAAGAGGCCCGTGCCGAACACGAAGCGGCCAAGGAAACCTTCAAGAACGAGCCGGGCCCGGTTGACGACGCAGCCAAGCTGCTCGCCGACATGGTGGCACTGGGCGATCACATCAACGTCTGATCGGTTCGTATATCGCAACAATGAACGAGCCGGCCCCGCTGAGGGCCGGCTTTTTCGTGGCTTAATGTCGTGATTTTGCGCATCAACCGCCTAGCAATGGCGCGCGTTCGACTATATCGAAGGCAGATCACAAGTCGCGAATTCAAAAGACCCGAATGAAAAGACTCGAATCCCATCTGCTTGGCATCGATCATGGCGACGTCGTGTTGTTTTCCGATTTCGAGAATGACGGGGAGATGTGGACCGGCAGCGGCCCCCGCGAATGCCGCAAACATATCATGTTCGATCAACGCTATCGCGAACCGCCGATCGTGCAGGTTTCAATCTCGCTCTGGGATGCCAAGGCGTCAACCGCCCTGCGCGCCGAACTCGTGACCCGCGATGTGACAACGCAAGGTTTTGATATCGTGTTCCGCACATGGGCCGATACGCGCTTTGCCCGTATTCGCGCCGCCTGGACCGCGATTGGCGCGCTGCCTCACTCGGACGATTGGGAACTCTACTGAGCTTCCCCTGCCCGATCACGCCGCCGAGTAAAGCGATTCGTAGATCGGGGTCAGCGTCGAATCCTCGAAGAGAGACGACACGGACGTGCCGTTCCAGATGTTCAGGATCGCCTGCGCAAAGACCGGCGCCGTGGGCACGATCCGGATGTTCTTGGCGGCGAGCACCGCTTCGCTGGGCTGGATCGTGTCGGTGATGACCAGCGATTTCATGACCGAATTGGTAACGCGTTCGACTGCCGGTCCGCTCATCACGCCATGGGTGATATAGGAATGCACCTCGCGCGCGCCGTTTTCCAACAGAACCTGTGCCGCCTTGCAGAGCGTTCCGGCGGTATCGCACATGTCGTCCACGATCAGGCAGATCTTGTCCTCGACATTGCCGATCACGGTCATCTCGGCGATTTCACCGGGCTTTTCACGGCGCTTGTCAACGATCGACAGCGGCGAATTGATCCGCTTGGCCAGTTCGCGGGCCCGCGCGACGCCGCCCACATCGGGCGAGACCACCATCAGGTCGTTCATGTGTTCCTTGAAATGGGTCTTGATATCCAGCGCAAAGACCGGCGACGCATATAGGTTATCCACCGGAATATCAAAGAAGCCCTGAATCTGGGCAGCATGCAGGTCCATTGTCAGAACCCGTTCGATCCCCGTGCCCACCATCATGTTGGCGACCAGCTTGGCGGAAATCGGGGTGCGCGCCTTGGTGCGCCGGTCCTGACGGGCATAGCCGAAATACGGCAGGATCGCCGTCACCCGTGACGCGCTGGACCGACGCAGCGCATCGGCCATGATCAGCAGCTCCATCAGGTTGTCATTTGCCGGATTCGACGTCGACTGGATGATGTACATGTCCTCGCCGCGGACATTTTCGAAGACTTCGACAAATATCTCGCCGTCATTGAACCGTTCGACGCGGGCGTCGACCAGGCCGGTGTGGATCCCGCGATGCATCGTCATCCGTTTGGCAATCGCGGTGGCCAATGGGAGGTTGGAGTTTCCGGCGATCAGCTTGGGTTCGGTCGACTGAGGCATGGCATGGGTTCCCGGGGCAATGGGCAATTGTGACAGATTCGTAATGTTGACACCGCTTAGCATGGCCTTACCGTCCCGCAAAGAAATAGCCGGAGAGAAATCAGCAGATGACCAACATTGATTACTTCTTTGCGACAATATCGCCATTCGCGTACCTCGCAGGTGACGGGCTGGAAAATATCGCCGCGAAACACGGCGCGTCGATCACCTACAAGCCGCTGGACATCATGGCCCTGTTCGGTCGCACAGGCGGGATTGCTCCAAAGGATCGCCACCCGTCGCGCATCGCGTACCGCAATCAGGATCTTGTCCGGCGCGCAAAGCGACTGAACATGCCGCTCAACCTGCAACCCGCTCACTTCCCAACGAACATGGCGCCGTCATCCTACGCCATCATCGCGGCGCAGGCTTCCGGTGTTGGCGGAGATGTAGGCCGCCTTGTTCGCTCGTTCATGCGCGCCTGCTGGGTCGAGGAAAAGGACATTGCCACCGACGATGTGGTCCGCGCCTGTCTCTCCGACGCGGGCTTTGATGCGTCACTTGCGGATAGCGGCCTGTTGCAGGGCGCGGAAACCTATGCCGCCAACCTCGAAGAAGCCGTGGAAAAGGGCGTGTTCGGAGCTCCCTTCTACATCACGCCAGATGGTGAGAGGTTCTGGGGGCAGGATCGGCTGGAAGATCTCGACGCACATCTCGCGGCGCTGAAATCGTGACCGATCCCGCCACCCTGTACAGCCGCAGCTTCGGGCATGGCCCCCGGAATGTCCTGGCCCTGCATTGCACGATCGCCCACTCCGGTGCATGGCGCGGCGTGGCGACGGCGATGGAGGACGAAATCACCATGCTCGCGCCCGACATGTTCTCGCATGGGCGCAGCCCCGATTGGGATGAAACGGACGACTTTTCCGACGTGATGAACACCGCCATCCTTCGCCTGATCGACCGGCCGATGGACTTGGTCGGTCATTCCTTTGGTGCGGTGCTCGCTCTGCGTCTGGCCGCCGAGCATCCGCAGCTGGTGCGAACCCTGACGCTGATCGAACCGGTGTTCTTTGCCGTCGCCGTGCAGGACACGCCCGATGACCTGGCCCGCGAAGGTGAGACCATGCGTCCGGTCAACGAAGCGCTCGAGGCGGGCGACCGGGAACTGGCGGCGCGTCTGTTCAATCGTGCCTGGGGCGATGGCCTGACCCGTTGGCCCGACCTGCGCGAAGAGACCCGTGCCGCGATGGCACGCGGTATTCACGTGCTTCCGGCGAGCAATTCGGTGCTGTACGAAGACCGGCCCGGCCTGCTTCGCCCGGAGCGTTTGCAGGCTTTGAGCATGCCCGTGCTGCTGATGCGGGGCGGCAAGTCGGCGGAGATCATGACCACGGTGATTGACGGTCTGGCCCGCCGCATCCCGCAGTCGGAAACGCGCGTGGTGGAAGATGCGGGGCACATGTTGCCGATTACCCACCCGCAAGAGACCGTGAGCCATCTGCGGCAGCAGTTCGCCAAGATCGCGGATCCTGCCGGGCCCGAGGACGTTACGCGAAATTCGTGAAACATCCGAGGCCGCCTGAAGCGCGAGATTTTAAAGCAACAGGTGATGCCCGGTTTGTCAGGTCCGGCGCGAAACGCGCTAGGCTTGCAAAACGCTCAGGAACTGGTCGATCTGCGCATCGCTGATCGACCAGTCACACACGAACCGCGCGGTCAGCATCTCGTGCGGATCGGCACCATCCAGTGCACCGTCCCATAGATGATAGACCGCCCCGGCGTCGTGCAGCCGGCGATGCACGGCGCGTGGCAGGGCGGCAAAGATCATGTTGGCATCCGGTGCATGGGCAAATTCCGCGCCGGCGCTGCGCAGCCCCCGTGCGAGTCGCGTGCAGGCGTCGTTTGCCGACCGCGCGGAGGTGAGCCAAAGATCGTCCTCGAGATATGCCTTCATCTGGGCAGCAAGATACCGTCCCTTGGAAAACAGGTGCCCGCCACGCTTGCGACGCAGTTCGAATTCCCACGCCTTTTCTGGGTCAAAGAAGATCACCGCCTCGACGCCGAGCAACCCGTTCTTGGTGCCGCCAAATGACAGCACATCGATCCCCGCACGCCATGACATGTCCGCAGGCGCGCAGCCCAGCCGCACGAGTGCGTTTGCAAAGCGCGCACCGTCAAGATGGCAGGGCAGGTCATGGTCGCGCGCAACTGCCGTCAGGGCGCGCAGTTCCTCAAGCGTATAGACCGATCCCCGTTCCGTGACTTGGGTGATCGACACCGGCCCCCGCTGCGGTCCATGCACGCCACGGGTGTTTTCCCGGGCAATCGTCGCCGCCAGCGCATCGGCGGTCATCTTGTCCCCGCCCGGCACCAGCGTAAGCTTGGCCCCACCGGTATAGAACTCGGGCGCGTTGCATTCGTCCTCGTGGATATGTGCCACGGGCGAGCAGAACACCGTCTGATATGGCTGGCACAGGGTTGCCAATGCCAGCGCATTCGCGGCCGTGCCGGTCGCAACCAGATACACCGCCGCATCCGGTGCCGCGAAAATTCCGCGAATACGGTCCTGCACCTGTCTGGTCAGCGGGTCATCACCATAGCCCATCGCGTAACCGTCATTGGCCGCTCCCAGGGCGGACAGCACCTGCGGATGGACCGGCCCCGAATTGTCGGATGCAAAGAACATCAGATCGGCTCCTCGATGATATATTCTTCCCAGTCTTCTTCCGGGATCTCGAACTCGGGCACCGTCCACCCCTGTACGGAAACCCCTGCATCATGCACCGATTGCGCGCTTCCCGAGATGAGCGGGTGCCAGTCAAACAGCGGCTTGCCCTCCCACAAAAGCCGATAGGCGCAGGTCTGCGGCATCCAGTAGGCGTGGCTGTCGAGATTGTCCGGTTTCAACACGATGCATTCCGGGACGAATTGATGCCGGATGTCGTATTGGGCACAGCGACATGTGGCATCGTCGAGCAAACGACACGCTACCCGCGTCAGTGCCACCTCTCCGCTGTCCTCGTCCTCGAGCTTGTTCAGGCAGCACTTGCCGCAGCCATCGCACAGCGCCTCCCATTCCTGCTGGTTCAGTTTCCGCAACGGCTTGCGCTCCCAGAAACGTGGCGCAAGACCGGCACGGTCGATGGGATCACTCATGTGGCGGCCAGGATATCGCGGGCGCGGGCGCTGTCGGCATGCATCTGCGCCACGAGGCCATCCACGTCATCGAACTTCTGCTCTGGGCGAAGATAATCCACCAGCCCCACGGACAGCGTCGCGCCGTACAGATCGCCGGTGAAATCGAACAGGTAGGTTTCGATATTCGGCCTGTTCCGACCGAACATCGGCCGCACGCCAAGCGATGCGACACCGTGATAGCTGCCCGCGTGCGGTCCGTCGACCACATCCACCAGCACCGCATAGACACCAAAGGCCGGGGGATGGATCCCGCTGATCGACATGTTGGCGGTCGGAAAGCCGAGGACCCTGCCGCGCTGTTCGCCACTGATCACCTTGCCTTCGATGCGATGCCAGTGTCCGAGCATGGCCGCCGCATCGCGTGGACGCCCATCGCCGAGCGCGGTGCGAATGGCGGTGGACGACACCGTGCGGTCGCCGTTTTCAAGCAGCGGAGCGATGGTGACGCCAAACCCCATTTCCTTGCCGTGGCGCACCAGATCGGCGGCGGTTCCCGCCCTCCCCCGGCCAAAGCAGAAGTCATGACCGACGACCACGTGTTTCAGACCGAACCCGTCGTGAATAACGCTGCGCGAGAATGCTTCGGGGCTGAGCGCCGCCAGCGACGCGTTGAAGGCCAGTTCGTAGAGAAGTTCGACGCCCAGCTTGGCCAGCCGGCTCGTCCGGGCCTCGCGCCCCATGAGCCGAAACGGCGGCGCGTCAGGGGCAAAGAACTCTCGGGGATGCGGTTCGAATGTCAGCACGCCCAAGGGCGCGTCGGGAGCCGCGCGCCGGGCGATGTCGATCACCGTCTGATGACCCAGATGTACACCGTCAAAGTTGCCAATCGCGACGCTCGCGCCGCGATCTGCTTCCTGAACAAACTGATAGTCCCGCACGATCCGCATTTGCGTTGCGTAGCGGGCAACGCGCCCGCGCGCAAGAGCGTCGGTGCGCTAGTCGAACTTGCGACTCGGGGCGAGCACCATCGCCTCGCCGATCAGGACCTTCTTGCCGTCCACCGAACAATGACAGTCGAGCTTGACCCGGCGCTTGCCCATGTCGATATCAACCACCTTGACCTCGGCATAGACCATGTCGCCCGGGCGCACCGGCGCGAGAAACTTCAATGTCTGCCCCATATACACGGTGCCATGACCGGGCAGTTGCTCGCCAATCACCGCCGAAATCAGGCCCGCCGTCAGCATGCCGTGGGCAATGCGCCCTTCGAAAATGGTGTCCTGCGCATAGTCGTCATCCAGATGCACCGGATTCCGGTCGGTCGAGACCTGCGCGAACATCTCGATATCCTCGTCCGTCACCACCTTGCGCAGATGGCGCGACATTCCCATTTCGATATCTTCGATACAGATCGTGCCACGGGGCAAATTGTCCAACATGGTATCCTCATTCGTCATCGGCGCAGTAATATATGATCTACATTTGATCTTGGCTTGCAACTTTATTACTTTGCAGTCGCAGAAAATCAAGTGATTCTGAGTCTTTTTTGAGCGGCAGTCGCTTTCTAGCCGCCGCCAGCGGCCCCGAGCTGCGTCCCTTCTCTCTCGTATTGTTCGCGCCAGAGCCTGCGCAGCACCGCCCCCTCACCCGTGAAATCGGTGCCGGTCAGGGTGCATTCCCAAATCCGGTCTGTCCGAAAATGGCGGAAAGCGGACCGCGTTTCGCACCATGCCACCAGCATCACGCAGTTCAGATGATAGATCAGGGCCAGCGGCCTGACGACGCGGCGGGTCTCGTTGTTCTTTTCATCGCGATAGAGCAATTCCAGCTTGCTTTCCTCGCGGATGGCACCGCGCAACATCGCCTTTGACACGCAGTCCGGGGCACTGTCATCCGAGGGTGCCCCCCAGGGCACGATCTCGAGCCAATCCGCCGGGCCATGCAGCGCGTCGATCTTGCCACAGACCCGCTGCGCCGCCCGCTGCAACGCACTGTCTCCGGTCCGGGCCAGCATCGCCAGGGCGACGCGCAGGGCTTCGATCTCGTCGGTATCGAAATTCAGCGGCGGCAGATCATAGCCTTTCCGCATGAGATACCCCATGCCGGCTTCGCCCTCGATCGGCGTGCGCATCCCCTGCAGGGCCGCGATATCGCGATAGATCGTGCGAACGGACACCTCCAGCTGATCGGACAGGTCCGCCGCCGTGACGGGCCCCTCGGCGGCGCGCAGGATCTGGATGATTTCAAAAAGCCGGCTTGAGCGGGGCATGGTGTCCGCATTCCCTTGAAGTGTCTGCTGCCACTATATCATCCCCACCTGACAGCATGTGTCAGCAGACATCGGCAATGATGGCCCGACGCGATTTTGAACAAGGGCACACATCATGAACAGCTTTGATGAACTGATACTGATCCGGCTGCGACTGGGTCGTTGGGAGCCATACGATAAAATTCAGCGCAGTGGTCGCGACGGGCGTCCTATCGCAGGAAGCCGATCGCATAGCTGGGCGACATCTGCTGATCGCGCAGATAGTGTTCGAGCGCGGTCGCGTCCGGCTGGTCGCTGGTTCTGGTTTCTCGTGCCGCCAGCCCTCCGGTGATGAAGAGTGAGTCAATATCTTCCCCGGATGCCCCCAGAATATCGGTCCGGATGCCGTCACCAATTGCCAGGATCGAGGAATCCGGAACCAGGCGGTCGATTTCGGCCAACCGGCGGCGCGCCAGATCGTAGATCGGGGGATGTGGTTTGCCGAAATAGAGGCTCTCGCCCCCCATCTCGGTATAGAGCCGCGCCAGCGCGCCTGCGCACCATTCGCGCACCTCGCCCCGGTCCACGACGATATCCGGATTCGCGCACAGCAGTTTCAGACCCTTCTGTTTGGCATAGAGAAACTGGGGTCGGTTCACCTCCGGGTCGGCGAGCGGGTCGAACGGACCGCAGCATACGATCCCCTCTGCCTCGTCCAGCGGCACGCGCGTGATGCGAACCGGATCCTTAACCACGCCGATCGGCGCGAAAAAGCCCGCGTCGCGCTCTTCTTCGCCCATGAACCAGACCTTTTCTCCGACCGTGCCGCGATACATCGCCGCCCGCGCGCTGTCGCCAGAGGATGCGATGCTGTCCCAGGCGTCGTCGGGTACGCCGAATGTCGCCAGTTGCTCCTGCACACCCGCGCGCGGTTTGGGCGAATTGGTGACCAGCACAACGGTGCCCCCCGTCTCGCGATAGGCGCGCAGGGCCGCAATGGCGTCGGGGTAGGCCCGCACGCCATCGTGAACACAGCCCCAAAGGTCTACGAACAGGGCTTCGTATCGGTCGGCAACGTCGCTGAGCGCGGAAATGATATCGGTCATGGCATTCTCCTGGCTTTCACCCAAAGGTGTGACCCTCCGTCGCGCCGACCGCAAGCCGGAAACCGACGCGAAACGTCCCGCCTGCGGGTTCGGCAACATGCCGCGCGCATGCCATGGCCTCGGTGGGGCTGATCAGACACCGACGAATCTGCTCGTCACCTCTGGCGTCAGCATCGCGATGCCGCCGGTCCAGACCGTTCTTCCGCGCTCGAGGATCACCGCCCGGTCGGACACGTTTGCGATCTCGCGCACCAGTTTGTCGATCAGCAGGATCGACATCCCGTGTTCGGTCTTGAGCCGCAGGATCGCCTGCCAGATCTGGTCGCGGATGAGCGGCGCAAGACCCTCTGTCGCCTCGTCGAGCACCAGCAGGCGCGGATTGGTCGTCAGGGCGCGGCCGATCGCCAGCATCTGCTGCTCGCCACCCGACAACGACGCCGCACGTTGCTGCCGCCGCTCTCCCAGCCTCGGAAACAACTGAAACACCTGATCCACATCCCATGGTCCGGGTCGTGCCGCAGCGACCAGATTTTCAACAACCGTCAGATCACGAAAACAGCGCCGCCCCTCGGGCACCAGTCCGATCCCCAGGCGCGCGGCCTTGTGGCTGGCCAGACCATGCAGGTCGACGCCGTCAAACCGCAGCCCGCCACCTGACGCCATCATCCGGCAGATCGCGCGCACGGTTGTCGTCTTGCCCACGCCGTTGCGCCCCATCAACGCGACGACTTCGCCCTGATCGACCGTCAGATCGACCCCGAACAGGGCCTGCGCGGCACCGTAGGACGCGGTCAGACCGGACACCTCAAGAAGACTCATGAGCCGGTCCCCAGATAGGCGTGGCGCACATCCGGATTGGACCGGATATCCTCGACAGGTCCCGACGCGATGACCCGGCCATAGACCAGCACACTGATCCGATCGGCCAATGCAAACACCGCATCCATGTCATGCTCGACCAGCAGGATCGGCGCTTCTTCACGCAAGCCGTCGAGAAAGCCGGTCAGCGCTTTCGAACCTTCGGCACCGAGGCCCGCCATGGGTTCATCCATGACGAAGGCCCTTGGTTCGAGTGTCAGTGCAACGGCGACTTCGAGTTGCCGGCGCTGCCCGTGGCTGAGGTCTGAAACGCGGGTGCCACGCTGCGGCAGCAACCCGACGCGATCCAGCGCGGCCTCGGCACGCGCGCGCAAATCCGGATCGGCCAGCACCGGACGCCAGAACCGCCAGGGCCGCCCACCGGCACCAAGCGCGCCCAGCATTGCGTTCTGAAGCACCGTGTCTTCCATCACCAGGGCGCTGATCTGAAAGGTCCGCGCCAGCCCCAGACGCGCCCGCGCGGCGGTATCGAGCCGGGTCACGTCCTGACCCGCGATACGAACCGCACCGCTATCGGGCCTCAGTTCACCACAGATCTGGTTGATCAGGGTCGACTTGCCTGCGCCGTTCGGCCCGATGATCGCATGAATCTCGCCTGCGCGCAGGTCGAGCGAAACATCGTCACTCGCGACCATCGCGCCAAAGCGCCGGGTGAGGCCGATGGTTTGCAGCACCGGCTCAGTCATGCGCCACCGCCCGACCGGAGACCATGCCGATGAGCCCGCCGCGCGCAAAGAGCACGATCAGCAAAAGGATGACGCCAAGCCAGACGTGCCAGAAATCCGTCAATCCCCCGAGCAGGTGCTCAAGCATGACGAACACGACGGCGCCGACAACCGGCCCGCAAAGCCGCGCGACACCGCCGAGGATGATCAGCACGATCAATTCCCCCGACATCTGCCAACTGAACATGGTCGGACTGACGAAACGGTACAAATCCGCGAACAGCGCCCCCGCCAGACCGGTGATCGCCCCCGACAGTACGAAGGCGACCAGTTTGAGCCGCGTCGGGTCCAGCCCCACGGTCAGCACCCGGACCGGAGCTTGCCGCGCCGCGTTCAGCGCGAGGCCGAAGGGCGACCGGGCAAGCCGCGCATGCAGGTAGAGAACCAGGCACAGGATGACATAGCAGATCCCGAAGAACTGGATCGGAACCAGCGTGTTCAGCCCCGGAAACCCGTTGCGGACATAGATCGACAGCCCGTCCTCGCCGCCATAGGCGCTCCAGGAAATCGCGAAATAGTAAAACATCTGCCCGAAGGCGAGTGTGATCATGATGAAATAGACACCGCTCGTCCGCAGGCTGAGCAGGCCGATCACCAGCGCGGCAAGCCCCGAGACGCAGATGGCTGCCAGCCAGATCAGCGGCATGGATTTCGTACCGGCAATACTGAACGGACCCAGTTCAAGCGGCGTGTAGGTCTGGGCGTGATAGGCCAGCACACCCATGACATAACCGCCAAGGCCAAAGAACGCCGCATGTCCAAGGCTGACCAATCCGCCGATGCCAAGCGCGATGTTCAACCCCGCCGCCGCGAGCGCCAGGATCACCGCGCGCGTGGCAAGGGTGATGGTAAAGGGCTGATCCGCCAGCATCGCCCAGAGCGCAACCGCCAGCAGCCCCGCCAGCAAACCGATGTTGAGATGGCGTTCCCTGATCATGCCGGCGCCCCGAACAGGCCGGTTGGCCGCCAGATCAGCACCAGGCTCATCAGTATGTAGATCGACATCGACGCCAGCGACGCCCCGGCCGATTGCGCCGTGGCCGGATCGGTGAACAGCTTGAAAAGTTCCGGCAGGAATATGCCCCCGAGCGTATCCGTCAAACCGACAAGCAACGCGCCCAGAAACGCCCCCTTGAGCGAGCCGATGCCGCCGATGACGATGACGACAAAGGCAAGGATCAGCACAGGTTCGCCCATGCCCACCTGCACCGACTGGATCGCGCCGACTAGGGCCCCCGCCAGCCCGGCAAGGGCCGCGCCGAGCGCAAAGACCAGTGTGTAGAGCCGGGAAATATCGACCCCCAGAGCGGCGATCATCTCGCGATCGTTTTCTCCCGCGCGGATTCGGATACCCATGCGCGTGCGTTCGATCAGGAACCACAACAGCGCGCCCACGGCCAGACCTGCGACGATCAGGGCCAGCCGGTATTTGGGATAGGCGATGCCGCCCGGCAAGGTCACCGGCCCGGCGAGGTAGGGGGGGATTTCAAGGAACAGGGGAAAGGAACCGAAGACCCAGCGCGTACCCTCGGAGAAAATCAGGATCAGGGCAAACGTCGCCAGCACCTGATCAAGGTGGTCTGACGCATACAATCGCCGGATCACGGTGATCTCGATGATCGCGCCCGCAGCCGCCGCAGCGGCCAGCGCCCCGACCAGCGCCAGAGCGAAAGATCCGGTAAATCCCGCCACCGCTGCCGCGGCAAAGGCTCCGATCATGTAAAGCGAGCCATGCGCGAGGTTTATCAGCCCCATTACACCAAAGATCAGGGTCAGCCCCGCCGCCATCAGGAACAGCATGACGCCGGATTGCAGGCCGTTCAGGACCTGCTCGATAATCAGGATCAGAGACACACGGCCCTCCGCCGGTATGGACCCGGACCATGTCGGTCCGGGCGACGGCCTTGCCTACATCTTGCACTCGGATGCATAGGCATCGGCGTGATCTTCGAGCGCGGTGCCGATGATCCTGTTGGTATAGACGTCACCTTCCCTGATCACTTCACGGGCATAGATGGTCTGGATCGGGTGATGGTTCGGCCCGAACCGGAACGCGCCGCGCGTGCTGTCGAAATCGGCGGCCTCCAACGCAGCCTGGAACGCGGCCTTGTCCGAGGGGGCGGCCTTGTCGAGGGCAGAGAACAAGAGGTTCGCGGTGTCAAAACCCTGGCTGGCATAGAGCGACGGCAACCGCCCGTACTCGGCTTCAAAGCTCTCGACGAACGCCGCGTTTGTCGGGTTGTCGATATCCTTGGACCATTGCGAGGTATTCACCACGCCCACCGCCGCTTCACCCACCGCTTGCAGAATGCCCTGATCAAAGCTGAAGGCCGGTCCGACCACCGGCAAACCGACCCCTGAATCCGCATATTGCTTGAGGAATGAAATTCCCATGCCGCCGGGGAGGAAAAAGAACACGCTGTCCGCACCCGAAGCACGGATTTGCGCGATCTCCGCTGCATAGTCGGTTTGCCCGAGTTCAGTGTACAATTCACCCGCGAGGTCGCCGCCGAAGGTCCGCTTATATCCGGTCAGGGCGTCCTTGCCCGCAGGATAGTTCGGCGCGAGGATGAAACTGCTCTTGTAACCTGCCTCGTTGGCGTAGGCGCCCGCCGCCTCGTGCAGGTTGTCGTTCTGCCAGGCGACGTTGAAATACAGCGGGCTGCATCCCGCGCCGGCCAGTTGGGATGGCCCCGCATTCGGCGAGAGATAGAACACGCCCTGCGCCGTGGCCGAAGGCACCACCGCCATCGCAAGGTTGGACCAGATGATGCCGGTCATCACGTCCACCCGCTCGGACTGGATCATCTTGTCCGAGAGCTGGACCGCCACATCGGGCTTGCGCTGGTCGTCCTCGATGATGAGTTCCACATCGTCACGGCCCGATTGCTTGAGCGCCAGCAGGAAGCCGTCGCGCACATCAATGCCAAGCCCGGCCCCGCCGCCCGACAGCGTGGTGATCATCCCGACCTTGACCTCGGCCATTGCCGTCGTTGCACCAAGTGCCATCGCAGCGGTCGCAAGCAACAGTTTCTTCATCCCGTTCCACTCCCTGATTGTTTTGTTTGTGGCACAACACATCCTTCAAACCGGCAGGAGCGTCAATTCCCTCTGGCTTCGTTGCGCCCACCGGAGGGGATCGTTGAATCAGGGATTGGCGTTGGATGACCCGCACAGGCACGGCATCGCCACCCTGTCGCGAGACCTGCCGGACCTGCCTTTGCGCCGGAAAAGTTCAGGCATCCGCCTCATAAGCTTCGATGATCGCAGCCACCAGGGGATGACGGACGACATCCTTGGAGGTGAAGTAATTGAAGCTGATCTTGGGGATCGACTTGAGCAGCCGCTCCGCATCCGCAAGGCCCGAGGGCACACCGCGCGGCAGATCCACCTGGCTGCGATCCCCGGTGATAACCATGCGGCTGCCCTCGCCCAACCGGGTCAGGAACATCTTCATCTGCATTGCGGTCGCGTTCTGCGCCTCGTCCAGCACCACGAAGGCGTTGGACAGCGTGCGGCCCCGCATGAACGCGAGCGGCGCGATCTCGATACGCTTGTCCTCGATCAGCTTGGCCAGTTGCTTGCCCGGAAGAAAATCGTTCAGCGCATCATAAAGCGGCTGCATGTAGGGATCGACCTTGTCCTTCATGTCACCGGGCAGATAGCCCAGCTTCTCGCCCGCCTCGACTGCCGGGCGGGACAGGATGATCCGATCGACCTGGCCACCGATGAACATCGAGACCCCCACCGCAACCGCGAGATAGGTCTTGCCGGTGCCCGCCGGGCCGATTCCGAACGCCAGTTCATTCTCGAACAGCGACAGCACATAATCTTTCTGCGCCGCCGTGCGCGGTTCGACCAGTTTTTTACGGGTCTTGATTTCGACCTTGCCGCCCCGAAACATCTCGAGCTGGTCCCCGTCGCGGACCCCGGTTCCTTCATCGGAGCCGCCCATGCGCAGTTCGCGGTCAATATCGCCTGTATCCACATCGCGCCCGTTTTCGAGCCGATCGTAAAGGGATTTCAAGACGTCCGAAGCCTGCTGCTGGCTGTCCGCGTCGCCGAGAATCAGGAGCTGGTTGCCGCGCCGGACGATCTGCACACCGGTCTTGGCTTCGATATCGACAAGATTGCGGTCATGCTCTCCGCAGAGATCGATCAAGAGACGATTGTCCGGAAATTCGATCACCACCTCGGGAGGTGTCGCATCGGTTGATGGCGGGGTCAGGGCACTCGTGACCAATCAGCTCTCCTCGTTTGCCACGTTGGCAATTTGCCCTGAACGTGCCAAGTTCCGTGCCCCCATGCAAGCGATAGCGGGCGATTTTCATGTAATTGTAACATCGGGGCGAAGAAACGCGGGCGCAGGCGCCGCTCGCCTGCCGATCAGACCAGTTCACCGCTCAGCGAATTGCTGCCGGACGCGATGACCCGCACCTTGCGAATATCGCCAACCTCGATTCCGGCATCCTCGACATGCACCGCGTGCAGATACTCGGACTTGCCGCCCATCTGCCCCTTTTGCCGGCCCGGTTTCTCAAAGAGCACGCTGACCTCCTTGCCAACCATGCTGTCCTGCGCCGCGCGCTGTTGGCGCGTGATCAGCGTCTGGAGCCGTTGCAGGCGTTCGGACTTTACGTCTTCGTCAACCTGCGCGCGCTCGGCCGCCGGTGTTCCCGGACGCGTCGAGTACTTGAACGAATAGGCATAGCCGTAATTCACCTCTTCAATCAGGTCCATCGTCGCCTGAAAGTCCGCCTCGGTCTCTTCGGGGAAGCCTACGATGAAATCGCCCGACATCAGAATATCGGGACGCGCGGCGCGAATGCGCTCGATCAGGCGCAGATAGCTCTCGGCGGTGTGACTGCGATTCATGCGTTTGAGTATCCTGTCGCTGCCCGATTGCACCGGCAGGTGCAAGTAGGGCATCAGCTTGGAACACGCGCCATGCGCCGCGATCAGATCATCGCCCATGTCGTTCGGATGGCTGGTGGTAAAGCGGATACGCTCCAGCCCGTCGATCTTGTCCAGCGCCCAGATGAGTTGCGCCAGCGTCATGTCCCCGTCGGCCCCCGCCCCGTGATAGGCATTGACGTTCTGGCCCAGCAGGGTGATTTCGCGTACGCCGCGCTCTACCAGATCACGCGCCTCGGCCAGAATGCGATCCGCCGGCCGGCTGACCTCGGCACCACGGGTATACGGCACCACGCAGAAGGCGCAGAACTTGTCGCAGCCTTCCTGCACGGTAAGAAATGCGGTCGGGCCGCGGCTGGCCTTGGGCCGTGTCTTCAGTTTCTCGAACTTGTCCTCTTCGGGGAAATCCGTGTCGAGCGCCTTTTCACCGGCACGGGTCTTTGCCTCCATCTCGGGCAACCGGTGATAGCTCTGCGGCCCCACCACCAGATCGACCAGAGGCTGGCGGCGCATGATCTCTTCGCCTTCGGCCTGTGCGACGCAGCCCGCCACGCCGATCTTGAGATCGGGCTTTTCCGCTTTCAGCCCCTTGAACCGGCCCAGTTCCGAATAGACCTTTTCTGCCGCCTTTTCCCGGATGTGACAGGTGTTGAGCAGGATCATGTCCGCATCGTCCGCCGATTTCGTCTCGACATAGCCCTGCCCGCCCAGGGCCTCGGCCATGCGCTCGCTGTCATAGACATTCATCTGGCAGCCATAGGTCTTGATGAACAGTTTCTTGGGGGCCGTCATGCACATCGCCTTTCGGGTTCGATCAGCGGCCTGCATTAGACCGTTTGCCGCCGCCTTGCAATGCACCCGGAATTAACCGACTTTGCCGCAATCTTCCAGCCGCTCCACCAGGGACCCGCGAACATGTCATACTCTTCTCTGGATGCGTTCATCTCCGGCCACCGCGATGTCCTGGGCGACGGGCCGGTCGCCCTGATCTTTGCCGAGGACGATACCGAACTTGTCAGCACCCTCAACCATCATCTCAACCAGGGCTTTCGATCGGTCATCGCACTGATGCCGGACAGTTTCGAATTGCCAACCGACCTGGACGGCAGGGTGCGACGGGTCAGTCTTGACTGCAACGCGCCGGACATCGTGTTCGACGCCATCAACAGGATGATCGCCGCCGCCGAACCGGGCACATGGTTCTATTATTGTTACAACGCCGAATACCTGTTCTACCCGTTCTGCGAAACCCGCAGCGTTGGTGAGCTTCTCGCCTTTCATGCCGACGAGCGGCGGGACGCCATGCTGACCTATGTGGTAGATCTCTACGCCGAGGATCTCAGCCGGAATCCGGACGCGGTATCACTCGAACAGGTCAGCTTCGACCGGCTTGGGTATTATGCGATGGCGCGCTATGATCCGGCGACGGGCGGGACGCTGGACCGGCAGATGGATTTCTATGGCGGGTTGCGCTGGCGTTTCGAGGAACACGTAGGCTGGGACAGCCGCAGGATTGACCGGATCGCGCTGTTTCGCACGAAAAAAGGGTTGAAACTGCAATCCAATCACACGTTCAACGACCCCGAGTACAACACCGTTTCCTGCCCCTGGCACCACAACCTGACAGCGGCGGTCTGTTCGTTCCGCGCCGCCAAGGCGCTGAAGCGCAACCCCGGTTCGGCCTTTGCCATCGACGGTTTCAAATGGAGCAAGTCAACGCGGTTCGAATGGCATTCGCGTCAATTGCTGGATCTGGGGCTGATGGAGCCCGGCCAGTGGTTCTAGAACCTTGATTTCAGGCGGTGCCTGATAATTCAGGGGTGTCGCGACTCGCGACCTCAGGTCATCCCCGTCGTTTCGATTTTCAGCGTTTCGCCGCAATGTTTGCAGTGAACCGCATCCGGCTCGTGTTTGAGCAAACCGCAGGTCGGGCACTTGTAGCTGACCTTGGACGGCTGAATCAGCGCCTGTGCCAGACGCACGAACAGCGCCACACCGACCACCATGATGAACACCGCCAGAAGCTTCTGGCCGACCGTGACCGGAAGAATGTCCCCATAGCCCGTGGTCGTGAGCGTCGTCACCGTGAAATAAAGCGCATCGACATAGCCTTCGAACCCGGCATCCTCACCGCCGAACAGCGCATAGACCAGCGACGCGGTGAAAAAGACAAAGACCAGCAGGTTGATCAATGCGATGACCGAGTCCTCGTTGCGCCGAAAGAACGGGCTGACCCGCCGCAGATCATGCAGCAGGTGATAGGACTGGATGAACCGCAGCGCGCGCAGGATTCGCAGAAAGGCCAGATCTTCGTGCAGGAACGGGCCCAGCAGAAGGCTGGCGATGACAATGACATCCGCGATCGCATAGACCTTGCGCAGCATCTTGCGTCTGTCCGGTGCGATCCAGAGACGCGCGGCAAAATCCATGAGGATGACGACCCCGATCAGCGCACTGAACAGCTCCAGCTTCGGGGACAACGGCATCGGCGCGGTGACGAGGAAAAACAGGATCGTTACCGCGTCAAAGGCGATCAGGGCATAACGAAAGATCTCGGCGCGACGCGATCTGCCGGTATAGAGTTCCTTCACGGTCTGCTTCAGCCTGTCCACGCGCGCGAAATCCTCCCTGCCCGGCACCTGATCCGAACGGATTATCCCGCACCGTCCGCCCGTGTCCAGATCACCGGGAACCAGTCCCTGTGCAATTTCTGCCCCGGTGTCCTGCCATTCCCGGGAAAGGGCGGCGATGTCTGCCCGGGACGTTGAACATGGTGCGCGTGGACAGGCTGCCCGAGATCAGGAGGCGGGCGCAAGGCGGCCGCGCACGATCGCGGCATGCAAAGAGGCGCCATGCAGCAGGCTGTCATCATTGAAGTCATAGGCCGGGCTATGCAGCGGCGCCGAGTCCTCCCCCGCCCCGATGAGCAGGAAACACCCCGGAGCATGCACAAGCAAACGGGCAAAATCCTCGGATGCGGTCATCGGTGCGGCCAGTTCCGAGACATCCTGCGATACCGCGCCGGCCGCTTCCATCGCGGCGCGCGTCAGATCCGCATCGTTGAGCAGGGCCACAAACTCGCGCGAATAGCTGACGTCGCAAGCCAGACCGTGCTGCGCCGCACGGCCCGCCGCGATCCGGCGCATTTCGGTCTCGACCGTCTCGGACACCGACGATGCGAAACTGCGCACGTCCCCGAGAATCCGCGCGGTGCCGGGCAAGGCATTGCGGGTTCCATCGGTAACGAGTTCAGTCACTGAAACCACCGCCGTCTGCGCGGGGTCCAGCCGTCGCGCGACGATGGTCTGCAGGTCCTGCACCAGCGCACAGGCCGGCAGCATCACCTCGCGCAGAAGATGCGGCTGCGACGCGTGTCCGCCCCGTCCGGCCAACCGGATTTCAAAGATATCCTCGGCCGACATCAGCGCGCCAGCGCGCGTGCGCACCTGACCGACCGGAAGCCCGGGCATGTTGTGCAGCCCGTAAACCTCGTCAAACGGAAAGCGCTCGCAAAGACCGTCGTCAAGCATCGCCTGCGCCCCGCGCCCCCATTCCTCCGCAGGCTGGAACAGGAAACGCACGGTCCCGTCAAACCCGCCATCCTCTGCCAGCATCTGCGCCGCTCCCAGCAGCATCACGGTATGCCCGTCATGACCGCAGGCATGCATGACGCCCTCGCTGCGCGAGGCCCATTCGGCCCCGGATGCCTCGGAAATGCGCAGCGCGTCCATATCCGCCCGCAGGGCAATCGCCCGGTTTGACCGACCGCGCCGCAGCGTGCCGACGACCCCGGTTCCGCCGATACCTTCGGCAACCTCCATTCCCAATTCGCGCAGGGTACGCGCCACGAAGGCCGCCGTGCGCCTCTCTTCAAAGCCGAACTCCGGGTGTTGATGCAGATCGCGCCGCCACGCGGTCATCCGCCTTTCGAGCCCCGAATAATCGCTCATGCCTCTGCCCCCGGCACGTCTTGCGGGCGCCGCCCGGTCAGTTGCTCGTACAGCGCCGGATCGGTCGCGCCTTCGGTATTGATGCACAGAACCCGCGCCCCGGAGCCAAGACCCACCGCCTCTCGGATGTCGGCCTGCCGCGCGGCAACAAGCAGCCCGGCAAGCCCGGCGCCCCCGCTCTCGCCGCAGACCACGGCCGGATCGCCCGCGACCGGATGGGCCATGCGCGTCATCACCTCTATCGCGTCATCTTCGTCAACTGTCATGAAACCGTCGGCAACCCGTTCCAGCACGCGAAAGGCCACGAGCGAAGGTTCATAACATTCCAGCATCGCCATGACGGTGGACTCCTCCTCCTCGACCTTGACGGTGTGGCCCGCCTTCGCACTCTGGAACAGACAGGCGGCCCGCGCCGGATCGACCACCGTGACATGCGGGCGACGCTCTCCGAGAACCACCGCCAGATGACCCGCAATCGCCGCGGCGAAGCCGCCGACCCCGGCCTGGAGGAACACATGGGTGGGCGGTTCATCAAGTTGCGACAGCGCCTCTTGCACGATCGCGGTGTAGCCCTGCATCACAAGCGCGGGGATACGTTCATAGCCCGGCCATGACGTGTCCGACAAAACCGTCCACCCCTGGCGTTCGGAGACACGCGACGCTTCTGCGACCGAGTCGTCGTAATTGCCATCGACCCGGACGATGCGCGCACCGAACCCTGCGATCGCATCGACCCGCGCATCGCTGACGCCCGCATGCACGAAGATCACGGCATTGGCGCCGATCAACCGCGCCCCCTGTGCAACCGAACGCCCGTGATTGCCATCGGTCGCGCAGGCAAAGGTCATGCCGGCGGCGATGGATCGAACATCCGGTGACATCAGCTCGCGCAACGGAACCTCTCGTCCCAAATGCCGCGAGGCCTCCTCCTGCACCAGCCGCAGCAGCGCATAGGCCCCACCCAGAGCCTTGAAACTGCCAAGCCCCAGGCGATATCCCTCGTCCTTGACATGAAGTGCCCCGAGGCCGAGTTCACGGGCCAGACCCGGCAGCGCGTGCATTGGCGTTGCCGCGTTGTTTTCGCGCAGCGCCAACACCCGCAGGACATCCGCGGCACCCTCTGTGCCCAGCGTGCTGGCGTCGCGCGGATCAAGTGGCGCGCCATGTGTGGGCATATCGTTCTTTTGAAACATCGTTTTCATCCTTGCCATTTCGCGAAAACATAATGCATATGCCGTGAAAAAGGGGCTGGATTTTCGCCCTGTTCATGCAAGTTTGTTTCATCAACTGCGATTTTTCCGCACTCCAGCACTGAATGGCCCAATGACCCCGCTCGATTCCTTTGACATCGCCATCCTGCGCCTCTTGCAGCATGACAACATGATGACACAGCGCGATATCGGCCAATCGGTCAACCTGTCGGCGCCGTCGGTCCAGCGGCGGATACGGCGCATGCAGTCCGACGGGGTCATCGCCGCCAATGTCGCGCGCATCGATCCCGACGCCGTCGGGCTGACCCTGACGATATTCGTCGAAGTCGAACTGGTCAGCGAAACGCCCAAGGACATCGATGCCGCCAAATCACGGTTCCGCGACGCGCCCGAGGTTCAGCAATGCCACTATGTCACCGGAGACACCGATTTCATGCTGATCGTCGTGGTCGAGAGCATGGCGGCATACGAGGCCTTTACCCGGCGCATGTTCTTTCAGGATGGAAATGTGCGAAAATTCCGAACCTTCGTGTCGATGGACACGGTAAAGACCGGCGTCGCCCTGAACATATAGGCGCTCAGCGCGTCACCGGCCCGTTGCGCTTGATCGTGCGCAGAACCACGTTGGTCTGCGCGCTCGCCACTGCCGGCTGACGGAACAGGAACTCTTCGAGAAACCGGTTGAACGCCTCGAGATCGCGGCACAACACCCGCAGGTGGTAGTCGCTCTGCCCGGTGGTGGCATAACATTCCTGCACCTCGCCCCGGCCTTGCACCGCCGAAATGAACGCCCTGGTGCCTTCGCGATCATGCCGGGTCAGGTGCACGTGCACGATGGCCTCGAACTTCAACCCCATGCGCGCGGGGTTCACGGTTGCCCCGTATCGCTCGATGATCCCCGCCTCTTCGAGGCTGCGCACCCGCCGCCAGAGGGCCGAAGCCGACATGCCGACGGCCTCGGCCAACTCCGCATTGGAGAGTCGGCAGTCTTGCTGCAACAGCGTCAGAATGCGTTGATCCCGGTCATCAATCTGCGGCAATCCGGATAATCCTTTCGATTTTTACCCGATATTCGAACAACCAAACCTGAAACACAAGATTTCCCCGATCACTCTGGCAGGATTTTTCGGCGTCGATGCGGTATCATGTGGGGCCAGAGACCGCAGGAGGCTGCCGTGACCCACCCAAACCCCAACCTCGCAACCTATCAGCTTGACGATCGCTATGCCCTGACACAGGGGCGCGTGTTCCTGACGGGGACGCAGGCACTGGCACGGATCATGCTCGACCAGGCACGTCGCGACAAGGCGGCAGGCCGAAATACCGCGGGGTTCATCTCCGGCTATCGCGGCTCGCCGCTTGGCGCGCTGGACCTCGAGCTCTGGCGCGCCAAGACACGGATGGAGGAGGCCAGGATCACCTTCATGCCGGCGGTCAACGAGGATTTGGGGGCAACCGCCGTTCTGGGTGCGCAGCAGGCCAGCCTCGACCCCCATTGCGAGGTCGAGGGCGTGTTTTCCATGTGGTACGGCAAGGGACCGGGTGTCGACCGCTCGGGCGATGCCCTGAAGCACGGCAACGCCTATGGATCGGCGCCCAACGGCGGTGTGCTGGTTGTCGCGGGCGACGACCATGGATGTGTGTCCTCGTCGATGCCGCACCAATCGGACGTGGCCTTCATGGCGTGGTTCATGCCCACGCTGAACCCCGCCTCGGTCGAGGAATATCTCGAATACGGCGAATACGGCATCGCCCTGTCACGGTTCAGCGGCACATGGGTGGGGTTCAAGGCGGTATCGGAAACCGTCGAATCCGCGCGCTCGGTTGAACTGCGCCCCGACCGGGCGTTTGTGCAGCCCGATTTCACCGGCCCGCCGGGCGGGCTGCATGTGCGCCAGGCCGACCTGCCCAGCCCCGAGATCGAGACACGTATCGGTCACAAGCTGAAGGCGGTGGAGGCCTTTGTCGAAGCGAATCCGATCGACCGTGCGATCTATGGCATCCCCGACGCGACGTTCGGGTTCGTCAGCACCGGCAAGGGACATCTCGACCTGATGGAGGCGCTGCGCCTGCTGGATCTCGACGAGAGCGCCTGCCGCCGCCTGGGCATCGACATCTACAAGGTGGGCATGGTCTGGCCGCTGGCGCATCGCGATGCGCTGAACTTCGTGTCGGGCAAGCGCGAGGTGCTGGTTGTCGAGGAAAAGCGCGGCATCATCGAGAGCCAGTTCAAGGAACATTTCTACGATTGGCCCGGTGCCAAACCCGAACGCATGGTCGGCAAGTATGACAGCCAGATGAATCCGCTGATCCCCTGGACCGGTGAATTGTCTCCGCTGCTGCTCGCCCCCATTGTCGCGGCACGGCTGGACCGGTTCTTCCCGGAAGAAAACCTGCCCGCCAAGGCCAGCGCGCTGACCGACACGCCGCCGGTACTGCTGAATGTTCCCGGGGCAACCCGCACGCCCTATTTCTGCTCGGGGTGTCCCCACAACACCAGCACCAAGGTGCCCGAAGGTTCGACCGCCGCGAGCGGCATCGGCTGTCATGTCATGGCCAGCTGGATGGATCGCGACACGGTGGGTTACGCCCAGATGGGCGGCGAGGGCGTGCCCTGGACCGTCGCCAGCAAATTCAACGGCGGCAAACATATTTTCCAGAACCTCGGCGAAGGCACCTGGTACCATTCGGGCAGCCTTGCGATCCGCCAGGCGGTCGCCGCGAAAACCAACATCACCTACAAGATCCTCTATAACGATGCGGTTGCCATGACCGGCGGGCAGCCGGTAGACGGCCCCGTGTCGGTCACCGGCATCGCCCAGACCTGCCGTGCCGAGGGGGTGCAGCGGATCGCATTGGTCAGCGATGACATCGACAAGTTCGACCGCGGCGATTTTCCTGCTGGCACCAGTTTTCACGACCGTGCGGAAATGGACATCGTACAGCGGGAATTGCGCGAGGTGCCCGGCGTCAGCGCGATCATCTACGAACAGACCTGTGCCACCGAGAAGCGCCGGCGCCGCAAACGCGGCACGATGGACGATCCGCCGAAATTCGCCTGGATCAACGATCTGGTGTGCGAGGGTTGCGGCGACTGTTCGGTCGAGAGCAATTGCCTGTCGGTCGAACCGCGCGAAACCCCGTTGGGACGCAAACGCAAGATCAATCTGAACTCCTGCAACAAGGATTTCTCGTGCGTGAACGGCTTCTGTCCCAGCTTTGTCACGGTGACCGGCGCCCGGCGCCGCAAGCCGCAGGCCGCGGATCTTGATATCGCCGCGCTGGCCAGCGACCTTCTCGCGCCGACGCTGCCGTCGCTGGAGGCGCCGTTCGACCTGCTGGTCACCGGGGTCGGCGGAACCGGCGTTGTCACGGTCGGTGCGCTGATAACGATGGCCGCTCATCTGGAAGGGCGCGGTTCCTCGGTGCTGGATTTCACCGGTTTCGCGCAGAAATTCGGCACGGTCCTCTCGTATATCCGCCTTGCCGAGCGACCGGATGCGGTGAACCAGGTGCGCATCGACGCGCGCGCGGCCGATGCGGTGATCGGCGGCGATATCGTCGTCAGTTCCGCGCCGAAGGCGTCGCTGCACTATGGCTCCGGAACGCGCATGGTCCTGAACCGGGCCGAAATGCCCACCGGCGATCTGGTGTTGCATCGCGATGCCTCGCTGCGCATCGACGAGCGCGAAAACCTGATCGCGCGGACCATCGGGGCCGGCAATCTGTTTGCCTTTGACGCCAACAAGGCCGCAGAGCGGCTGCTTGGGGACGCGGTATATGCCAACGTGATGTTGCTTGGCTACGCGTGGCAGGCCGGCCTTGTACCCGTCAGCGACGGCAGCCTGCATCAGGCGATCCTGCTCAACGGGGTCCAGATCGAACGCAATCAGGCCGCCTTTGCCCTCGGGCGCGTCCTGGCGGTTGCGCCGGAGAAGCTGGCGCCGCACCTTGGGGAAGAAAGCCCTGGCGAAGAGACGCTCGAGGCGATGATCGGGCGGCGCGCGGCCTTTCTCGCCGACTATCAGAATGACGCCTATGCGCAGCGTTACCGCGATCGACTGGATGCGCTGCGCACCACCCTGTCACCGGCGGCAATGCGCGCCGTGGCGCGGTCACTTTTCAAATTCATGGCCTACAAGGACGAGTTCGAGGTCGCACGCCTGCACACCGATCCCCGGTTCGAGGCGGAGCTGAAGCAGCATTTCGAGGGCGACTTCAGCGTCAGCTACCATTTTGCGCCACCGATCCTGCACCGTGGGACGGACGCACGCGGGCGACCGTCCAAGCAGGCATTCGGGGCGTGGATGACACCGGCGCTAAGGGTCCTGGCACGGATGAAGGGGCTGCGGGGCACCGTGCTCAACCCGTTCGGTTATCATGCCGAGGCACGGATGCATCGCGATCTGCTTGGCTGGTACGAAGCGCTGCTCGACCGTGTGGCGGCGGCGTGGTCGCCAGACACCGAAAATGCCTGCATCGAGATCATTTCGGCCTGCGACGAGATTCGCGGCTATGGTCCGGTGCGCCAGCAGGCGGCAGACCGGGTCAGACAGGAGGTGGATGACGTGATGGCGACCCTGCCCTGAGCTGTCTGGCGCCTGCTGCTCCCGCGATACTATGGCAAGGATTTGCGCCGCCTTCGGCGCCGCGACGGGCGAGGGGCGCTGCCCCTCGCGCTCCCCGGGATATTTGCAGCAGGAAAATGAGGCCAGGCCTCGCGATCAGATTGAAACATCCGGCATCACCTGACGCGTCAACCGTATCATCTTTCGGTCAGTGTCTGATGCGCCCGGTCGGTCGCGAGACGCTTTAGCGCGCAGCGCTTGGTCGGGCGGCAATGTTGTCGAACCAGGTCCGGCTTGCCGAATTGCCCTCTGGAATGCGCATCCGGATGACGCGGGCGAAGTCGATGAAAACGAAGGCGGTGATATCGGCCAGGGTAAAATGGTCAGCCGCGAGAAACGGGCTTTCCCTGAGACGCTCTTCGATCAGATCGAAAAACGTGGCGACCCGCGCCTTGCCCCGCTCTGCAAGTTCCGGGATCTGTTCGTAATTTTGCGGCCCCGGAATCGCGCGGCCTTTCATATGCGGGTTCGAATTGCGCAATGCCTCGGCGATCGGCTGTCCGCCCTGCTGCTCGGCGATCGCCGTCCACATCAGCACCAATCCCTTTTCATCCGGCGTGCGCCCCATCAGTGGCGGCTCGGGATGCTGCGCTTCGAGATAGGCGGCAATTCCGAGATTCTCGGTGAGCGAGATCCCATCGTCGGTCACGAGAACCGGCAGGGTCGCGCGCGGATTGACGGCGCGGAACTCGGGCTCGAGTTGCTGCCCCCTGGCGATGCTGATGTCGCGGGTTTCCGGTTCCAGCCCTTTTTCGGCGATGAACATGCGCGCACGGCGCGGGTTCGGAGCGGTCGAGCAATCATAGAACAGCATGTGCTTCCTTTCGTTCAGTCGGCAAGTGCCGCGGCGACGGCGCGCGCGATGACCCGTTCCTCATCCGTCCTGATGACAAGGATGCGGGCCGGACCCGTCCCGATGTCGACCTCGCCGGCGGCGTTTGCGGCAGCGTCAAGCCCGAGGCCCAGAAAGTCCAGCCCTTCGATCACGCTGGCGCGGATCCGGGCCGCGTTTTCACCGATGCCGCCCGTGAGGACGACGCCGTCAAGCCCCCCAAGCACCGCGGCCATCGCGCCGAGTTCGCGACGAATCCGAAAGACGTAATACTCGATCGCATCTGCGGCGCGCGGATCGTCGCTCTGCAACAGGCGGCGCATGTCATGGCTGATCCCGGACAGGCCCAGCAGCCCGCTTTCGGAATACAGCATGTGTTCGATCTGCGCATGCGTCATGCCCTGTGCCATCAGGTAAAGCAGGACGCCGGGATCGAGCTGTCCGCACCGTGTTCCCATCGGAAGACCATCCAGAGCCGAGAAGCCCATGGTCGAGCCGACACTCTGGCCATCCGCAACCGCGCACATCGACGCGCCGTTGCCCAGGTGGCAGATCACCACCCGGCCCCTGGCGAGTTCGGGCCAGTCACGTCTCAATACGCTGGAGATATAGTCGTAAGACAGGCCGTGAAATCCATAACGGCGTACCCCCTGGTCATAGAAGCGCCGGGGCAGGGCGAAGGCATCGTTGACAAAGGGATGCCCGCGGTGAAAAGCGGTATCAAAACAACCGATCTGGCGCGCGAGGGGGAACGCGGCCCGGGCCGCGGACACGGCCAGCAGGTTATGCGGCTGATGCAGCGGCGCCAGCGGAACCAGAGTTTCCAGCTGGGCGAGCACGTCATCGGTCAGTTCGACGGGCGCGTCGAACGCCTTGCCGCCATGCACGATCCTATGGCCGACACCAAGCACCTGCAGATCGCTGAGATCGTCGTCGAGCGCGGAGAGGATGGTCTGAACCGCGATACCGTGATCGGCGGGGCCGATTTCGCGCGGCTCCCTGTCGCCCAGCACCAGCCGCGCAACAGGTCCAAGATTTTCGACCTGGCCCGAGATCAGCAACTCGGGATCATCGGCAAAGCGATAGAGGCTGAATTTCAACGAGGAACTGCCGGCGTTGAAGGTCAGGATGGCGCTCATGCCAAGCCCCCTGCCGCGTTCAGCGCAGCAATCGCGCAGGACGCGAGGCGCGATTGCTCGTCATCCGAGCGGCTCGTCAGGATGATCGGGCACTTGGCTCCCATGACGACGCCTCCGGCACGGGCCTGTGCCAGAAAGGTCAGTTCCTTGGCGAGCATGTTTCCCGTCTCCATGTTCGGAGCAACCAGGATATCGGCCCGCCCCGCCACCAGCGAGGTGATACCCTTGGTGGCCGCAGCGCCGAGATCGACAGCGTTATCCATTGCCAGCGGTCCGTCGACCAGACCGCCGGAAATCTGGCCACGGTCGGCCATCTTGGACAGGATTGCCGCGTCGAGCGTCGACTGAATGGCCGGATTCACGGTTTCAACCGCCGACAGGATTCCGACCTTGGGCTGTTCGACCCCGAGCGTCAGGGCGAGGTCGATGGCATTCTGGACGATATCTGCCTTGGTGCGCAGGTCGGGTGCGATGTTGATCGCGGCATCGGTCACCATGAGCAAGTGATCGAGGCCCGGAACGTCCAGGACGAAAACATGGCTGATACGGCGACCGCCCCGACGCAACCCGCCTTCCCGCTTGATGACTTCGCCCAGCAGGATGTCGGTGTGAAGATGCCCCTTCATGATCGCCCCGGCCTGCTTGTCGAGCACCATGCGGACCGCCGCCTGTGCCGCCAAGCGATGATCGCGGGCTTCGACGATGCGACATGCGCTGATGTCGATGTCTTCGGCCTCGGCGGCTTCGGCGATCCTGTCCGGATGTCCGATGAGGATCGGATCGATGAGCGTATGGCGCGCTGCAAGCATCGCCCCGCCAAGCGCATCCGGCTTTTCCGGCGCCACCACGGCTGTCGGTATCGCCGGCAGCGGCTCGGCAAGTTCCAGCAGGCGGTCGAAATGACGGTGGTATTGTACGGTCAGGCCCGGCACATCCGCCGCATCGAAATGAACGCGCCGGTCCGGTGCAAAGACCTCGGCCTCGCCTTCGACGATCCGCGATCCGTCGGCGCGCTCGACCCAGGTCTCGAAAGTGACTTTCCGATCGGCGCCCTTGGCGATGAGCCGAACCTTGACAGTCAGCATGTCACCGGCCTGCGCCCGTCCGACAAAACGCAGCGATTGGCGGTGATAGAGGGTGCCCGGGCCCGGCAGCTGGCATCCCAGCACGCCCGAGATCAGCGAGCCGACCCACATCGAGGGCGCGATGGATTCCGGCACGCCATCGCCATCGCCGTCCGCCTTGGGCAAATGCATCGGATTGAGGTTGCCCGAGGCATTGGCGAAGACATAGAGATCATCCGCACGGCACAGGCGGGTGACTTCGGCCTCCATGCCGACGGTCAAATCGTCAAACGGAATATTCTGCATGATCCCCCGCGATAACGTTGTGTTTCACGCCTAGCGAGTTTCAGCGGCCAACGCCACCGTGATCGGCCTGCCTGCCGTCCGTTACTGACCGGCGAAGCCTTGAAACACCGTTCAGCGCTTTGGTTTCCGATAGACAAAGCAGCGTTCGGGCACCGCCCCTTCGGGCAGGGGCATCTCTTCGAGCGCATCGAAATACATCCTGTCGCTGGACACCATGATACCGCCCGGCGCCAGAAGCGGTTCGATCAGGGGCGAAACCTTGCGCGCGAAGATGTCATTCTTGTCCCGGTTGTGCCCCCCAAGATCGGCGTGGATCAGGCTGGCCACCGGCCCCATTCGCGCCAGCGTCCGGGGCAGCGTTTCGGTCACATCGCCAAGTATCGTCAGTTCCTCGGGCGGCGTGCTGTCGGGATGCGAGGCTACCGCGCGCTCGAACACATGGATGTCGCGCGCGCTGATCCGGCTGCGCATGTGGTGATAGGTGCGGCCGTTG
Organism: Alphaproteobacteria bacterium; assembly: GCA_030431825.1. Classification (GTDB taxonomy): domain Bacteria; phylum Pseudomonadota; class Alphaproteobacteria; order Rhodobacterales; family Rhodobacteraceae; genus Sedimentitalea. The sequence goes on from JAUIIJ010000002.1 coordinate 91,209, forward strand.
CCAAGCCCGAGTTCGAACACCGGCCCCGGCATCTCTGCGGTTTGGGCGATCGCATAGTCAAGACAGGCACGTTGCGACACCATGCGGTCGATAAAGAGGTCAAGGCGGCTGGTCATTGCGGATCCTTCGTGATCGGTTGCGGCAGTCATGACAAATATGTGTGCAAATGTGTAGACCCGCTCACGATTTCCGGCGCCCGCAGCGCTCGGGGAAATTCATGTTTGACTAGCGGCACACTGCCAAGCGAAGGTGGCAACACAGCAGGAATTGGGTACGCAAGCGCATGAAACGGCAAAGACACAGACAGACGGGCGCGCCTGGATGACTCCACTCTTGTCGGTCGAAGATCTCTGCATCGGCTTTGGCAAGGGACCGGATGTCGTCAGGAATGTCGGCTTTGAGGTGATGCCCGGTCAGACCCTCGCGCTGGTCGGGGAATCCGGGTCTGGCAAGACGGTGACCTGTCGCGCCATTCTGCGCATCCTGCCGCGTATCGCGCAGATCCGCGATGGCCGGATCACGCTGAACGGACGCAGCGGTGGCCTTGAACTGACCGCACTGAAAGAACGCCGGATGCGGGACATTCGCGGCGACGCGGTGTCGATGATTTTTCAGGAACCGATGCGCTCGCTGTCGCCGCTGCACAAGATCGGCAACCAGGTGAGCGAAGTCCTCTGGCTGCACAAGAACATGCGTGAACGCGATGCCAAACGCATCGTTCTGGAAAAATTCGAGCGCGTGGGCTTTCCCGACCCCGAGCGGGCGTATGAGTCCTACCCTTTCGAAATGTCGGGCGGCATGCGGCAACGGGCGATGATCGCGATGGCGATGGTCAGCCAGCCGGACCTGCTGATCGCGGACGAGCCGACAACCGCGCTGGACGTGACGACACAGGCACAGGTTCTGGGCCTGATGAAAGAGCTTCAGGCGGAAACGGGCATGGCGATGATCCTGGTCACCCATGATCTCGGGGTCGTGGCCAACATGGCGGAACAGGTTGTCGTCATGAACCGCGGGCGGGTCATGGAAGCGGGCAGCGCCGACGCCCTGCTGAGCGCGCCGGCCCATCCCTATACGCAACAGCTTTTTGACGCGGCTCCCGCGATCCCCGGCGAGCCGGAGCTGGCGCCGCCGCTGGAACAGGACGATCTGATCCTGCAACTGAACGCGGTGTCCAAGACCTATACGATGCGCAGCCAGTCCATGTGGAAGCCGGATTTGATGATCCATGCCTGCCGGGGCGTCGACCTGAACCTGCCCCGTGGCAAGACGCTGGCGATTGTCGGCGAAAGCGGTTCGGGCAAGACCACCGCCGCCCGGATTGCACTGGGCGCGGAACCGCCGGACGCCGGTGGCGAGGTTCTGTTCCGGGCCCATCCCGACGGTGACCCCATCGCGGTTCACAAGATGGACAGGGCCGCGCGCATCGCGTTTCAGAAACAGGCGCAGATGGTGTTTCAGGATCCCTACTCGTCTCTCAGCCCCCGGATGCGCATTCTGGACGCACTCACCGAGCCGCTGGACATTCACCGGATCGGAACGGCGGCGGAACGTCGCGATATGGCGGCGGAACGGCTGCGCGCGGTGGGGATGAACCCGGATATGCTGCAACGTTATCCCCATGCCTTTTCCGGCGGCCAGCGCCAGCGCCTGTCGATCGCGCGGGCCATGATGCTCGACCCCGCGCTGATCGTCTGTGACGAACCGACAAGCGCGCTTGACGTGAGCGTGCAGGAACAGATCCTGACGCTGCTCGAGGACATTCGCGACGAGATGAACCTGTCATACCTGTTCATCAGTCATGATCTGGCGGTCGTTGCCCGCATCGCCGACGAGGTCGCGGTGATGCGCCAGGGTCTCGTGGTGGAACAGGCGCCGCCGGAAACGCTGTTCTACAATCCGCAGCACCCGTACACCAAGGCGTTGATCGCGGCACAACCGGAACCGGACATCGATCGGCCGATCGACCTCAAACTGGTGGCACAGGGGGCCGGTTCTCCCGAGTCATGGCCCGAGGCCTTTCGTTTTTCAAACACCGTGATACCCTCGCTCACGCAACTGGAACCCGGTCACAAGGTGCGTTGTCATGTTTGAGTCCTCCCGTCGCGCCTTGCTCGGTGCCGTCGCTGTCCTACTGGCAACGCCACTGTTCGCCGCGCCCTCCGTTCCCGATCCGGTCGAAAGCACCTTCTGGTCGGCCGAGGTCCAGCGCGGTGATCTTCCGCCGGTTGCGGAACGGCTGCCGCAGGCGCCGCAGGTGGTTGACCTTGAAAGTCGCGGCAGAACGGCGGGCGTTCAGGGCGGCACGCTCAAGACCCTCGTCAGCCGTAGCAAGGACATCCGCCAGATGGTGGTCTATGGCTATGCGCGGCTGGTCGGATATGACGCGAATTACCAGCTGCAACCGGACATATTGCTGTCCTTCGAAAACGACGGCGACAAGGTCTTTACCCTGCGCCTGCGGCCCGGTCACAAATGGTCGGACGGCGCGCCGTTTACCTCGGCCGATTTCGAATACTGGTGGAAGGACGTTGCCAACAACGAACTTCTCAGCCCGTCCGGACCTCCGGATTTCCTGCGTGTCGAAGGCGCATTGCCCAGGGTCAGCTTTCCCGACGAAACCACGGTCATCTATGAATGGGATCAACCGAACCCCAATTTCCTTGCCACGCTGGCGCTGGCGCGCCCGCCGTTCATCTATCGTCCGGCGCATTTCCTGAAACAGTATCACGGCGACTACGCCGATCCCGCGGCCCTCGCCGAAGCAATCGAGGATGTGCGCGCCCGAAGCTGGGCATCGCTGCACAACAAGCTGGACAACATGTACCAGTTCGACAATCACGAGCTGCCGACGCTCCAGCCCTGGATGAATTCAAGTTCGGGCAAGAAAATCCGGCACCTTTTCGTGCGCAATCCCTATTTCCACCGGCTTGATCCGAACGGGATCCAGTTGCCCTATATCGACGTTGTCGAAATGGAGATCGTCAGCCCGGGCCTGATCGCAGCCAAGGCCAATGCCGGCGAAACCGACCTGCAGGCTCGCGGTCTGGATTTCCGCGACATTTCGATCCTGCGCAAGGGAGAGGCCGACGGCGGCAACTACCGCACGCTGCTCTGGGGCAACGCCGTCGCTTCGCAGATCGCGATCTATCCCAACCTGAACTACAACGACCCGGCCTGGCGCGAGGTTTTGCGCGATGTGAGGGTGCGCCGCGCCCTGTCGCTTGCCATTGACCGCGATACGATCAACAAGGCACTCTACTTCAAACTTGCCAAGCCGGGGGCGATGGCCGTGCTGCCTGCCAGCCAGTTCTTTTCGCAGGAAAACCGCGATGCCTGGGCGTTGCACGACCCCGATGCCGCCAATGCGCTGCTGGACGAGGCAGGCCTGACGCAACGCGGAGCCGACGGCATCCGCCTGCTGCCCGACGGGCGACCGATGGAGGTGGTGATCGAAACCGCCGGGGAACGCCAGGAGGTCGAAAACGCGCTTCAGATCATCACCGACGACTGGCGCGGCATCGGTGTGAAGCTCGTCATGCGCCCGCTTGATCGCGACATCCTGCGCAATCGCGTCTATTCCGGCGAAACGATGGCGTCGGTCTGGTACGGCTGGGACAATGGCATCCCGCGCGCCTATACGTCGCCCGCCTTCGTTGCGCCCACCGACCAGGTTTTCTTTGCCTGGCCGAAATGGGGACAATACTATCAGACCAACCATGAGGCCGGCGAAGCCCCCGACATGGCCCCGGCCATCCGCCTGATGGAACTCCTGACCGATTGGGAACACGCGACCGATGAGGAAGGGCGCAGCGCCGCCTGGGTCGAGATGCTGAAAATCCATGCGGATAACGTGTTCGCCATCGGCACCCTGGCCGAAGCCCCCCAGCCGGTGGTCGTCAACAAGCGGCTGCGCAACGTCCCCGAAGTTGCGCTGTGGGCATGGGATCCGGGCGCGCATTTCGGCATACATCGTCCGGACGAATTCTATTTTGCCCCTGACGGGACCGATTGATGGCCATTCTGCGCTACGCGCTCTATCGCTTTGCCACGATGCTGCTGACGCTGCTGGTGGTGTCGGCGCTGGTGTTCATGATCATCAACCTGCCACCCGGAGACTATCTGTCGAACCAGATCGCGGAGTTGCGTGCCACCGGGCAATCCAGCGGCGTCGACAAGGCCGAATTCCTGCGCAAGGAATACGCGCTTGATCGCCCGCTCTATCAGCAATACCTGATCTGGATCGGTTTCATTCCCGGGCCAAACGGGTTTTCGGGGCTGATCCAGGGCGATTTCGGCTGGTCTTTCGAATTCGACCGCCCGGTTGCCGACATTGTCGGCGAAAGCCTGTGGCTGACGGTTCTGGTCAATCTTGCCGCTGTTCTCTTTGTCTACCTGATTGCCCTGCCGCTCGGCGTGCTTGCTGCGGCGCGCTCGAAAACATGGGTCGATTACACATCGGCCTTCGTCGGCTATCTCGGGCTGGCGACGCCGAACTTTCTGCTGGCGCTGATCATGTTCTACTATGGGCACAAGTATTTCGACCTGCCGATCGGCGGCCTGATGGACCCGATCTATGAAGGCCAGCCGATGACATGGGACAAGGTCAAATCGATCCTGATCCACCTGATCGTGCCGACCTTTGTGATCGGCACATCCGGGGCTGCGGCGATGATGCAGCGGCTGCGCGCAAACCTGCTGGACGAGCTTGGCAAGCCCTATGTGGAAACCGCCATCGCCAAGGGGATGAGCCCGCCGCGCATGCTCACCAAATATCCGCTGCGCATGGCGTTCAACCCGTTCGTCGCCGATATCGGCAACCTGCTGCCGTCGATGGTGTCGGGGTCGGTTCTGGTGTCGGTGGTGCTGGGGCTGCAAACCATCGGGCCGACCCTGCTGACCGCGCTCAAGACGCAGGACCAGTTCCTCGCCGGGTTCGTACTGATGTTCGTCGCGTTGCTGACGTTGATCGGAACCATGATCTCGGACGTTCTGCTGGTTCTTCTCGATCCGCGTATCCGTTACGAGGGCCGCGAAGCATGACCCGACTGCCCGATGGCCGATATGTCGATGACGCGCCTTTCGACCCCGCCGCCAACATCCAGGAACTCGAGCGCAAGGATCTCGATGCTCCGGGCTGGCTGCTGGTATGGCGCAAGTTTCGTAAGCACAAGCTGGGCCTCGTTTCCGGGATTTTCCTGCTGATCTGCTATCTCTTGCTGCCGGTGGCAGGGTTCATTGCGCCCTACACCCCCAACGAGCGGAATTCGGATTTTCTCTATGCCCCGCCGCAATCCGTGAACCTGTTCCACGAGGGCGAATTTGTCGGCCCCTTTGTCTACCCGACCGTGGCCGAGGCGGATCTGGTCACATTTCAGTGGAAATTCGTGACCGACAAAACACGTGTACTGCCTCTCGAGTTCTTTTGCGAGGCGTCCGAATACAATCTGGCCGGGTTGATCCCCACCAGAACCCACCTGTTCTGCGCGCCCGAGGGGGCCACGGTGTTTCTCTGGGGATCGGACCGGTTGGGGCGCGACGTGTTTTCGCGCATCCTCTATGGCGGCCAACTGTCGCTGACGGTCGGGCTAATCGGGATATCCGTGTCGTTCCTCCTCGGCATCGGTTTCGGCAGCATCGCGGGTTATTTCGGCGGCAAGATCGACTGGACGATCAACCGGCTGATCGAAATTCTCCGCTCCCTGCCCGAACTGCCCCTGTGGCTGGCCCTGTCCGCGGCAGTTCCTTCGAACTGGGGGCCGGTGTCGGTGTTCTTCATCATCTCGATCATCCTTGGCATCCTCGATTGGCCCGGCCTCGCCCGTGCGGTGCGCGCCAAGTTCCTGTCCCTGCGGGAAGAGGAATATGTCCGCGCCGCAGAGATGATGGGCGCGAGCTCGGGCCGGGTGATCCGCAAACACCTGCTGCCCAACTTCACCTCGCATCTCATCGCCTCCGCCACATTGTCAATCCCGGCGATGATCCTTGGGGAAACCGCGTTGTCATTCCTGGGTCTTGGCCTGCGCGCGCCGGCGGTAAGCTGGGGGGTCATGCTGAACGATGCGCAGAACCTTGCAAGCATCGAGATCTACCCCTGGACAGCGATTCCCATGCTGCCGATCATCATCATCGTGCTGGCCTTCAATTTCCTGGGCGACGGGCTGAGGGATTCGCTCGATCCCTATGCGGACTGACCTTTTGCATCCGCTTTTCGTCGTTGCCCTGCTCTGGGCGTGGGCCGTCCCGGCCCTGTCACAACCCGCCGCGTCGGACGCGTGGACGCGGCGCAAATGCGATCTCTACGGCGCGGCGTGGCAGGCTGTCCTCGGAGGGTATGACATGACGGGGATCCGCACCGGGTTCGTGGAAAAACACCAGAGTTTCATCGACTTGGGCTGCCCGGAAGACATGCGGGTTTGCGCCGCCACACCCGAGGAAATCCGGCTTGCCGATGTCATGACAATCCTGTCCATGAACGAGGGCATGGCCAGCACGTTTGTTCCGTTTGGCTGCCCGGATCGGGAACGCGATCGCCCCTGACTTCACGATCACGTAATATTGTTTCACGCAAACATCTAAAATTTGCCCAATTCTTATCCATGTAGTAACATGATCATGTTTTAGTTCGGTTTGTATCTTAACGATTGGAAGTAGTCATGAGTATTGTAATGAGTGAACGTTTCAACCGCCCGGACCGCCCCCTCCCCAATCTTTGGACGGAATTCAGCCGCGGACATGATGAAAGCGCGCTGGATTGCGAAACTGCGGTTTCGCTGGCCTGTCATCTCAGCCCGACCTTCAACAACGCAACCGACTGGAGCAGTCTGGTTCGTGAACTGGCCGCACAGGGCTTTGCCCTGATGTTCCAGGGCGAGCGTCTGATCCTCGTGAACGAGGAAACCGGAATCGATCTTTGCACCTGCGCGTTTCTGGGACACAGCTTTGCATCGCTGACCGAACGTATGGGCAAGCCCTGCGTCGAGGCGTCGACGGCCCGGATCATGCCGCGCCCCCACGCGTGACAGGCCCCCGCCGCTGAGGCGGAGCCAGCAACAGATACGACAGTGACGCATGCAAGTTGCCGCGCGAACTGTGGCGCGCAGAACCTTCGGCACCCCGAGGCCAACCTTTACACCTACACAGGCGGGTGAACTCCCGACCGGCCCGAGGAACACGCTGGCAACGCAAGCACACGGCGCACGTGCCATGTTCAGCGGTCGTCGCCCTCCGGTCCGGCATCGTCCATGAAATCGTCGTCTATCGCGCCACGCGCCGCACCGGCCACCGCCTCCTTCTGCGCCGGCGTCAGGTCGTTCGGATTGGCATCCGCGAGGCGCACAGTGACTTCACGATGGGCAAAGTGAATGCCTTCACGCGCAAACAGGGCGCGGATTTCTTCGTAGACCCGCTTGCGTACCAGCCATTGATCGCCGGGCTTGGTCATGAATTTGACCCGGATGATCATGGCGCTGTCCTGCATCTCGATCACACCCTGAGATTTCAGCGGCTGGATGAAATTGTCACCGATCACCGGATCCTCGAGCAATTCCTGACCCAGTTTCTTGATCAGCTTGCGCACCTTCTCGACATCGGTGTCATAGGTCACACGCAGCGGCAATTTCATGATGACCCAGTCGCGGGAATAGTTGGTCAGCACCTTGATCTCGCCAAACGGGATGGTGTTGAGCGCGCCCAGATGATGGCGTAGCTGAAAGGATCGCACCGAGATCTTCTCGACCGTGCCCTTCACGTCGCCAATGTCGATATACTCGCCCTTGCGAAACGCGTCGTCGATCAGAAAGAAAGCCCCGGAAAAGATGTCGCGCACCAGCGTCTGCGCGCCGAACCCGACCGCGAGACCGACGACGCCGGCACCGGCAAAGAGCGGGCTGACATTGATGCCCAGTTCGAGCAACGCGATGAGCGCAATCGATACCAGCACGATTGCCAGGATTGCCCCCCGGAACAACGGCAACAATGTCGCCAGGCGGCTGGCACTGCCGGCACCGCCTTCGTCTCCCAGTTCGGCTTCTGTCTCGTCGACCGTCTCTTCTGCAATCTTGCTGTCGATCCAGATGCGGAAGAAATTGTAGACGATATAGCCGATGAACAGGATCGTCACGACATCCAGCAGTCGCTCGATCGCCGAATCCGGCAGCAGCCGGTTCTCCGGGTCCCAGACCCGCAGCAGCGCATAGGCACCGGCCACGAAGGCGAGAATACCCGCAACACGCCGCGCCAGAGCCTCGTAGGTCATGATGTGCCGCGTCGGCGCGAGCCCCGAGGTCGGCTCGACATCGTCGGGTTGATCGGCAGCGGCTTCTTGCGCCTCTGCGGCGGCGAGCTCGGAGTTGACATGCTCGACATGGCGGATGCGCTCGAACAACCGCTCGATCAAATAGTTGATACCCCCGTAGACGACGATGATCGACAGGAACACCGCATATGCGCCAGCGACGAGGGGAATGGACTCGTTGCGCTCCAGAACCAGGTCGAACGCCAGTTCGAACCAGCCAAAGATCACATATCCGATCAGCACAGGCGCCCATGCCACGGACAGGGTACGGATCAGCCACGACACCTCGTTCGCCTTGCGCCCGCCCCTGATCGCATTGGAAATCGCATTGCGATTGAACAGGATCATCGCGATATTCCCCAGCGCCGCAACGAGTTCGAGCGCGCCGGAAAGAATGGCGTAGACATTGTAGTTCAGTCCGAAATCCGCGATCCACGTGCTGAACATGATGGCCGCGATGCTGTAGCTTCCGAGTATCACCGCCCAGCGGTAAAGCCGCAGGGCCTCCTTGTCCGACAGAACCGGTATCCGGTATTGCGACAGAAACGGCGACAGTACCATCCGCCAGAGATCGGACAAGGTGCGCGCCAGGAAGATGGTCAGGAAGATCGCCGCGACCGTCAGCTGGATCGACTGATCCGGTTCCTCGCGAAAGAACAGCGTGCCCAACAGGAAGGCGACCAGCATTGCCAGCAGCGTTCCCACCACACCCATGACAAAGCGGAACACCAGAAAAGGCATCTTGTCGCGATAGCCCTGCGGGTGTTCGAGGATTCTCGAGACCACGAATTTTCGCGCGATGTGCTTGCCATAGATCTCTCGCGTGACGAGCCAGCCGACGATGAGCAGGCCAAGCGACATCAGAAGAACGCGCAGATATGTCGAAATCTCGCCATCCGGGCTCGTCGCACGCAGGATGAATGTCACCTCGTTCACCGAATTGGGAAGTGCGGCAAGGCGGTTTGCAAGTGTCTCGCGAAACTCGTTCACTTCCGACTGCATCTGCATCAGTGGCGAGGCGTGGTCCATCGCCGTGCCCTTCGCAGACGCTCCTGCACCCGGCGTGTCGGCCGGGGCCGCGGCGGCAACCAGCTTGCCAGTGCCGTCCAGCACGATGACATTGACACCGCTTTCCGCCGCCTGCCTGATCGCGGCGCTCAGGTCGCTGTCAGAGCTTTCGCTGCCGGAACCTGAACCTCCGAATCCGGGCAACGTTTGCGCGTCGGAAACCGCCGCGAACCCGAACACTAGACTCAGAACAATCAGAAGGTGCAACAGGATACGGCTCATTCGCGCGGGACTTCCCAAGGGTATTTCGACAATGAACGCTACAGGAGCCCCCCTGCCTGTGCAAACCGCTTTGGCCAAAGTGCGGCGTTCCCGGGAAATTTGTGGTTTGCAATCAACGACAGGTCTACTAGTAGGGGCGGTGTGGTCCCGGACGCTTCCCGCCGGGTGGTATCGGTGACCCGGAGATTCAAAACCAAGGTTGTGGCCGTCAGCAGTCGGCCACAAAGGCAGGCATGAGACACGATATGGTATCTGACCCGCATGCGCGCCGCCTGGTGCTCTCCTCGCCGAGCGGGGCAACCTCTTGACACGCACCGCTGTATCGACGGCCCCACGCCCCCCCCGCATCATGCTCTACAGCCATGACACCTTCGGTCTGGGCCATCTCAGGCGTTCGCGTGCACTGGCCGAGGCGATCACACGGGCCATCCCCACCGCATCGGCGCTCATACTTACGGGGTCTCCGGTTGCGGGGCGGTTCACCTTTCCCGCCCGCGTCGATCATGTGCGCCTGCCCGGTGTGACCAAACTGCGCGACGGCAGCTATGAATCCCAGACACTCGGCATGGACATCGAACAGACCACGGATCTGCGCGCCGGGCTGATCCGGGCCACCGCCGAGCAGTACGATCCGGACATCGTGATCGTCGACAAGGAACCGACCGGCTTTCGCGGCGAGCTGTTGCCGACGCTGGAGATGCTCGCCGACGAAGGGCGCGCCCGGCTGGTGCTTGGCCTGCGCGACGTGCTTGACGAGCCTGCGGTGCTGGCGGCCGAATGGGATCGCAAGGGGGCCATCGCGGCCACCGAACGCTTTTACGACGAGCTGTGGATTTACGGGCTGCGCTCGATCTACGATCCGACCGAGGGGCTCGCCCTCAGCGACAAGGTCAAGCGCCGGATGCATTGGACCGGCTATCTGCGCCGAACCCTGAGCACCGAAGCCGCGCCGATCAGCGACCCCTATATCCTGGTGACACCCGGAGGCGGTGGCGATGGGCAATCAATGGTCAACCTTGTCCTGTCGGCCTATGAACGCGATCCCGCGCTCGGCCCGCGTGCGATGCTGGTCTACGGTCCCTTCCTTTCGGGCGACACCCGGGCCGACTTCGAAACCCGCGTTGCCAGGCTGAACGGACGGGTCACCGCCGTGGGGTTCGACTCGCAGATCGAGGCCCTGTTTGCCGGGGCCGAAGGCGTGGTCTGCATGGGTGGGTACAACACGTTCTGCGAAGTTCTGTCGTTTGACAAGCGTGCGGTCATCGTGCCGCGCACGGTGCCGCGCCTGGAACAATATATCCGGGCCAGCCGCGCCGAAGACCTCGGTCTTGTGCGGATGTTGTGCGACCGGGGCGACGGCATGACAACCCAATCCATGATCGAAGCGATCCGTGCCCTGCCCTGTCAATCGAAACCTTCGGACGCCGTTTCCGACGGATTGCTGGACGGGCTTGACTATGTCACCGATCGCGTCTCCGTCCTCCTGAGCAAAAGCGCGGACAAAGCAGCAGAATGACCGGAAAACTCGCGATTGTGGTCAAGGGATGGCCGCGCCTGTCCGAAACCTTCATCGCGCAGGAGCTGGTGGCGCTGGAACAGGCGGGACATGAGTTCGACATCTGGTCGCTGCGCCATCCGACCGATACCAAGACCCATCCGCTTCATGACCGACTTCAGGCGCAGGTGCGATACCTTCCGGAATACCTGCACCACGATCCGGCCCGTGTCTGGAAGGCCCGCGAAGTTGCCCGCACCCTGCCCGGCTATGCGGATGCCTATGCCGTCTGGCGCCGCGATCTTGCCCGCGATCTCGACAAGAACCGAATCCGCCGGTTCGGACAGGCCTGCGTGCTGGCCGCCGAATTGCCCGCGCAAACGCGTGGCCTTTATGCGCATTTTCTGCATACGCCCGCATCGGTCGCGCGCTATGCCGCGATCATGCGCGGCTTGCCCTGGAGCTTCTCGGCCCATGCCAAGGATATCTGGACCTCTCCTGATTGGGAGATCGCCGAGAAACTGGCGGATGACGCGACGGGGGCCACTTTCGGAGCGACGTGCACGGCCTATGGCGCAGCGCAGTTGCGCCGGCTCGCGGCGGATCCTTCGCGGATCGACCTGATCTATCACGGGCTTGACCTCAGCCGTTTTCCCGAACCACCGGAACATGCGCCGCGCCGCCCCGGCGATCCGTTGCGACTCATGTCCGTCGGGCGGCTGGTCGAGAAAAAGGGATTTGACCGGTTGATCGCGGCGCTGGCGCAACTGCCTGACCGGCTGGATTGGCACTGGACGCATATCGGCGGTGGGCCGCTGTCCGAACCTCTGGCGCAAAAGGCGAGCGCCAGTGGCATCGCGGCGCGGATCACCTGGTGCGGCCCCTGCGATCAGCCACGGGTGATTGAACAGATGCGCAATGCCGACCTGTTTGTCCTACCCAGCCGCATCGCGGCGGACGGCGATCGCGACGGATTGCCCAACGTTCTGATGGAGGCCGCCAGCCAGCGTCTCGCAATCCTGACAACCGCTGTCTCGGCGATCCCCGAATTCATCGAGGATGGCGTGCACGGGACCCTCTCAGAGGACACGCCGGCGGCCCTTGCCACCGCGATCTCACGGCTTGCCGCCGATCCGGACCATGCGCAGGCCATGGCCGACAACGCGCTGGCCCGGCTGCGCGCCGAGTTCGTCATGGAGCCCGGTATCGAGCGCCTGTCGCAGCGGTTGCACCGCCTGACCGAAAGCCGTTGACCGATGCCGCGCGTGGCCTTCTACGCCCCGATGAAACCGCCGACGCATCCTGTGCCCTCGGGCGATCGCGCCTTTGCCCGCGCCTTGATGACGGCGATTGCCACCGACGATGCCGACGTGTCGCTGGTGTCCACCGTCCAGACCCACGAGAGCAAGGGCGAAGCGACCCGGCAGGTCGCAATCCGCGACAAGGCGCGTGCCGAGGCGGCCCGGATTTGCGCGCGCCATGCCGCCGCCCCCCCCGATCTGTGGGTGACCTATCACAATTACTACAAGGCCCCGGATTTCATAGGGCACGCGGTCACGTCCGAACTGGGTATCCCGTATGTCCAGATCGAGGCGAGCCGCGCCAGGAAACGCCTGACCGGCCCCTGGGCAGAATTCGCAGCCGCCGCGGAATCGGCCATCGACGCGGCGGATGTGGTGTTTTACCTCACCGCGAATGATCTGATCACCCTGGAACGGCATCGCCCTGCGGGGCAGCGGCTGGTCAATCTCAGGCCATTTCTGCCACAGACGGATCTGCCCGCTGCCGCCGACCCGGCACGGCATCTGCCCCGGATGCTGAGTGCCGGGATGATGCGGCATGGCGACAAGCTCGCATCCTACCGGATCATTGCCGACACGCTCGGCGAACTTGGCGATCACGATTGGCAGCTTGATATTGCCGGCGATGGCCCCGCGCGCCCCGAGGTCGAGCAGTTGATGGCCCCTTTCGGTGATCGCGTTCGTTTCCTCGGCCAGCTTGACGCCGCCCAGATGCGCGCGGCCTATGGCAACACCGCGCTGTTCTTCTGGCCCGGCGTGCACGAGGGGTTCGGCATGGTCTACCTCGAAGCTCAGGCGGCGGGCGTGCCGGTGATCGCGCAGGATCGCCCCGGCGTCCGCGACGTTCTCGCGCCCGGCCCCTATCCATCGCCCGAGGACGGGGCGGCGGCCCTTGCCACACGGATCGCCGAAATGCTGGGCGATGCCGCCCAGTGTCGCGCGCGCGGTCTGGCCGCACGGCAGACCATCCAGCGCGACCACCTGTTGACAAGCGCGCGTGACACGTTCTGGCGCGCGGTCGCGCCGTTGCTGGAGAACCGGTCGTGATCCGCCTCGCGCTCTTGCGACACGGGCACACCGCCTGGAACCGCGCGGGCCGCATTCAGGGCAGCAGCGATATACCGCTGGATGACGACGCCCGCGCGGAGTTGCGCCAGTTCCGCCTGCCAGCCCCGTGGGACAGGGCCGACCTCTGGTCCAGCCCGCTGGACCGCGCAAGGGAAACCGCCCGGATCGTTGCCGCGCGCGCACCGCGGGTTGACCGGGCGCTGTCGGAAATGAGGTGGGGCGATTGGGAGGGGCTGCGCGGCATCGACCTGCTGGAACAACCCGGATCGGGGTTTCGGCATATCGAGGATTGGGGCTGGGATTATCGCGCGCCAGATGGTGAAAGCCCGCGAGAGCTTGACCGGCGCTTGCGCCCCTGGCTCGACCGGATGACGCGGGATGCGGTTGTGGTCTGCCATATCGGGGTGATGCGGGTTCTGCTCGCCCGCGCGCATGGCTGGAATTTCGACGGCCCGGCCCCCTTCCGGATCAAGCGCAACCGGTTGTTCGTGCTGACCCTCTCGGGTCAAAAGCTGACCCCCGACCGCGAGCCGGTACGATTGGAGAAGCGGTCATGAAGGTGATGATCGTCGTCACTCACCTGCTGGGCACCGGCCACCTGCGCCGGGCGCTCGTGCTTGCCGATGCCTTTGCGACGGCGGGAAACCGGGTGGTTCTGGTCAGCGGCGGCATGCCACTGGACATCACCGTACCAACGGGCGTCCGGATGCTGCAACTGCCTCCGCTCCGGTCGGACGGAGTGAATTTTTCGCGCCTGCTGAACAAGACCGGCGAACCCGCCGATGAAACACTGATGAAGGCGCGCGGCGCGCTGCTGTGCGACACGGTCGCCGACTTCAAACCCGACGTCCTGTTGACCGAGTTGTTTCCATTCGGCCGGCGCATTCTGAGCGCGGAATTCCTCGCGCTACTCCAGGCCGCAAATGCGCTGCAGGCGCGACCGGTGATCCTGTCATCGGTGCGTGACATCCTTGCGCCCCCGTCCAAACCGTCCAGGGCGGAGCGGGCTGCGCAGATGGTTGCCGACCACTACGACGCCGTTCTGGTGCATTCCGATCCCGCGATTACGCCGCTTGAGCAAAGCTGGCCGGTGAGCGATGCGATACGGTCGAGGCTGCGATATACCGGTTACGTGACCCAGCCCGCGCCACAGCCGCATCCGGACGGGATCGGCACCGGTGAAATCCTGGTGAGTGCCGGGGGCGGCGAGGTGGGCACCAGCATTTTTGAAACCGCGCTTTCCGCCGCGCGGCATATCGACGGAATGCGCTGGCGCCTGCTGGTTGCCGGCCCGGCAGAGCGCGTGGCCTCCTTGCGCAGCCGGGCAACCGGGCGGCACGTCATCGTCGAGCCGCTGCGCCCGGATTTTCGCAACGTCCTTGCCAATGCCACCGCCTCTGTCAGCATGTGCGGCTACAACACCGCGATGGATGTTCTGCAAACCGGGATCCCGGCCGTGTTCATCCCCTTTGACGCGGGCGGCGAGGTCGAACAGGCGCTGCGCGCCGACAGCTTGTCGGGCCTGCCGGGCATCGCGACGGTGCGCGAGCGCGATCTGACTGCCGAGACGCTCCGTACCGCGATCCGCGAGGTGACGGGCGCTCCGCTCCGCGCGCAGAGCAGTTTGGAATTTGACGGCGCGGCCCGGTCCGTGGCAATCGCGACCGAGATGGTAAAGGCACGTGGATGACCCCGGACTGGACGCCCCTTGACGCAGAACTAGGCCGCTGGAAGGCCGAAGGCCTGACCCTGCCCCTCTGGTGGCGGGATGATGACGCCGTTGCCGCGACACCACAGCTGCAACGGTTGCACGACCTCGCCCGAAATCTGGGAATGCCCGTGCATCTCGCCGTGATCCCGGCCCACGCCCAGGACTCGCTGGCCGATTTCGCCGGGGCGCACATGGTCCCGGTGCTTCACGGCTGGTCGCATGTCAACCATGCCCCGCCGACGGCGAAAAAGGCAGAGTTCGGCGCCCATCGCGATCCGAACATCATGCGCAGGGAAATCGAACAGGGCCTGACCCGTTTGCGCGCACTCTTTGGCGAGGCATTCGTCCCGATGTTCGTGCCGCCCTGGAATCGCATTTCCCCCGACCTGCCCGCCCACTTGCCCGGACTGGGGGTGCGCATGCTTTCGACCTTCACACCGCGCACCCAAGCGCACGCAGCACCAGAATTATGCCAGATCAACACCCATCTTGATCCGATCAACTGGCGGGCGGACAAGACCCTGCACGATCCGGATACGCTGATCCGGCAGGTTGCAATGCAATTGGCGGACCGGCGCGAAGCCCGCGCCGATCGCAAAGAACCCTATGGCATCCTGACCCATCATCTGGTTCATGACACCGCAATCTGGGACCATGTCGAGGCGCTTCTGGCGCGCCTGCTGGACGGTCCCACGCAAATCTGGACCGCACATTCCGGGGAGACCACCGATGAGCCGACTTGATTCGATGCTGCGCCGCTTTACCGCCCAGCGAGACGGGCTGAACTGGGCGGCGAAAGAGATCGCCGACCAACCCGGCGACGTGCTGGATCTCGGGCTTGGCAACGGTCGCACCTATGACCACCTGCGCGAATTGTTCCCCGCCCGGCGCGTCCTGGTGATCGACCGGGTGCTGCAATGCCATCCCTCCTGCACTCCGCCGGCCGAGGATTTTCTGGAGGGCGAGGCAGAACCCATGCTGCGCCGCCTGCAGGAGATGGGCGCACGCATCGCCCTGGCCCATTACGATTTCGGCACAGGCATCAAGGACGACGACGTGGCCGAAGCGGCGCGGCTCAGCCCCCTGCTCGCCCCCGTGATGTGCTCGGGCGGGTTGATCGTGTCTGGCCAGCCGCTGGTCGGTTTCCGGCAGATGCGTGGCCCCGATACCATCGCGCCCGACCGCTACCTGTTCTATCGCAGCTGACCCTTCCTCATGTGCGTCAGCGTCGCTATATCGTGAGCCATCCAGCCCAAAGGTGCCCCAATGACATTCGACCGCAAGATCAAGATCGCTCCATCCATCCTCGCCGCCGATTTCGCCAATTTCGGCGCCGAGTGCGCGGCCATCGAAGCGCAGGGCGCGGACTGGGTACATGTCGACGTGATGGATGGGCATTTCGTGCCCAACATCACCTTCGGACCAGCCACCTGCGCCGCGATCCGACCGCATATCAAGGGTGTGATGGACGTGCATCTGATGATCGCGCCGGTTGACCCCTATATCGATGCCTTCGCCGCCGCCGGGGCGGATGTGATCACTGCCCATGTCGAGGCCGGACCGCATATCCACCGCACCCTGCAGGCGATCCGCGCCGCCGGTGCCAGGGCCGGTATCGCATTGAACCCCGGCACCCCGGCGAGTGCGGTCGAGCCATTGCTCGACATGATCGACCTGGTCTGCGTGATGACGGTCAATCCCGGATTTGGCGGGCAGAAGTTCATCGACATGACCGACAAGGTATGCGCGCTGCGCCGCATGATCGGGGATCGACCGATACATATCGAAATCGACGGTGGGGTTGATCCGGACACCGCGCCGCTGGTGGCGCGTGCCGGCGCGGATGTGCTGGTGGCCGGATCGGCGGTGTTCCGCGGCGGATCGGTCAGCAATCCCGAACCCTATGGCGACAATATCCGCGCCATTCGTGCCGCCGCAGAAGGTGTCTATGCCTGATCTGCGGGCAGCTCCGCCCCACTGAGCCCGGAGGGTTCGTGCCCATGTCCCGCCTTGTGCCTGCACTCCTGTCTCTCCTTCTGGCGGCCGGCGGTGCGCTGGCACAGGGCTATGGCTATGAAAGCAGCAAGACCGGGCTGAGCGATCAGACCACCGATCGTGTGGTTCGGCTGCTCGAGCAGGGCTTGCGCCAATGCCAGGCGCTGGACCCGGTCTATCGCTACGACTGCTATCGGCAGAATTATCGCGCAGCCGGGCAGCAGTTGGACCGAAATCCAGCCTACGCCCCGGCGCGGCAGGCACTGCAAGACGTGGAAAGCACATTGTCGGGTGTTCTGGAGGCGAACAGGGATCCCGCCGCCAAACCCGAACGCCGCCAAGGCAAGCGCTTTGCGGCGATTACCACGGCGGCCATCCCCCAATCCAAGGCAGTCTTTACCTCGGCACTGGACCAGGCCGCGACCCGGCTTCTCAGATCGACGGGATCAAGCCGCGATCACTTTGCCCGGATCGCCTCGGCGCTGAATTCCAACAAGGTCTTTCTGCGCCCTTAGCTTTCCGGCCTTGTCCTCGCGCCGGGACGTCAGCGCACCACATGCACGGCACAGTTGGCATGGCGTACCACCTGCGCCGCCGTCGAACCCAGAAGCAAGTCCTGCATGCCGGGACGATGCGACGCGATGATGATCAGGTCGGGTGAATTCTGCTCGGACCAGTCCAGGATCGAACGGCCCGAATGTCCCTCGATCACGATTCCCTCGGCATTGGGCAGCGTCGCGGCCATCTCGCTCAGCTGCTCCTGAATGGCTTCGCGCGCCGCCTTCAGGTAGTCATCGGGCATGTAGGAGATCGCATAACCCGGAATATGCTCGACCACATGCAGCAGCGTGATCCGTGCATCCGGGGTCGCAAGCATCTGGGCCAGCTTGAGCGGACCGGACGTATCCCGGTCGGCATCGAAAGAGATTGGTACGAGGATGTTCCGATACATTGAGATGTCTCCTGTTTTCAGGGAAAGACTGCATCTTGCACCCAGACATATCCTTGATCCAAATCATGACGCCAGGCAACATGCCTCTTCAGCCGAATGTCGCGGCGACCTCGTACATCACCGGTTCGAAGGATCGGCAAAGTTCGTTTATCTTGCGATTCCGCGCACGCATTTCCTCACTGCGCAGCATGGCCTGAAAATCCTCGCGGCGGTTCCATTGCGAATAGTTGGCGATCCGCGTCTGGGCATCGTTGACATGCAGGCTGGCGGCAATAAATCCCGGTTGTTTGCTGATGAAAGCCTCGTACGCCTCGGTCAGCGCATCCAGCAAATCGTGGCAGGTGCCCGGCGACATTTCGAAGGTGGTGATGACGGTCTGGTGGCCGCTGTCTTTGATGATGGTTTGCATGGCTTTTCCCTCGCTACAGGGTCAGCCTATCACACCCGCGCCAAACGTGACGAAATTTCATGAACCAGAGCCTGCATTTCCGCATGTGCCGGTCCCTTCGATGCTTCGAGCACCGCGCGCCCCTGCCCCAGCGTTTCGGCATAGACGACGCGGTTGTTCATGGGCGCGTCCACGATCTCGGCCGCCAGTTCCGCTGCCTTTTCCCCGACATCCACCGAAAGCCGTGTTCCCGCCCTGGCGCGGGTCATGACCATCACGGCGGGCTTGTCGGCGCGCTCCGCAAGTTCGAGCACCGCTTCCACCGCCCAGAGATCCACATGCGAGGTCGCGACCGGCACCAGCACGAGGTCGGCGGCCCTGAGCGCCGGGCGAAGATCGCTGTCTGCCTTGGGCGGCGTGTCGATGATCACGATGTCATGACTCTCCGCCAGCTTTCGGCACTCGTAGGAAATACCCCAGGCCGAGGCGGTCGCGAATTCCATGCCCGGATCCTCCATCGCCTCCAGCCGCATCATGAACCAGCGTCCCGCGCTGCCTTGCGGATCGGTGTCGATCAACGCCACCGATTTGCCCTCGCGCGCGAACCCCACCGCGAGGTTCACGGCGAGCGTCGTCTTGCCAGAGCCGCCCTTTTGCTGCGCAATTGCAATGACGTGCCCCATGTATGCTCCTCCGGAATGCTGCGACGCAGATTAACCGCTTGCTGCAATGGCGCAATGGGCAATCCGCCCGCCGACAGGCAATGAGTCCGGGGACGTTCGTGTCCGTCCTGAAAAAGGGGATTGAGCTTGCCACGCTGCCCGGACGAAGGTGGCGCGAGCAGAATGAAATCGGAGAGTAGTCAAAATGCCGGAAAAAGTCGCACTTGTCACGGGCGCAGCACGGGGAATTGGCCTTGCAACCACGCAATTGTTCATCGAGCAAGGCTGGCGCGTGGCCATGGTCGACCGGGACGGCGACGCGCTCGCCGATGCCGCCGCCGGTCTGAACGAAGCCAGCCCGTTCGAATATGACGTCTCGGTCCCGGAACAGGTCGATGCGATGGTCGCGGATGTCCGCAAGACCTTTGGCCGGATCGACGCGGTGGTGAACAATGCGGGCGTCGCCGACTTCGGCCCAATCGAGGAAACCGATTTCGCCCGCTGGCGCACGGTCATGGCGACCAATCTGGACGGCGTGTTTCTGGTATCGCAGGCCTGCATTTCCACCCTTCGCGAGACCCGCGGCGCTCTGGTGAATATCGCATCGATTTCCGGACTGCGCGCCTCCACCCTGAGAGTGGCCTATGGCACGTCAAAGGCTGCCGTGATCCAGTTGACCAAGCAACAGGCCGCGGAACTTGGCGAATACGGCATTCGCGCCAATTGCGTCTGTCCCGGCCCGGTGCGCACCAAGCTGGCCATGGCCGTACACTCTCCCGAGATCATCGCGAGCTATCACGATGCGATCCCGCTCAACCGGTATGGATCGGAACGCGAAATCGCCGAGGTCATCACTTTTCTCTGCTCGGAGCGGGCCAGCTATGTCACGGGCCAGATCATCGCATCAGATGGTGGTTTCGAGAGCACGGGTGTCGGCCTGCCCGCCCTGCGCAGTTGAGGCGGGCGTATTCGTATCTCTCGAAAGCCGAACGCCGAACGTCGTTCGGCTTTCGACCCGTTTGCTCATCCAGTCAGAAGCGGAAACCGGCGGCGATGAACGGGCCGGACAGCGTGATCTCGTTGGGCCGCCCGCCGATATCATGCTGCAGGTTCATGCTGCGATAGCCGAAGGCGGCAGACCACTTGTCGTTGAACTGATAGCGGACACTCGCCAGAGCCTGCCATGTCTTGTCATCCGAGCCCGTCCCCCCGAAATCGATCAGGGCGGTTGCCGTCCATGCGTCGTTGAAGGGCACGGTCACACGCGCCGCCAGCACCGGATCAACCCAGCTGTCACCAATGGAATTGGCCCGCGGCACACCCAGCGACCCGGGCGAGAAGGTAGTGCCCATTTCGACATCGAACCAGCGAAGACCGGCACCCGCATCAAGCTGCACCCCCGGCGTCGAATGAAACCGGTAGAGCGCGAGGCCGGTCACCTGCGTCAGCCGCGTGTCCACCACTGCCTGTGAAAACGCCCCGCCAAACGGCGCGTCCCGCGTCGCCGAAAGCTTGCTGTATACCCCGTCGAGAACAAGGCCCCAGCGTCCGCGCCGCGCTTCGAACGCCGCCATGAGCGAACCGTCGAGTTTATCCAGCACATCCTTGCTGCTGCGTTCGCTGTTCAACGTGCCCAGTTCGGTCTCAACAGACGTATCCAGCCCCGCAAACCAGCCATACAGGGTCGCAGAATAGCTCCAGTCCGGAGTTTCGGCGCGGACCGCCCCCGTCAAAAGCAACAACGCGGCGATTATCGAAGCTGTTCGTAACATGTCCAAACCCTGTGATCCGGACATCCCCATGCATCCGATTCGCTCCATTATTAGAGAGAGTCGGCCGGAAAGTGGACAACATTTTCAACGGCCTGCCAGATCGGCATGCGATTGCCCGCGCCTGTATCAGAAACGCAATCGCGGTCCACCAAGGGACCGCGACACGTCTTTGTGTACCGGGCTGTATCGACGCCCAGCGATGGATCGCGAAATGCCCTAGGCGTCCTGTTCGCCCAAGGTGCCGACCGTGACTTCGCGGGTGATGATCTCGCCTTTGCGCAGGATTTCCACGTCGGCAGACGCATCAGGCGCCGTGTCGGCAACGGCCCGGGTCAGATCACGCAGTTCCTCGATCCGGGTTCCGTTGAAGGACAGGATGATGTCACCTTTCTGAAGGCCGCCTTTCCTGGCCGGGCTGTCGGCGCTGACCGCTTCGATCACCGCCCCCTTTGGGCCATCATATCCCAGCACCGATGCCACCTCGTCCGACATCGGACGTATCTGGACACCGAGCCAGCCGCGCGTGATGGTGCCGTCGTCCTGCAGATCGGCCACCACCGTCTGCACCAGATCCGAAGGCACCGCGAAACCGATCCCCACGGACCCGCCATCAGGCGAGAAGATCGCGGTATTCACACCGATGACCTCGCCGTCATTGTTGAAAAGCGGACCGCCGGAATTGCCCCGGTTGATCGCCGCGTCGGTCTGGATGAAATCGTCATATGGCCCGGAATGGATATCGCGCGACATTGCCGAGATGATACCCGAGGTGACGGTGCCGCCCAGGCCGAAGGGATTGCCCACGGCAACCACCTCGTCCCCGGCGCGCATGCTGTCGGAATCGCCGAATTTGACAACGGGCAGCTTTTCGTCGGTTTCAAGCTGCAAGAGCGCAACGTCCGTCAACGGGTCGCTGCCGATCACATCGGCGCGGAAACTGCGCCCGTCCGCGAGCTTTACCGTCACGCTGTCGGCACCATCCACCACATGATGATTTGTGACGATCTGCCCGTCCTCGGAAATGATGAAGCCCGAACCGACCCCTTTTTGCGGAGCGCCGCCGCCATTTTTGGGGATCATCTTTTCAAAGCGCTTGCGGAACTCTTCCGGCATACCCTGTGGCAACCCGCCCGCGGGCGCCATGCCGGCATCCTTGCTGGTCACCTCGATAAAGACGACACTGGGCGAAACCGCCTCGACCAGATCGCCATATCCGCCCGGCGGGACCGCCAATGCGGCGCCGGGCGCGAGGGCGAACAGGCTGGTCGAGGCAAGCGCGGCAACCAGCGTGACGCTGGCAAGGCGAGTGTTGGTGGGCGTCGTGGTCATGGAATAGCTCCGTTGATTGAATTGACCAGACACAGATGAGGCGTTCCCCTTACAAGGCCCTTTGGCTTTCTATACAAAATTGTCATCCGTCGGCATGGCGGTTGGCGGTCCGCGCCGCATCGCATAACTATTCATCGTCAAACGCTTGTTTTGCGAGGGTGCATGAAAATTCTGGCAGTCGAGGACGATGCCACCACAGGGGCGTTCATTTCGCGCGGTCTGCGCGAAGAGGGTCATTCGGTCGATCTGGTCACGAACGGGCGCGAGGCGTTGATCCAGGCGACCGGCGGCAGTTACGACGTGATGATCGTGGATCGGATGCTGCCCGAGATCGACGGGCTGACCCTGGTCAAGACATTGCGGGGCGCGGGCAATCAGACGCCGGTGCTGTTCCTGACATCGTTGGGCAGCGTTGACGACCGGATCGGCGGGCTGAACGCCGGTGGCGATGACTATCTCGTCAAGCCCTTTGCGTTCGGCGAACTGTCTGCGCGGGTCAGCGCGCTGGCCCGGCGCCCGCCGGCGGTGGAACAGGAAGCGGTGCTGCGTGCCGGACCACTGGAGATGGACCTGATCGCCCGCAAGGTCACGCGCGAGGGCGTTGAAATCGACCTTCTGCCGCGCGAATTCGCGATACTCGAACACCTGATACGCCGAAAGGGCCGGGTCCAGACGCGAACCATGCTGCTCGAGTCGATCTGGGATATCAATTTCGATCCGATGACCAATGTCGTGGAAACCCATATCAGTCGCCTGCGCGCCAAGGTCGACAAGCCGTTTGACAGCGAGTTGATCAAGACCGTGCGCGGCGCCGGCTATCGGATCGACGCGTGAACGCGCGTATCGCCGGTCTCTGGCGGTCGATGCCGCTGCGGCTTGCCCTGGGGCTGGTCGTGCTGTTTTCGGTGGTCAGTCTCGTCGGGCTGGCGGCGAGCTATGTTCTGACCGAACGGTCGTTTGAACAGGCGATCCGCGCGGACCTGAGCCAGCGCATCGCCGGGTTTCGCGCGGCGCCATCGGCTGCGGCGCTCGCAACTCTGGTCGAAACCGAAGCGCGCGAAACCGACCCCGAACGCCTCGCGCTCAGCTATCTCGCCCCGAACCAGCGGAGATATGGCAACGCGGTGATTGCCCGCGATGACGAGGGCTACCACGTTCTTTCGCTGTCGCAGGAAAGTCCGACCCTGAGCGGCGACTACCTGGCGCTGACAACCGCGATGCAGGGCGGCCAGCTGACCATCGCCCGCAGTCTTTCGGAGATCGACGCGCTCCGCACCGTGTTCCTGAACATCCTTGTTCTGAGCCTGCTTCCGACGATCCTGATCGCGCTGTCCGGGGCCGTGTACCTTGCGCTGCGTAGCGCGCGCAATGTCGCCACCGTCGGCAAGACGCTCGACCGATTGACCTCGGGCGATCTCCAGGCGCGGGTACGCCCCGGCGCAGACTGGTCCGGGGACCTTGCGGAGATCGGCACCAAGATCGACGAAATGGCGCAGGCGCAGGAAAGCTCGGTCGCGGCCATCCGGCAGGTATCATCCGATATTGCCCATGACCTCAAGACGCCGATCCAGCGGGTCGCCGTGCATCTCGCAGACCTCGCCGACCGCGAGGAATTGCCGCCGCAGGCGCGTGACCTGGTGGATCGGGCGCGCAGCGAACTGGACGGCGTGGTATCGGTGTTCCGGTCGCTGCTGCAAATCGCCCAGATCGAATCCGGCACGCCGCGTTCCGGTTTCGTACCACTGTCGCTGACCGACCTCGTCAATACCTGCTCCGAACTCTACGAACCCGCCGCCAGCGACAGTGGTCATCACCTCGATACCCGCATAGCCCGCGATATCCCCAATGT
The DNA here is from genome assembly GCA_030431825.1 of Alphaproteobacteria bacterium. GTDB lineage: Bacteria > Pseudomonadota > Alphaproteobacteria > Rhodobacterales > Rhodobacteraceae > Sedimentitalea. The sequence goes on from JAUIIJ010000002.1 coordinate 115,317, forward strand.
TATGGGGGATCGGAACCTTTTGCTGCAACTTCTGGCGAACCTGATCGAAAACGCCCTGCGCCACACCCCGGTCGGCAGCCGGATCACTGTTGAACTCGACCGCCGCCCCCGGGGCGTCGTGCTGAGCGTCGCGGATACCGGACCGGGCATCCCCGAGGAAGAAAGTGATAATGTCCTGCAACGGCTTTATCGTCTGGACCGAAGCCGCATGACCCCCGGCAGCGGTCTTGGGCTGAATTTCGTATCGGTTGTCGCGCGGCTGCATGGTGCCGATCTGGTCCTGCGCGACAACGATCCGGGATTGCGCGTCGAAGTCGTCTTCGAGCCGGTCGCCGCCACATCAATCCTCGGCCCGCGGCCCTGAGCCCCCGGGACAAGCCGACGCCGCGCCGCACAACCTCGCGCCGCACACGCCCCCTGCAAATCGACTGTGCCTTGCATTCAGGATTCGACCGGCGGTGACTTTTGTGTAAAGTTTTGCGTATGCTGGGAGTTAATACATTTTTGTAAGGGGCGAATTGGACATGCGGCGTGTCAGGATCTTCTTGTGTGGTGCGGTGATTTTCGGGCTGGCGTATTTCGAGCCGGATGCGGCAGTCGCCCAGGACGCCACGGCGGACACGGCGGAACTGTCCCAGAAGGCAGAGTCGTTTCGCCGGATCATAGGATTGCTGGAAGAAGACATCGGCGCACTGGAAGCGGATATTGCCCAGATCAGCGAAGAGCGCGACGCCGAGGCGGCCAGGCTGGAAGAGGTCAGGGCCGAACTCGCGCAGGCACAGGCGGCGCTCGACGATGTGGGGCAATCGACCACCGACAAGCAATCAGAGCTGGATGCGGCAGCGGCAAAAGCGACAGAAGAACGTGACGCGGCAATTGCGGCCCGTGACGCGGCACAAGCCACGCTGAGCGAACTCGAGACGCAGCGGAGCACGCTCGCCACGGAGATCGACAGCGCGAATGCCGATCTCGACCGCCTGAACAAGGAACTCGCCACGGCGAAGGAATCAGCCGAAGCCGCGAAAACCGCACAGGCCGAATCGAATGACGCCGCGCTGTCAGAAGCACAAGCCGCCATCGCGCAGGCGCAAACCGCTCAGGCAGAAGCCGAAACCCGGCGCGACGCGGCGCAGGCAGAGCTTGCTGATGTCGCCGGCAAGCTCGAAGCGGCACAGGCGGACCTGGCAGAGGTGGCGGCTGCGGTCGAGGCGGAGAACGCCGCGCTTCAACAGGCCGAGACCAAGGCAGTGGAACTGGCCGACGCGCAAGCACAGGCAGAGGCCGCCCTGGAAGCCGTGCAAGCGGAATTGACCGAAACGCAGGAGCGCAAGACCGCGCTCGACAACGAAATTGCGAGCGCGGAAGCGACGGCCGAAGCCACGCGTGCCCGGAACGAGGAACTCGTTGCGCAGACAGAGGCATTGCAATCGGCACTGTCCGACGCCAGTGCGCGCGAGACGGAGCTGACCGGCAGACTGGACGATCTGGGCAGTGATATCGCGGCCAAGGAAACCGAACTGGCGGATGTCACATCGCAGGTCAGCGCGGTCTCGGAAACACTGGCCGCGAGAACGGCCGAACTCGACGCCACGGTGGCGGATGCGGACAAGACACTGGCCGAGCAAACCGAAGCGGCGCGCAGCCGGCTGAGCGATCTTGAAGCTCAGATTGGCGAAGCTGAAGCCCGCAAAGCGGCGCTTGAAGAGCGTATCGAAGCCCGCACCGCCCTCGCGGAAGCACAACAAGCCGCCGAAGCCGAACATACCCGTCTGGAGGCACGTGTCGCGGAGTTGGGCAAAGCTGCGAAGGAACAGGAAGCAAGGTTGGCTGAGGCCAAGAAGGCGCTTGAAAATGAAACCGCGCGCCTTGAGTCGAACCTGGCCAATCTCGCGAGCGAGGAAGAGGCGCAGCAGACAGCTCTTGCGCAGCAACAGTCAGAGGCCGAGACCCTGCGCGCGCAAATCGAAGGCGATCGTTCGGTTGCTGCCGATCTGCTGGACCAGCGGCAGAAGATGCAGGCCGAACTGGACGCGCTCGACCAGGCACGGGCCGAACGGCAGTCTGAACTCTCGGCCCTGCAGCAACAGATCGCCGAAGCCCGCACGGCAACTGCAACCGCCCAGAACGCCGCGCCCGCAGCCGGGGCAACTGCTCCGGCCGCCGCGGCGCCGAAACCGGCGGCTGCGCGCAAGGGAAGCCCACGCAATTCCGGCGCGGTGAACGCCGCGATCCGCAGTGCGCCCGGTCTGCCCTCCCACCGGACTCCGCAGGTCAGCCAACTTCATGACCTGCTGGTTCAGGGCACCTGTGCGACCGATGCATTGCAGCAGGCGTTCGGAACGATCAACCGCCAGACGCTGGTGTATCTGGTCAAGACCCTGGGCGGATGTTGACGCGTATTTTCGTTTGAATTGGAGAGCATGATATGAAGACAAGGAAAAAGTCCATTCTGGCGCGGATCGTCGCCCTCGCGGCCCTGCTGACCGGGCTGTCGCTGCCCGCTCAGGCGCAGGAGTTTGAAAAGAACATTCTGACCGGCGGCCCCAGCGGCACCTACATCCAGTTTGGCCGCAATATCAGCGAAGTCGCGGCAAAATGCGGTGTAAATCTGCAAGTGCAGGAGAGCGCCGGTTCGCTGGAGAATTTCCTGGGCGTTCGCAAGCGCCGGTTTACCCAGTTCGGCATCGTGCAGTCCGATGTGCTGGAATACCTCAAGACTTTTGCCGCCGACGACCCCGGCGTGGCGCGGGCAATCCTTGGGGTACGTATCGCCTTTCCGCTCTATAACGAAGAGGTCCATGTTCTGGGCACCAAGGATATCAATTCGCTCGCCGATCTCAATGGCAAGCGCATCGCCGTCGGCGTCGAAGACAGCGGCACCTTCCTGACCGCCTCGCTGGTTCTGGATCTCGCGCAGGTCAATCCGGCCGAGCGGCTCACGATCAACGCCGATGACTCTCTTGCAGCCTTGATGAACGGACAGATCGACGCCTTCTTTTATGTTGCCGGCGCGCCGACCAAGATCTTCCAGTCCCAGCAGATCGATGGCGACAAGTTCCACCTTGTCCCGATCAGCGACCCGACCCTTCAGGCAGTTTATGTTCCGGCGACGATCCCGGCGGGTGCCTATCCGTTCCAGAACGACGCGGTCGATGTGGTCGCCGTCAAGGCGGTGCTGATGACCTACGAATACGATCCGAACCGCAATGCCTACCACCGCGAAAGCTGCAAGGCGGTGTCCGATATTTCACACCTCATCAGCAGCCGTTTCTCGGAGCTTCAGGAAACCGGGCATCCAAAGTGGAAACAGGTCGATCCGACTGCCCTGCCACCGGGCTGGAATATCGGTTCCTGCGTGAATGTCGGGCTCAATCCAAACTATCCGCTGGCCTGCGAAGGCGATCTGCCGACGGCAGGTGCGGGTCAAGGCGCGACTGAAAGCGAGGCCAACTCGGCCTACCGTCGCCAGATTTGCGCGACGATTGGTTGCTGAGGGGTGACGCGGAAACCCGCCTCGCGCAACACGCGTATTCGCAAGGCGATCTGAACACCTCTGCGGCGGCAAGCGCGATATTGCCGCCGCAGCGAACGGTAGGTCTGTCATCCGGACGTGCGTTCCGATTGACCGCCTCTCGCAATACAACTGAAGCATCTGACGCTGCCCGCAACAGAGCATTCCCACGCGCTCTCCGCTGGTGCACGTTCCGAGTTCATCGCGAAACGCTTTAATCGAGCAGTACCATGATCTGCCCCGGCAGGATCAGCGTGTCATCGGAAGAGCGCGCCGGTATCTCGGCAAGCGCGATGTCGCCCGACAACAATGCGGCAACCCGTTCTGCCGCCGCACGATCCGCTTCGTATGCATAGCTGACTGTCCCGCCCTCGACGGACGCCGGCGCCTTGGCACCCAGGACGATCGGGAAGCCCGCGTCTCCGAGCAGCGCCGCAGCCGCCTCGAGCAGGTCACCCGCGACACCTTCGACGGAGGCGAGCGACACGCTCGGGCGCGCCGGTGCGGTTTCGCTTGTCGCCGCGCCCGCATCCGGGCCCATCGTGAACCATTTTGATGCGCGGTAATCGGACGATGCGGGGCGGATTGCCAAGACCCGCCAAACCCGTTCCCCGTTGTAATCCGGCGTTGCTGCTGCGGTCAGCCGTGTCTGGCCAATCCGGACCACAGGCGCATCCGGTGCTGCTGCCATTTCAACCAGAAAATATTCCGGCGCGGCCCCGACTCCTCCGGACCAGACGAATTCGGCCGATCCATCCGGCAGCGGCCCGCCCAGCAACGGCATCGGGGCCGCGAGCACGCCGACACTTTCGGGAACGTCGAGATTGGCGAGCCGGCGCCTGGCACTGCGCACATCCGGTTCCGCCCGCTGATACCAGGCGCGCGCAGCGGCAGCATCCCGTGGCACGTCGAGACCGGTCTCGAACATCTGGCCAAGGTAATAGGCCGCCTGCCCCTCGCCGCGCAGCGCGGCACGGGAATAGTCGATGACCGCCGCGAAGGGGTCGGTGTAGCTCGCCGAGATCGCCGTTTCCAGGAGCGCGTCTCCGCTGGGATCGTCCAGCGGCGCAACCCCGTCGGACGCGGGCACGCGCGCCTGCTCGACAGGATCCGGCGTTTCCCCGGCCGGCGCTGTCGCTCCGGTTTCAGGCGCTGTGCTATCGACCTGTTCGGCGGGCGCATCGGTGGGCGTCTCCGTCATCGTCGCAGCCGCCCCGGTATCCTGCGCCGCACGTGCATCCCTTGCCGCGTCGCGCACATACCAGGCGCCTGCCCCGAACACCGCGGCTATGACCAGCACGACAAGCGCGACATTGAAGCCATCGTCAAGTATGCGCACACCCAGGCCAAGCAGGCGGAACGGCTCGTGCTGCCGTGGTTCGGGTGGTTGCCGCATCGCAGCTGCGACACCCGCGCCGATATCCTCTTGGCTCTCCGGTTCCGGCCCGGACGGCGGCACCGCGTCCTGCATCTGGGCCTCGGGGCCTTGCTTGTCCTGCGGCTCGGCAATCTGCAGCGGTTCGGGCGATGCAAGGCCAAGGGCCTCTTCGTCGTTCGCCCCGACGGGTCGTTCTGTGGCCGGTTCCTGCTCGGGCTGGTCCGTATCGTCCGGAAGCGGATCATGCACCGGCGGCGGCACATGTCGCGCGGCGGGCAGGTCGGTCTCCGCTTCCGGGGCCTCTACTGTCTCTTTCGTGTCCCAGGGGTCGGACACCAGGCGGATGCTCGGTTTGCCGCTGCCCAGTGATGCCGATTGGCGAAAACCGGATGATCCCGCAGTGCCGCCCGGACGTTTGACCGTCTGGGCCGCGGTGCCGCCGCCCGTCGGCTGGGTGGGCGTCGTGGGCAGATGCGCAATCAATCCGGTCTCGGCCGCCTCGGACAGGAATTCCTCCATGAAATCCCCGTCGATATGCTCGACCCCATCACCGAACGCCGTCACAAGCGCCAGTTCACACACCACGTTGATCAGTCGCGGAACGCCGCCGGTCACACCGTAGATACGATCTATCGCGGCATCATCGAACAGTTCGCGGGTGCCGCCTGCCACCGATATGCGGTGACGAATGTAATGCCCGGTATCTTCCTCGGACAACGGACCGAGGTGAAAGGCCGCGCCGACCCGCTGCGCGATCTGGCGGTTATTGGGCTGCTTCAGCCGGTCACGCAACTCGGGCTGTCCCACCAGAAACAGCATGACGAGGCAATCCTTGCGGGCGTTGATGTTGGTCAACATCCGCAATTGTTCGAGATCCTCATCAGAAATATTCTGCGCCTCATCCACGATCAGCACGCAACGCCGACCGGCGGCATATTCCGCAATCGCGAAATCTTCAAAAGCGCGATATTGCTGAACCGTGCTGCCTTCGGCCTTGATGTCGAACGCGTTCAGGATCCATTGGTACAGCCCCCCCATGCCACTCCAGAAATTGGAGAGCATGCCGACCGTCGTCTCGCGCGGGGCCTCTTCGAGGAAATTCTGCAGAAGCGTGGTCTTGCCAGTCCCGACATCGCCCGTGATCACGGTGATCGGGACAAGCTGTTCTATCCCGAAGGCGAGTACACTCGCGGCGCGCTTGTGCGCAACGTCCCAGTAGATGAAGGCCGGGTCCGGCGTGATCTTGAACGGTAAAGTTTTCAGATCAAAAAAGGTTTCATACATCGCGCAACCAAATCAACCAGAGCAGGACACTTCACTTCGGACACGCCAGAGGCGAGTCGACCGGCAGAACCGGAACAATACACCGCCTGGGCGTGCCTGATGGATCCTAGCACGTAACAGGAGTCCATTGTGCCTTTTCAGGGTGGTTTTTCAAGCAAAGCGCCCTTTTGGTCACGAGCGCAGTGCCGTCATGCGTGAAATGCGCTCAGGTATTGAACAGGAAATGCAGCACGTCGCCATCCTTGACGATATATCCTTTGCCCTCGGCGCGCATTTTGCCGGCTTCTTTCGCGGCCTGCTCGCCCCCGAGCGTGACGAAATCGTCGTAGGCAATGGTTTCCGCGCGGATAAAGCCCTTTTCGAAATCACCGTGGATGACCCCTGCGGCGCGCGGTGCCGATGTTCCGGTGCGAATGGTCCAGGCGCGCGCCTCTTTCGGGCCGACGGTGAAATAGGTCTCGAGATGAAGCAGGTCATAGCCCGCGCGAATCAGCCGGTCGAGCCCGGCCTCCTGCAGGCCCATCTCTTCCAGGAACATCTGCGCCTCGTCATCATCAAGCTGGCTGATCTCTTCTTCGATCTGGGCACTGATGATCACATGGGCATTGCCCTGCGCGGCGGCCATCTCGGCAACGCGCGCCGAATGTTCATTTCCTTCTGCCGCCTCGGCCTCGCCGACGTTGCAGACATAGAGAACCGGCTTGGTGGTCAGCAATTGCAGCGTTTTCCACGCGCGCTGATCTTCTTCTGCGACCTCGACCAGACGCGCGGGTCTGCCGCTTTCAAGAACCTCCTGAGCCGCGGCAAGCAGGCGGTCCTGCTGTTGCGCCTCCTTGTCCGAACCCTTGAGCTTGCGCACGAGGTTCGCGCGGCGCTTCTCGATCGACTCAAGATCCGCCAGCATCAATTCGGTCTCGATGGTATCGGCATCGGCCACCGGATCAACGCGACCTTCCACATGGGTGACATCGCCGTCTTCGAAACAGCGCAATACATGGGCAATTGCGTCGACCTCGCGGATATTGGCCAGAAACTGGTTGCCCAGTCCCTCGCCCTTGCTGGCCCCTTTGACCAGGCCCGCGATATCGACAAAGGTCATACGGGTGGGAATGATCTGTTTTGAGCCAGCGATTGCCGCCAGCTTGTCAAGCCGCGGGTCGGGCACCGCAACCTCACCGACATTGGGTTCGATCGTGCAGAACGGAAAATTCGCCGCCTGTGCGGCAGCGGTGCGGGTCAGCGCATTGAACAAGGTGGACTTGCCGACATTGGGCAGCCCCACGATTCCCATCTTAAAGCCCATGCTGGCCTCCGCTCTGAATTCGGCCCGCTTCTAGAGGCCCTGACCCTGCGGCGCAAGCACCTGTCTGACCGGCGGCAGAGTTGCCGGCCACCTCAGCTATGGGATCAGGTGGTGTCAGAAATGTTCCAGTCTCGCAACACGACGCTCGCCGGGCTGTCACCGGCGACATCGAACTGCATGCTGCTGAACTTCCAGCGGTCCTCCCTGCGCCGGAGAATGACAAAGCTGACATAGGGGTCTTCGCTAAGCATCTGGCCATCCCGCACGAAACGGGTCTCGTAGGTGGCCGTCACGGTGTTTTCATCCTGAAAATTCGCCTCGAGACAGCGCCGAACGATATGGGTGACCCGCTTGCCCCTGACCTGCTCCACGAAAGCTTCGGCAATAGAGCGCAGCATGGTCTGATCGGTTACATTCACACGCCGCCCCGGACTTTCCAGCGTGCAGGGAAAATCACACCAGCGCAGTATCTCGTCGATATCACCCGCCAGCGTGGCTGCACCCTGCCGATCCAGAAAATCCTGTACAATTTCCCGCGCCGCATGCTCTGAATACTCGTTACTCATATCGCGTCCAAAAAATCGGTAAACCAAATTCCAATACAATGCCCCCTGACACAAATCTGGTCAACATCGCCCGGACCAGGGCGACGCAAGGTAAACCGCGAACCGAATCCTGCGCGGCGTGCCGGTGCCTGGCCGGAGCCCCGGCAGGTTGCGCATTGATTTCCGCCCCGGCATTTGGCATGGGCAGGACAAGCCACAAGGAATACACCCCATGACCCGCATCGATGCCAAATTCGCAGAGCTGTCCGAAAATAAGAAAAAGGCATTCGTCGCCTATGTCATGGCGGGCGATCCGGATTACGACACCTCGCTGGAGCTGGTCAAGGGGCTGCCCGGCGCCGGCGTCGACGTTATCGAACTGGGTCTGCCTTTCACCGATCCGATGGCCGACGGCCCGACCATCCAGCGCGCCGGACAGCGGGCGCTGGAGGGTGGCATGACGCTGGAGCGGACGCTGCAACTCGCGACCGAGTTCCGCAAGCAAGACGATACCACGCCAATTGTGATGATGGGTTATTACAACCCGATCTACAGCCGCGGGGTCGAGACCTTTCTGAAGGACGCCAAAGCCGCCGGGATCGACGGGCTCATCGTCGTTGACCTGCCCCCCGAAGAGGATGAGGAATTGTGTATCCCGGCGCAAAAGGCCGGACTGAATTTCATCCGGCTGGCAACGCCGACAACCGATGACAAGCGACTGCCAAGAGTCCTGCAGAACACGTCGGGCTTTGTCTATTATGTTTCGATCACCGGGATCACCGGCGCCGCGGAGGCCGAAGCTGTCGATGTCGGCCCCGAAGTGGCCCGTATCAAGTCACAGACAGACCTGCCGGTCATCGTCGGCTTTGGCATCAAGACCCCCGAAAGCTCGCGGGCGATCGCAGAGGTTGCCGATGGCGCGGTGGTGGGGTCCGCGATTGTTGCCAGGATCGGTGATGGCGCACCGGTTGCCGATGTGCTCACCTTCGTGAAATCGCTGGCGGACGGCGCACATAGCGCCTGACTGCGCCTGCTGCATTGAGTTTCCCGCTTCCCCCCGCTATCGGTATCCGGAACCAGGGAAAGGATGGCTGCGCAATGCCGGTGATCACCAATATCGACGACCTCAAACGCATCTATGAGCAGCGCGTGCCGCGCATGTTCTACGACTATACCGAGAGCGGCAGTTGGACCGAGCAGACTTTTCGCGAAAACACCAGCGACTTCGCCGATATTCGCCTTCGCCAGCGGGTCGCGATCGACATGACCGGACGCAAGACCGCGAGCCGGATGATCGGTCAGGATGTCGCGATGCCCGTGGCGCTGGCCCCGGTGGGTCTGACCGGGATGCAATGCGCAGATGGCGAGATCAAGGCGGCGCGCGCCGCAGAGCTTTTCGGCGTGCCCTACACGCTGTCCACGATGTCGATCTGCTCCATCGAAGACGTCGCAGAGCATACGACCAAGCCGTTCTGGCTTCAGGTCTACACGCTCAGGGACGACGATTTCATGCAGCGACTGTTCGATCGCGCCAAGGCGGCCAAATGTTCCGCGGCGGTCATCACGGTTGACCTGCAATTGCTAGGACAACGACACAAGGATCTCAAGAACGGGCTGTCCGCTCCGCCCAAGCTGACGCTCAGGTCGATCAGCAACATGATGACCAAGGTTCAGTGGGGCCTGGGCATGATGGGCACCAAGCGCCGCTTCTTTGGCAATATCGTGGGTCACGCCAAGGGTGTGAAGGATCCGTCCTCTCTCGGCACCTGGACAAACGAAGCGTTCGATCAGGCGCTCGACTGGGATCGCATTCGCGAATTCCGCAAGATGTGGGACGGCCCGCTGATCATCAAGGGAATTCTCGATGCCCGCGACGCGCGCGAGGCGCTGAATGTAGGAGCCGATGCCATCGTCGTCTCCAATCACGGCGGTCGCCAACTGGATGGCGCGCTCAGCTCGATCCGGGTGCTCGAAGACATTGTCGAGGCGGTTGGGGACAAGATCGAGGTGCACCTCGACAGCGGCATCCGGTCTGGCCAGGACGTGCTCAAGGCGCTCGCAATGGGGGCCAAGGGAACCTATATCGGCCGCGCCTATATCTACGGTCTCGGCGCGATGGGGCAGGATGGCGTGACCAAGGCGCTTGAGGTGATCCGCAACGAGCTTGATCTGTCCATGGGGTTGTGCGGCGTCACCGACGTAACCAAACTCAACCGGGATCATCTGCTGATACCGCGTGATTTTGCTGGCAACTGGGCCTGACCGGGCGCAAATTTCCTGAAGCGGTCTGCGACGCAACCGGAACGACGCGGGACAGGTGGCAACAAACTCAGTGGTCTTAACGATGCGTTAGCCATCGCGGCATAGCGTGAGTCGGGTCTGCTGAAAGGAAACCACCATGGACGATTTTGACCCGTTCGCCGCACCCCCGCGTGTGCCGACCGCCAACCGGCCGCTGTTGGGCCTGACCATTCTCGTTGTCGAAGACAGCCGCTTTGCCTGTGAGGCCATGCGCCTGCTGTGCCTGCGCAGCGGTGCCCGCATTCGCCGGGCCGACTGCCTGCGATCCGCGCGCAGACATTTGCAGGTTTATCGCCCGTCGGTGGTGGTTGCCGACCTGGGGCTGCCCGATGGGTCAGGAGTCGATCTCATCGGGGAACTGGCAGATGCCGTGCCGCGTGTTCCGGTCATCCTCGGAACCTCGGGCGATGATCACGGCGAGGATGCGGCCCTCGCCGCGGGTGCCGACGGTTTCCTGGCCAAGCCGGTCACGTCGCTGGCCACGTTTCAGCAAGCGGTCTTGTCCCGCCTGCCCGCCGATCAGCAACCGCATGGCCCGCGCCCGCTGCGCGATGAAGTGATCGAGCCGGACCAGATGGCGTTTCACGACGATATGGCGCATGTCGCCGATGTTCTGAACGCGATGGCTGGCGACAAGGTGCTGGATTATCTCGCGCAGTTTGTCGGCGGGGTCGCGCGCAGCGCACAGGACGCAACGCTCGCCAGGGCGGCGGCATCGCTCGCCGCATCGCGCAAATGCGGCGGCCCGGTCGCAACCGACATGGCCCGCATCGCCGGGCTGGTACAAGAGCGTCTGGAACAGAAGCGCGCCATCTGAACGCGCGACATCCCATCCTTGTCGGACGATGCTAACGCAATAACCCCGGATCACCGGCCATATCCAGCCCGGGAAACACAATACGTTCCAAGGTGCCGCGATCCAGGCCGGCCAGCCCGCGCATCAGCCATGCGGCAGGTGCTCTGACATCCCCCGTCGGCATCAGATCGCGCCGGTCATAGAGATCCGCCTCGTCGAGCCCCGGCCAGTCGCCGAAAACCCGTCCACCCCGGATCGCACCTCCGGCAAGCAACATCGCGCCACCCGTGCCGTGATCGGTGCCGCCCGTCCCGTTGAGCCGTACGGTCCTGCCGAATTCGGTCATCGCCACGATCGCGGTTTTGCTCCAGATGCCCGGGCCGACCCCCGACTGCAACGTCAGGATCGTTTCAGAAAGCCGTTCAAGTGCACGCCTGATATTGCGGCTTTGCTGGCGATGCGTGTCCCAGCCGTTGATCGAAAACGAGGCAACTCTTGTCTCGCCGCGCAGCTGCTCTGCGGCGAACTCGGCGACCTTGACATGCGGCTTGCCACGTTCGCCGCCGGCACCGGAGCCTGACAGCATCATCGCCTCGCCAAGCGCAGCGTGAAATGCCGGGTCCTGCTGCATCACCAATTCGGCAAGCTGCATCGCCTGAGGACTGATGACGAGGTCCGCGTCCGGGGCCCAATCCGCCACGGCGACCGGCCCGTCGAGCAGTTTCATTTCGCCATATCCGATCGCGAAGGCGGTGCGCGGCTCGACCCCCGGCAACTGCCCAAGCATCCGGTTCAGCCAGCCATCACGCGCGCCAGCCAGAGACGATGTTCCCGCTTCGAGCAGGTCCTGGCCGTCGAAATGGCTCCTTTTGTCGCGATAGGGGGTGGACACCGCGTGGACAAAACCCAGTTCCTCTCGTTGCCAGAGCGGCATCAGGGGGGCGAGCGCGGGATTGAGCGCGAAGAAGCCGTCAAGATCCAGCCGCTCGCCCTCGTCCGCTCCGTCCTGCCCGCCGCGCAGCGCCGCGAATTCGGGCGCGCCGTAGGGTCGAACCACGTCCAGCCCGTCCATGCCCCCGCGCAGCACGATCACGACGAGCCGCGTGTCCCACGGGGCCGCCGCAAAACTGACCGGGGTGAGCAACGGGCTGGCCGCAAGTGAGCAGCCGATCACTGCGGATTGGCCCAGGAACCTGCGACGGGTCAACTTCGGTTCGGGTGACATCGACACTCTCCTATCGGCGCTGAAACGCGGGGGAACTCAGGATCAGACCGATCGCATCCGACCGGCTCTCGGCCGCGCGCGCGGCAAAACGAACCGGTTCGGTGGCGAACGGGCCCAGCGCTGTTTCCACGAATTTGCCCGGCTCTGGCAGTGCCGGGCGCAGGAAAGCCGGCGCAGACACCGCCCAGCGCAGTCGCGCGGACAACCCCTGGGGCGTGATCCATGCCTCGTCCTCTTCGGCCCAGCCATCCGGCCCGCTGGGTTTCAGCAAGGGTTGTCCCATTTCGGCCAGCGGGTTCAACAGCGTCCGGCGCAACTGGCGCGGCGTCAGCTTTTTCATGTCCTGCGACGTTACCGCGAGAGCCCGACAGCTTGAAGCGATGAGATCGAAAGGAGGTTTGACATTGCCGGTCTGTTCCCCCCAGCTCGCCGGGTGTTCCAGCAGCGCGGCATAGACCTGTTCGAGATCGCCCCCGCTGCTTTCAAAGCGCGCGGCGACATGGTCCACAAGTGCCGGGTCCGGGGTATCAGATACGAAATGCACAGCGAGTTTCCAGGCGATGTGCCGCGCGGTCGCCGGATGCGCCGCAATGTCATTCAGCGCGTCGATCACCGGCCCGATGCCGCGCTCGCCGGCGCCATAGCGCACGCCCAGAACGGTTTCCGCGCCCGGTTCGGCAAAGCCGTTGCGAAAGATGAATGTGCCGTCGGTCTTGTAGCTCAGCCCGGTGAACAGCTCGGCCAACTGGCGCACATCGTTCTGATTATAGGGTCCGTCCACGCCCAGCGTGTGCAGTTCCAGCACCTCGCGCGCGAGGTTTTCGTTCAGCCCACCCAACCGCTCGGCCCGTTTGGCCGCGACGCTGTCCGGCCCGACCGAATAGGATTGATCCAGGAAATGCAGCATCAGCGGATGCGTGACCGCCGCAATCAGCAAGTCGCCAAAACGCCCGTTCACGTTCGGCCGGATCGCTTCCTCGATATAGGGAAAGGTCGCCGACACCATGATGGGGTTCTTGCCCCTGGCAGTAAAATGATCGGCCCAGAACATTGCAAGCCGCTCGCGCAGCGGTACATGGGTCTGGCTCCACCGCAACAGCGTCTTGACATACCATTCCCGGTTCTGACCGGCGAGCGTTTTTCCCATCGTCCTGAGCTCATCGCGCGCGGCAACGGCGCGTTTGGTCTTGCCCTGTTTCCGCGCCGTCTTGATCTCGCGCCGCAGGCGCGCCGCCGCCTCGAGGTTGCGCCCGTATATGGAAAAGGGCTCGATCGGGAAACGCTTCGCGATCTCGTCCGGCTCTCGCAGGCCCGCCAGCAACCGATCCGGACCCAAAGCCGGCAGGTCCGGCGACAGCCCGCATCCGAAACGCATGGAAGCCTGTTCAGTGGATAGAGTCACGGAAGGACACCTGTGTTGGGTCAATTGCGTCGCAAGTTACACCAAAGACTTGAAGTTTTTCATCACGGTTTCTTGTTGTACGCAACATCCCCCGGGTTCCGTCGCGATTTGCGCGAAAAGGCGCCTTTCGGGGCCAGGAACGCCGGATGTTCAACATTTGCGAAACCATCGTGTTCCCATATTGTTCTAGTGACAATCGCGCGGAGATCCAGCAATATGTGGGATATGACTGATAGCCCTTCACAAGATCTGTCAAATTTCCTTGGTTCGGATCGTTTCGCGACGGTGATGGCCGATCCGCCGTGGCGTTTCACCAATCGCACCGGCAAGGTTGCCCCCGAACACAAGCGGCTTGCGCGCTATCCGACGATGACGCTCGACGATATCTGCGCTCTGCCGGTGACCGACCATCTCGAAGAGCGGGCGCACTGCTATCTCTGGGTGCCGAACGCGCTCCTGCCCGAGGGGTTGCAGGTGCTCAGCGCATGGGGCTTTGATTACAAGTCAAACATCATCTGGCACAAAATCCGCAAGGATGGCGGCAGCGACGGGCGCGGCGTCGGATTCTATTTTCGCAACGTGACCGAGATCCTGCTGTTCGGGACGCGTGGCAAGAATGCACGCACGCTCGACCCCGGCCGGCGGCAGGTCAACATGATGCAGACCCGCAAACGCGAGCACTCGCGCAAACCGGATGAACAATACGAACTGATCGAAAGCTGTTCCTGGGGGCCGTATCTCGAGCTGTTCGGTCGTGGCGTGCGCGAAGGCTGGACCGTCTGGGGCAATCAGGCTGACGCCGATTACAAGCCGGGTTGGAAAACCTACGCCTACAACTCCGGGGTCGCCGCCGAATAGCGCTATGGGCCCGGAAGATCTCGGCCGAACAGGTCGGGCATCCGGGCGGTCTCGGGCGCGACATCCTCGGCCGCATCCACAAGAACGCGATCCGGCAACCCCACCAGAAGCAGCGGGCACGGATTGCCGACGCCCCGCGTCACCCGCTCTTCAAGCTTGGCCCAATGGGTTGACGCCTGCCCGAATTTGCTGGCGACAAAATTCTTGGCGAACGCATCGGCAAAGGGCACACCGCGCTCGACCTGCCGGGCAACGGCATCACGTTGCGCCCGCGTCCGCTCGGTGATGCCAAGCCGCTCCAGATGCTCCTCGCTGTCCAGCCCCTGCGCCCTGAGCCAGCCGGTGATACGCCACAGAAACGTCTCCTGCATCGATGCGCCGCGCGTGACGATGATGCCGACCGAAATCGCCGAGAGGCCATGCAGCCGCTGGAAGTTTTCCAGATCACGGTCAAAGAACGGATCCTTGTTGTTCCACTCGATCTCGAGCGCAAGGGTGCCATTTCCCGCGAACCGCACATGGTCCACCTCGTGGCTCACCCCGGCGCGGGTGTAGCCGTCAACAATGGTTTCGACGGAAAAATGATGTTTGCGCCAGCCGCCGGCATCCAGCGCGCGGCGCAGCCGCTGCGTCTGGCCGCTTTCACCACCGCCGCCGCCGATCAATTCCTTGATGTGAATACGAAACTCGGCCAGCCGGGCCACCAGCCCGGCCAGGTCATCGGCAAAATCGAACGACAGGATGGCGTCCGCATGGTTGCGCGTCGCGATGTCAAATCCCAGATCGCGCAACCGGTCCAGCATCAGTCCTCCTGCGGGATCACCCGAAGGCCCAGTTCCATCAGTTGATCGCTGGTCGGATCGCTGGGGGCGTTCATCATCAGGTCTTCGGCCCGCTGGTTCATCGGGAACATGATGACCTCGCGGATGTTCGCCGTATCGGCGAGCAGCATCACGATGCGGTCGATCCCTGCGGCACAGCCCCCGTGCGGCGGGGCACCATACTGGAACGCATTGACCATGCCGCCAAAGCGTTTCTCGACCTCATCCCTGCCATATCCGGCAATTTCAAACGCCTTGAACATGATCTCGGGCTTGTGGTTCCGGATTGCGCCGCTGACCAGTTCGTAACCGTTGCAGGACAGGTCATACTGATAGCCCAGCACCTTGAGCGGATCACCCTCCAGCGCCGCCATCCCGCCCTGCGGCATCGAGAACGGGTTGTGCTCAAAGTCAATCTTGCCGGTTTCCTCATCCTGTTCGTAGATCGGAAAATCGACGATCCAGGCAAAGGCAAATCGGTTTTTCTCGGTAAGGCCGAGTTCCTCGCCGATCACATCCCGCGCCTTGCCCGCAACCTTTTCGAACGTCCTGGGCTTGCCGCCGAGAAAGAACGCCGCGTCGCCAACGCCCAGACCCAGTTGCTGGCGGATCGCCTCGGTCCGTTCGGGGCCGATATTCTTGGCCAGCGGGCCGGCGGCCTCCATCCCGTTCCCTTGATCGCGCCAGAAGATATAGCCCATGCCCGGCAGGCCCTCTTTCTGGGCAAATGCGTTCATCCGGTCGCAGAACTTGCGCGACCCGCCGGTCGGCGCGGGAATGGCGCGGATCTCCGTGCCCTCCTGTTCCAGCAGCTTGGCAAAGATCGCGAAACCGGAACCTGCGAAATGTTCGGAGACCACCTGCATCTTGATCGGGTTGCGCAGGTCGGGCTTGTCGGTGCCGTACCACAACGCCGCGTCGCGATAGGAAATCTGCGGCCATTCGGTATCGACGCTGGCCCCCTTGCCGAATTCCTCGAACACGCCCTGCAACACCGGCTGGATCGTGTCGAACACGTCCTGCTGGGTGACAAAGGACATCTCGAGGTCGAGCTGATAGAAATCGGTGGGCGACCGGTCGGCGCGCGGGTCTTCGTCGCGAAAACAGGGCGCGATCTGGAAATACTTGTCGAACCCGCTGACCATGATCAGCTGCTTGAACTGCTGCGGTGCCTGCGGCAGTGCGTAGAACTTGCCCGGATGCAGGCGGCTGGGCACCAGAAAATCGCGGGCGCCCTCGGGGCTGGATGCCGTGATGATCGGCGTCTGATATTCGCGAAACCCCTTGTCCCACATGCGGCGGCGCATGCTGGCCACGACGTCGGAGCGCAGCGTCATGCTCGACTGCATGGCGTCGCGGCGCAGATCGAGATAGCGATAGCGCAGGCGGGTTTCTTCAGGATACTCCTGATCCCCGAACACCATCAGCGGCAGTTCCGCCGCCGCACCGAGCACTTCGAGCTCGCGCACGTAGACTTCGATTTCACCGGTCGGCAACTTGGGATTGACCAGATCGGCAGCACGCGCCTTGACCGCGCCGTCGATGCGAATGCACCACTCGCTGCGCACCTTTTCCAGTTCGGCAAAGGCCGGGCTGTCGCCGTCGCACAGGATTTGCGTCACGCCATAATGGTCGCGCAGGTCGATGAACAGAACCCCGCCATGATCCCGGACCCGATGGACCCAGCCGGACAGGCGGACGGAATCGCCGACATTGGCGGCAGTCAGATCGGCGCAGGTATGGCTGCGATAGGCGTGCATGGGATATGCCTCGTTTTGGCTGGTTTGTGGCGTCGCGCCGGTACACAGGGCTGCGCCACAAAAGTCAAGCCGTGTTGGCCCCGTCCGTGACCTGAAACCGCGCCGGTATCAGCCCGCGCAACGCATTTCCGACCCAGATCGCCTCTGCCCGGTGCAGATCGGGCATGCGCAGCACCTGTTCCCGCCATTCGCCGCCGGCCAGCAACCGCCCGCGCAGCACGCCCGGCAAAACCCCGCAGGCTTGCGGTGGCGTGACCTGCCGCCCATCGTCAAGGCGCACGAAGAGATTGGTGATTGTCCCCTCGCAGAGTTCGCCGCGCCGGTTCAGAAAGATCAGCTCGTGCACTCCGTCGGGCAGCGCCGCGCGGGCGCGGTCGTAAAGATGCCTGTTCGTGCTCTTGTGCCGCAACCACGGATCGTCCGGATCGAGCCGCTCCGATGCCAGGGCGAGCGTCCAGAGCGGCGCATGCGCAGAAATGTCCGTGTGGGTCACTTCAAATCCGCCATCCAGCCCCAGCGTCAGCCGACACCGCTGTGGCCGATCCCCCGAAACCGTCGCCAGACGCCGCATCGCCACGATCCGGTCAAACGGAATGTTCAATGCCCGTGCAGACCGCGCCATCCGGTCCAGATGTGCGTCCGCATCGGCATGCCCTGCGTCGGGACACCATGCGAGCGTTTCGATCAGGCGCGTATCGGTTGGGATATCGCCGAGAACCGGGCTTTCCATAGCGCCTCTTCGTATTCGCTGTCGGCGTCGCTGTCATAGACGACGCCACCGCCGACGTTCAGCCGCGCCTGCCCCTTCTCAAGCAGGATGGTGCGGATCGCGACATTGAAACTGCTGCGCCCATCCGGTGCGATCCAGCCGATACCGCCACAATATATGTCGCGCGGGGCGGTTTCCAGGTCACGGATCACCTCCATCGCGCGGATCTTGGGTGCGCCGGTGATCGAGCCGCAGGGGAACAAGGCCCGCAGCACGGCACTGGGGCCAAGCCCCGGCCGCATCCGCGCCTGTACCTGTGAGACCATCTGGTGCACGGTCCGGTAGGTTTGCACATGAAACAGCCGGGGCACCCGAACCGAACCCGGTCGGCTGACGCGGGACAGATCGTTGCGCAGCAGATCGACGATCATCAGGTTCTCGGCGCGGTTCTTGACGTCGTTCGCGAGAAACGCGCGCCTGCGCGCATCCTCTTCGGGGTCGGCGCCGCGTGGCTGCGTGCCTTTCATCGGCAGGGTTTCGATCAAGCCCCCGGCATCTGTGCGAAAGAACAATTCCGGCGAGCGGCACAGCAGGTCGGGCAGTCCATCCTGCTCGACCAGCGCGCCATATCCCACCGGCTGCCGCGCCATCAACGCAGCATAGAGTTCCTGTGCCCCGCCATGAGCCGCGGCCCGCATCGGGAAGGTCAGGTTGGCCTGATAGATATCCCCGGCGCGAATCAACGCGTGAACCCGGTCGAACGCCTGGCGATAGCGTTCACGGTCCCATGCCGGGCGAAAGGTATCAAACCCGGCGGGTCCGCGTTTCAACTCGCCCTGTCCCGGCGCGCCGTAAACGCCGATGGCAAGAAGCGGCAGCCGCCGGTCCCGGGGCATCAGCGCCGCCAGTTTCGGTTCGAGCGCATAGCCCAGTTCGTAGCTGCAGTACCCCGCGAGCCAATGCCCCTGTGCCTGCGCCGCATCCAGGTCCGACAGCGCGGCGGCAACCTCGCCCGGCCGGTCCGCGCGGATCAGGCGCAGCGGATCGCGGAACCAGTCACCCGGCCCCTGTGGCCCTTGATCAAAGCGAATATCCAACTGTGTCTCACGCCCCCGACAATCGCGCCCTCATAGCGGCAACGCCGATACCCGGCAACCGATGTGGGCATCCGGCGCGAAATTCTTGCGCTTTCGGGCCTTGCACATGCGCGGCCCATCCCTATAACGCAGGACAATTTGGGCACATTGGGGGTGCCCGGGATTCACCAGCCAGAGGGACCGCACCATGCCGAAGAGAACCGACATCCAGTCGATCATGATCATCGGAGCAGGACCCATCGTGATCGGGCAGGCCTGCGAGTTCGACTATTCCGGAGCCCAGGCCTGCAAGGCGCTGCGCGAGGAAGGATACCGCGTTATTCTGGTCAATTCGAACCCGGCAACGATCATGACCGACCCGGAACTCGCCGACGCAACCTATATCGAGCCGATCACCCCCGAGATCGTCGCCAAGATCATTGAAAAGGAACGCCCCGACGCATTGCTGCCGACGATGGGTGGCCAGACCGGGCTGAACACCAGCCTTGCCCTAGAGGAAATGGGCGTTCTGGCGAAATTCGGTGTCGAAATGATCGGTGCAAAACGCAAAGCCATCGAGATGGCCGAAGACCGCAAGCTGTTCCGCGAGGCGATGGACCGGCTTGGCATCGAAAACCCGCGTGCCACCATCGTAACCGCACCGATGGGCGAGAACGGCAAGAAGGATCTGAACGAGGGCGTGCGCCTGGCGCTGGACGCGCTGGAAGAGGTCGGCCTGCCCGCCATTATCCGCCCGGCCTTTACCATGGGCGGCACCGGTGGTGGCGTGGCCTATAACCGGGACGATTACGAACATATCTGCCGGACCGGCATGGATGCCAGCCCGATGGGCCAGATCCTGATCGACGAATCGCTGCTCGGCTGGAAGGAATACGAGATGGAGGTGGTGCGCGACACCGCCGACAACGCCATCATCGTCTGTTCCATCGAAAACGTCGATCCGATGGGCGTGCACACGGGTGACTCGATCACCGTGGCGCCGGCGCTGACCCTGACGGACAAGGAATACCAGATCATGCGCAACGGCAGTATCGCCGTACTGCGCGAGATTGGCGTGGAAACCGGCGGTTCGAACGTGCAATGGGCGGTGAACCCGGCGGACGGGCGCATGGTGGTGATCGAAATGAACCCGCGCGTGTCGCGGTCCTCGGCGCTGGCGTCAAAGGCAACAGGCTTCCCGATCGCCAAGATCGCGGCAAAACTGGCGGTCGGTTATACGCTGGACGAACTGGACAACGACATCACCAAGGTGACACCGGCCAGCTTCGAGCCGACCATCGACTATGTCGTGACCAAGATCCCGAAATTCGCCTTCGAGAAATTCCCCGGCTCCAAACCCGACCTGACCACGGCGATGAAATCCGTGGGCGAGGCCATGGCCATCGGCCGCAGCATCCACGAATCGCTGCAAAAGGCGCTGGCGAGCATGGAATCGGGTCTGACCGGGTTTGACGAGATCGAGATCCCGGGCGTTACCGTCGGCCCGTGGGATCCCGTCGAGGACAAGGCCGTCATCATCAAGGCGATCAGCCAGCAGACCCCGGACCGGATGCGCACCATCGCGCAGGCCATGCGGCACGGCATGAGCGACGAGGATATTCACGCGGTGACAATGTTCGATCCGTGGTTCCTTGCCCGCATACGCGAGATCATCGAAGCCGAGGCGAAGCTGCGCAAGTCGGGCCTGCCCACCAATGGCGAGGAACTGCGCGCGCTCAAGATGATGGGCTTTACCGATGCGAGGCTGGGTTCTCTCACCGGGCGCGACGAGGCCAATGTGCGCCGTGCGCGGCACAATCTTGATGTGACCGCGGTGTTCAAGCGCATCGACACCTGCGCCGCCGAGTTCGAGGCGCAGACGCCCTATATGTACTCGACCTATGAAATGCCGATGATGGGCGAGGTCGAATGCGAGGCCCGCCCCACCAACCGCAAGAAGGTGGTGATTCTCGGCGGCGGCCCGAACCGCATCGGACAGGGGATCGAGTTCGACTATTGTTGCTGTCACGCCTGTTTCGCACTGACCGATGTCGGCTACGAGACCATCATGATCAACTGCAACCCGGAAACCGTGTCGACCGACTATGACACCTCTGACCGGCTGTACTTCGAACCTCTGACGCTGGAACACGTGCTCGAAATCCTGCGGGTCGAACAGCAGAATGGCAGCCTGCACGGCGTGATCGTCCAGTTTGGCGGACAGACCCCGCTGAAACTCGCGAACGCACTTCACGACGAAGGTATCCCGATCCTCGGCACGACTCCCGACGCCATCGATCTGGCGGAAGATCGCGAACGGTTCCAGCAACTCGTTCAGGACCTGGGGCTGAAGCAACCCAATAACGGTATCGCCAGCACAGATGCGCAGGCGCTGGAAATCGCACAAAAGATCGGTTTCCCGCTGGTGATCCGGCCGTCCTATGTCCTGGGGGGCCGCGCCATGGAAATCGTGCGCGATCAGGCCCAGCTCGAGCGTTACATTTCGGACGCCGTGGTGGTTTCCGGCGACAGCCCGGTGCTGCTCGACAGTTACCTGTCCGGCGCGGTGGAGCTTGACGTCGATGCGATCTGTGATGGCACCGACGTGCATGTTGCGGGGATCATGCAGCACATTGAAGAGGCGGGCGTGCACTCCGGCGACAGTGCCTGTTCCCTGCCGCCCTATTCGCTTGACGCCGCGATCATCGAAGAGGTCAAGGCCCAGACCACGGCGCTCGCGCGGGCGCTCAATGTCGTCGGGCTGATGAACATCCAGTTCGCGATCAAGGATGGCGAAATCTACCTGATCGAGGTCAACCCCCGCGCCAGCCGCACGGTGCCGTTTGTCGCAAAAGCCACGGATTCCGCGATCGCATCGATTGCGGCCCGCGTCATGGCCGGCGAACCGTTGTCGAACTTCCCGATGCGTGCGCCTTACGACGCGCAGGCCGACTATGACACGGTATTGCCGCTGGCCGATCCGATGACGCTGGCCGATCCGAACATGCCCTGGTTCTCGGTCAAGGAGGCGGTGCTGCCCTTCGCCCGTTTCCCCGGTGTTGACACGATCCTTGGCCCGGAAATGCGCTCGACCGGCGAAGTCATGGGCTGGGATCGCGATTTCCCCCGCGCCTTCCTCAAGGCGCAGATGGGAGCGGGCATGGTTCTGCCCACGTCGGGATGTGCGTTCTTGTCGATCAAGGACGACGACAAGACGCCCCAGATCCTCGAAGCCGCAAAGATTCTCACCGATCTCGGGTTCACGCTCGTCGCGACGCGCGGCACGCAAAGCTGGCTCGCCGGACAGGGGATCGACTGCAACCTCGTGAACAAGGTGTACGAGGGGCGCCCCGACATCACCGACATGATGAAAGATGGCGGTGTGCAGCTTGTGATGAACTCGACCGAGGGGTCACAGGCGGTCGAGGATTCCAAATCGATCCGCACCATCGCCCTTTATGACAAGATTCCCTATTTCACCACGGCGGCGGGCAGCCATGCCGCCGCGCTGGCAATCAAGGCACAGGCCGAAGGGGGCGTCGGCGTAAAAAGTCTGCAGGCCTGAACGGAACCACGGTACCGGGCGCATGACAGACTCGCGCCTCCTATTCTCGCCAGAGATTGTGAAGAAAATCGGGCACGCTCGCGGCCATTCGGGGGCTTGTCCTTAAAATTGAAATTCTCTTAAGCATTTGGAAGATATGGTTGATTTTTTCGAGAGGTTAATATAGATACGGCTTACTCCGTTTGGTTTGGAGGATGGCCGAGTCCGTTTGTTCCCGCGTTTTGGCGGCGCTCGCCCTTGTTTTGTGTAAAAAGTTCGCGGGGTGAAAAGAAGTTGTCATGAATTTTTGTAAAAGCAGTATTCTGGCGATTTTATCGTCAGCAGCGGCTTTGATGATCGGCGCGACAACCCTACAGGCCGCGCCGATTCAGAGCATCACCTATAACAGCGGCGGAATCGAACAACTGTATTACGGTCAGAGCGTTACCATCGGTTCGCGCTATGACTGGAATACGATTTCCTTCGCGTTCGACATGCAGGGCGGCGCCGGATTCGAAGCATATTCGGCGGGTGATCTGTATATCCTGACCGAGGATTTCCTCGGCACCGCTGACGATCTCAGCGCATCCACATCGGGTTTTCTGGCGGTCAGTAGCGGCTATGAAGACGGATTCTGGACGTTTGACAGGGACGTGACCCTGCTCGCGGATCATACCTACTACTTCGCGATGGGCGCCAGGGAAGACGCAACGGCCACCACCCTGTTCGGCGGTGCCCTTCCCGGGGTTGCCCCCTTCGGCAATGGCGGTGCCCTCAACAGCCTGTTTACGGGCAATAGCCTTGATTTCGCGCTGAACGGCGAAATTGTTGTCCCGACACCCGTACCGCTTCCGGCAACCGCGCTGATGCTCATGGCCGGAATCGGCAGCCTCGGTGCCTTTGCGGCACGCCGTCGTAGCAAAGGCTGATACAGTTCGATTTCCCCGGGGCAAAGCACTCTCTTGTCCCGGGGAAAATGAAACGGGTTTTCGAGCTTCTCTGACCACGCTCCCGCCTGTTTCCAGGCACCGGTGTCAGTAGCTGTAATCCGCATATATCCTGTTCAGATCACCATCCCAGTCGCCTTCGTAGCGTCCCAGAAGCTCGTCGGCGGGCACCTGACCGCTGTCCAGGCTTTCCTTGAGCGCGTTCAGGAAATGGGTCTCATCTGGCACCATGCCCCCCGCGCCGGGGCGTGCCCGCGCCCTCAGACCGGCATCGGCGATCGCGACGACTTCGCGGGCCAATTCGCGCATTTGCACATCGCCCACACGCGCCTGAAGCCCCTGCTCACTCGCCGAAACACGCAGCGCCTGACGGGTGTCTGCATCCCAGCCCTTGGCAAGGTCCCACGCCGCATCCAGCGCGGTCTGATCGTACATCAGCCCGACCCAGAACGCCGGCAAGGCACAAAGCCGCCGCCAGGGTCCGCCATCCGCGCCGCGCATCTCGATGAATTTCTTGATCCGCGCCTCGGGAAACAGGGTGGTCAGGTGATCCGCCCAGTCCGACATCTGCGGCTTTTCACCCGGCAGCGCCGGCAATTCACCGCGCAGGAAGTCCCGGAACGACTGGCCCAGAGCATCGATGTATTCGCCATCGCGATAGACGAAGTACATCGGCACATCGAGCGCATATTCCACCCAGCGTTCAAACCCGAATCCTTCGTCGAACACGAAGGGCACCATGCCCGTGCGATCCGCATCGAGATCGCGCCACACCCGCGAGCGCCAGGATTTGTGACCGTTCGGCTTGCCGTCAAGGAAGGGCGAATTGGCAAACAGCGCCGTGGCGACCGGTTGAAGGGCAATGGCCACACGCAGCTTCTGCACCATGTCCGCCTCGCTGGCGAAATCCAGGTTGACCTGAACCGTACAGGTGCGGCGCATCATGGTGCGCCCCATCGTGCCCACCTTCTGCATGTAGGCATCCATCAGCTTGTAACGCCCCTTGGGCATCAGCGGCATCTGTTCATGCGTCCAGACCGGCGCGGCACCCAGCCCGATAAAACCCACGCCAACCTTGTCGGCCACGTCCTTGACCTCGCGCAGGTGCTCGTTCACCTCGTCACAGGTTTCGTGAATGGTTTCCAGCGGAGCACCGGACAGTTCGAGCTGGCCGCCGGGTTCGAGCGACACATTGGCGCCGTCCTTTTCCAGTCCGATCAGGTTGCCACCCTCTTCGACAGGCGACCAGCCATGCACGTCGCGCAGCCCCTCGAGCACCGCCCGGACCGAGCGTTCGCCGTCGTAGGGGATAGGCTTCAGCGTATCCTTGCAGTAACCGAACTTTTCATGCTCGGTTCCGATGCGCCAGTCCGCCTTTGGTTTGCAACCGTCCGCCATGAATTCCGCAAGCTGTTCGTGACGTTCGATCTGTCCGCCGCCGGACTGTGGAATTGACATGGGTACGCTCCGAACCGTTTTCGAGATTTTGGCGCAAAGGAGTGCGGTGAATCCGCCGGGCTGTCAATGCAGCCTTTGGTGTTCATGACGCAAGGATTCGCGTGTCCAGATCACAACCGGGTGTTCCGGTCCGGTTTGCAACTCGGCCAGCATCCGCTCGGTTCTGATGCCGGGCAGAGCCGCGAACACATCGAACAACGCCTCCGAACCCTCCGCGTTGACCGGTATCTGCACATCCGGCCTGCCCGCTTGCGACAGCACCCAATGCGCCGGTTTTCCGTCCGGTATCAACGCGATGCTCGTCAGGTCGGCCACCGCTACCGCACCGCCGCTCAGCGGGCCGAAATAGGTGATCTGGCCTTCGTCGACCTGCACGACACCCTGGCCGCCTCCGTCCGACCTGAACCGCGCCTTTTGCAGACCGACAAACCCCTGCGCCGCGCCCGCGAGCATCAGCGCGCCCCCGACCCAGCCCAGCAAGCCTCCCGGTCCGAGCAGCCACCAGAGCCCGAGCAGGATCATGGCAAGCCCGGCCACCGCCTCGCGATAGCGCCACAAGGCATCGCGAAGTTCCGGGCGGATGAAGCTCATCGCCAGTCTCCAAGCGCTTGCTGCCACAGTGTCATCGCAGCCACGGCCGCGGTATCCGCGCGCAGGATACGAGGTCCGAGGCTGACCACATGCGACATCGGCATCGCCACAAGGCGTTTGCGTTCACCATCGGAAAACCCGCCCTCGGGACCGATGAGAATCGCCCAGGGGCCGGCATCCGCCGCCGCGGGCAGGCCAAGGTTGTCGCCGGCCCGGCCCTCGTCGCAGAACATCAGCCGGCGCCCGACCGGCCAGTCGTGCAATACACGGTCCAGTTTTTGCAACGGGGCAACCTCGGGCACGAAAGTGCCGCCGCATTGCTCCGCGGCCTCGACCGCATGCGCCTGCAGGCGATCCTGGCGAATGCGTTCCGCATTGGTAAAGTCGGTCTGCACCGGGACGATACGCGCCGCCCCCATCTCGGCGGCCTTTTCGACGATGAAATCGGTACGGGCCTTCTTGATCGGTGCAAAGAGCAACCAGAGGTCGGGCGGCATCATCAGATCGCGTGTCCGTGCCTCGCAGCGCAGGACACCGCCGCGCTTGCCCGCTTCGTCGACCACGGCCCGCCACTCGCCATCGCGACCATTGAACAGCAACACGGCGGCACCGATGCCCTGCCGCATCACCCCAAAGAGGTAATGCGCCTGCTCGCGCGTCAAAGGGACCGATTGCCCCGGCCCCAGGGCGTGCTCTACAAACAGTCTGATCCTTGCGTTCATGAAAGACTACATATGCAAACCAAAGCGCCAGTGCCAGATGGTCAGGTCGCGGATGCACCCGCCGACAACTGGGTGGATCGGTATGCGCCCGCCGCCACACGCCCCTACCTGCGGCTGAGCCGGGCGGATCGTCCGATCGGCACGTGGCTGCTGCTGATCCCCTGCTGGTGGGGGCTCGCCCTCGCCATGCTGTCGGATCAGTCGCCGCGATGGGAGGATGCGTGGATCGCGCTTGGTTGCGGGCTTGGCGCGTGGCTGATGCGCGGCGCCGGATGCACATGGAACGACATCACCGACCGCAAGTTCGACGCGCAGGTTGCCCGTACCCGATCGCGACCGATCCCGTCCGGGCAGGTGACGGTGCGCGGCGCCGTGATCTGGATGTGCCTTCAGGCGCTGATCGCCCTCTGCATATTGCTGACCTTCAACCGGATGGCGATATCACTGGGGTTCCTGTCCTTGCTGCCGGTGGCCATCTATCCCTTTGCCAAGCGTTTCACGTGGTGGCCACAGGTGTTTCTGGGCCTGGCGTTCAACTGGGGCGCGCTGCTTGCCTGGGCGGCGCATACGGGCAAGATCGAGCTGCCTGCGCTCTTGCTCTACCTCTCCGGCATCTGCTGGACGCTGTTCTACGACACGATCTATGCGCACCAGGACACCGAGGATGACGCGATGATCGGGATCAAGTCGACCGCACGGCTTTTCGGCGACGATACCGCCCATTGGCTGAAGTATTTCCTGGTGGGCACGGTCGCACTGATGGGTGCTGCCGTGATCGACGCAGCGGTGCCCAACGCTTCGCTGATCGCGCTCATCCTCGCCCTGGCCGGTCCCTGGGCAATGGGCTGGCACATGGCGTGGCAACTGCGCGGTTTCAATCCGGACGACGACCGGCGCATGCTGCACCTGTTTCGGCTCAACCGGGACACCGGCCTGATTCCGCTCATCTTCTTTTGCGCCGCCCTGTTCGCTTGATTGAACCTCGCGGCCCGGAGGTCTATGACACCCCGGTATCAAGGGAAAGCCACACCACCCATGCGCCAGTCTCCGTTTCTAGTTGCCTTGCTGTCTTTCGCCATCGGCGGCGCGCTGTGCCTGGTGGCGGCCGGCTTTGCGGTAAGGGCGGTCGAGGACGGCTCGGAAATCGGCGTGCGCAAAGTGCTTGACCGGGCGGAATATGACTGGGCCGAAGTGCAGGCGGATGGGCTGCAGGTCATCCTGACCGGCACCTCCCCGACCGAGGCCAA
The DNA here is from genome assembly GCA_030431825.1 of Alphaproteobacteria bacterium. GTDB lineage: Bacteria > Pseudomonadota > Alphaproteobacteria > Rhodobacterales > Rhodobacteraceae > Sedimentitalea. The sequence goes on from JAUIIJ010000002.1 coordinate 142,795, forward strand.
GCGCTTTGACGCGATCAGCCGGGTTGGCACCGTGGTCGACCCCTCGCGGGTCATCAACCGGATGGATGTCCGCCCCACCGCCGCGCTGCAGGCACCGCAATTCTCGGCAGAGATCCTGCGCAATGACAGTGGCGTGTCGATCATCGGCCTGATCCCGGCCGAAACCGACCGGGCCGATCTGATCGAACGGCTGCGAAAGATCGCCGGCGACGCGCCGGTGACCGACCTTCTGGAGACCGCCAGCTATCCGGTGCCGCGCGGCTGGGATGATGCGCTGAGCTATGCGGCGCAGGCACTGCAGCGCCTTCCCCGCTCCAAACTGTCGGTCGAGGCGGGACTGGTTCGGATCACGGCGATTTCCGACAGCGCCGAAGCGCGCCAGCGCCTGGAAAAGGAACTCACCCGTGCCGCGCCGGCGGGGTTGCGCATGTCGATAGACATTGCCGCCCCTCGTCCCGTCATCACCCCATTTGCCCTGCGCTTCCTGATCGACGAAGACGGTGCACGGTTTGATGCCTGCTCCGCCGAGAGCGAAAAATCGCGAAGCCGCATCCTGAACGCCGCCTTCAGGGTGGGTCTGTCGGGCGATGACCGCTGCACCATCGGCATGGGTGTTCCATCGCCACAATGGCCCCGCGCGGCGGAACTGGCGATTGCCGCGCTCGCGGAACTGGGCATGGGTTCGGTCACGATGGCGGATGCGGACATCACGCTGGTCGCCGTCGAAGGCACAAATCCTGCCGTGTTCGATCGGGTCGTGGGCGAACTTGAGACCGAACTCCCCGACGTCTTTGCCCTGCACGCCGTCCTGCCCGACCCGCCGGGCAGCAAACCATCCGGCCCCCCGGAATTTGTCGCGACACTCAGCCCGGAAGGGCTCGTTCAGCTGCGCGGACGGCTGAGCGACGAAACCCTGCGCAACGCGGTCGACAGCTATGCCAGAGCGCGGTTTGGCTCGGACGGGGTCTACACCGCGACGCGGCTGGTCAAGGACCTGCCACAAGACTGGCCGATCCGTGTCCTCTCGGGTCTCGAGGCGCTGTCGCTGCTCAGCAATGGCGCCGTCATCGTCACGCCGGACAATGTCGAGTTGCGCGGCGTCAGCACCCGCGAGGATGCGAGCGCAACAATCTCCGGGCTGTTGTCGGAGAAGCTGGGCGAAGCGGAAAGCTACGACATCGAAGTTACCTATCGGCCACCGCCGCCGCCGGTCGACCTGCCACCCGATCCGGAACTCTGCGAGGCCGAGCTGGTTGAGATCCAGGCGGTCAACAAGATCCAGTTCGAACCCGGCTCTGCCACCATCGCCGCCGAATCGCTGGACACGATGAACGACATTGCCGACGTGCTGAAAACCTGTGGCGAGATCAGGCTGGAGATCCAGGGACATACCGACAGCCAGGGCCGCGAGAGCATGAACCAGCAGCTCAGCCAGGCGCGGGCACAGTCGGTGCTGAACGAACTGCGCGCGCGGCGGGTGCTGACCTCGACCTACACCGCGGTTGGCTATGGAGAAACCCGGCCGATTGCCGACAACGGCACCGAGGCCGGCCGGGAAGCGAACCGGCGCATCGACTTTCAGCTCATCCGGCCCGAGCCGATCAAGGAACGGCAGACGACGCTCGAAGCGGTCGCCGAACAGGCCGCAGCGGAAAACGCCGACGACGATGCAGACACGGACACGGACACGGACACGGAAGAGGCAGACCCTGCCGGCGAGGACGAACAAGGATCAGAAAATGAACAGAACTGAGTTCATCATAGCCACGGCCATCATCCTGTTTGTCGCCTTTGCGGCAGGCTGGTTCGCGAATTGGCTGGTACATCGCTTTACCCGCGTGAAGCAGAGCGATGTCGCCGATCTCGACCGGATGAGCCAGGAGTTGCACGAGGCCGAGGAAACCCGCGATCAGGCAATCACATATCTGCAGCAGCGGGAATCGGAACTGACCAATCAATTGTCCCAGACTGAAGCCGAACTGAGCGCCGCAATGGAGGGCCTGCGCGATGCCCGCCGCGAGGCCGAAGAACTGCGCGCCCGGATTGGCTAAAGCCAGTTTGGACCAATCCTGATTGCGTCAGCGCGCGCCGTTACCAACGCCCCAACGCAGCTTCGTCCTCATCGCGGGCGGCAACCCAATCGGCGCTGTCCCGGGTGATTTCCTTTTTCCAGAACGGCGCACGGGATTTCAGGTAATCCATCAGGAATTCCGCCGCTTCAAAAGCATCCTTGCGATGGCGCGACGCGGTCGCAACCATCATGATCTGTTCGCCCGGCTCAAGGCGCCCGTGTCGGTGGATCACCAGCACATCGCCCAATGACCATCGCGCGCTCGCCTCGGTCGCAATCCGGGTCAGCGCCGACTGCGTCATGCCCGGGTAATGTTCGATATCCATCGCAACCAGGTCACCCCGGTCATTGTTCCGCACCACGCCGGTAAAGGTCACGATGGCACCCATGCCGTCGCCTCCAAACCCGGTCATTTCGGCTGCGAGATCAAACGGGGAGTCCTGCACCAGCACGCGCATCGACTATCCCCCTGTCATCGGCGGAAAGAAGGCCACCTCACGCGCGCCGGAAATCGGTGCGTCGAAATCTGTCAATTCCTGGTCGATCGCCACGCGCAGGGCCGAGAGGTCGGCGAACGCGACTTCGTAACGCTCTTCCCGGCGGCGCAGTTCAGCCACGAGCTCGGCCACGGTGGTCGCGTCGGTTTCGACCTTTTCCCGCGGCAGGCCGATCCGCTCGCGCACCCATGCAAAATACAGGACATCCATCAACGTACCTCCTTGAGGAAGGGCAGCGCCTTGCGCAGGTAATCCATCCCCGTCACCAATGTCAGCGCGGCCGCGAACCACAACAGCCACAATCCCGCGCGTTCTGCCCATTCCATCGCCGCCGCCTTCCAGCGCAGCCCGTTCGGATCCGCGCCATCGCCGGCAAGCGTCTCGGCAACGACCTGCGGGTCAAGCCCCACCAGAGACAGCCCCAGATAATGCTCGAAAATTCCCTGCAGGAACAATACCGCGATGGCGATCATCTGCATCGTCGTCTTCCACTTGGCAAGGTTCGTCACCTTGAGCGTGCCGGCCGTATCGCCAAGATACTCACGCAACCCGGATACGAACACTTCACGAAACAGGATCACCGTCGCCGGCAGAACCAGCCAGGGCGACATCGACGAAAATCCGACAATGACCATCAGGGCGATGATCACCATCGCCTTGTCCGCGATCGGGTCCAGCATGGCGCCAATCTTGGTTTCCTGCTTCCACGCCCGTGCAAGATAACCATCGACCCAATCGGTGAGAGATGCGCTGACAAACAGCAGCAGCGCAAACCAATCCGCATAGGGCCGCTGGAAATACAGGAACATGACCGCGAGCCCCGGTGCCGCAAGCAGCCGCAGGATGGTCAGGATATTTGGCAGGTTCCACGTCATGAGCGAACCCTACATCGCGGATTTGGAACATAAAAGCGCATGTTCATCCCATTTGACAATCCGGCGGAGATCGCCCGCGCGCGCGATCCGCACGGCTCACCCCTTGTCATGAAAGAAATCATAGATCGTCTCGGCCAGATGACCGGATATCCCGTCGACCGCCTTGAGGTCGTTCAGATTGGCGCGACTGACCGCCTTGGCGCTGCCGAAATGCGCCAGCAATGCACGTTTGCGGGTGGCGCCCACACCCGGCACCTCGTCCAGCGGCGTGGCGCCGACCGCCTTTGCCCGCTTGGCCCTGTGGGTGCCGATGGCAAAGCGGTGTGCCTCGTCGCGCAACCGCTGCACGAAATAAAGCACCGGATCGTTATGGCGCAACGCAAAGGGACGTGCGCCGACACGATGAAACTCTTCCTTGCCATGATCGCGATCGACGCCCTTGGCCACGCCAACCATCGGTATGTCCTCGATGCCGTGATCGCGCATGATCTCGGCCACCGCGCTCACCTGTCCCGCGCCGCCGTCGATCAGCAACAGGTCGGGCCACTGCCCCTTCTGACGCGTGGGGTCCTCTTTCAGCAGCCGCGCAAAGCGCCGGTTCAACACTTCTTTCATCATGCCGAAATCATCACCGGGCGTCAGGTCATCTCCCCGGATATTGAACTTGCGATAGCTGTTCTTCATGAATCCGTCCGGCCCCGCCACGATCATCGCGCCGACCGCGTTGGTGCCCTGAATATGGCTGTTGTCGTAAACCTCGATCCTCTGGGGCGGTGCATCAAGGTCAAACGCCTCTGCCAGCCCGCGCAACAGCTTGCCCTGCGTGGCGCTCTCGGACATGCGGCGGGCCAGTGACTCGCGGGCATTGCGCAGCGCCCCGGCGGTCAGTTCCGCCTTTTCCCCGCGCTGCGGCACGAGGATTTCGACCTTGCGCCCGGCCTTTTCCGTCAACGCCTCGCACATGAGATCGGCGTTTTCGATCGCGTCGGACAGGATCAGCTGCCGGGGCGGTTCCTTGTTGTCATAGAACTGACCGACAAAGGCTTCCATGACCTCGGCCGCCGACACGTCCGCTCCGATGCGCGGATAGAAATCCTTGTTGCCCCAGTTCTGATTGGCGCGAATGAAGAAGACCTGAACACAGGCCTGACCGCCGTCCATGTGCAGCGCGATCACGTCCGCCTCGGCCACTCCGCGCGGATTGATGCCCTGGGTCGACTGGACCTGCGTCAAAGCGCGAATGCGGTCGCGCAGCGCCGCCGCGCGTTCGAACTCCATCGCATCGGAAGCGGCCGTCATCTGCTCTGCCAGCTCCTCCTGCACCCGTGTGGACCGACCAGACAGGAACTGTTCAGCATCGCGCACGCTCGCGGCATAGTCCGCCTCGGAGATCAAGCCGACGCACGGCCCCGAACACCGCTTGATCTGATAGAGCAGGCAGGGGCGCGTCCGCCCGTCGAACGTCGCATCCGTGCAATTTCGCAGCAGGAACGCCTTTTGCAATTGGTTGAGCGTGCGATTGACCGCCCCCGCATTGGCAAAAGGCCCGAAATAGGCACCCTTTTCCTTTTTCGCTCCGCGATGCTTCTTGATCTGCGGAAAGGCATGATCGCGCGCGACAAGAATATTGGGAAAGCTTTTGTCGTCGCGCAGCAGCACGTTGTATTTCGGCTTGAGCTGCTTGATCAGGTTCTGCTCCAGCAGCAGCGCCTCTGTTTCCGTTCGGGTTGTCAGGAACATCATGCTGGCGGTTTCGCGGATCATCCGGTCGATCCGCCCGCTATGGCCCGCGCTTGGCCGGGAATAGCTCGACACCCTCGCCTTGAGGTTGCGCGCCTTGCCGACGTACAGCACCCGGCTCTCGGAATCCAGCATCCGGTAGACACCCGGCGACGTATCCAGCGTCTTGAGATACGCCTGAATGCGTACATGCCCGGTTGGCGTCGCGGTGTCGGAGTGTTGGCTCTGATCGGTCATGGGCTATAACTATGATTCTCTGCATCTGGCTGCAATCTTGACCGGGCCAGATCAACCCTGAACAAATCCACGGTTTGTGTGGATAAGTCTGAAGATATGTTTGGGGTACCGGGAAATTTCCCTTAGTTTCGGCTGCTTTCGCCGAAATGACTAATATTTAGGCACATAACCAAGCCATTGAAATCAAACGAAACTTTTTGGCATGCGACGCAAGTTAATGAAATATAACACAAAATTGTAACAGTTCAGTAACGTCAGGGTGACCAGTGCAAAACTTGCATCGGCGATGACAGTTATTCCACGCCAAGCACGTCCGGGGTTCGCCAGCCCAGGTGCTGCCCGCCATCGACACAGAGCAGTTGCCCGGTCACTGCGGGGGCGTCCAGAAAGTAGCCGAGCGCCGCTGTGATGTCGTCCGGATTGGCCCCGCGTTCGAGGATTGTCGCTGCCCTCTGGGCTGTGAAGTGGGCCTCGGACTGGCGCTCGCCCTTCAACGTGGGGCCGGGACCGATCGCGTTCACGCGGATGGCCGGGGCCAGAGCGCGGGACGCGGTCTGGGTCAATGCCCAGAGTCCCATCTTGGCAAGCGTGTAGGTCATGAATTCCGGTGTCAGCTTGCGCACCCGCTCGTCGATCATGTTGACAACCAGTCCGGTGGCCACGGGCTCTCCGGCCTCATCGGTGGCCACCCCGATTCCCTGCGCAGCCATCGCCTGGACAAGGACGAAGGGCGCGCGCAGGTTGCTGTTCATATGCCGGTCCCAGCCCTCGCGCGTCGCCGTGCGGATGTTGTCGTACTCGAAGATGGACGCGTTGTTGACAAGGCAGGTCACCTCCCCGCCAAGGGCCTCTGCCGCGGCGGGCAACAGCGCCTGTGTCTGATCCTCTTCCAGCAGGTCGGCACCAAGCGCCACGGCATTGCGACCTTTGGCCCGGATCTCGGCAACGACGGCATCGGCGGCATCAGCGGAACGCGCGTAATGCACCGCAACATCGTGACCACGGTCGGCAAGATAGAGCGCCATCGCCCGCCCAAGCCTCTTTCCGGCACCGGTGACAAGACTGCGTGGCATGGGTGTCCTCTCGCGTAAAAAAAGGGCGTCAGTTCAGGATGGCAAAGACATAGGCGGCATACAGCGCGGTCAACACGATGCCCCAGAGACGCGTGATGTTCACCTTGAAGAACACGAAGGGGAACATCAGCAGCGACGCACCCAGCATGACCCAGAGATCGAAATTCAGGAATTCGGGATCAACCCTGATATCCCCGAAGAACGTGGCGATGCCGACGATGGCGAGCAGGTTGAACATGTTCGACCCGATCACGTTGCCAAGCGCCACATCCGCCTGCCGCCGCAGCGCCGCCATCACGGTGGTCGCCAATTCCGGCAGGGACGTGCCCACAGCCACGAGAGTCAGACCGATGACCGTATCGCTGACCCCGTAGGCCTGCGCGATCAGCGACGCGTTGGTGACCAGCAGGTGCGCCCCCAGCGGCAATCCGACGAGACCCAGAACAAGGTAAAGGCCAACCCGCCAATATGGCATGTCGGGATCGGCCTCGTCGATTTCCTCAAGCTGGTCGGGTGATCCGTTGACGCGATGCGCGCGGGCGTCACGCATCATGTCGATCAGCACGACACCCAGCATCGCCAGCAGGATCAGGCCGGTGCCGATGGTAAAGGTCCCGAGAAAGGCCAGCCCGATAAAGACCACCGACGCCAGGATCATCAGAACATAGTTCTTCCGGCTGTCGCATTCGCTCGTGTGCAATGTCGTGATAAGCGCCGGTATACCGAGCACCAAAAGGATATTCGCCGTGTTCGATCCGACCACGTTGCCGAGCGCGATACCCGGCGCGTTGTCCCTGACCGCGCTGATCGCGATCAGCAGTTCGGGGGCCGAGGTCCCGAAGGCGACGATAGTCAGGCTGACGATCAGCGCCGGAACGCCCAATCTCAGGCTGAGATTGACCGCACCGCGCACCAGCGCATCCCCTGCCAGCAGCAGGATGACCAGCCCCAGAATTGACAGAAGCCACGGTGTCATCGGCGCTCTCCCGCTCCGCAGCTACATGGCCCCTTGCCGATCCGGTATCGACCGCACGAGGGGCATTTTGCCGAAGCGATGCGTCCGGCACCGGGCAGGCGCAGCTTGCCGAACATGGCGAGAACCCCCATCCCGATCAGAAAAAGGAAAACGATCTTGACGATCAACTCAAAGACCAAAACGCGCAAAGGCGGCGCGCTCCTCGATACCGGCAACCGCGTCATCCACCACCTGTGCCCCGAAACGGGCCAGGAACGGACGCCGCATTTCGTGGCGGCGGAATTTGACCTTGTCGCCGAAGCGGGCCTTCATCTTGGGTTTGAGATGGCCGATCCCATCGATCAGGCCAAGATCGGTCGCACGGCGTGCCAACCAGATTTCACCCGTGAAAAGCTCTTTGGTGGTGTCAAGCTTCTGCCCCCGCCGTGCTTTGACATGGGCGATGAAATTGTCGTGGATGTCACCGAGGATGACCTGCAACCGCGCGACATCTTCCTCGTTCTCGGCGCGAAACGGGTCAAGCATCGACTTGGACTTTCCGGCGGTATAGACGCGCCGCTCGATGCCTTGCCGGGCAAGGAAGACCTGGGCGCCGAAGCCCGCCGAGATCACACCGATCGACCCCACGACAGAGCTTTCGTCGGCCCAGATTTCATCCGCCGCCGCCGCCAGCCAATAGCCGCCGGATGCGGCGACATCCTCGACAAAGGCCACGACGGGCACCTTGGTTTCCTCCGAAAGCTGCCGGATGCGCGCACCGATCAGCGATGATTGCACCGGCGAGCCGCCGGGCGAGTTGATCTCGAGCGCCACCATGTCGGGTTTGCCACGGCGAAACGCCCTCTCCAGGACCGGCGCCAGCGCATGATCGTTGAGCGACCGGCGCCCGGCCATGCCGATCGCTCCGTGCATACGGACAACCGAGACAAGGGGCGGCTTTTTCAGAAAGGGGATGCGAAGGTTCATGCAGCCGATGTAGAACGCCACCCGCCGACAAACAAGATGCCGACCCGAACAGAAACCCGAGACACCACCCAAATCACGCAACGGCGGGCAATTATGCCACGTCATTGCGGCAGCACAACCGTCTGGGTTGAGCGGCTAGCTCCTGATGCGCCAGCCGGTCTTGAAGATCCACCAGATCAGCCCCAGGCACAACAGCGTGAACCCGGCAATTGCCAGCAGGCTCAGCGCCACGGGGACATCGGCGGTCCCGAAGAACGACCAGCGGAACCCCGAGATCAGGTAGACCACCGGATTGAACAGCGTGATCGTCTGCCAGACCGGTGGCAGCATCGAAATCGAATAGAATGATCCACCGAGGAAAATCAGCGGCGTCACGATCAACAGCGGCACCAGTTGCAATTGCTCGAAGTTTCCCGCCCAGATTCCGACGATGAACCCCAGCAGGGCAAAGCTGAGGCAGGTCAGCAGCAGGAACAGCACCATCGCCACCGGATGCTGGATCGAGAGGTCGACAAAGAACGAGGCCGTCAACAGGATCACCACCCCGATGAACAGGGCCTTGGTCGCCGCCGCCCCGACGAACCCCATCACGATCTCAAGAAAGTTGACCGGCGCCGAGAGCAATTCGTAGATGGTGCCGGTGAATTTGGGAAAATAGATGCCAAAGGCGGCGTTCGAGATAGCCTGCGTGATTACCGAAAGCATCACCAGCCCCGGCACGATGAACGCGCCATAGCTGACGCCTTCGACCTCCTCGATGCGGCTGCCGATGGCGGCACCGAACACCACGAAATATAGCGAGGTGGAGAGCACCGGTGACAGGAAGCTCTGCATCAGCGTGCGAAAGAAGCGCATCATCTCAAATCGGTAGATCGCCCCGACGGCCGACATGTTCATGATGCGTCTCCCTTGACCAGGTCCACGAAAATCTCTTCAAGGCTGCTCTGCCGTGTCTGCAGGTCGCGCAGGGTCAGCCCCGCCTCGGCGATCCCGTTGAGCAAACCGGTGATGCCGGTGCGTGGCGCGTGAATGTCATAGCTGTAAACCAGCGCGTCGCCGGTCTCGGCCAGTTCCAGATCAAGATGCGCAAGCCCGGCGGGGATGCTGTCCAGCCTTTCATTCAACTGCACCTCGAGCTGCTTGCGGCCCATTCGCGCCATCAGCGCCTTCTTTTCCTCGACCAGCAACAGCTCGCCGCGCGTGATGACACCCACCCGATCGGCAATGGCCTCGGCTTCTTCGATGTAATGCGTTGTCAGGATGATCGTGACCCCATCCGCCTTGAGATCGGCAACGGTGTCCCACATGTCCTTGCGCAAATCCACGTCCACGCCGGCGGTCGGTTCATCGAGGAACAGCACACGCGGTTCGTGACTCAGCGCCTTGGCGATCAGGACACGTCGTTTCATGCCGCCGGACAGCGTGGTGATCTGATTGTCCTTCTTGTCCCAGAGACTCAGGGTGCGCAGGACTTTTTCGATATGTGCATCATCGCGGGGCCTGCCGAACAGCCCACGCGAGAATCGCACCGTGTTCAGGACCGTTTCGAACGGTTGCAGGTTGACCTCCTGCGGCACCAACCCGATGAGCGATCGCGCACCGCGGAACTCGGTGATGATATCATAGCCGCCCACGGTCACCGAACCGCCGCTTGGCGTCGTGATCCCGCAGACCGTTGAAATCAACGTCGTCTTGCCCGCCCCGTTTGGACCAAGCAGCGCGAGGATCTCGCCCTCCTCGATATCGAGACTGACCCCCTTGAGTGCCTCGAACCCGCCGGCATACGTCTTTTGCAGGTCTCGAATGGACAGAATTGCAGACATGGTCCCCCTGCTCGCTTGCACCTTGAACGGCGTGACACTAACCGCCGGGCAGGTCTGGCACCATAGCCGGAATGCACATCGCCTTGCGCGCCTGTGCAGGGCAACGCATGCCGGAAACACGCATCTGCCCCGCAGTCGGACGTGCGACGGTTCGCCCCGTTCAGGAAACGGCAAAGCGCTCGTAAAACCGCCGCGACTGCAACACTCTCACGATGGGGGGTGTTCCCGGATACAACCGTTCCGCCAAACCGCGCACGCAATTTTGAGTTGCAACACCTACGCTATATTATACCTTCGAATAATATTAAGTACGATCAAGGCGATTTAACGATGAGCATCTTTCATGAGCGCGTTGCCCGCGCCATCGACACATCCAAGAAATACGGTGGAAATCGCGCGAAATTGTCACGCGCGCTGAACCTGAGCCCCAATTACGTCTCGACCATGCTCAGCACCAAGGCCTCGCCAAGCTGGGACATCTCGGTCAGGCTGGCCCGCGAGCTGGAAGTTTCGCTTGCCTATCTCGCGGGCAGCACCTCGCAGCCGTTCGATGTGACCGATCTCGGCACCGACGGTCCGATCACCGATCAGGCGATGAAATTCTTCGACCAGATCGCGGGCAGCCTGCGCGAAGCGGCCGCCATGCGTGGTCAGGAGCCGACGGTCGATGACATGATGCTGCGCTGGTTCAAATACGGCCGGCAGCTCAGCGGTTTTGACAAGATCATCGAGTGGTTCGATCTCTACAAGGCACCGGGTGAACGCTCGAACCGGATCGAGGTCCTGCGCATGGGGTCCAACAGCCTGTCGGCGCGCACCCTGGGCGTCGCGGACAAGAAATCGTTGCAATACGCGCTCGACGAAGTGCGCGACAGCGACCTGCAAAAGCGCCTGTTGCGCGCCTATCGCACCGCCGCCGAAGGCCAGCCGGTTCTCACCGAAGAGGCGTTGAACGTGCTGGCCCCCGGCCATGCGGAACAAATCCGCCTCGACTATCTGCGGCTGCTGCTGCCGGTCGCCTCGGACACCCACGGCGACGTGATCATCAGCTATTCAAAGCCGCTCCGGTGATCGGATGAACGCCTGGGCCATATAGGCCAGGTCCCGCCGGTTTGTCATGACGCAATACTCGGTATTCTCGCGCGGTGACGGCGGATCGACCCAGAACTGGGCATCGGGAATGTAGCGGTTGAAGCCATAGTGATACCCGCCCCCCCTGCGCACGTCGTCCTCGCGCAGAAAGGCATAGGTCCAGTCCGGGTTCCACTTGAGCGCCGTGATCATGTGCCCGATCAGGACAAAGCGACGGACCGTCTTGAGCGACCGCCCGGCCGCGCGCGAAAAATGCAGATCACCGAAATAGGCCAGCCGCCCCTTGAGTTCGCGTTCGAGCGGCGAAGCGACCTGCGTGACCATCTCGACCTCGCCATTTCCGTATTGCCGGCGCATCGTGCGCCGCCAGTATTCCGTTATGCTTCCATCGCCCAGATCATCCAGCCGTGCACCGGCAAGCGCCACGGTTTCACCGTCCTTTTCAAGCCGGAGCCAGAAGCAGTTCTCGGCGGTGAAATCATTGAAGAACGGCGACATCTTTGGAGTGAGATAGGGCTTGCCTATCGCCTCGATAATCTTGGGTACCCTGTCAAAGTCTTGCTCGACATGAACAGCCAAGCCATCGCGCAGCAGCTTTTCACGGCAGATCGCGATCAACTCCGCCTTTTCGTATTCTCCCATTTACCCCTCGTCTCGTCGGATCGGTCCTTGTGATTTTAGGGCGCGTTTATCTGCGGCCCATACCGGCAGTCGGGCCGACTTCGGACTTCCCCGCGAAAATCCCCTTGGGTCAGTTGCGTGCGCCCTCGGGATCGTCGGTTCTGGCGATCCGATTTCCGGCCCTGCGCGACACTTTGTCTTGGGTTATGCCATACACAACCAAAGGGGCAACAAAACAACTGGATTCATCTGTGCTGATTCCGGTCAAAGCAGCAGATATGCCACGTCAGTTCCGAACCGCCGCGCCGCACGCGGGCAGCACCGCCAGAGGCACAGCCGGAATTTACCGCACCGGGGGCGAGGTGCACCGGTTCAGGACAGGCGGTCTTGCATCCGCTTGTCCAGCATGCGCACCAGTTCGTCCTCGGTGATGCCGCTGTCGATGGCCAGCCTGCGCAGTCCGAAATGCACATGCGCAATCTGCTGATAATAGTCGGAATAGAAATAGTTGGTGGTCGCACCGGCCACCGCCCCCAGAACCGGTACGGTTTGCGCCGCCAGTTTCTGGCCAAGAACCGTCGCCAGCTTGGGCGCGACCGTGGCGATCAGCTTGTGCATCGCACCGCCCGTCAGCGAAAGGCGCAGGGAGACGAAACCAAGATCGGACCCGTCATCCGACGCAAGCGGTCCGGCGGCAGCAAAGACACGGATACAGTCGAATTGCACATTCTCTGCGGACGGGTCGAAACCATGCTCCGCTGCCACGCCCTGAATTGCGCGCAGAAGGACCGTTGTGGTTGCAGGCAATTCGACGAGTGCCGTCGGCAGCCCGCCAAAACCGCCCGCGGCACCCATCGCAGTTGTCATCGCGGTGTTGACCCAGGCTTTCTGGTCAGGCACCGCGGTACGCGAGGTCTGTGCCGCCTGCATCGCCAGCGTCAGCGCGCGCTGCGTCGCGTCGCCGAGGTTGTTACGCACCACGGAGGGAAGGCGATCCAGCAGCGACTCGGCCTTGCCGCCCAACAGATTGAGAATTCGCACGCCGATCCCGTTGGCGGCGCGGTATGTCTCGGCCAGCCGATCCAGTTCCGCCTCGACGTCCACCGGCTCGACGATTTCGATATCTGCCATCTTCACTCCTCTGCGGGCGTGTTCACAAGATCGGCATTTCCCCGGCGGATTTCAATGTCAGCCCTCTGTCCAGCGCGTGACGTCACCCCGGATGCCATCCCACGCGCCGTCGCGGAGCGCCTGCCCCAGAACACGATCCGGGTTGGTCGGGGGGGGCATGACGACACCGGCCAGCGGTTCGAAACCGAAGCGAGAGTAATAGGGATAGTCTCCGACCAGAAGAACCCGATGCCAGCCATCGGCCGATGCGGCGGCCAGCGAATCGCGGATCAGGACACCACCCAGCCCCTCGCCCTGATGGGTCGGGTGCACCGCCACCGGACCCAGCAGCAGCGCCGCAGCGCCGCCAACGCGCACCGGCCAGTAGCGAATCGCGCCTGCGACAATCCCTTCCTCGTCACGGGCAACCAGCGACAGGCCAGCGACCGGGGGAATGTTATCGCGCAGTCGGTAGGAGGACAGTGCCTCGCGCCCGGGTGCAAAGCAGAGATCGTACAGCGCCTCGACTTCCCACCAATCCTGCCCGGTTTCAGGTCTCAGCTCAATCACGCGATCATCCCAACGGCGGTATGTGGTGGCAATCGCCCTAACACGCCGCTAGGTCTTGGGCAAACACTCGGAGTTTTGCACATGTTCTATCGCCCAGAAGACGGTCACGGTCTGCCCCACAACCCGTTCAACGCCATCGTGACGCCACGCCCGATCGGCTGGATTTCCAGCCGCGCGCCGGACGGAACCAACAATCTCGCGCCATATTCGTTTTTCAACGCGGTGGCCTATTTTCCGCCGCAGGTGATGTTCGCGTCCACAGGGAGCAAGCCGGACCAAGACGGCACCAAGGACAGCGTGGCCAACATTGCGGCGACCGGCGTGTTCTGTGTCAACATCGTCGAATACAGCATGCGCGACGCCATGAACGTCACATCCGGCGGCACCGCGAAAGAGGTGGATGAATTCGACGCCGCCGGCCTGTCCCCCGTGGAATGCGAAACCATCGCCTGCGCCCGCGTTCAGGACGCGCCGGCAGCGCTGGAATGCCGCCTGACCCGCATCATCGACCTGCCGGGCAAGTCGAACCGGCTTGTTCTGGGTGAGGTCGTCGGCGTCCACATGCGTGACGATTGCATCCGCGACGGCCGCTTTGATGTCACGACGTTCAGTCCGCTGACACGGCTGGGATACCGTGATTACAGCCATATCACCGACATTTTCGAAATCGTGCGGCCGGACGACTGAACCCGACGGGTGCAGGCGAAACCGACCGTCACAGTCACCGACCCCAGGGGTCGGTGACCGTTCACCCGTTGCAACGGGCGCTGTCCCGTCGCATCGCCAGATCAGTGGCCGCCCAGCACTCCGGTACGCACGGAGTAATCGACCGCCAGTTCGTAATCCGGATCATCGTCGCTATCGACAATGAGATGCCCGGCCTTGGTCAGGAGCCGGTGACAGTCACGGCTCAGGTGCCGCAGCTTGATCGCCTTGCCCGCCGCCTCGTATTTCGCGGCAATATTCTCGATCGCCTGCAGCGCCGACTGATCGACGACCCGGCTGTCGGCAAAGTCGATAATCACGTTTTCCGGATCATCTTCGACAGTGAACAGTTCGATAAAGCCGTCCGAAGATCCGAAGAACAGCGGCCCCTTGATCTCGTAAACCTTGGCACCCTTTTCGGTAATGGAATCCCGCGTCACCGCATGAATGCGGCGCGCGTTGTTCCAGGCATAGGCCAGCGCGCTGACGATGACACCGACGACAACCGCCACGGCGAGGTCTTCCATCACCGTCACCACCGTGACCAGCAAGATCACGAACGCATCCGTCAGAGGCACCTTGCGCAGGATCGTCAGGCTGTTCCAGGCAAAGGTTCCGATCACTACCATGAACATCACGCCGACCAGCGCCGCGAGCGGGATGAGCTCGATCACGGGGGCGGCGAACAGGATGAAGACCAGCAGGAACAACGCCGCCGCGATACCTGCAATCCGCGTGCGGCCACCAGATTTGACGTTGATCATCGACTGACCGATCATCGCGCAGCCGCCCATGCCGCCGAAAAAGCCGGTGACCGTGTTGGCAACGCCCTGGGCAATACATTCCTGCGACGCGCCGCCCCGCTTGCCGGTGATCTCTCCGACAAGGTTCAGGGTCAGCAGGCTTTCGATCAGGCCGATCGCGGCGAGGATGACCGCATAGGGCAGGATGATCTCCAGCGTTTCGAGATTCAGCGGCACCATCGGAATATGGAACGGCGGCAGCCCGCCCTGGATCGACGCCAGGTCGCCGACGCGCGGCACGTCAAGGCCAAAGGCAATCACCAGCGCCGCGACGATGCCAATGCCCGCCAGCGGAGCGGGCACGACCCGCGTGATACGCGGCACGATCCAGATGATCACCATGGTCAGCGCCACGAGACCCAGCATCATGTAGAGCGGCATGCCGCTCAGCCATTCGCCCCCCGAGATCCCGTGGCCGGTGTTTTCCATGCTGCCCGGCACCTTGAACTGGCCCAGCTGCGCCAGAAAGATCACGATGGCCAGCCCGTTCACAAAGCCGAGCATCACCGGGTGCGGCACCAGGCGGATGAACTTGCCCCATTGCATGAGACCCGCAAAGACCTGCAACAGCCCCATGAGGACGACGGTCGCAAACAGGTATTCCACCCCGTGTTCCGCGACCAGCGACACCATGACAACTGCAAGCGCCCCGGTCGCGCCCGAGATCATCCCCGGACGCCCCCCGATCAGCGCCGTGATCAGACCAACCAGAAATGCCGCGTAAAGCCCCACCAGCGGGTGAACCCCGGCAACGAAGGCAAAAGCCACCGCCTCGGGCACAAGCGCCAGCGCCACGGTCAACCCGGACAGCAACTCGATACGCAGGCGCGCGGGGGTCAGCCGTTCGTCCGGCACCCATCTGAGGTCGGGCATGGCAAGTCGGCTGGCGAATGCCGCCAAGGGAGCTTTTCGGGTCATCGGGGGTCCTGTCTCTGTCGGGTCGTCAAGGCGTCTCGGGCTGTATCGAAACGCCCCAAATTCGGTCTGCGTCCGGATGGATTACATGCCGCCACAGGGGCACATCCGGCATCTTTCCGAACAGCCCCGCAGCAGAAAAACCGCCTCTTACACGCATCCTGCGGAAAAGGCCATGCCGTCACCGGGCTGTCTGCCATGCAGATCGAACATGGCAGTTCGCCGCCGCGCTCAGCCCGCGAGCCCGTCCCGCAAGACCCGACGCAGGATCTTTCCCGACGCGGATTTCGGTATTTCGTCGACGATTTCCATCCGCCGTACCTGCTTGTAATGTGACAAGCGCCCTTCGAGAAACGACTGCACGGTCTCCAGTGTCACATCCCCGGCCGGAACCACGAATGCCATCGGCACTTCGCCCGCCTCGTCGTCCGGCGCACCGATCACGGCAACATCCGCGATATCGGGATGGGTCAGCAACTCTGCCTCAAGCTCGGCCGGCGCCACCTGGAACCCCTTGAACTTGATCAGTTCCTTCAGGCGGTCCGTGATAAACAGATAACCATCCTCGTCGAAATAGCCGATGTCCCCGGTGTGCAGCCACCCCTCGCTGTCAAGCGCCTCGGCCGTTGCCTCGGGGTTGTTCAGGTAGCCCTTCATGACCTGTGGCCCGCGCACCCAAAGCTCTCCCGCTTCGCCACGGTTCAGGTCCTCGCCGGTTTCGGTGCTGACGATCCGGCATTCCGTGTTCGGTGCCGTCAGCCCCGAGGCCCCCGTGCGCGCCTTACCCGGCGGCGTGAGATGGCTGACGGGGCTAAGCTCGGTCATGCCATACCCCTGCGTCGCTACACAATCCAGCCGCCTGCCCACCAGCGCCGCAACGTCGCCGCCAAGCGGGGCCGCGCCCGAGTTGACATGCTCGACCGCTGACAGGTCGTACTCGTCGACAATCGGGTGCTTTGCGAGAGCGATGGCAATCGGCGGAACAATCCACATGCGCCGCGTGCGGTATTTCGAACAGAGATCCAGAAACTGTTCCAGATCGAAGCGGGGCATCGTCACCAGCCCCGCGCCGGCCGCGAGATGCATGTTTATCAGCACCTGCATCCCGTAGATGTGAAAGAACGGCAGGAATGCAACCGAGAATTCACCCTCTTCGATATCCGAAACATGCAGGGTCTGATCGACATTCATCACCATCGAGCGATGGGTCAGCATCACGCCCTTGGGCAACCCCGTGGTTCCCGACGAATACGGCAGCGCCAGAATGTGCTCCTCCAGATCGACAGGCGTCTGGCTGTCCTGCGGCGTGCCCATCAACTCTGCCAGCGGGCGGGCGCCCGGGGCCTCTCCGATCACGTAGATTTCACTGACTCCGGTGTCCCGGATCGCCTCGCGCGCGGTATCCAGAAAAGGCGCGATCGTGATCAGGATCGACGCGTTTGCATTCGTCAACTGGTGCCGCACTTCATGAGCGGTATAGGTGGGATTGATCGTGGTGATCGTGCCTCCGGCCCAGGCAACCCCATGAAATACCACGCAATACTCCGGAAGGTTCGGTGCCATGAGAGCGACACAGGCCCCCGTGCCCAGCCCCCTGGCGTTCAACCCGCCTGCCAGTGACTTGATGCCGCCGACAAACTGGCCAACCGTCAACTCGCGGCCCGTCGGCCCATCAATCAGGATCACCCGGGCGGGATTGTCACCCAGCCCTTCGAACACCCGTTGCGTGATGGTCAGCTCCCGGACCTCGACATCCGAAAAACTGCTCTTGATGATGGCCATGCGTGTCTCTCCTCCCAGAAAGCCAGATGCCCGGTTGCCGGGATCTGGCGATCACGTTAGCGGCGGCAGGCGCGCGAAGGCAAGACGTCTGTTTCCCGTCGATCAACCACGCGCGTCTGGCAACACTGCGGTCACTTCGATCTCGATGCGGTATTTCGGGTCGATCAGGCCGCATTCGATCATCGTCGCGGCCGGCGGGTGCGGGCCAAATGTTTCGGACAGGATCGGCCAGCATGGCTCGAAATCCGCGCGGTCGGGAAGATAGTAGGTAACACGAACCACATCGGCGAGCGTTGCTCCCGCTTCGCGCAACGCATTGGTGATGATTTCAAGGGCCGATCGGCACTGGCTGACAACGTCGTGCCCCTGACCTACCGTGCCCGCGACATGCACGAAGCCACCCGCCACGACGGCTCGGCAATACCCCACCCGGTGCTCGAATTCGCCGCCGGACGGGATACGCCGAATGGTCACGCCGCTTAGCCTGCGGTTGCGGCCGGCTCTTTCTCGGCATCCGCATGGATCATCAGCGGAGCCGCTTCGGAGCGTGCGGATTCCTCGTTCACGACAACCTTGGTCACGCTGTCGAGGCCCGGCAATTCGAACATCGTGTCCAGCAGGATGTCTTCGAGGATCGAACGCAACCCACGCGCGCCGGTCTTGCGTTCGATCGCGCGCTTGGCGATCGCAAGCAGCGCATCGTCGGTGAACTGAAGCTCGGTATCCTCAAGTTCGAACAGCCGCTGATACTGTTTCACCAGCGCGTTCTTGGGTTTGGTCAGGATGGTCACGAGCGCATCCTGATCGAGGTCTTCCAGTGTCGCCAGAACCGGCAGACGCCCGACGAATTCCGGAATGAGACCAAACTTCAGCAGGTCTTCCGGCTCGAGATCGGTAAATATCTCGCCGACGCCACGCTCGTCCTCGTCGCGCACATCCGCGCCAAAGCCCATCGCGCTGCCCTTGCCCCGCTGCGCGATGATCTTGTCGAGACCTGCAAAGGCACCGCCGCAGATGAACAGGATATTGGTCGTATCCACCTGCAGGAATTCCTGCTGCGGATGTTTGCGGCCGCCCTGCGGCGGAACGCTGGCCACCGTCCCTTCCATGAGCTTGAGCAGCGCCTGTTGCACGCCCTCGCCCGAAACGTCACGGGTGATCGAGGGATTTTCGGATTTGCGGGTGATCTTGTCGACCTCGTCGATATAGACGATGCCGCGCTGTGCGCGTTCGACATTGTATTCGCTGGCCTGCAGGAGCTTGAGAATGATGTTCTCCACGTCCTCGCCCACGTAACCTGCTTCGGTCAGGGTGGTAGCGTCGGCCATGGTGAACGGTACATCGAGAATGCGCGCCAGCGTCTGCGCCAGCAACGTCTTGCCACAGCCGGTCGGCCCGATCAGCAGGATGTTGGACTTGGCCAGTTCGATATCGCTACCGGCCTTTTGCGCATGGTTCAGACGCTTGTAGTGATTGTGAACCGCAACGGACAGCACACGTTTGGCCATCGCCTGACCAATCACGTAGTCGTCGAGCACTTCGCAGATGTCCTTGGGTGTCGGCACCCCGTCCGTCGCCTTGAGCCCGGACGCCTTGGTCTCTTCGCGGATGATGTCCATGCACAATTCGACGCATTCATCGCAGATGAAGACGGTCGGGCCCGCGATCAGCTTACGCACCTCATGCTGGCTCTTGCCGCAAAAGCTGCAATAAAGCGTATTCTTGCTGTCGCCATTTGAGTTCGTTGCCATGATCAACCTTTCCGGCTTCGATTTTCAACGCTGTCCCGTCTTTGACAGGACAGATTCACCCACCTCGCGGCAGCTTAGGACAGCGCAAAGGGCATCACAATCGCAAATCGTGCCCTTTTCGCACCGCCGGTGCGGCGCTGTCGCCATGCCCAAAGGTCAGGTGTCCTTGTCTTCGCTCTTGTCCCGGCTGGCCACGATCTCGTCGATATGGCCCCATTCCTTCGCTTCTTCCGGCGACATGAAATTGTCGCGATCAAGCGCTTTTTCCACCGCCTTCTTGGTCTGGCCGGTGTGCTTGACATAGATGTCATACAGCCGGTCCTTCAGCTTCTGGGTCTCTGCCGCGTGGATCATGATGTCGCTGGCCTGGCCCTGATAACCGCCGCTGGGCTGGTGTACCATGATCCGGCTGTTGGGCAGGCTGAACCGCATTCCCGGCTCGCCCCCGGCCAGCAGCACCGAACCCATCGACGCTGCCTGCCCGATGCAGAGCGTGCTGACCTTGGGCTTGATGTACTGCATCGTATCATAGATCGACAGTCCCGACGTCACCACGCCACCCGGCGAGTTGATATAAAGGCTGATTTCCTTGGAGGGGTTTTCGGCCTCGAGATGCAGCAGCTGGGCCACGACAAGATGGCTCATGCCGTCATGGATCGGCCCGTTGATGAAAATGATCCGCTCCTTGAGCAGGCGCGAAAAGATGTCGTAGGCCCGCTCCCCGCGGCTCGTCTGCTCCACGACCATCGGGACCAGGGTGTTCATATAGGTTTCTGTGGGATCAAACATCTGTGCCTGCCTGCTGCGTTGGATGTCGGGAGGATACCCGATAATGTGTTTGCAGAGTCTTAGTATCGCCATCCGGGCGCTGCAAGGGCAGCGATCCAAATTGCAGGCCGTTCTTGCTGTCAGCTCAGGCGGCGCTGTGGGGCAGGATGAACAGGCTGCCATCCGTCGGCGTGCTGTTGACGCGCAGAGCCGGGCCGTAAGCCGCCGACAACGTATCGTCGTTGAACACGTCACTCACGCGGCCGGCAGCGGCAACCCGCCCGAGCCGCATCAGCACGACCTTGTCGGCAAACATCGCGGTCAGGTTGAGATCGTGCATCACCGCGATGACGCCACCACCGCGGGCGGCAAAATCCTGGGCCAGGCGCATCACCATCAACTGGTGCCCGATATCCAGACTGGCCACCGGTTCGTCCAGCAGAAGCCAGCGGGGAACGCCATAGACCACAGGCTCCCACACCTGAACAAGCACCCGCGCCAATTGCACGCGCTGCTGTTCGCCCCCTGACAGGTCCTGGTACCTGCGCGCGCCATAGCCCGCCAGGCCGACCGCAGCCAACGCGCGCCGCGGCAGGTCCGCGCAAGGCCGTGCCGCACGCGACGCCTGCGCCAGATGCACGACCTCGGACACTGTGAAGGGAAAGGCGAGCATCACCGATTGCGGCAGGACCGCCCGGATCGTGGCCAGCTCGGCCGCGTCGCAGGTCGCGATATTCCGCCCGTTGATCCGTACCGTGCCGTCATGCGGAATTTCATCGCAGAACGCCCGCAACAGCGTCGTCTTGCCCGACCCGTTCGGTCCGACAATCGCGGTGATGGCACCGGCACTTGCGGTGAAATCGACATCGAACAGGATCCGGCGCCGGCCGAAGGTCACGGATATGCCTTGCCCCTCGAAGGTCACAGCACCAGATCCTTGCGCCGCTGCAACAGGATCCACAGGAACACGGGGGCACCCAGAATCGCGGTGACGATCCCGATGGGAAGCTCGGCAGGCGCGATCACGATCCGCGCCAGAATATCCGCGGCCAACAACAGGCTCGCTCCCAGCAGCGCCGCGTTCGGCAGCAATGTGTTGTGATCTGGACCAGAGGCCAATCGCAGCAGATGCGGCACCACGATCCCGACAAAGCCGATGCCGCCGGACACGGCAACCGCCGCCCCGGTCGCCGCGGCGACCACCAGCACCGCCATGGTCTTGAGGCGCTGTACCGGGATCCCCAGATGAGCCGCCGGCGCCTCGCCCAGAGCCAGGGCGTTCAACCCCCGCGCAAGAAACGGCGACGCCATCAGCGCCACCAGAATGATCGGCGCGGCGACCATGACCCGCTGCCAGGTCGAACCCGACAACGAGCCAAGCTGCCAGAAGTTGAGGTCGCGCAATTGCTGATCGTCCGCGAGATATATCAACAGCCCGGATCCCGCAGCCGTGATGGCCCCGATCGCGATACCGGCCAGAAGCATGGTCGCGACCGACGTCTGCCCCCCCCGCGTCGAAATCCGGTAAAGAACGATAATCGTGATCCAGCTGCCGGAAAAGGCCGCCAACGGCACCAGATGCGGTCCGGCCAGTCCTGCAAGTCCGGCCGGCAGCGACGCTCCGAGTACGATTGCGACGATCGCACCCAGCCCGGCGCCGGAACTGACACCGACCAGACCGGGATCCGCCAACGGATTGCGAAACAACCCCTGCAGGACCGCCCCCGAAACGGCGAGGGCAGCGCCGACAAAAATGGCCATCACCGTCCGTGGCAGTCGTATCTGCCAAAGGACGGCGTGATCCACCGGCGCGAGGGTCCGGCCCTGCACCAGGTCGATCAACGCGTACCACAGCGACGTGCCTGCGGCCCCCATCGCGAGGCTGGCCGTCGCCATGCAGATCAGGAGCATCGCCAGCAGCAGCCCCAATCTTCGCGCCCGGCTGCGGCGGTCGTGGATCACATCCGCGTCGGCGGCCATCACCGTGGTCATGATCCGGTTGGACCGTAGATTCTCTCGGCCAGTTCCGTAACCGCCTGCGCCGTGCGTGGCCCGAACCCGAGCAGGTACTGCCCATCCATCCGGATCAGCGAATTGTCCTTGCCGGCCGGCGTCGCGGCAAGCGCCGGCACCGCGAGGATGGCGGCGTCATCCGCCATTCCTGCGCTGCCCCGGTCCATCATCAGGATAATATCCGGCGCGGCGGCGATCACGGCTTCTTCGCTCACCGGTTTGTACCCCGTGAACCCGGTCATGGCGTTCACCGCCCCGGCAAGCGCGATCACCGATGAGGCCTCGGTCTCCTGCCCTGCCGCGAGGATGCGTCCCCCCTGAAGGCTGAGCACGAAGAGCACCCGTTTGCGCGACTCCTCGGGAACGCCGGCGGCGCGCTCGGCAACCACCTGCATCTGAGCGGCAACCTGCTGCGCCAGTTGGTCGGCCGGTTCTGTCGCGCCCAAAGCGTCGCCAACCGCGCGGATCTTGGCGGTGATCCCGTCCGACGTCGGCGCATCCGGGATCAGCACCAGCGGAACTCCGGACTCGCGCAACAGATCGAGTGTCTCCGGAGGGCCCGCATCCGCTTCCGCGAGGATCAGACCCGGCCTGAGAGCCAGAACACCTTCGGGCGACAGGGCGCGCACATATCCCACGTTGGGCAATTTCTGCGCCTCTTCGGGGAAGGTCGACGTGGTATCGCGCGCGATCAGCCGGTCCTGCTCGCCAAGAGCATAGACGATCTCGGTGATCGAGCCTCCGGCGGAGACCACATTTCCATCCCCGGCCTGCGCCGCACCCGATACGAAAGCGAGCAGCGCCGCCCCCCAGAGGCAATGCCCCGTTCGCCACCGCATCAGACGGTCTCTCTGCTCAGATCCGGCAAGCCCGCAACAATGTCGCGCCAGGCGGGGCGATCGTCGCCGCCTTCCTTGCCGACGGCGAAGACCTGGAAAATCAGACCGCCCTCCGCGTCGAACGCCTCGACCGAGACAGCCGGTCCCCGCTTGGTCGGCTTTTCCACCGCCCAGACCTCGGCGACGTGGTCCTGCCGCAGATGCAGGCTGAAGCCCGCGTCCAGCACGTTCTGCCACGGCCCCATCGGCCGCAGGGTCTGGATCGGTCCGGAATGAATCTGGATGCATCCACGATTGCCGACAAACACCATGATGCCGATGCCCTCGGCTTGTACCGCCTGCAACATGTCCACGACCGCGCCGGGCTCGAGCTGCCGCACAAATGGCGCGCCCGCGATGCGGTAGGCGCCAAGGCGGTTCATCCGCAACCGCGCGGTCAGGGTCAGAAACTGGTGGGTGTCGGTAAGGCGCGCCCATTCCTGACGCAATACATCGAGTTTCGCCGGGTTCGAACGCGCGGCCTCGACCGGCGGACGCGCACCGACCGACAGGGTTTCGGTCTGATCCGCATGCCGCAGTTGCTCGACCGCCAGTGCCCAGGCGTCGAGATCGGACCGCTCGCGCAGAAAGATCTTGTGAACCGCGTCACCGGCGGCGTCGAACACCTGAATACTGCGGCGCATCCCTGCATCGGTCGGTTTTTCGACCGCATAGGCATAATGCCAGTGCTTGGGAAAAATCCGCAGATCGATTTCGTCATTCAGGATCATCGACGCATGCACGCCGGAGTGGTAATTGGCATAGACCCCGGTCTTTTCATGAACGACCGACCGGTTGCGGGTCAGCGCCATCACCTCACCCAGTTCGCAGGCCGCGGCCATGATCCCGTCCGGATGTGCCTCAAGGCGGGTCGCGCCGCGCCCCACGCGGGCGGCAACGAGATCCGCCTCGGAAATGCCGAGACTCTCGGCAAGGTCCCGTTCACGGGTCTTGGGGTTGTCCGCTTCTGCTTGCCGGATTTCCTCGGGCGTCGGAATGCCATCGAGTGCCATGTTCACCTCTGTCTTTATCGTGATTTCTGATGACGTCTGGCTAGGGCGCGCCCGTGGCTGGATGGCCGGCGGATCCGACGGCGCATAATGTTGATTCTTTTAGTCGGCCTTGTCTGCTCCTGCAAGACGAGATTCCGGACAGCCCTTCAGACAAGGGCGGACGCGCCTTGTGAACCTTCTGAAACCGGGGACAAAATCGACCCGCAAAAATTCCGATCAAAAGAATCGGGTTTACAAATCCCAGCATTTTAGTCAGAAATATGGTCAACCCCAGCCACCCTGTTCGATCAGGGCAGCCCGGACCCTGAGCAATGAAAGGAATGTTGATGACATATCCGGCACCTTTGCGTCCCGCGTCCGGGGACCAATACGCACCGCAATACACCCAGCACCTGGCCACGGCATCCTGGCCGGATTTGCTGCAAGTCGCATCGGAAACCCTCGATGCCGATATCGCTCTGGTTGAGCAGGTCCGCCGCCGCGAGGAGGTAAAGCAATGAACAGCACCGCTTCGACCCCCAAGATGATCGACATCAACGCGCTCACGGAAACGCCGGGTTACGACGTGCGCTCGCTCACCAATGGCGGTGATCAGGCGCTGCTGGTACTTGACGGTCAGGTGTATTCGTTGCGCATCACGCGCGCTGGCAAGCTGATCCTGACCAAATGAGCCAGCATTTCGTCCCCTCCCGAGGCGCAGCGCCGGTCGGTCAGATGCAGGAATTGCCGCCGATGGAGCGCATGGCGATTCTCTATCTCCGGGCGTGGTGTGACGGGGGCCCGGGCAAGGCGCAGATGATCGATGATTTCCGCCGCGTGCTCGGCCCCGACGAGGGCGATCTGATCTACGAGGATTTCAACACGCTCTTGCGCATGATGCTGCGATGCGGTCGCTGCCCCCTGATGCGGCACGGGCTGAACTGCCGCTGCTTTGGCGGTCACGAAAGCGCGTTCGCGCATATGATCACCGCCGCCGCGACTCAGGATCGGGACGATGCGCTGCTGTTCGCCACGACCCTGCTGTCGGGCGGCGCTGCCTGGCACGCGGTTCAACTCGCCAGCAACCTCGGTCCGGTGCTGCTGCAAATCTCGCGCAGCATGGCGACCGAGCTACCCGATACGACCCAATCCCAATCCCGACATCTGCACTAACGGAGCAATCCATATGAAACGTCTCTTTCTGCCAGTCCTGGCTAGCACAGCCCTGACAAGCCTGCCTGCCCTTGCCGCAACCAAGGCCGAGGTACTCGACACCTATGCCAATATTGCCGAGGCGGCCTATGGAGACAGCCTTGCCACCGCACGCGCGCTGCAAGGTGCCGTGGACGCGCTGATTGCCGATCCGTCGGCCGAGACACTCGACGCCGCCCGCGCCGCTTGGGTGGCCGCGCGTGTGCCCTATCAGCAAACCGAAGCCTTTCGGTTCGGCAACGCCATCGTCGATGACTGGGAAGGCAAGGTAAATGCCTGGCCGCTGGACGAGGGTCTGATCGACTATGTAGACCCGTCCTATGGCGGCGCGACCGACGAAAATGCCTATGCCGGGCTGAACGTCATCGCCAATCCCGCGTTCACGCTGTCTGGTGAAAGCATCGACGCGACCGAAATCACGCCTGAACTGCTCGAGTCCACGCTGCACGAGGCCGACGAGATCGAAGCCAATGTCGCCACGGGCTATCACGCGATCGAATTCCTGCTCTGGGGGCAGGATCTCAATGGCACCGATCCGGGCGCGGGCAACCGTCCCTGGACCGATTACGCATCGGGTGACGCCTGCACCAACGGAAACTGTGATCGCCGCGCCGCCTATCTCGAGGCGGCAACCGACCTGCTGGTGAGCGACCTTGAATGGATGACCGCACAATGGGGCGAGGCCGGTGCCGGGCGAACCACCTTGCTGTCGGATCACGACGCCGGCATCAAGGCCATCCTGACCGGCATGGGCAGTCTCAGCTACGGAGAACTGGCCGGGGAACGGATGAAGCTCGGCCTGATGCTGAACGATCCGGAGGAAGAGCATGACTGCTTTTCCGACAACACCCACATGAGCCACTATTACGACGGTCTCGGCATTCGCAATGTCTATCTGGGCGAATACGAACGGGTTGGCGGCGGTGTCGTGTCCGGCCCGTCCCTTTCGGACCTGGTGTCGGATATCGACAGCACCGTCGACACCGAGTTGCGCGAGAGCCTGGACAACACCATGACCGAACTCGGCCTGCTGCGCACCGCTGCCGAAACCGGTCTCAGCTATGACATGATGCTGGCCCGCGGCAATGCCCGTGGCGAGGCAATCGTCATGGCGGCGGTGAATGCGTTGGTCGCCCAGACGCGCTCGATCGAGCGCGCGGTCACCACGCTCGACCTCGACGAAATCGGGTTTGAAGGCTCTGACAGCCTCGATAATCCGGACGCGGTTTTCCAGTGAGTTCATCATTCGGGGGGTAAAAGCCATGATTGTCTGTCATTGCAACGCGATCACCGATCACGAGATTCGCAGCGCCGTCGACTGGATGCGCGCATCGGATCCCGAGACGATCATCACCCCCGGCAAGATCTACCGCGCGCTTGGCAAGCGCGCGGAATGCGGTGGCTGTCTGCCGGTGTTCCTTGACACCATGAAGTCCTGTGACACAATCGGAGTCCCAATGGAATTGCGCGGGTTGACCGCGCATCTACACAAGGACATTTCCGATGAAAGGCGACAAAAAGGTAATTGAATACCTTAACAAGGCGCTACGCAGCGAGCTGACGGCGGTCAGTCAATACTGGCTGCACTACCGTCTTCAGGAAGACTGGGGTTTTGGCCGGATTGCCGACAAGTCTCGCGCGGAAAGCATCGAAGAGATGCACCATGCGGACAAGTTGATCGAGCGTATCATTTTCCTCGAAGGCCACCCGAACCTGCAAAAGCTCGACTCCTTGCGGATCGGTGAGAACCTCAAGGAAACGCTCGAAGCGGACCTGGCGGCGGAACACGAAGCGCGGACACTTTATATCGAGGCACGTGATCATTGCGAAAGCGTTTCCGATTACGTCAGCAAGGGACTGTTCGAAGAACTGATCGCGGATGAAGAAGGCCATATCGACTTTCTCGAGACACAGCTGGATCTGCACACGTCGCTCGGCGAACAGGGGTATGCCCTGCTCAACGCCAAACCGGCGGACGAAGCAGAGGGATAAATTGTCTCACTCGGGTTACGCAATCTCGCGTCGCCCCCGGCAACAGAGTAAGATTGAAAAGGCATCGTTTCACGGTGCCTTTTTGTTAGCGGGCCCGACAGACCCGATCAGGACAGGAACAGAATGACCAAGACCCGGGACATCGCGCTGCCCCTCACCGCGTTTGCCGCCGCTCTGGCATCGACGATGCTCTGTGCCGAGCCATCCCCGGAACTTGGCGATCCGCATCTCGACATCGTTCCCCGAACCAGCGCCGAAGCGGCTCGCATCGCGAAGATCACGGCCATGCCCACCGATTTTGGCACCGCCGAACCGTTCGAAGCCCGACCCGCCGGCGCCGCAACCGTGCGCGCCCGCAATGACAGCAACGCGTTTTCCCAGCCATCCGCCAATATCAGTTTTGAACGCGAATTGCAGTTCAAGGTCGGCAATGGGCTGTTCCGCAAGCTCTGGGTCTCGTCCCCCTCGTCAACTCTGGGATCCGACGGACTCGGGCCGCTCTACAATGCCCGTTCCTGCCAGCGCTGCCATCTCAAGGACGGACGGGGACATCCCCCAAACGGCGCGGAGGACGACGCGGTGTCGATGTTCCTGCGCGTCTCGGTCCCGGCCACCCCGGATGACGCGATGTCGGCGATCGAAACCTATATGCGCCGACTTGGCGACGATGTCGCGCGGACGCGCCCCGATCCGGTCTATGGCGGCCAGATGCAGGATTTCGGCGTCGCCGGGCATCCTGCGGAATACCGGCTCGACATCAGCTATGAAGAAATCGAGGTGCCGCTGTCGGATGGCGAAACCGCGTTCCTGCGCGCGCCGACCTATCGCGCCGCCGACCTCGGATATGGTCCGCTGGCCGAGGGTGCGATGCTCAGCCCGCGGGTGGCGCCCCAGATGCTTGGCCTTGGCTTGCTCGAAGCCATTCCCGCCGCAGATATTCTCGCCGCTGCCGACCCCGATGACGTCGACGGAGACGGTATTTCTGGCAAAGCCCAGATCGTCTGGTCGACCGCGTTCGATCAGCCGATGCTGGGCCGTTTCGGCTGGAAAGCCGGGGCACCGACCGTCGAGGAACAATCCGCCGCCGCCTTTTCGGGAGATATCGGAATTTCAAGCCCGCTGTTCCCGGCCCCGGCGGGCGACTGCACGGCTGCGCAGACCGGTTGCCTTGCAGGACCGCATGGCGATGGCGACGATCGGGTAACGGAAATCGACGGCGAGGGGCTGGACCTCGTTACATTCTACTCCCGAAACCTCGCTGTTCCGGCGCGCAGGAACGAGGGTGATCCGCAGGTTCTACGTGGAAAAGAGCAGTTTTTCGCCGCAGGATGCGCCGCCTGTCATACCCCGAAATTCGTGACGAACAGGCTTGTCGATCAACCCGAGCAGAGCTTTCAACTGATCTGGCCCTATACCGATCTGCTGCTGCACGACATGGGCGACGGCCTGGCCGACAACCGCCCGGAAGGGCGCGCCAACGGGCGCGAATGGCGCACCGCACCGCTCTGGGGTATCGGCATGACCAGGACGGTCAGCGGTCATACTTTCCTGCTGCACGACGGTCGCGCGCGCAGCCTGCTCGAAGCGATCCTCTGGCATGGCGGCGAAGCCCAGGCCGCCCGCGACGCCGTTGTCGACATGCCCAAACAGGATCGCGATGCCCTGATCCGCTATCTGGAGAGCCTGTAATGCGTCTTGCCCCGGTCTTCGCCCTGGCCGCCATGATCCCCGCAGCCGCCCTTGCCGGGCCTGCCGAAGTGGTGGAGGCCCATATCCTGCCCGGCACCGCCGCATTTTCCCAGGCCACCGACGCGCTGGCGAAATCCGCCGGGGCCGACTGTCGCGCCGTAGCGTTGCGCGCGCCCTGGAATGCGGCCTTTGATGCCTGGCTGGGCATCGGTCATCTCGCCTTCGGACCGATCGAGGCGGATGGCCGCGCCCTTGGCATCGCATTCTGGCCGGATACACGCGGGCTGGTCCAGAAAACCGTCGCTGCCCTGATTGCCAACCAGGACCCGGCGGCAAATGATCCCGAGGAGTTTGCCCAGGTCTCGGTGGCCGGACGTGGCCTTTTTGCGATGGAACGGCTGCTCTACGATCCCGCGCTCGCCGACTATGCGGAAGATGACTACCGGTGCGGCCTGGTCCGCGCCATTGCAACCGACCTTGCCCGCACGGGGGCGGGCATCGACACGGAATGGCGAGAGGACCACGCGCAACGCCTGCAAACCGCCGGCGCGCCCGGCAACGACACCTATCTGAGCGCGGACGAAGCGACGCAGACCCTGTATACCGCGCTCTTGACCGGGTTGGAGTTCACCGCCGATCAACGGCTGGGCCGCCCTATGGGCAGTGCCGAGCGTCCCCGCCCCAATCGTGCAGAGGCACGCCGGTCCGGGCGCTCGCTGCGCAATGTGACGCTTTCCCTGACTGCCTTGCAGGAGCTGGCGCAAACGCTGTCGGACGCGCCGACACCCCGCACGGATGCCGCCTTTGCAGAGGCGCTGGCGGCTGCCGAGCGCCCCGACCCCGTTTTTGCCGATGTCACCACGGTGCAGGGCCGACTCCGCGTCGAAGCACTGCAGCAGCGGGTTCGCGCCATCAGCGACGCCGTCCAGCAGGAAATCGGCCCCGCCCTTGGCGTCCGCGCCGGGTTCAACTCCGCCGATGGAGACTAGGAAATGCAGAACCGCCGGCGCTTCCTGACCACGGCGCTTGCCGCTGCCACCGCGCCCTGTCTCACATGGGCCGATATCGGGGCGCCCGGCTACCTGGCCGCCGCTCGTGAACCTGATGGCACCTTTGCGCTGCATGGCCTGTCGGGGCGGTCCAAACCGCTTTTCCGCATTCCCTTGCCCGGACGCGGTCACGCCGCCGCCGCCCATCCCCGCATTGCCGAAGCCGTCGCCTTTGCCCGCCGGCCCGGCGCCTTTGCCCTGGTGATCGATTGCGCCACGGGCCAGATCATCCGCCGCTTGACGGCGCCTGCGGGGCATCATTTCTACGGGCACGGCGCCTATATCGCCGGTGGAGACATCCTCTGCACAACCGAAAACCATATCGACAGCGGCACCGGGCGCATCGGGCTGTGGTCGCGCAGCCGCGGCTATCTCCGCGTGGGGAGCTTTGCATCGGGCGGCATCGGGCCGCATGACATTCTGCGCCTAGACGATGATGTGCTGGCGGTGGCAAATGGCGGCATCCGCACTCACCCGGCCCATGGCCGCGACAAGCTGAACCTTGATACCATGCGTCCGAACCTGAGCTATCTGTCCGCGGACGGAGCGCTTGTCGAACAGCTGGAACTTGCCCCGGAACTGCACCACGCCTCGATCCGCCACCTTGCCAGCGGCCCCGACGGAACCCTGGCCTTTGCCATGCAATGGCAGGGCGACCCCGCAGAACCGGCGCCACTTCTGGGCCTGCATAGACGCGGAGAGGCGGCAGTGCTTGCACAGGTCGATCTGGCAGATGCCATCGCGATGCAGGGCTATGCCGGAAGTGTCGCATTTGACGGCAGCGGCGCGTTTGTGGCGATCACCTCTCCACGGGGCGGCAGGGTGCAGGTGTTCGATCGTGCGGGACGCCTGGTATCGGTGCAGCGTCGCGCCGACGCCTGTGGCATTGCCACCAACCGCGATGGGGGGTTTCTGATGACCGACGGGCTCGGCGGTACATGGTCACTGACCGACCGGCAAATGCATGCCACCGGCAAATCCAACCTCGCCTGGGACAATCACCTCGTCGCGGTCTCCTGAGGCGCGGCGGGTGCGGCGGGATTTGCCTCCGCCATCTTGCCCGCCATCCGGTTGATGAACTCGGCACAGTCCTGCGGCGCGGTCATCGGGATCATGTGCCCCCGCCCTTGCAGGGTTTCAAAGTCCAGCCCGTGGACCTGCATCCCGTGCCCATGCACCGTCGGCGACAGGATCGAATCCGCCGCGCCGAACAGGATGCCGCCGGGCACCCGCAATTCATCCGCATAGCGCGCCGTTTGCGCCCTGCCCGCCGCCCTCAGAGCCACCGCGTCGGCCGATGCCGCGACAAACGCCTCGGGCCGCAACCCCAGTGCAGCCCCGGCACCGATCATGAAATCTTCGCCGGGGACCTCCGGATGGAACACGATCCCCAGAACACGGTCCTTGGTCGCCGCTGCCAGGGGGACCGCGATGGTCGTCCCGATCAGGCGTCGCAAGAACGGAGATGTCACCAGAAGCCCCCTGAAAACCTCGGGCACCTCCTCTTCGTACTGTGTCGCCGGGCACAGCAAGGCCAGCGCGCCCACCTGTCCGGGCCTGTCCATCGCCATCGCAAGCGACACCGCACCGCCCAGCGAATGCCCCACGAGAACCGGACGCTCGACACCCAGCCGGTCGAGCATCTCGCCAATCATCCGCCCCTGTTCACTCGGATGCGCGAGATCATCAGAGTCGCGCGTGGAATAGCCGCAACCCGGCCGGTCCACCACGATCACCCGGTAGCTCTGTGTCAACAACTCCGCGAGCGCATAGGTGAAATGCTGCAATTGCCCGCTCAACCCGTGGATCATCACCAGCGGCTGACCGTCCCGGGGACCAAGATCGACATAATGCACACTGCCCCCCGCAACCTGCATGATCTCGCCTGCCTGTGGCACCAGCCGCTCGGCCTCTGCCGCCATGCGACGCGTGCGAAATGCAAACAGTGCCAGCACGGCAATGACAGCCAGAAACAGGACGAAGAGGATGTTTGCGATCATGTAACAGGCTCCGGCGGATGACGTTTGCGCAAAGCTTACGCTATTTCAGCCCGGACGTGAAACATGCCCCGGCCACCCGCGCGTTGACATCACGCACCGTGATCGGTCCGCAACCGCCTCAGATCGCCACCTTGCGGCTTTCCTCAAGGTAGATTTCCCGCAACCGGGCGGCGACCGGGCCGGGTGTTCCGTCACCAAGTTGCGTGCCGTCTATCTCGACGACCGGCATGACAAAGGTGCTCGCGGACGTGATAAAGGCCTCGTCCGCCGCCTGCGCCTCGGCCACGGTGAAGTTGCGCTCTTCGACCTGCATCTGGGCCTCTGCGGCAAACCGCAGAACCGCCGCGCGGGTGATCCCGTGCAGGATGTCGTTCGACCGCTCGCGGGTGATGATCTTGCCGTCCTTGACGATATAGGCGTTGTTGCTGGTTCCCTCGGTCACGTACCCGTCCTGTACCATCCACGCATCGTCGACCCCGGCCTTCCTGGCCATCATCTTGCCCATGCTCGGATAGAGCAGCTGCACGGTCTTGATGTCGCGACGCCCCCACCGCACATCCTCGATGCTGATGATCCGGATCCCCTTGCGCGCAACGGGATTGTCGGCAAGGTCGGGCTTGTTCTGGGTGAACAGCACGATGGAGGACGGGGTCTCATCCGGATCCGGAAAGACGAAATCGCGATCCGCCGGCGCGCCCCGGGTAATCTGCAAATAGATCATGCCCTGATCGATTCCGTTGCGCGACGCCAGTTCCCGGTGAATCGCCAGGAGTTCGTCGCGGGTGACCGGGCTGGCCATGTCCAACTCACCCAGCGACCGCTCCAGCCGCGCCGCATGGCCATCGAAATCGATCAGCTTGCCGTCCAGCACGCTGGTCACTTCATAAACACCATCCGCCATCAGGAAACCGCGATCAAAAATCGAGACTTTCGCTTCGTTTTCAGGCAGGTATTCGCCGTTTACATAGACGGTACGCATGGTCATCCCCACAGTTCGGCGCGCGGCGGATGCACCCCGGCGCCATCATAGATCAAAGGTTCCTGCCTGTCTTCGGCCAACAGGAGCGGGCCGTCAAGGTCGGTGATCATCGCACCCTGCGCCACCAGCACCGCCGGAGCCATCGCCAGCGAAGAACCGACCATGCAGCCAACCATCACCCGATAGCCCGCTTCCAGCGCCTGCTGACGCAGGCGCAGCGCTTCGGTCAGCCCGCCGGTCTTGTCGAGCTTGATGTTGACCACATCGTATTTGCCCGCAAGCCCGGCCAGGCTCCGCCGGTCATGACAGCTCTCGTCCGCACAGACCGGCACCGGGCGATCCATGCCCAGCAAGGCCTCGTCCTGCCCCGCGGGCAGCGGCTGTTCGACCAGGGCCACGCCCAGCCGCACCAGATGCGGCGCCAGATCGGCATAGATCTCCGCAGACCATCCCTCGTTCGCATCCACGATGACCCGCGCCGCCGGCGCGCCTGCACGCACCGCCTCCAGCCGTGGCATGTCGTCGGGCGTTCCCAGCTTGATCTTGAGCAACGGCCGATGGGCATTCTGCGCGGCCTGCGCCCGCATCGCGTCCGGGGTGTCGAGCGACAGTGTATAGGCCGTGATCTCGGGCCCCGGCGCATCGAGCCCGGCCAGCGACCACACACGCCGCCCCGCCCGCTTGGCTTCCAGATCCCAGAGCGCACAATCCACCGCGTTCCGCGCCGCACCCGCCGGCAGCATCTCGTACAGGGCCTCACGGTCGATCTGCTCCGGCAGGTCCTCGATCTGCCGCTGCACGCTGTCCAGCGTCTCGTCATAGCGCGCATAAGGCACACATTCGCCGCGCCCCGTCACCGCACCGTCGCTGACCAAACAGGTCAGCACCCGCGCCTCCGAACGTGACCCCCGGCTGATGGTAAACACCTGTGCCAACCGGAAAACATCGCGCGTCACTTCAATCTGCACGTGCCCGCTCCTTCATCTTTGCAACAATACTCCCGCCGGAGGCTCCGCCGGCAGCCACGCAATCCGTCTAGAGCGACGCGAGCGCATCGGCCAGCCGGTCGGCACTCTGACGGAACGGGTCGACCGCGGGAAGACCCATCCGCGCCTCGACCCCGGCAAGATAACTCAGCGCCTCGTCATCTTCCATCTTCTGCGTGTTGACGGAAATTCCGACAACCTGACATGCCGGGTTTGCCACATGTGCCAGCGGCAAAACCGTATCGCGCAGCGCCTCGAGCGACGGCAATTCATAGCCCGGCAACCCCCGCATATGCGCGCGGCTCGGCTCGTGGCTCAGGATCAGGGCATCGGGCTGCCCGCCATGGATCAGGGCCATTGTCACGCCGGAATAGGAAACATGAAACAGACTGCCCTGTCCTTCGATGATGTCCCAATGATCGTCGTCGTTGTCCGGCGTCAGATACTCGATCGACCCGGCCATGAAATCCGCGACAACCGCATCCAGCGGCACGCCATGGCCGGTGATCAGGATGCCGGTCTGCCCGGTGGCGCGAAAGGTGCTCTTCATTCCCTTGCGCCGCATCGATTCATCAAGCGCCAGCGCCGTATACATCTTGCCCACCGAACAATCGGTGCCCACCGCCAGTACGCGTTTGCCCGCGCGCTTGACGCCATTCGCAATCGGATAGCCGACCGACGGCACCCGCACATCATGCAAGGTGCCGCCAAAGGTCTGCGAGGCCGCCACGAGATCGCCTTCGTCCCGCAACAGGTTGTGCAATCCGGATGCCAGATCATACCCCATCTCGAGCGCCGCGATCAGCACCTCTTTCCACGCCGGGCTGATCACGCCGCCCCGGTTCGCCACGCCGATGACAAGGGTTTTTGCCCCTGCGGCACGTGCCTCCTGCAGGGTCATGTCGGTCAGCCCGACATCCGCCTGGCATCCGGCAAGCCTGATCTGGCCGACGGCGTTTTCCGGCCGCCAATCCTTGATCCCCTGTGCCACTTTCGCGGCAAGTTGATCCGGGGCGTCTCCGAGGAAAAGCAGGTACGGCGTCTCGATCATGGCGGGTGTCCTTCAGGATGATTCATGTTTTTCGACAGATTTCACCAAAGCGCCTGGGATTGCCTGCGGTTTCCACGCGAAATTCCGGTCATTTCGGGAGATTCTGCGAAGCAGGACGGATTCCCTGCAATTTTCCACACCTTCCGGGCGAACCATGATCCATTCCTTCACCAGGGAGAGCCCGGCACCGGAGCGGCGCCATGACGGATCGTCAGAATTTCTGCACCCGCACAATAACGCTTGCGCGGCGCAGCGCAATTTAATACCTCCAGAGGCGGAAAAATCGCAACCTTATTACTCAAGAGGCCCGATCATGAGCTTTCGTCTACAACCCGCCGCCCCGGCCCGGCCCAACCGTTGCCAGTTGTTCGGCCCCGGCTCTCGCACGGCATTGTTCGAAAAGATGGCCGGCAGCGCGGCGGACGTGATCAATCTCGACCTCGAGGACTCGGTCGCCCCCACCGACAAGGACATGGCGCGCGCCAATGTCATCGCCGCGATTTCCGACATCGACTGGGGCAACAAGACGCTGTCGGTACGCATCAACGGGCTCGATACGCCCTGGTGGTATCGCGATGTGGTCGACCTGCTGGAACAGGCCGGCGAACGGCTTGACCAGATCATGATTCCCAAGGTCGGTTGTGCCGCAGACATCTACGCCGTTGACGCGCTGGTAACTGCCATCGAAGCCGCCAAGGGCCGCAACAGGAAGATCGATTTCGAGGTCATCATCGAAAGCGCCGCGGGAATCGCCCATGTCGAGGAGATTGCCGCCGCATCGCCCCGGCTGGTCGCGATGAGCCTCGGCGCAGCCGATTTTGCCGCCTCGATGGGGATGCAGACCACCGGCATCGGCGGTACCCAGGAAAACTATTATATGTTGCATGACGGCCAGAAACACTGGTCCGATCCCTGGCACTGGGCACATACGGCAATTGTCGCCGCCTGCCGGACCCACGGCGTTCTGCCGGTCGACGGCCCCTTTGGCGACTTTTCCGACGATGACGGGTTCCGCGCGCAGGCACGACGCTCCGCGACATTGGGCATGGTGGGCAAATGGGCCATCCACCCGAAACAGATCGCGCTTGCCAACGAGGTGTTCACCCCGTCCGATGAAGCCGTGGCCGAAGCCCGCGAAATCCTTGCCGCGATGGAAACGGCCAAGGCCAACGGCGAAGGCGCAACCGTCTACAAGGGGCGTCTGGTCGACATCGCATCGATCAAACAGGCCGAAGTCATCGTGCGTCAGTCAGAGATGATCTCGGGCTGACAGAAATGATATGGCGGGCGCGTCCGGATGCCCGCCATACAATCATGTCGCAAAGTCCGGGAAGCGCGCTCAGCTCGTCTTGCGCAGGCGGATGACCACGTCAACCGACGCGATCTCGGCGCCCTTGGGCGCGTCGGGCACCCGTGCAATCACCAGTTGCTCAGAAGGCGCATCGGTCAAATGGCCCTCGTCCTCCCAGTAGAAATGGGGGTGATCATGGGTGTTGGTATCGAAATAGCTTTTCGAGCCGTCCACGGTGACTTCCTGAAGCAGCCCGACCTCGCAAAACGCGCGCAGCGTGTTGTAGACCGTCGCCAGCGACACCGCCGCACCGGTGGATTGCGCCGCTTCGTACAGGCTCTCGGCGGTGACATGGCGATGCTTGCCGTCACCCACCAGCAATTCGGCGAGCGCCAGACGCTGACGGGTCGGACGCAGTCCGGCCTCGCCCAGCCAAGTGGCAGCATTTCCTATCGCATCAGGGGTCATGGCTACGTTCCGCTTCTTCACCTTTGCCTTATATAAGGGGCGCACCACGCAAATTTCAATTGAAATTCAGTCGCACCCAATTTGTCCGAGCCGGTTTTACGCGTCAGCAGTCCCCTTGCAGACCGTGCAAACGCGGTGATAGACCGGAAATCAGAATTTGTGAGGAAAGGCAGCAGCATGGCTCAATACCCCAGCAGCTTTGACAAGGAAGGATTGCTGAAATGCGCGCGTGGCGAGCTTTTCGGCCCGGGGAATGCCCAGCTGCCGGAACCGCCGATGCTGATGATGGACCGGATCACCGAGGTCAGCGCCGATGGCGGAAGCCACGGCAAGGGTCATGTGATTGCCGAATTCGACATCACACCGGACCTGTGGTTCTTTGAGTGTCATTTTCCCGGCAATCCGATCATGCCCGGCTGTCTCGGCCTTGACGGTCTCTGGCAACTGACCGGCTTCAACCTCGGCTGGCGCGGCATGCTGGGGCGCGGGATGGCGATGGGCGTCGGCGAAGTCAAGCTCAAGGGCATGGTACGTCCCGACCGCAAGATGCTGACCTACTATGTCGACATGACACGGATCATCGACCGCAAGCTCAAGCTGGGTGTGGCCGACGGGCGGGTTGTGGCTGACGGTGAAGAGATTTATGTGGTCAAGGACATGAAGGTGGGCCTGGCCACCGCCGAGGCCTGATTGCCCGTTAGGGGTTGCCAAATAGGAGACCGCCGATGCGCCGCGTCGTAGTCACTGGGCTGGGTATTGTCTCGTCCATCGGAAACAATGCCGATGAGGTTCTTGCCTCGTTGCGCAACGGAACCTCGGGGATCGAAGCCTGCCCCGAGATGGCTGAACACGGGTTCCGCAGCCAGGTTGCCGGAACGCTGAAGATTGATCCCACCGCCCATGTGGACAAGCGCACCCTACGTTTCATGGGACCCGGTGCCGCCTATGCCTATATCGCGATGAACGAAGCGATCAGCGATGCAGGGCTGGACGAGGATGACATCGTGAACCCGCGCACCGGTCTGGTCGCGGGCAGCGGCGGACCATCGACCAGCGCCATGCTGACCGCACACCAGACCGTTCTGAAAACCGGCGCGACCAAGCGGATCGGCCCCTTTGCGGTGCCAAAATGCATGTCCTCGACGATTTCGGCGAATCTCGCGACTGCGTACAAGATCAAGGGCATCAACTATTCCATCACCTCGGCCTGCTCGACCAGTCTGCATTGCATCGGCAACGCCGCAGAGCAGATCATGCTGGGCAAGCAGGACGTGATGTTTGCCGGCGGTGGCGAGGAACTGGACTGGACCCTGTCATGTCTGTTCGACGCGATGGGCGCGATGAGCAGCAAGTACAATGACGCACCGCAGACCGCCAGCCGGGCCTTCGACGCCAATCGCGACGGGTTCGTGATTTCGGGCGGCGGCGGCATCGTCGTGCTGGAAGAGCTGGAACACGCCAGGGCGCGCGGCGCGAAAATCTATGCCGAAGTAACCGGTTATGCGGCGACCAGCGACGGGCATGACATGGTCGCGCCGTCCGGCGAAGGCGGCGAACGCGCGATGCGGCTGGCGCTGCAATCGCTGCCCGAGGGACGCAAGGTCGGCTATATCAATGCCCACGGAACCAGCACCCCGGTCGGCGATGTCGGCGAGGTCGAGGCCGTCCGGCGCGTATTCGGCGAGGGCAATACCCCGCCGATCAGTTCGACCAAGTCGATGACTGGCCACGCACAGGGCGCGGCGGGTGCGCTTGAGGCGATCTTCAGCCTGCTGATGCTCGACAACGATTTCATCGCCCGTTCGATCAATGTTGAAACGCTCGATCCGGCGCTCGATGCCTCGGAGATCGCGCTCGAAACCGTCGAGAATGCCGGGCTGGACAGCGTGATGACCAACAGTTTCGGTTTCGGCGGCACCAACGGATCAATGATCCTGTCGAAATTCAAGGAATAGGATCGGCAGATGACACAAGCACTTGCAGGAAAACGCGGTCTGATCATGGGTGTCGCGAACGACCGCTCGATCGCATGGGGCATTGCCAGGGCGATGCACGGTGCCGGCGCAGAACTTGCCTTTACCTACCAGGGCGACGCCTTTGGCAAACGGCTCGAACCCCTGGCGGCGTCGGTCGGATCGGACTTCATGGTCGATGTCGATGTCACCGATGACGCCTCGCTCGATGCCGCGTTCGGGAAACTCGCCGCGCGCTGGCCGACGATCGATTTCGTCGTGCATGCCATCGCCTTCTCGGACAAGTCCGAACTGACCGGGCGGTTTCTCAACACCAGCCGCGCGAATTTCAAGAATTCCCTCGATATCAGCGCCTATTCCTTTATCGACGTGGCGCGCCGGGCGCATCCCATGATGGTCGAAAACGGTGGCACGCTGCTGACACTGACCTATCAGGGCAGCAATCGCGTCGCCCCGAACTACAACGTGATGGGGGTGGCCAAGGCGGCGCTGGAATCGGCAACCCGATATCTCGCGAACGATCTCGGGCCGGACGGCATCCGGGTGAACGCGATTTCGCCGGGTCCGATGAAAACGCTCGCCGGTGCGGCCATCGGCGGTGCCCGCAAGACCTACAAGCACACCGACCAGAATGCCCCGCTGCGCAGCAATGCGACACTCGAAGCGGTCGGCGGCACCGCGGTCTACCTCGCCTCCGAGGCCGGGGCCTGCACCACCGGCGAGATCATCCGCGTCGACGGTGGATATCACGTTCTGGGCATGCCGCAGCCTGACTATCTCTGACGTCACGGAACCAGCGTTTGGCTTGGCGCGGCATAGATCGGGCGCGCGCTGCAGCCTCCGGTCATTGACGAAAATCCATGCGGCGAACCGCGAAACAGGGTCTCCTCCCCCCAACCGTCGATGCAAGTGCCGGTGTCATTTCCGGGTCCCCCCGGACCGGCCCCTCGCCCACCAGAGCAGCAAGACCCCGGCGAGGGGAAACGCGATGGTGCGCCAGATATCCGCGAGGCTGGATTGCCAGCGCCAGCGGCCGAGGCTGGCAATGTCATCGCGGCGGTCGGCGAGTTCCATTGCCACCCCCAGCACCAGCGACACCGCAAGGGCAGCCAGGAAAGGCGCGGAACGCAACTGTCGGCGCGACCAGATCACCGCCCCCGCCAAAAGCACTGCCCCGACGAGATAGTGCAGCGTGTTGCGCTCCAGCGGAACATACCCCGCCAGCCAGAGTTTGAACGCCTGATAGACGGATGTATCGCCCTCCACCCGCGCCTCAGCCGGCCGATGCCGGAACGATCAGCCCCAATGGCGCGCCGACACAGTCATGCACGATGGCAATGCGCCCGACATTCGGCACATCGAACGGCGCGCGGGCGATCCGACCGCCACCGATTTCGGCCTGATGCAACGCGGTCTCGAGATCATCTACGGCCATATATGTGATCCACTGCGCCGATGTTTCCGCGTGATGCGCCATCTGCGAGATATCGAGCATGCCCGCGACCGGTTGCGCCCCGAGATAGGCCACATGGTAGTCACCGCCATCCGCAGCCGGGGTCGTCCGGAAACGCCATCCGCAGACGCGCCGATACCAGGCCTGTGCATGGTCAACATCATGCGTCATCAACTCGTTCCACCAGATAGCGCCGCGAAATTCGGACATCATGCATTCCTTCCACGATTTGGCCTTCCACGATTTGGCCGCTCACAATTTGGCCGCTCACAATTTGGGATGTGCGCACCATAGACGAGTTCGGCCCGAAAATCATCCGTGGCGCCCTTCCCCCCTCTCGGCAACTGTGACAACCTGCGCGCAAAACGGAGCACCAGATGCCGATCACCACCTGCGTTTTTGATGCCTACGGCACCCTCTTTGACGTCTCCGCCGCCGCACGACAGGCGGCCGAGGAGGGCCGCTTTCCCGGGCTCGCCGACCGCTGGGCCGAGGTCGCGACGCATTGGCGGCTCAAACAGTTGCAATACACATGGCTGCGCGCCGTGGCGGATGCCCACACCGATTTCTGGGAGGTCACGCAGAACGGACTGGACTGGACGCTCGAAGCGACCGGACTCGACGCCGATCCCGCCCTGCGTCAGCGGTTGCTCGATCTCTACTGGGAATTGCAGGCCTATCCGGAAGTGCCCGAAATGCTGCGCGCGCTGAAGGACGCGGGCCTGCAGACCGCGATCCTGTCCAACGGCTCGCCGGCGATGCTGGACGGGGCGGTGCAGTCGGCAGGTGTCGGTGACGTGCTGGACGATGTGCTGTCCGTCGAGAGCGTCGGCATCTTCAAACCCGCCGCGTCTGTCTATCAACTGGTCGAGGATCGGTTCGGATGCGCGAAATCCGAGGTTCTGTTTGTCTCGTCCAACGGCTGGGACGCGGGCTGTGCAACCGGTTACGGATTTCAAACCGCATGGGTCAACCGTGCGGCGGAACCGGTTGATCGCCTGCCGTGGAGCCCGGCGCATGTCCTGAGCGACCTGCGCCCCATCCCCGATCTGGCCCGCGGACAATGAGCCGCTTCGCCGCCCCCGATGGCCTGAGCCTGCACTACGAAGACAACGGCGACGGGCAACCGCTCCTGTGTCTGCCCGGGCTGACCCGCAACACGCGCGATTTCGATTTTCTCGCTCCGCACATGGGGGCGTACCGGATGATTGCGATGGACTATCGCGGACGCGGGCAATCG
Organism: Alphaproteobacteria bacterium; assembly: GCA_030431825.1. Taxonomy (GTDB): domain Bacteria; phylum Pseudomonadota; class Alphaproteobacteria; order Rhodobacterales; family Rhodobacteraceae; genus Sedimentitalea. The sequence goes on from JAUIIJ010000002.1 coordinate 184,436, forward strand.
GACTACGCGGATGACCATGCCACCTATTCCGTCCCCCACGAGGCAGGTGACGTCATCGCGTTGCTGGACCATCTGGAGCTTGAGAAGGTTACGGTGCTTGGCACGTCGCGCGGCGGGCTGATCGCGATGGTCCTGGCGGCCGCACATCCGGACCGGCTGTCGGCAGTGATCCTGAACGATGTAGGCCCTGTCATCGCACCCGGCGGCGTCGAGCGTATCATGCAATATGTCGGCATCACGCCGCCCTACCGCGATCTGGCCGAAGCGGCCGAGGCGATGGCGGCGACGTTGGGCCGCCAGTTTCCGGATCTCGCCGCCGAAACATGGCAGCGGCTGGCCGCGGCACAATATACCGAAACCGGCGAGGGTCTGGCGCTGCGCTATGACGCGCGGTTGCGCGATGCGCTGATCGAACAGGCACAGGCCGGCCCGCCACCGGACCTGTGGCCGTTGTTCGATGCGCTGAAGCCGTTGCCGGTCGGTGTATTGCGGGGCGAAAACTCCGATATTCTCTCAGCGGACACGCTGGCAGAGATGCAGGCCCGGCATCCCGACCTTGTCGCCGTCACCGTCGCGAACCGTGGGCATGTGCCGCTGCTTGACGAACCCGAGAGTCTTGACCTGATCAACCACATCCTGAGAGACGCCAGATGAGTACGATAGAAATGATCCGGGCCGCTGAAATGCGGCTGCGCGGCCACGCCCGGCGAACGCCCCTGCTGTCTTCACCATTTCTCGACGAGATTGCGGGCAAGCGGGTGCTGGTCAAGGCCGAGTGCCTGCAGCATACCGGCAGCTTCAAGTTTCGCGGCGGCTGGTCTGCGGTGTCGGCGCTGTCGCCGGACACGCGCGCGCGCGGCGTCATCGCGTTTTCCAGCGGCAACCACGCACAGGGCGTGGCGCTGGCTGCGAAACGTCACGACACGCCCGCGGTGATCATCATGCCGTCAGACGCGCCCCGGATGAAGATCGACAATACCCGCGCCCTCGGAGCCGAGGTCGTGCTCTATGACCGTGCCAGCGAAGACCGCGACGCCATCGGCGCGCGGATTGCGAGCGAGCGCGGACTGACGCTGATCAAGCCGTTTGATGAGCCGCAGGTGATTGCCGGGCAAGGCACCACCGGCCTTGAAATCGCCGAACAGGCAACGGAACAAGGCATAGGCGATGCCGACGTGTTGATCTGTTGCGGCGGCGGTGGGCTGACATCGGGCATCGCGCTGGCACTTGCGGATCGCGCGCCCGGCCTGCGCCCGCGCCCGGTTGAACCGCATGGCTTTGACGATGTGTCGCGTTCTCTCGCCAGCGGGAGGATCGAACGCAACGACCGCATGTCGGGATCGCGCTGCGATGCCATTCTGACCCCGGAGCCGGGCCAGATCACCTTTCCGATTCTGCGGCGCCTCTGTGGTCCGGGCCTCGTCGTGACGGATGACGAGGCGCTGCGCGCCGTCGCGCTGGCGTTTTCCCGGCTCAAGATCGTGGTCGAACCCGGCGGCGCGGTTGCGCTAGCCGCGGCGCTGTTTCATGCCGACGAGATCGAGGGGGACGCGATGATCGCGGTCGCGACGGGTGGCAATGTCGACGCGGGCGTGTTCCGCGAGGCACTGGAACGATTTGGCGACTAGATCGGGGCCGCCACAAAACAAGGGAACTGAGTCCATGCAGATTGCCGACCTTGGCGATGTCCAACTTCACTATCGTATCGACGGTGACCCTGGCGGGGCACCGGTGGTGTTTGCGAACTCGCTTGGCACCGACCTGCGGCTGTGGGATCCGATCCTGCCGCTGCTGCCCGCCGGGCTCAGGATCATCCGCTATGACAAACGGGGGCATGGCCTGTCGTCCTGTCCACCGGCACCCTATTCGATGGGCGCATTGGTACGCGACGCAGAGCAGCTGCTGGATCTGCTCGACGTCCGGGATTGTGCTTTTGTCGGCCTGTCGATCGGCGGCATGATCGCGCAGGGGCTGGCGGTCAAGCGGCTCGATCTCGTGCGCGCGATGGTGCTGTCGAACACCGCGGCCAAGATCGGCACGGCGGATATGTGGCACGCCCGAATCGACGCGGTCAGGGAGGGGGGCATTGCCGCGCTCGCCGACCCGGTGATGGAGCGCTGGTTCAGCGAGTCGTTCCGCAGCACCCCGGAACTCGCCCTCTGGCGCAACATGCTGGTTCGTCAGCCACCCGAGGGCTATGCAGGGTGTTCCGCCGCGATCGCCGGCACCGATTTCTATACTCCGACCAGCGGGCTGCGCCTGCCCACACTGGGCATTGCCGGTGATCGGGATGGCGCGACGCCGCCCGACCTCGTGCGCGAGACGGTAAAACTGATCCCCGGATCGCAATTTCACCTGATGAAAGGCGCGGGCCACCTGCCCTGCGTCGAGAACCCCGCAGAATACGCCCGCGTCCTGACGGCCTTTCTGGTGGATACCGGCTACATCTGACGAGGCGGCTCGCCGGTTCTGCCGCAGTAGATTTCGCTGGCCTCGCCGCTGACCGCAGTCGCGATGGTTCTGCGGCGTGACACCCGTTTGGGTGCGGCGCATCAATTTCCTTCTTGCGGAGCAAAGTGGCGCGGGCCACGGTGATCGCAAGAAACAGGGAGACACAGCATGCAGACGATCAAAGCGGCGGTTTGCCGTGAATTTGGCGCACCCTTGGTCATTGAAGAGATACAGCTTGCCGATCCAGGGGTCGGCGAGGTCGAAGTGACCCTTGACGCGGTCGCGATATGCCACTCGGATATTTCCTATGCCGAAGGCGCATGGGGTGGTCATCTTCCTGCGGTCTACGGGCACGAAGCGGCCGGTGTGGTGACTGCACTGGGCGAGGGTGTGACCGATTTTCAAACCGGCGATGTCGTGGTTGTCACCCTGATCCGGGCGTGCGGCACCTGCCCGAACTGTGCCGGTGGGCAGCCGACGATATGTGAAAGCCCGCCCGACGGCGTCAACGGGCCGATTACCACCGCCGATGGCGAACCGCTGCTTCAGGCAATGGCGTGTGGCGCATTCGCGGAAAAGGTCGTCGTGCATCGCAGCCAGATCGTGAAGATCCCCGGCGACATGCCACGCGATGCCGCCTGCCTGTTGTCCTGCGGCGTGATCACCGGCGTCGGCGCGGCGGTGAACGCCGCCAGGCTGCGTGCCGGTCAGGATGTGGTCGTGATCGGCGCGGGCGGAGTCGGTCTCAACGCGATACAGGGCGCACGGATTGCCGGGGCGCGGCGTATCGTGGCCGTGGACATGACCGAGGACAAGCTCGAAATCGCCCGACAATTCGGCGCAACCCACGGCATACTGGCCACCGAACCCGCCCCGTGGCGCCGGGCCTACAAAGCCTTTGGCGGGCGCGGCGCGGATGCGGTCATGGTGACGGTCGGCGCGGCGCGGGCCTATGACGAAGCACCCAAATACCTGGGCTGGGGCGGCAGGGCGATCATGATCGGCATGCCTCATGCGGACTCGCGCTCCGAGTACAGCCCGATGAGCATGTCCTACCAGGGCCAGGGTCTGGTCGGCTCCAAGATGGGCGATACCGTCATCCAGCGGGACATACCGTGGATGGTGGATCTGTACCAGCAGGGTCGCCTGAAGCTTGACGAACTGATTTCGGGCCGCTGGTCGCTCGACCAGATCAACGACGCCATTGCCGACACAAATACCGGCAGCGCCAAGCGCAACGTGATCCTGTTCTGAGCGCGACGGACCACGCCAGCACTTTCACAGAGCGAGGAAGCAGCCCATGAAACTGCGTGACCTTGATATCATCGTGACCGCCCCGCCCGCGCCGGGATGGGGCGGTCGGTACTGGATTCTGGTCAAGGTGACGACCGATACCGGGGTCATGGGTTGGGGCGAATGTTATGCCTCATCGGTGGGGCCGCAGGCCATGCGCGCGGTCATTACCGACCTCTTCGACCGGCACATGCGCGAAGAGAACCCGGAAAACATCGAACTGATGTTCCGCCGTGCCTATTCGTCGGGCTTCACCCAGCGGCCCGACCTGACCGTGATGGGCGCATTTTCCGGTCTGGAAATCGCGTGCTGGGACATTCTCGGCAAGGATCGTGACCGCCCCGTACATGCGCTGATCGGCGGGCGGATGAATGACCGCATCCGGGCCTATACCTATCTCTATCCGCTGGCCCGACACAATCTGACCGATTTCTGGACCTCTCCCGATCAGGCCGCCGAAGCAGCCGCCGAAATGCTGCGTCAAGGTTATACCGCAGTGAAATTCGACCCTGCCGGTCCCTACACGATGCGCGGCGGTCACATGCCCGCGATGACCGACATTTCACAATCCGTCGCCTTTTGCCGCGCCATTCGCGAAGCCGTGGGAGACCGTGCCGACCTGCTCTTCGGGACGCATGGACAATTCACCACCGCAGGCGCCATCCGCCTGGGTCAGGCCCTTGAACCCTATTCGCCACTCTGGTTCGAGGAACCGGTTCCCCCCGACAACGTGACCGAAATGGCCCGCGTCGCGGCCGCAGTGCGTATCCCCGTTGCCACCGGCGAACGGCTGACCACCAAGGCAGAGTTCGGCGCGGTCCTGCAGGCCGGTGCAGCTTCGATCCTGCAACCGGCGCTTGGGCGCGCAGGTGGTATCTGGGAAATGAAGAAGGTTGCCGCGATGGCGGAAGCCTGCAACGCGCAAATGGCGCCGCACCTCTATGCCGGACCGATCGAGTGGGCCGCGAATATCCAGTTGGCCGCCTCCATTCCCAACATCCTGATGGCCGAAACCATCGAAACACCATTTCATACCGCATTGATAAAGGGCGGCATACGCGTCGAAGGTGGCTTTGTGACTCCGCCGATGGCCCCCGGGCTGGGGATCGAAGTGGACGAAGATCTGGCCCGCGCGCATCCCTATTCCGGCACCGGCCTGCACCTGCAAATGCAGGAAGAAGGCTGTGACTATGTCAACGGTAACGCATTTCAAGGGGGTGCACCGGCAACAGAGGGGTGACATCCGGTCGCAGTTTGAGTCAGTATAGGAGGATATTGCTGTATTTTTCGGATATGATTAACGTGACCCTTCAAACCCCAAATTCATTTCCCCAATGTGTGCCGGAAGCGATGGCCAGTCGCGCCCGCGAGGCGGCATCCTATCTCAAGACCCTCGCCCATGAAGGCCGGCTGATGATCCTGTGCCACCTCGGCGCAGGCGAAAAATCAGTGGGAGAACTCGAGATCCTGCTGAATATTCGTCAGGCCGCAGTCAGCCAGATGCTGGCCAGGTTGCGTGACGAGGGTCTGGTAACAACCCGCCGCCAGGGCAAGACGATCTTCTATTCGCTCTCGGACAACAACACCGAACGGGTGATCGGTCTGATCTATGTGCTGTTCTGTGGCGAGGATTGAGGCGTTTCGCGCGAGGCTCTATCCGTTCACATAGCCTGCCACCACCTGTAGCAACCGGAACGCGGTGGCCGCGTCGTTTTGCACCACATCGAGGAATTCCTCGGCGCCCACCCGCAGGCATTTGAGCTCGGAGGTTGCCCGCATGCTGAGCGCGCGTGGCTCGTTGCGGATCAGACCGAGTTCGCCCACAAACGCCCCCGGACCGACGGTCGCGATCAACTCGTCCTGTTCGTCGTCGTGCGGGTGATAAAGATCGGCGGACCCCTCGATCACCACATAGGCGCCGTCCTTGGGCGCATCGCCCTTGCTGAACACGATCTCGCCCTTGCCGGCAGCGAACCAGCGCGCACCGAAGGCCAGCAACCGAAGCTGTTTCCGGTTCAGTCCCGAGAACAAATCGGTTTGTTCGAGCGCCCGCAGCTTTCGTGCAAGGTCTGCACTGCCGACGCTGTCATCCTCGCTGTCGCGCGCCACGTCATCGCTGACCATGCGCCCCTGCCGCAGTTCGAAATGCCGATCGAACACGTCCTCGCGCTCGAAACTGTCGCTCAGGTAGATCAGCGTGGTGTCGGGCAACAAGGCGCGCAACTTCTTGTGCGCGCCCACCTTGATCGCGATGTCGTAACTGTCCAGCGCCTTGTCGAGGATGAGAATATCGGGACGCTTGATCGCCGCCCGGCTGAAGGCGAGCGGTTCGGCGAACAGCGCAGGCAAGTTCGCGCCGCCAAGGCTGATATCCATGTCATAGATCAGTTCGACCACCAGCTTTTCTGCATCGTTCTCGGCCAGCACCTTGGCGACGAGGTCATGAACATCTTCTGCCTTGCCACCTGCGGTTTCCGAAATCACTCCGAACAGGGCGTTTTCGATCACCGTCCGGTCTGGCACGAAACGGTCCTTGTCAAGCGGGGCAAAGAGGTCATCCAACGCGCGCTGCATGTCCTGCGAATGACTTTGGCGCAAATCGAGGATACGCGCCTTGATCTCATCGGGAAAGGCCGGCCCAAGCTGCTCTGCAGTGATCTGGAACGGAACGCTCAGCATGACCGACAACTCCTGCGGCGTCAGGTCGTCAGTCCCGTCCTTGCAACTCCGTTCGACAAGTTCGACCGCACATTCGTAGGTTTTGACATTGAGTCCGAGCTTGCGAAACAGCGGGTGATCCGTACCGTCCAGCCCGAAAGTCCGGCGCAGCAGCGCCAGAACATCCCGGCTCAGTGTCAGCAAATCCTGATCGAGTCGCAACGCCCTGAGTTGCGCCATGAAGTCGGTCTTGCCGGCCAGCAACTCCTGGGTGATCTGTACTCGCGGCGTGGCGTATAACAGGTTCTCTCCCACGGCCAGGCCCGGATTGTATTTTTCCGGATCGAACAACAGCACGTATTTGTCCAGCCCGGCGTCGCACACGGCGGCCTGTACCGTCGGACGCAGCTCGATCAGGCGTTTGGCCAGTTCAGGATGCTTTTCCGCGTCGAAACGCTGCTCGACGCCGCGCCGGAACAGATCGGATTCCGAACCGATCCCCTCGATCAGTTCGAGCCACCATTCGCGCAGCGCGTCGGCGTCCTCCAGGCCCGCCATCGCCGGCGCGGTTCCGTTCCCGGCATGAGGATCCGAGCCATTGCTGGCCCTGTCCGCCTCTCGCGAGGGCGTCTCGTTCAGGGCCGTATCCGGCGGTTCGGCCCTCAGCGACATCATGACATTCTCGCCAAACGTGCCCTGGAACAGCACGGGATGGGAATTGGCATAGCCGATCCGCGTCGCGATGACCGACTGGTGAATCTCGCCCAGATCCTGATCGCCGATGGTGATCTTTCCGGAAGAGGGCAGAAATTCGCGGATCATGAGTTCCGACATGACCTTGCGATCCTCGGCGCTCGGCGCGGTGATGCCAATGACCGAACCGGCGGGGAAACTTGCCGAGATATCCTCGAGCACGATATTGCCGTCAGCGTCATGGGCGGTCACGTTGTCAAAAGCCAGGTCTCCCTCCAGATGCGGGATCGGGTCAGGCGGATCCGAGATCAGCGTCTCGTTCACCATGCCGTCGGGCGCGAACCGCTCCAGGATCACGTCCCAGCGCACGGCCATGTCCTGGGTCTGGTTGTAATAGGCCAGAAGCTCTTTCCACGGGCTCGACAGATCCTTGTAGGCCGCCAGCGCCGCAACCAGCGCCCCGAGCGATACCGACCCCTGCAAGACGAGATACCCGCCGACCGAGAAAAAGAAGAACGGCGTAAGCTGGGTGATGAAGTTGTTGAGAAACTTCATGAAGAACTTTTTCTGGTAGATCACGAAGCGGATGTCAAAGAGCCGGCCCAGCTGGCCCAGTGTCTGCGCCATACGGTACTGCCAGCCACCATTGCTGCGCAGGGTCGATGCGCCGGCGGCACTCTCGCCGATCATGCTCGCCAGAACCCGAACCTCCTTGATCCGGGACTTGTTCAGCTCGTTGATCTCGCGTTGCAGCTTGGGAATGAGCCAGGCCTGCAACGGGATCAGCGCCACCGCCGCGAGCCCGAACCAGAAGCTTTGCAGGAACAGGAAACCGAGGATGGTCAGCATCTGGCCAGCTTGCAGGACCGGCTGGCTGATTGCATCGCCCATCAGACCGCCCATCGGTTCGGACTCGGCGGTCACCATCGACACCAGTTCACCCTGGCTCACGCGCTCGAAATACGGCTGGGGAAATCGCAGGATGCGCGAGATCAGCTGATAGCGGAACCGGCGCAGCATCCGTTCCGACAGAACCCCCTTCATCGTGTTGATGCGCATCTTCAGCAGTCCGTGACACAGCACCGACAAGAGGAACGCGCCGCAGAGCATCCACAGGAACGTCACCTGCGCGACCTGCATGCCCATCACGTCGATCGTCGGGGATTGCGCCCCGATGGCATCGTTGATGATCCGCTTGGGCAGTTCCAGCGTCAGGTAAAGCAGGGGAAACAGAAGGCTGGTCACCATCAGCAAAATCAGCTGATCGCGCTTTGAATACTTCCAGATGAAACCAAATATCGTAGGTTCTATTGAATTATTCCAAATGTGTTTCCGTACACGCCACCACTCCCGACGGCCCCTGCAAGGCCATGTAGTGCCGAAAGCCTAGCAACCACACCCCCCGCGGCGCAAATAATTTAGCCAAGGGCATTTGAAACGCAGCATGATTGCAGCGCCATCGGTAAAGTCCTAAGCTGAAGGGGGAGAGCACGGACAGGAGGCTGATTTGTCCGACGTGACCAGTACGATTTTATTGCTTATGTGCTTGCTGCAAATAAAGCATATGTTTGCCGATTATTTCCTGCAGACCCCGCGCATGCTGGCGGATCGCGCAACGTATTTTCATGTAGGACGGGCTCAGCACGCGGCCGTCCATGCGCTTGGCTCCGCGATCGCCTTTTTCCTGGTCGGCGCGCCACTCGGATTCATCGTTGCGATCTGCGCCGCCGAATGGATGGCGCATTTCCACATCGACTGGGCCAAGGCCCGCCACGGCGAAGCCAGCGGCTGTGGCCCCAGCGACGCGAAATTCTGGCGCGCCGCGGGTGTCGATCAGGCCCTGCACCAGTTGACCTATATCGCGATGGTCTGGGCCTGGGTTCATTTCGTGGTGCACTGAACAGCGGCACCCGGTACGTTTCGCTGCGCCATCGCAGCGGCGCATCACCGACGCGCGGGCGGCAGACCGTCCGCGCGCAAGGGCGTATTCGCCTCAGAGAATGAAATCGTCGACCGTGAGATCGTGCACGCCGTTGAGCGCGATCCGGAAATCGCGCATGCCATCGCCATCCGTGTCACCGCCGACAAAGGTCGACTGACCGTTGTTCCAGACCCGCAGCTCGCCGGACTGTCCCGAGAAACCGGCGTTGCCGATCAGTGTAAAGGCCTGGTTTCCGCCGATATCCTCGCGGGCGTCGATGCCGTTGATTGCGATCCTGTCGCCCTGCCCGGCGTCAAAATCCCTGATCCGGTCGTTCCTGACATGCGCCAGCTTGGAGAAGACAAAGGTATCACGCCCGTTGCCGCCGATCATCGTGTCCCTGCCGGCACCACCGACAAGCCGGTCGGCGCCGTTGCCACCGCTGAGAATATCGATGCCGGAACCGCCAAACAGCAGATCCGAACCGCCCTGACCGAGGATCGTGTCACTGCCGCCCCTGCCGCTCAGGACGTCTCTGCCGTTGCCACCCCGGACCGTGTCGCCGAAATCGGTTCCCGCGTACCGGTCGTTGGCGCTGGTGCCGGTGACATCGTGCGCCTCGGCCCAGATGTTGTCATAGATCGGCGTGGGATCGGCCTGGCTGCCGTTCAGCCCGCCACCCATCATGCCCGCGACAATTTCGTGCACGTCGCCCTTCACCCCGACCGGATTGGTGATGTTGAACCCGGATATGGTGATCATGTCGCCCATATCGGTGATCACACCGTTTTCCAGCGCGAGGTCCTGCGTCGCCGGATCCCACGCCTCATCGAGCGTACCGAAACGGATGGTTTCGATGGTGCCGCTGACCGAGTGGTTCGAGAACGTGTACGCGAAGTCATCCCCCTCAAGCAGAACAACGCGCGTGTCCGCCTCGTTTCCGCCTGTCGGAGTGTCCAGGTGCAGAACCTGCGTGGTCGTTCCGGTCTCGGGCAGGAATACCGGTGTCTGATAGGGTTCGAAGCCAACGAAATGGGCCTCGAGATCCGCATTGAAATTGATGCCCGCGCCAGTCACCGGGTTCAGGGAGAGTCGGATTGAGAGTGTCATGGATTGTCCTTTCTGTGACGTCCGGATTCAGAAACGCACGATGAGCGACGCCAATGCGTTGAACCCGGGTGACGGTTGGGTTTCGAGATGAGCCGTGTAGTTCTCGTTGAAGATGTTGTTGAGCGCCAAGCCGAAGGTCGTGCGATCGGACACCGCCTGCTCGTAGAACAAGTCGACCGTCTGCCATGCCGGGCTGGGCAGGTTCCCGCCCTCCTTGGTACCGACCGACGTGAGCCGCGCACCCAGTTCGCGGCGGCCATCAGGGCTGCGATACCCGGCGGTCACGACCATCCGGTCAGGCGGTACGCTGGCCAGTTCAAGACCTGTCTCAAGGTCGATACCGTCCAGCAACTGCCCGGCGAATTCGCCAAAGAAACCGCCGGACTGATACGATGCCTCAAGCTCGAAGCCGCGAATGCGCACATTGTCGATATTGTTGTATTGATAAGAGGCGTCGAACAGGCCGCCGACCCGGACCAGACCGATATAATCCTCGATCTTGTTGTAAAAGCCGGTCGCCCGCAGTTGCAGGGAATCCCCGGTTGTGAACAGATCCTGCCGGCTGTAGCCGATCCCGATTTCGATCGAACGCATGCGTTCGGGTTGCAGATCGGGGTTCGGGATGACCGGGAAATCCGCCGGTTCCGGATGCATGCCGTTGACCAGTGTTTCGTTAAGGGATGGAAACCGGGAGGCGAGCGCCATGCTGCCGTAAAGCACGACATCAGAGCCGACCGGAAACTCCAAGCCGATCCGGGGCGAGAGAGCCTCGCCGGTGACCGTCGCATCCGGACTGTCCAGCTTGTAGCTGTCGGCGCTCAACCCGAGAATGAACGTCGCGGTGCCGACGGTGATGCGATCCTCGATGGCCAGCGACCAGAGATCACGATTGCCCGATGGCGTCAGGCTGTCATTCACCGGATCGTCGGTGGTGACCGTATCGCGGAACCCCTCGAGCGTCAGCCCGATATCATGATCCGTCGTACCGACCGCGAACAGGCGTGCCGCCTCGAACAGAAGACCGGTTGTCCCCGTGTCATAGGACCGATCCACGCCGGTCGGCGTCAGGTTCTCGTTGAGAAGACGCTGTGAGACCGTCGTGGAGACATCGTAAAGCCTGCCGTTGACTGCCCAGCCGCCCAGAACATCATCGGCCTGATAGCCGAAGGACACCGTGTCGGTCCGCATGTCGTTGTCCCGTGGCAGGCTGGACAGGCGACCGGTGTAGTAATTCATGTCGAGCCGGCTGGCGCCGAAGGTCAGGCGCGCGCCGCTCTGGTTGGTAAAGCCGAGCGTCGCAAGGGCGCTCTGAGTTTCCTGCCATGCATAGACTTCGGTGCCATCGGGTGCGGTATAGTCACCCATCTCGGCCCGTGTCGCCGCAACAGTCAGGTCGACCGCATCGCTCAATTGCCCGGCGACCGCACCATGAAGCGTTGGCGCCTCGGTCAGCGTGCCATAGCGCAGGCGGACTTCCCCGCCCACGCGACCACCGTCATCGGGCAGCAGGTCGCCTGCGCCGACGGTTCGCATTTCCAGCGCCCCGCCGATTGCACCCGCCTTGGCACCCGGTCCGCGCGCGACCGTGATGCCGCGCAGCATCTCGGTATCCACCGCAAACGTTCCATTGGCCTCGTGACCGGAGCGGGCAAAATTCTGGCGCATCCCGTCAACGGTAACCGCCACCCGGCCGAAATCCTGCAAGCCGCGGATGTTGACCGCTGTTTCCGCACCGCCCGCCGCGCCGCCGAGCACCGTGACGCCCGGCGCGCTGCGCATGATCGTCTGCAGGTTGCTTCCCTGATACTCGGTTTCAAGCTGCTCGTCGGATATCTCGGTTTCGTCCCAGCTCAGGGCCTCCGGCAGATCCGCGTCCACCTCGATCGTGTCGAGCACGAACGGGTCGCCATCCTGCGCGGCGACCGGACAGGCCAGAACCACGTTCAGCAAGATCAGGCAGCAAATATCGGATTTCGGTAGCAGCATTTCGACCCCATGACGGGGCGCGCACCGAAATTCGATACGCGCCCCGCCATGCCTCGTTGGCGCCTAGAACATGAAGATGTCGTCAGAGAGATCGGCCAGTTCCACACCGAAGAGGCGGATTTTCGCATCCCCCGCCGACAGTTCGATCCAGTTCTGGCTCTCAAGCACTGCAAAGTCGCCGAGGGTCGACAAACCAAGCGCAGTCACATCAATCATGTCTTCGGCGACGTCGAGATCGCGGATTATGTCGCGCGTGTTGCTGGCAACGATCACGAACACGTCGGCCCCGGCACCGCCAAACAGCCGGTCCGCTCCCGCTCCGCCCTCAAGCACGTCGTTACCGATACCACCGAACAGGAGATCGCGCTGTGCACCCCCGATCAGCGTATCGTTACCGGCGCCGCCCTTGAAAAAGTCCCGGCCATCACCGCCCGAGAGCGTGTCGTCACCATGCCCTCCGATCAGCTGGTCATCGCCAGTGCCGCCCGTCAGCGTATCATTGCCCCGCCTGCCCGAAAGGCTGTCGTCGAGATCGAACCCGATCAGCGTGTCGTCACTGGCGCCGCCCGTCACGTCGACCGCGTGTTCGGACCAGATCGCGTTCAGGGCATCGGCATCCGCATCCTGCACCGCCTTGTAGAGCGCATAGACCGGGTTGGTCGCGACATCGGTTCCGCCGCCCGGCGCGACATCGAGCATGAAACCGCTCACCTTCAGGCCCGCATCGAAATCGACAACACGTCCGGCGACGCCGGTTCCCTGCTCTCCGGTGGTGACACCTTCGACCCAGTCGCCGAACACGAGCGCATCCAGCTGACCGGTGATACCGTGGCCGTAGGACGCGCCGTGGTGAAGGTAATCATAGGCAATGCCCTCTCCTTCGAGAAGAACCGCCGACGACACCAGCGCCCCGTCCGCACCATCCGTGTAGCGCCCCAGCACCTGCGACCCGTTCAGATAATAGGTCGAGCCGAAAACCGAGTCAGGCGACCCGCCATAGAAGTCCATCGAGTCATTGGTCAGGTTTGCAAAGAACTGGTCGAGGAAGTTCTGCATGTCAAAGCCACCACGCAGGGTGCTTGCATCGAATATGAGAGTAGAGGGCAATGTTCCGCTCCTGTCAGCCTGTGGGGATCACGTGGGGATGCTGACTGGCGGACCGCTTGCTCGCATTGTTCAAAACGCTCCTATATTAATCTTAGTAAATCTGTCAATTAACGAATTTGTGGCAACGAATATGTGCTTTCGTGCATTGGTTGCGCGCTCGATGACCACTCAATCCAGGGTGCGTGACATACGTATCGTGGCTACGTCGCGTAGCGGGCCAGGAAGGTCTCGACCGCGTTCTCGACCACGTCGTCGATCTCGTCCTGGCTGAATTCTGACTGGATACCGAATACCGCACGGGTCCAGAGCCTGGCCCGACAGAGTTCGGAAAACTGCTCTGCCGCCATCTGCACGTCGGCGATGTCGAGTTCGCCCCGGGTGATCGCCTTTTGAAAATACGCGGTCAGCTGCTGGCATCCCATCTCGGGGCCGCTTGCATAAAACGCCTGGCCCAGTTCGGGAAACCTCTCGCGCTCGGCCACACATATGCGGAAACACTGCTGTGCAAATGGCGACAACAGGAACGGAACCAACTGCTGCGCGGCAATTCTGAGCACCTGCCGCGGCGGCGCGGTTTCGTCGATCAGACCGAGCGCACGCCCTGCCATGCGCTGGCATTCATTTGATGCCACTTCCATGAACAACAGGCGCTTGTCCGGAAAATAGCTGTAGAGCGTCGCCTTGGAGACCCCCGCCGCGCGCGCGATATCGTCGACGCTCGCCCCCTCGAAACCGTCAGCCATGAATACCTCTCTCGCACCCTCGACCACCTGATCGAACTTGCGACCGGTTCGCACGATGGTATCTGGCTGGCGCATGAAGGCTCCGTTGGCTGATCTCCGTGCGAACAACTTAAACCGAACGGTTTAGTTTCGACAACTCCATACAGGGAAGCGGTTGCCATTCACGCACCCGCCCCTATATTTAGAATCATTCTAAAGAGTGGATGACATGCGATACCCCGGCCAACGAAAACGCTTCCGTGACCTTTCCGAGCAAGAGATACTTGCGCTTGCCATTGCGTCGGAAGAGGACGACGCGCGCATCTATCGCGGTTATGCGGAACGCCTGCGCACCGACTATCCCGCAAGCGCACGGATGTTCGACGGCATGGCGGCAGAGGAAGACACCCACCGCGCACGCCTCATTGATCTGCACCGGCGTAGGTTCGGAGACACCATTCCGCTCATCCGTCGCGAGCATGTCGCCGGATATTATGCCCGGCGACCGGTCTGGTTGATGGAAAATCTCGGGCTGGAACGAATTCGCGCCGAGGCCGAGATGATGGAACGCGATGCCGAGCGATTCTATCTCGCCGCGGCTGCGCGCACTGGCGATGCCGACACCCGCGAATTGCTGGGCAATCTGGCAGCGGCAGAGGCGGGTCACCGGGTCACGGCGACAGAGCTTGAGACCGATAACCTCGACACCGGCACCCGCCAGCACGAGGACGCCATCGCGCATCGGCAATTCGTCCTGACCTGGGTACAACCGGGGCTTGCCGGCCTGATGGACGGTTCCGTCTCGACCCTCGCGCCGATCTTTGCAACCGCCTTCGCGACACAGGACACATGGACGACATTTCTCGTCGGCGTCGCCGCATCCGTGGGCGCTGGCATCTCCATGGGCTTTACCGAGGCCGCATCGGATGACGGCGAGATCTCGGGACGCGGATCGCCGATAAAACGCGGGCTGGCATCGGGCGTCATGACCACCATTGGCGGACTGGGTCATGCGCTGCCCTATCTCATCGCCGATTTCTGGACCGCGACGATCCTCGCCTTTGTCATCGTCTTTGTCGAACTCTGGGCCATCGCCTGGATCCAGAACAAGTATATGCAAACGCCGTTCTTTCGCGCCGCTTTCCAGGTCGTTCTGGGTGGGGCGCTGGTATTGGGGGCGGGGATTCTGATCGGCTCGGGCTAGCGACACTTGCGGCTCTCGGAACTTGAAGCTACGCCTGTGGAATGGTCGAGATTTTTCTGAGAACCCTGCCCTTTTTCGCGATTATCGGCCTGGGTTACTGGGCGGGCCGCATACGGTTCTTCAGCGAAGAGGCCACGGCCTACCTGACCAAGTTCGTGTTCTATTTCGCCCTGTCGGCAATGATCTTCCGCTTTGCCGCCAACCTGCAACTGGCCGAGATATTCAACGGTCGTCTGGTGCTCGGCTACCTGTGCGGCACCACGGTCGTCTATTGCATTGCCACGGCGGTCGGGCTGGCCCGCAAACTCGACGTGCCCACCGCGGCCATCGAGGCGCAGTGCGCGGTCATCGGCAATGTCGGTTTTCTCGGGCTGCCGATGTTCGTGATGCTGTTCGGAGAAGCGTCGATCGGCCCCATGATGCTGATCCTGGCAACCGACCTGATCGTGTTTTCCAGCCTGATCGTGATCCTGATCCACGGTGGACGCGATGGCCAGCTGTCGCTGTCGATCCTGCGGACCATTGCGATTGGTCTGGTGCGCAACCCGATGATCGTATCGATCGTGCTCGGCCTGACATGGTCGGGACTCGCCCTGCCGATCCCCCAGCCGATGAACGACTTCCTGTCGATCCTCGGCGGCGCCGCGACCCCCGGCGCCCTGTTTGCCATCGGTGCATCACTGGCCAGCAAATCGGCGGAACGTGTCGAGGTCGCGCTCTGGCTGACCTTCTGCAAGCTGGTTTTGCATCCGCTTTTCGTCGCCATCGCCGTGTTGGCCCTGTTTCCGCTTGATGCCTATTCCGCGACCATCGTGGTCTCGGCCGCCGCCATGCCGGTGGCAGGCAATGTCTATATGCTCGCCCAGCATTATGGCATCGCACCGCATCGGGTATCGGCAGCGATCCTGTTTTCCACCGCGATCAGCATTCTGACGCTGCCTGTCATAATGTCGTGGGTATCGGGCGGTTAATCGGACATGGACCAACGAATTGGATCGCGGACAAGCCCGGGCACTGGACGCCACGCGGTGCGACCGTTAGCTGATAGGCAACATTCATCAACGGAGTGACCATGCAAACCGTATCGGAAAACGTCTGCTTTGGCGGCACGCAAGGGGTATACAGCCACAAATCGACCTCATGCGATTGCGACATGACCTTTGGCCTGTTCCTGCCGCAAGAGGCGCAGGACGGGCCGGTGCCGCTTCTGTGGTACCTCTCGGGACTGACATGCACCCACGAAAACGCCATGACCAAGGCCGGAGCCCAGGGCTGGGCCGCAGAACATGGCATTGCGCTGGTGTTCCCCGACACCTCGCCACGAGGCGAAGGGGTCGCCGATCACGAGGATTACGATCTTGGGCAGGGTGCGGGTTTCTATGTCAACGCCACCCAGACGCCATGGGCTCCTCATTTCCGGATGTGGGACTACGTGGCCGATGAATTGCCCGCGTTGCTGACCTCAAATTTCGCCATCGACGCCGCCCGGCAATCGATCACAGGACATTCTATGGGCGGGCATGGCGCGCTGACGCTGGCGATGAACCTGCCCGGCCGTTTCCGCTCGGTCTCGGCCTTTTCACCGATCTGCAACCCGACAGGGGCCGACTGGGGGCGCAAGCAACTTGCCGCTTATCTC
>JAUIIJ010000039.1 GCA_030431825.1 Alphaproteobacteria bacterium
TGCCCCGACAAGACGCTTTGATGCGCCTTCAAACCCCCTTTGAAAGCCCCTTGTCGAGTCGCCCGCGAAACTCCAAACTCGCCATGACGACTCACACCCGGCGCAAAAAACCGTTTGTTGAAATTTTCGCTGTCAAACTATGAAAGAATAAGTGTCGCGCTACAGCTGTAGTTTGACACTTATTCTTTCAGTAACCGGAAGAGGACGGTGTATCCCGGAAGTATCCGGACATCGGGCATGAAAATAAGGGCGATGAGCTGGCCAACCGGCCACTTGAAGCGTCTGAGCGCGTGACTTTCAAAGATCGTTAAAACGGGCGTTTATCCAGCATTGGCGGATTTGTTGACATAGATTTCTTCAAACCCGTCGCCGGGCGGTAAGTTCGCTTTAATAAACAATATTTCCGGCCAAAACACGAAAAACAGGCGAAATATCGGCGTCGAATCGAGGCTGGAACTGGGAACTGGCCTTCCCAGTTTGTCGCGGAGTTCCCAGAACGGGATTCGTGACGCAAAGTCAGTGGGTTGGCGATTTTGACAGGTCGGAAACCGGCTGGCGAACTGGGAAGTGATTTTCGGTGTTTTGGCCGGAAACGGTCGGGAATTCCGCCATGCCAAAGAAGCGGGAAAAATGTTAGGATGCGGGCTTTGTGGAGTTATGGAGGTTTCGATGAAGAGAGCGGGTTTTGGTTTGGTGATGGCATTTGCCTTCGGTTCAACAGCAGCTTCAGAAACCGTCACGCGTGAAGCTGCAGATGCGATCGTCAGGACCGGAGAGATTATAGCTTCGAGCACCGTCCTGCAGCCTGCTCCATCGTTTATACTTCTTGTTCGCAAACAAGGACAACTTTTCAGTTGTACAGTGAATATAGAGAGCACTTTCAACGGCGATCAAATGACTAAGGTCAACAAGTGCGTCGGCGAAACCAACAACTACTAACACCTAGGAGGTAGCCATGATTAGAGCAGGGTTTGGCTTGGTGATAGCATCGTGTCTGACAGCGGGAACGCTAGGCGCTGATGATATCGCCGATTGCCACAAAGCCATTGCCGACAACGACCGCACCACCGCGTTGTTTCTTGCGCAAACCATGCTGGTTCTCCCTCCCGCCTCATCCCCGGACGTGAGAGACCGCGCCGTCCAGTGCTTGGCGTTCGCATTTGATGAGCCGTATCGATTTGACAACACGCGAAACGCTTACATCGCAGATCGTCGGCCCGAGCAGTCACAACCAGCGGAGGGACGAGCGCGGGCGGAAGCCATGGTCGACGAGCTGTCCGCGAGAATCTCGGAACACGAGGCCAAGGTGCGGCAGTCAAAGATCGAGGCGCAGGTATTGGAACGGGCGACAGCCGCATGCGAGAAGTTGTATCTTCAAGACCCCGACCTAGCAGTCACCAACAATGTTTGCGTCGACATCTTCCTCAGGACTGGCTTGCCGAACTGACACACCAAGATGGAAAGTTAGCAACGCGACATTAGTGCTTCGATCCGCTTGCGCACGTCCATCTTCTCGACATTGCTCAACCAGAGAGCCGCCATGTTACCAAACCGGGCGACAACGTTGCCGAGGTGACGATACCGGATTTGCCTTTTTTGATGCAGGGCGACAGGTGTGCTGAAACGTCCCTCGAACATGATCGCCAACGCACCGGGCTTCGGCTCGGTGGCCCACCCTACACCAAGTTTTCCGTCAAGCAGGAAGGCAGACAACGCAATGTCATCGTCTAGGCTACGGGCCCCATCGACTAGCAATAACTCATCCTGAGAAATGAATGGTGCCATATCGCTGTTTGGCATCCCGACTATCGTGAGATCCTCCGGCGACAACCTCCGATCAGCCAACCAGGACTTCGCGTATGCAATGGGTGCAACACCACGATACGTGGGGTCAAAACGGTTGAATGGGATGGGTAGGAAACCATGGCGGAGTGCGTCGTGGTCACCTTCTATCGACTTTCCAATCGGCACGGCTGCCGACTCGGCGAACCCCAATGTCTCCTCTCGACCGTTCAACGGTTCTGAACGTAAGTACAAATCGATATCCAGATACTCCAAAAGCTCCCTAACCCGGTCATAGCTTGGGATCCGTCCAGCCCGAATATCGCGAATCAATCCATCGTGCCCAACGACTTCAATGGATACAGCGCGCGCTGAAAGACCTTTTTCTTTCAACGCTTTATCGACCAAGTCCGTCAGGCGACGACTCAGCTCCTTGCTGCGATCGGCGGCAACCATGAACAATCCATAAATCAAAATCGAGATATAAAAATCTTATTCGACACGTAAGGCAGATAAATCTTGCATAGTCAAGATTGATATGTCTTATTGGCATCATGAGACAGGCAAGCACAGATCAGATTATTCGCTTGGCGGATATGTATGCGGCACACAGGAACCTATCGCATTGGCGGGTCTCGTTCCTGATGCGCGGCAATGGCAAGTTCATCGATAACTTACGAACGGGAAAGACGAAGACCTGCACACTGACCACATACGAGAAGTGTATGGCCTGGGCCGTGGAAAACTGGCCTGAGGATCTCGAGTGGCCGCGTGACATACCTCGCCCGATACCCGTCGACGTCACCTCGCGGGGTGATGCGGCATGAGCAATTCGAGACAACTGCAACCCGAAGCTGAGAGCGTTGTTGACAGCGCCCCTTCGGGCACCTGCGCGGACGGTCGTGGGGATGTGCCGTCCGCGCATTTTTATACCGAGGCACCACTCGCGGCGCGGAGGCTCGGGGACTGGCCCGCAGAAGGTCAGCCCCGCGCCCGCCGGCGTGTTCGGATGGTGCTGTTCTGGGCTGGCGAGATCATCGCCTGCGCCAGTCTTTTCATCATTCCCATCGTTCTTTTGTTCATAGGAGAAATATTGAAATGAACGCTTTGTCGCCCATTTCCCAGCGACCACACCTGACTTCGGCAGAACGGGTCGAGACGCTGGTCGATGCGATCACCACATATCAAGTCCTGCTGAATGCAGCCAATCGTTATGGCGATCTCGTCAATGGCGACGGTGGCTTGCCGACGGATACGGAGTTGGATGCCCTGGACAGGATGTACGACGCATCGGATACCGCCGCGCAAGTGGTCTGTCACGTTGCGCGGACCCTGATGGCTGAGGGTCTTCTGGAACGCTGCGCCGATATGCTGCGCGCCACGACGGACAGCCAGACCTGATGCACCACGGTCGCCTGTCAACCAGCCCCCGTCTGCAGCGCGCCCTGCGCGTGTTGCAGCGGGCTGACGGAGAGATCAGCACCTACGATCTTTCCCGGCAGGCAGGCATTTGTGCCGTCAACTCGGTCATCGCCGAATTGCGCGCCAATGGTGCCGAAATCATCTGCCGCCAGGAGCACAAGGATGGCCAGCGGCGCTTTTACTACACCCTTATCAAATCACCGGAGCATCCCCATGCGCCCACCCAGACTTATTGAACAAAAAGACATTCCCCTGGATGACATCGACTGCACCAACCGGCTGCGGCCGGTCACGGATACCGCCGTCGCGAGCCTGAAAGAGTCCATCGAGACGCTGGGCCTGCAAGCGGAAATCCATGTCCGCAAGATCAAGAAAACCGGCCGTCTGCGCCTGATGGCAGGCGGTCATCGGGTCGAAGTGTTCCGCCAGCTCGGCCGCGACACCATTCCCGCCAAGATTTGGGACTGCACCGACGAGATGGCGCAACTGTTCGAGATCGATGACAACCTCGCCCATGCAGAACTGGATACGCTGGAACTCTCGGTGTTTCTCGCACAGCGCAAGAGGGTTTATGAAAAAGCGTTTCCGCAGGCAAAGGCCGCAACCGGCGCGGACCTCGTAAACAAGCGATGGAATACGACTGACAACTTGTCAGTCGTATCGTTTGCAGCAACTGCCGCCGAGAAGATGGGCGTGTCTGAACGCATGGTGTATCGCCTGCTGGCAGCCGGTACCGCCCTCGGCCCCGACGAAATCGGTCGTCTTCGCAACGCGCCGCGCAAGGTGACCCTGGCCGACCTGCAGATCATCGCCAAGTGCGGTAACCCGGTTGATCGTTACAACATCGTCGACGGTCTTGCCGAGGGAACGGCCAAATCCGCCAAGGAGGTGATGAACAGGAAGGCCGAGCCTGCGCCGGTCGTAAGGGACCCGGCTGATGAGGCTTTAAAGCGCTTGCGTGATCTATGGTCGCGTGCGCCAAGAGAGGCGAAAAAGCGCTTTGTTCGAGATTTTCGCAAAGAAGTGGCTGAGCTTCTCGGAAAACCTGGAAGCGATGGCGGAGCTGAGTCATGACGCGGCTCGAACCCGATAAGCTCTGGTGGACGCCCGACGAACTGGCTGCTGCGCGCCTTCCCGATATGCCTGGCAGCAAGCGGGGCATCAACATGCTGGCAGAGCGGCTGCACTGGCGCAACACTCCGGGTTGCGCACGCAAGCGGCCAGGTCGCGGCGGCGGATGGGAATACTATTGGTCGGCACTTCCGATGGCAGCGCGGCGCAAACTGCTTGCAGATGCGGACGAGGAACCGGCAGAGACCCGCGACCGGGGCACGGCATGGTCAGAGTTCGATGCCCTGCCCGAAGCGGCCAAGCAAAAGGCTCGTACGCGCCTGATCGCTTTGCAGTTGGCCGAGCAGCTCTATCGCTCAGGCTGCACTCATCTGGACGCGATGAGCGAAGCCGGGCGTCAATGTGGCGTCAGCGGGCGCTCAGTCTACAATTGGGCGCAGCTGGTCGAGGGTGTGGCCGAAGAGGACTGGCTTGCCTACCTCGCGCCGCGTAATCGGCTCGCGGACCGCAAGATGACGACGAAGAAATGCACCCGTGCCTTCATGGAGCATCTCAAGAGTCTTTACCTGCGCCTTGAGCAACCGACCTTCCGCCAGTGCTATCGCACAGCCTGCAAGCTTGCGGCAGCAGAAGGCTGGGATACCCTCAAGGAGCGGACGGCGTTTCGCCGGCTGGAGGCCGAGGTTCCCAGGGTAACGCGCGTCTTTGCCCGCGAAGGCGAAAAAGGCCTGCAGCGCTGCTTTCCCGCGCAAATCCGCGATCGTTCGAGCATGGTGGCCATGGAAGGTGTCAATGCTGACTGCCACAAGATCGATATCTTTGTCAGCTGGCCCGATGGCACCATCAACCGCCCTCAGATCGTTGCTTTTCAGGATCTCTATTCCGGCAAGATACTCAGCTGGCGTGTCGATCACGATCCCAACAAGGTCATGGTGATGGCGGCGCTGGGTGAGCTGGTAGAGAATTTTGGCATTCCGCGCCACTGTCTTTTCGACAACGGCCGGGAGTTTGCCAACAAGTGGATGACCGCCGGCACACCGACACGATTCCGCTTCAAGGTTCGCGATGACGATCCACTGGGTGTTCTTCCGTTGCTGGGTGTTCAGGTTCACTGGGCGACGCCCGCTCATGGTCAGGCCAAACCCATTGAGCGGGCATTCCGTGATCTTGCCAGCGATATCGCAAAGGACCCTCGATTTGCGGGCGCCTATGTCGGAAATCGTCCCGACGCCAAACCCGAGAACTATGGCAGCCGCGCGATACCGGTTGAAACGTTTCTGAAGGTACTCGACGAAGGCATCATCGAACACAACGCCCGGGACGGTCGGCTTTCTCATACCGCCAATGGACGTTCTTTCGACGCGACCTTTGCGGAAAGCTACGCGACTGTGCCGATCCGCAAGGCCACCGATGAACAGCGTCGGCTCTGGATGATGGGGCAGCATGCTGGCCATCTGCATCGCGACAATGGCCAGATGCGCCTGTACGGCAACCACTATTATTCCGACTGGATGAGCCAGAAGGCAGGCGAGAAGGTTATCGCAAGGTTCGATCCCGAGGACCTGCATGGCGGCGTTCATATCTATGCCAACGACGGGGCTTACCTCGGTTTTGCGGAATGCCGGCAGAAGCGTGGGTTCTTCGACATCACTGCAGCGAAGGAAGACGCGCGCCGCAAAAGCCGTATTCGCAAGGCTCAAAAGCAGCTCGTTGACGCACATCGCAGTGTGTCAGTCGAGAAGATTGCGCGCGATCTGGATCATCTGGCACCGGATGCCAGTGACCGGATCGAAGCCAGGGTGGTTTCCCCGAGTTTTGGACGCAAGGCTGCCAGCCTGCCTCAATCCCGGCGCAGATACGAAACACCGGATGACGCGGAGCTGGAAGCGGCACGTGAGGCGATGATCGTCAGTCTGCCCAGAAGCGGCCATTCGAACGAGATCGAGGAGACACCAGCTGATCGGTTCCGCAGGGCACAGGCAATCCTCGCGAAATCCGAAGCCGGACAGCCCGTAGGCAAGGACGAAGCCATATGGGTCCGCGGTTATCGGGAAACGTCGGAATACCAGGGCCTGCTGCATATGCAGGAGAGCTTTGGACAGGACGGGGTCGGCTGACCCCATAAACGAAAGTACCGCCGCCAGGACTAGGACCCCTATGGCGACGGCACGAGCAGTAACAGGAGCGATTATGACACAACACATGAGCCTGGGCAACAATATCAAGCCGCTGCGCAACGTCGCCGCGCTGGTAGCGCTGATCAAGCGGGTCGAACGGCGCAGCTTTGGCTTGCCTGGCATGGCGGCATTCTACGGTCCGCCGGGCTTTGGCAAGACCTACGCTGCCTGCCATGCGGCCGCAGCCATGGATGCGATCCATGTTTCCGTCCAGAAGCTCTGGACAAAGAAAACGCTTCTGACTTCGGTTCTGCGTGAACTGTCGATCGTCCCGAGATCGACGATGGCCGACATGATGATGCAGGTCAACGAAGGCTTGGCCATTTCCGGACGGACATTGATCATCGATGAATCCGACTATGCAATCGCGCGCGGCATGATCGAGATCATACGCGATTTTCATGACGGGTCTTCGATGCCGGTCATCCTGATCGGGATGGAACTTTTGCCTCAGAAGCTTCGGCAGTGGGACCTTGTCGACGGCCGCATGCTCGCCTGGGTGGGTGCCGAGCCCGCCGATCTGCGTGACGCCCAGCTTCTCTCGGAAGTCTATGCGCGCGATATCAACGTCGATGACGCCCTTCTCGAACGCATCGTCGACGTCAACAAAGGCAATATCAGGCGCATCAGCACAGACCTCGCGTATGTCTGTGAACAGAGCCAGCTACAGGGCGCCAAGCGGATGACGCTGGATGCCTGGGGGGACGCGCCGTTCCTGCGTGGCAACGCCCCGGGTCCGCGCGAGGGGTTGGCATGATGCGAGAACCCGTCACCCCTCCAGCCAACGACCTCCAGAAAGAGGTTCTGGCCTTCCTGAGAACACATCTGCAGGTCAAGCGAGAGGATGTGCGCCAGGCCTGCAGTGGGAGCAACAACTGCATCAATGTTTACCTTGGCGCGCTTTACGCCGAGGGCGTTCTGCAGGCCTGTGGCCGGGACGGCAGAGAAACCATCTACACGATTCACGAGGCCGAGGACATAGCGGCGATCACGGCCGAGCGGCGTACGAGCCCGGAAGGTGCGATCTGGCGTTCGATCCGGATCATGCGCGAATTCTCCCCATCCGACATCGAGGCGGCATTGATCGGCGCTGAAACGGCTGTCGATCCGAGGAAGATCCAGACGTACTGCTCGCTGCTCGTGCGTGCCGGGTATCTTCGTGTACTGCGCAGGGCCGGCAAGGTCCGCCCTGCCCGCTATCGCCTCATCCGCGACACTGGCCCTCTTCCGCCAAAGGAAAAGCGCCTGCCTGTTGTCATCGACGGGAATGAGGATCGGATCGTGTTTGCGAAAGGGGAACGGTTGTGAGTGATCGCATGCACATCGCCCGCGAATGCTGGGGACAGGACGTCCCGGACTGGATCCGTGCTCTGGTCGAGGCGTGCGACGCGCCCGGATCATCGCAGAGCCGCGTCGCAGGGCGCATTGGCTATACCAGTGGCGTTGTCAGTCAGCTTCTGCGCAACGCCTATCCCGGAAACCTCGATCGCCTCGAGGACCGCGTGCGCTCGATCTTCATGGCCGGTCACGTCACCTGTCCGGCGCTGGGAGATATCGACACCGCCGCGTGCCTCGATTGGCGCGATCGGTCCGGAACCCTGAAATCGGTGAGCCCGATGACTGTTCGCATGTTCCGCGCCTGCCGTGTTTGTCCGCGCAACCGGCGGACTGTCGAGGAGGATGTCGCATGATCGATCACAACGCCATTCTCAGGCTCGCGCAGAAACGATTGCCACCAAAGGAAATCGCAAACCGCCTTGGTCTTGAACGACGACAGGTCGCCGGATCGCTGGCCAGGTTGCGCAAGAACGGCGAGGCGATCCCGGAATACAGCCGAAAGTGCAGCAGGAAACGCTGCAGGGTCTCTGTCGAACCGCATGTGCACGACAACCTGACATCGTTCGCCGACGCCCGGGGGTGCGAAGTGTCCGAAATTGCAGCGCTGATCCTCGACCGGGTGGTCCTTGACGATCTCGTGGAGGCGGTTCTGGACGATGGAGGTGCAGATGGACGCTGAAAGCTGGAGCACCGAAGAAATGATGCGCCTGGCCGCAAGCGGGGTCGCGAAGGTTGATCGACTGGGACCGCGTGGCACAACGCTCTGCTCGATGGATGAGATCGCCGCCATGGCCGCGGTCGTTGCGTTGTCCGGTTTGCTTCCTGCCCCCGAACAAACTCAGGAACCGGGGGAAGCCCCGATATTCAGAACGAGGAGAACTGCTCATGGCACGTAGCAAGTTGAGCGAAGCCGAAATGCACATGGCCGCGCGGACCGTACGCAACGAGTGGGGGCGCATGCAGCGCCGCTGCCCGCACGGCACGATGGATGACAGAATTCTTGTCTGCACCCACGAGGACAACCCGATATGGACGCAGGATTGCCAATTTGAGTCCTGCCCATTCATCACGGCAATCAACCAGGAGAAAGTCGATGCCTGATCCGAACCCGGAAAGCCCCTTTGTTCCTGCTCCGATCCCGAACGGCCGTATCATTGCCAACGGCAAGACGTACATGGCCGACGCCAAGGGTGCACTCGTACCGATCGAACTGGTCAAACCGGAAGATCAGCTGCAGGACGAAACCGTGCGAAAAATCCTGGGCTATGCGGTTGCGCTGTCCGAGCAGGTCAGCCGTTTCAAGGGGCATGCATTTGAAGATGTTGGCGCCTTCGAGGCGATCCTCTCCCAGGAATACGAAACCCGTCTCGGTGGCGCCAAGGGCAACAAGACGCTGATGACCCATGACGGGCTGATGAAAGTCCAGGTCCAGGTCGCCGACTATGTCGATTTCGGCCCGCAGCTTCAGATCGCCAAAGGTCTGGTCGATGAGTGCCTCAACGAATGGTCAGAAGATGCGCGCCCCGAGCTGCGCGCCATCGTGACGCGTGCCTTCAACACCGACAAGGAAGGCCAGATCAACCGATCCGAGATTTTCATGTTGCTGCGCCTCGACATTGAAGACGAGCGATGGCGCCGGGCCATGGACGCGATCCGCGACGCCATGCGGATCGTTGGAAGCCGCACCTACATGCGGTTCTATCGCCGCGACACGCCGGATGGAGCCTGGCAGCCCGTCACCATCGATATGGCGAGGGCATAGGCATGGCGAGATACAAGCTGCCCGCTTATCCGAGATCGGAGCGTGAGGCTCGTGCACGGGTCAATCGCAAACTCAAGGCATTGCAGCGCAGGGCGTTCGACCTGCTGACTGACTCGGCCGGGATGTTCGAGGAAGGTCCCGTTTCCTCTTCGATCGATAGGCTTTTCGAGGACATCGATCGCGGCATCAACAGCATCAAAGAGACAATGGACGAAGAAGTTGATCGTGCCGACGAACGCAAGCTGGAGGAAAACGCATGACAATCGAAATCCGCATCAACGACAATGGCCGGCACGAGGTTGTGAAATCCGTGCCCATGGTCTTGGGAACATTCGAGGATCGCGCCTATGCGGAGCTGTTCGCCATCGCAGTCGGGCGCGGCGATGAACCCTCATCATCCTCCCCGCGCGCAGAGCTCTCCCCGGCGCCCGTACCGGAAAAACCGCCGCGCGTCACCGTCAGCCTGCCCGCGGCCCCGCCTGCACCCGTTGTTGCATCAGAGCCGCCGCAGGAACCTTCCGAGGCGGACTGGAATACGGCTCTGGACCGTTTGGAAGCGGGCGAAAATTGCAAGGCAGTTGCGATGGATGTCGGCCTGCCCTTCGGGTCATTGCGCGCGAAATGGGCGGGTTGTGTCGCGAGCGGTGCCCGAAAGAAACCGGAAATGGCCAAGCCCCCCACCAAGCCCGCCGGGCGCGAGACCGAGGACAGCCCGGTCTCCGGCGGCGTCGGTGCGGTGCTTGCGCGCGGACGGGGCGTCGGTGTCTGGTCCGCTGAAGAAGACGAGAAACTGCTCAAGCTCGACGGCCCGAAGCTGCTCGAGTTCGCCCGTGATACCGGCCGGAGCGTGAGCGAATGCGACCGGCGTCAAGCGGCGCTGCGCGAGAAGATGCAACGCCTGATGAGCGAGGAATGACCGCCATGAGGCAACCGGCTCCGACATACGAGCAACGGCTGGTTCGCGTGGAACAGGCGCTTTGGGAATTGATCCGGTGTGTAGCCGCTCTATCCCCGGAAGATCAGGAGATCATCGTCCGCATCGCGCGTCACCTGCCTCGTCATGAAGAGGACATCGACCAATGAACGAACAGCAGTTTCTGCGCGCATTACGGCTCATTGTCGATGGCCATATCGACAGGCTGACCTGTGTTCACAACGTTCTGATGCACAGCACGGCAGCGCTCACGAAGGTCGCCCAAGAGCATGGCCTGTCCAACGAGATGATACGCGCCGCAATGGAGGAAGAAAGCGACCGGGTTGATGAGGCCATGGACCGGTTCGCTTCTGCTGCGACACAGGCACAGAACCGCTCGCATATGCACTGACCTGCAAACGAAACATCCTGGAGGATGATTATGTCACGCCAATTGCAGCAACTCATCCACGTCGGTTGTCGCGCCTTGTCGCTGGACCAGGACGATCGCCGCGCCTTGCAGCTCACGGTAACGGGCAAAGGCAGTATGTCGGACATGAGCGAAGATGAACTGAAGGCCGTACTTGATCGTCTGAAGGCGGACGGTTTCAAGCCCGATGCAAAGGGGCGTTCAAGGCATCGCAAAGCTCCGCGTGCCGATCTGCGCCTCGTTCACGTGCTCTGGCGCAAACTGGGCGATGCGGGCGAACTGGACCGCCCCGGCCGTGGTGGATTGAACGCCTTTGTGCGTGCGCGTTTCGAGTCCAGTTGGGGCAGCGTGCCGGCAGATATCGACATGCTGAGAGATGCCGCCCAGATCACGGCCGTCATCCGTGCTCTCAAGGATTGGTGCGCCCGTGCCGGCATCGAACTTCAGGGGAACTGACCATGGACGCCATTATCGCCACCGTCGCCCTCGTTGCCGCCCTGATTGCGCTTGTCCTGGTCGTCTGCCTATGGCGGCACAGCGCGACGCGATGGTCACACTCAGACTTTGCCGAACGTCTCACAGATCGGCGGCTCCTGCAGCATGGCAGGGAAATTGGCGCGCTGCGCCGCAAATACGAGGAACCCGGCTCGTGAAAAAGCCCATCGTCAAGGTCACCGATCGTGCCGTGCTACGATACCTGGAACGGGTATGCGGAATGGACATCGAAACGGTGCGCTCCGAGATCGGGCGCACCGTCGACCTGTGCCTCGACCATCCAGACGCCTGTGGTGTCGTCTCGGGCGGGTTTGCCTACAAGCTGAGAGACGGCGTCGTGACAACCGTCGCGCCGCAGAACCGTCCACGCAAACGCGCTGGCCGGCGTGGGGTCAAGCGTGAGCGCGATGAGTGACTGGCCATTTCAAACACTGACGCCTCTGCGATACGGCGCGATCCTCGCCGATCCGCCTTGGGCTTATGTCATGCGTTCATCAAAAGGATATGAGAAGAGCCCTGAAGCGCATTACCCGACGATGGGTCCACAAGAGCTCGCATCGCTTCCTGTATCACAACTTGCGGGGCCATCTTGCTATCTGTTTCTCTGGTCGACATGGCCACACATGGACCAGGCGATGCGTCTGATGCAGCACTGGGGGTTTGATTATGTAACAGGCGGTTCCTGGATCAAACGCACGAAAGACTGGAAGCTCGCGTTCGGAACGGGCTACGTCCAGCGTTCAGCTTGCGAGCCCTACCTCATCGGAAAGATCGGCTCGCCAAAACCCGGTTCACGCTCCGAGCGCAACGTAATCGATGCTCCTGACAAGATCGAAGCTATTCGCCGGGAGCACTCACGCAAGCCTGTGCAGATGCGCGAGATGATCGATCGTTTGCTGCCACGCCAGTATTTCTGCGAGTTGTTCGCACGAGAGCCCTGGCATGGTCACGACGTCTGGGGCAACCAGACAGACGCGTTTGGAGATGACGATGGCTGATGTCACCCCATACGTGAAACCCACGGCCCAGGTCGCGCCATATGTAATGGTTGAGATGGATTTACTGGCCGATGTTTGCGGCGTTGGCCACGGCAAGACTCATAGCTCTTGCGACCGTGAGATCGGGTTTAGTATTACACGCCTTGGAATACTCAATCATGATGGCCGTTTCGGAGAGACCGATGGCGGTGACGCCTGCCATGTATCCGGTGTAAAATGTCTGCGCCATGCCTGTGAGCAGGCTCGGCTCACCCAGAAAGACCCTGAGGGCGCCGCATCCCGTGTTCAGCAGGTTCTGCTGCGTAATCTCGGCATGTGTGGTTGTGGCTGTGAGCGCGAATGTTCCGACAATCAAAATGAACTTCATACCAATTACTCCTTTGTCAACAGTGTAGCCGAAAAGGCTTGTGCTGACAATTTGACAAATCCGGCGAACCGCCGCAGATTGGTGGCGTTCGGTAGCGGCTTGAAATCCGCCCGAGCGATGACACCAGAGGCGGTTACGCCCCGAAACGGCGTCTCCAACGAGACGATCTTTCTCCGGGTGCCGCATGTTTATGTCCAGGGCTTCGGCCTAAAGGCATGCGGGGGCTGTCCTCTGGCGGTCATTTCAACACCCGGGGTTCATCCCGGCGTAACCAGAGGAGCGATCCAAGATGTCTGTTCAAGACACCCAAATACCGACTATCATCGACATACAGGACAAGGCCATCCTATTACCGGGACGGCCCCAGTTCTGGACGTCGCATCACATGGCGGAATTCTATCAGGCCACGCCGAAGCGCGTGGTCGAGCAGTTGCGTCGCAACCCACGTCGCTTCCCAACCGACTTTTGGTTCGAGCTTCGGAAAGACGAAACCGACGTTTTAATCACTCATTTTGCGGCATTAAAACGCCTTCCAAGGGGCGTTCTGATCGGGTTCACCCATGCTGGAGCACTGGCGCTTTCCGGTGTTCTGAAAACACCGGTGGCAGACGCTGTCTCCGTGCAGATCATCCGCGCGGTGGTTGCCATGGAACAAGCTGCCATCGAAGACGCCCGCACAATGGTTGGCAAGCTGCGGACCGACACGCTGCGCACGAAACCGATCTACGCCTATATCGAAATTGGCATGCGTCAGGGCCTGAGCCTCGAACAAATGTGGCGCGGATCCAATTATCCCAAGTGGAAATTGGAACAGGCGGCGCGAGAACTGCGCACCATGCGCATCATTTCCCAACTGCCGGACGGTATGCAGGAGGACATGTTCGATGTGCACTGACCCAATCGATCCTCGCGACGCGGTCAGCGAGGCGACCAGCGCATTGCTCTGCCTCATGCTGTTGGTCTCTTCTTCTGCGGAGTCGACCGTGCATAGCCAGAGCCTTGCCAGTTCCCTGCGGCTTGTCCTTGACCGGCTGGAGCCGGCGGCGGAAGAACTGGCAAACTACGTGCCGCGCGGCTGACGATCTGCGGCCCCTTCACATGGGGGGGCCGCAAGATGGCTGATGTCACCCCATACGTGAAACCCACGGCCCAGGTCGCGCCATATGTCGAAGCGCTCGGCCAGGACATGGCCGTAACGTTCCTCCTCGAGTTTGGCGGCGCGGAAATCTATCTCGCCACCTCACCCAAATCCCGAAGCCGTGTGGCGGCGCTGGTCGGCTGGGCGAAGGCCGTCGAACTTGCGAAGATCTCGGATCGGCTGCAGCGCCGGGTGCCGCTGGCGAACAAGTGGATTGCCGCCTCTCTCAAGGCAAGGGGCTTGTCGGTTGCGGATATTGCGCGCAGAATGCGGGCGTCCGACGTCGCGGTTCGCAAATGGATCGCCGAGCAGGAAGCGCCGGATCGACGCAAGCCGGACCCCGATCAGCCCGAACTCCCTCTCTTCTGAAGTCCGCCGCCCCGCAAACTGTTGCGGGTGTTTTTCGCCCCTCCGCCTGCGCGATCCTGATCGCGAATTTTCAGGCAACGCGAGGCAGGCATGGGGCGGATCATCGACGGCATTCTGCAAGGGGTTACCTTTGATCCTGCCCGCTGGACGGGCGGCGAGATCGAGCCGGACATCATCATTCTGCATGATACGGCGTCGCGCCTGGGACGTGGCAGCGCTGCGCGATATCTGAAGAGCAACGACCGCAAGGTATCGGTCCATTTCGTGATCGAGCGGGACGGCACGATCACGCAGCAGGTGCGAACGGATCGGCGCGCCAATCACGCCGGGACGTCGACTTATCATGGTCGCAGGAATTGCAACAGGTTCTCGATCGGAATCGAGATGGTCAACCCGGGCAAAATGACCCGCCGTTCTGACGACAAGGCCCAGGCCTGGTTCGGTCAGACATTCGGTATCGCCGACCATGGCATTCAGGAAATCAGCACGCCCGAACACGGGCACGGGCTCTGGATGCCCTATACCGAGGCGCAGATCGCATCGGTGATCGACCTTTGTCAGGCACTGTTCAACGACATCGCAAGCCTTCGTGATATCACCACACATTGGTACGTGTCGCCAGGGCGCAAGGTCGATCCCGGCCCGTTGTTTCCCCTCGAGCAGCTGCGCTCGATAATCTTTGGACGTGACGAACCCCGGGACGTCGACGCCGCGGTCGATACCGTTCTGTATTCCGCCGGTTTGGAATATGTGCAGACCCACACCCCAGGCGACACGCTGAATCTGCGCCGCTGGCCGAGCTTCAACCCCAATGTGATCGCCACGATCCCGCACGACACCATCCTGCCGGTACTGCGGCGTGGTGTCTTTGCCGGGCGGCAATGGGTCTGTGTGCTCTACGGCGGGCGCGAGGGATGGGTGCTGGCCTCCTACGCCGACCCCGTCACATTCAAGGAGGCTTCCCCGTGAAGAACAAACGCAAATTCATCGATGTGATCGCAGCCGTCGCGCCAACGCTGGCGACTGCGCTCGGGGGGCCGTTGGCAGGTGTTGCCGTGCGCACGATCGCCGGCGAACTGCTCGGCAGGCCCGACGCCGGCATTGCCGAGATCGAAACAGCCATCGTCGGCGCCACTGGCCCGGACCTCATCAAGCTCAAGGAGATCGAGGCCAAGTTCGCGGCCGAGATGAAACAGGCCGGGGTCGAACTGGAACGCGTTGCCGGTGCGGATCGCGACAGTGCGCGTCAGCGACAGGTCAAGATGCGCGATTGGACCCCGTCGTTTCTGGGCCTCGCCATCATTGTCGGGTTCTTTGGGGTGCTCGCCTGGATATTCCAGTACGGCATGCCATCCGATGGCCGCGAAGTTCTGCTGATCATGGTCGGCGCGCTCGGCACGATGACGACCCAGATCACCAACTACTTCTTCGGAAGCTCTGCAGGTTCCGCCGAAAAGCAGAAGATCATTGCCGATCTGAAGGGAGAGCGAGCGTGAGACAGATGATCCTGAAAGTCCTGAGTTTGGCAATTCTCCTCTCGGCTGCGTTTCCTTCCTTGGCGCAGCAAGCGCGAAATTGCGCGCCACGCGACACCATCGTTTCGCTGTTGGCGGAACGTTATGGTGAAGCTCGCCAGAGCGTCGGTGTGGCGGCAAACGGCGGTCTCGTCGAGGTGTTTGCGTCAGACGAGACCGGAACCTGGACCCTCACGATAACCACATCGACTGGCATTATGTGCCTTGTCGCGTCAGGGCAGGCCTTCGAGCGCGTGCACGACGTCCCGCCGCCGGGGGACGCATTGTGAATTTCAACTTCGATTCCACGATCACGGTGTCCCTTGTCTTTTCGGTGATCGTCTTCGTCTTTGCCTGGTACCGTACGCGCGACGACAAGCTGACCGAGCGACTGAAGAGTGGCGGCGACCGCATGGACCGGCACGAAACCCGGATCAATCAGCTCGAGCAATCCATCAAGGCCATGCCCGACAAGGATGACCTGCATGCCCTGCAGCTCGAGATGGTGCGTCAGACAGGCTCGCTGGCCGAAATGAGCGCCAACTTTCAGGGCAGCATGAAAATCATGGAGCGGCTCGAGATCATCGTAAGTCGCCACGAAGACCACCTGCTTGAGCGAGGCAAGGACAGATGAGCGATTACGAAGAGAACACCATAAAGCCCCTGCGTCGCGGCATTATTCTGCGCCTGCTGGCGGATCGGAAGGACTATACCTCGAACGCTGACCTTCTGCTGTCTGCGATCAACCGTACGAGGGATGGCGTTACAGCATATTTCGGAGAAATCGTGGATGATTTGGCGTGGCTGGAGCGCAAGGGATACGTGATCCTGAACGGTGATGAATTCATCGTCGTTGAAGCGACAAAGCGTGGATTACGCGTCGCACGTGGAGAAGCCGTTGACAGGGGTGTCTCGCGTGCGGAGCCAAGGTTCTGAGACATGCCCAGACCCAAGAAGCTGGACCTGATCCCGATCGAACTACGGCAGCGCCTTGCGCAGACCCTCCAGGATCGGGGATTCGCAGACATCGTCGAGGTGACGGAAGAGCTGAACTTCTGGCTGGAAGAGCGCGGCGAAGAGATCCGCATCGGCAAGACGTCGGTTGGCGAGTTCTCGAAGCTTCTGAAGGATCAGCGCGACGCCTTTGCAATGGCCGAAACCCTGCTCGCCGATATGGACATCGAGGCAGAAAGCAACATGCACAAAGTGCTGATGCAGATGATCGCGACCGCGGCGTTCCAGATGATGCAGACCGTCGCCGAGAAGGACGGGCATTTCGATCCGAAGAGCCTCGCGGCGTTGTCGCGCATGCTCAAGGACCTGATGCAGTCCGCCGGCATTCGCGAAAAGCTGCGCAAGGAAGAACGTGACCGCGTCGCCCAGGAGGCCCGCGAGAGCGCAGCCGAGGGCATCGAGAAGAAGAGCAAGCAGCTGGGGCTCACGCGCGACACGGTCGAAGGCATCAAGGCCGCGATCTTGGGAGTTGAGGCATGAACAATGCTGCCATCGGTTCCCTCGTCCTGGTCGGTGATTTCAACTGGCGCAAGGGTCCATTCTGGCCTGCGATGCTCGCCCTGGCGTTCGGTCGCAGGCGGCGGTTTGTCCATCTTGGCATGCACTGCACCATCGCCTTCTGGAAGGACCAACCCTACCTGATCGGGTTTCGCGAGGTGGCGCATCGCACAGTTGGCTGCGTGCGGCCAGTTGCCGCGAGTCCGACGTCGCCGCCGCCCCCGAAGCCAAGCCGATGATCCGCGCAATCCGATATTCCGACGGCGTTGCCTTTCGTGCGGATCGCCGCGCGGGCAGTTTCGCGTATCGGCGCATGACACCGGATGACGCCCCCGCTGGCATGGCGTTTTTCTGTCCGTGCGGTTGCGGCCGCGAAAGCTGGATGGCCTTCGATGGCAGTGGACAACCCGGCCGGAACTGGACGTGGAACGGCGATCTGGACAACCCGACGCTGCATCCCTCGGTGCACAACAGCGGCATGCCCTGCAAATGGCACGGTTGGTTGCGTGACGGTTATTGGGAGGAATGTTGATGGCCTCCCCCGCCGAAATCGCCAACGACATGGCCGCACAGGCGGCGTTCTGGCAAAAGCGCGACAAACACGTGCATCGGGCCTGCGATGATGCCGCCAGGATGATCCGCGCCTATATGGTCGGCGAACGCGTCGACGGGCGAACCTATGGCGGGCTGCACAAAAGACTACTCGATCTGACAACCAGTCGCCGGTACGCGCATTTCGGTATCACCGACAATCTCGACCGTGCCCTGCGCACGATCCAGATACTGGACCGGGAGGCGCGCCGGTCATGAACGCCGAAACCCTCACCGAAGCTGAATGGGACGAGCTGCGCGCCGAGAGCCGGCAGAACCTTCCGAACGCAATTGCCGAGGCCGACAGTCTGCCCGCGGTGCTCTTGTCCTACCAGGCGCAGCTGCTGGCGGCGACGGCTTCCTACCAGTTCGTCGTCTGTGAGAAATCGCGCCGGATCGGGATGACCTGGGCGGTGGCGGCGGACGCGGTTCTCACTGCAGGCACCCAGCGTCAAGCCGGCGGAATGGATACACTCTATATCGGGTTCAACCTCGACATGGCGCGCGAGTTCATCGACACGGCCGCGATGTGGGCAAAGGCGTTCATCCCGGCCGCATCAGGCGTGGAGGAATTCCTGTTCACCGACCAGAAGGACGGGGAAGCCGACCAGCACATCAATGCTTTCAGAATTCGCTTTGCATCGGGTTTCGAGATCGTCGCCCTGACCAGCAAACCGCGCTCTCTGCGCGGTCGCCAGGGCTATGTGATCTTTGACGAGGCAGCGTTCCACGATGAGCTCGACGAGATGCTGAAGGCCGCAAACGCCCTCCTCATGTGGGGTGGAAAGGTTCTTGTGATCTCGACCCATGACGGCGATGCCAACGCCTTCAATGTGCTGGTCAAACAGGTCCAATCCGGTGAACGGGGTGACACCGCGAGCGTGGTCCGGGTCACCTTCAACGATGCGGTCGATGCCGGGCTCTATGAGCGGATCGCGTTGATCCTCGGCGCGCAGGGTCGCGATGTGCCGACCAGGGACGAGTGGATCGACAGCATCCACAAGGTTTATGGCGACGACGCCGACGAGGAACTCCATTGTATCCCCAAGGCAGGTACCGGCGCGTGGCTGACTGCACCGCTGATCGAGGCGCGCATGACAGCCGATGCGCCGGTCCTGTCACTGGAACTGCCCGACAATTACCTGCATCTGCCGCGCGACGCACAATCCGATCTGATGCGGCCCTTCATGATCGAGCTTTCCGCATTGCTCGAGACCCTCGATCAGAAGCCGCACTACGCGCTCGGCTTTGACTTTGCCCGCGTGGCGGACCTCTCGTGCCTCTCGTTGCTCGCGATCGAAAAGAACCTCCGGCGGCGCGAAGCGTTGTCGATCGAGATGCGCAAGGTGCCCGGCGACGAACAGAAGGCTATCGTCGGCGACGTGATGGATGCGGTACGCGAGCGCTTGCTGGGCGCGGCGTTTGACGCGACCGGCATGGGGTGGACGGTAGCTGAAGACATGGGGCGCCGCTTTGGCCTGCGCGAGAGCGAGGATACGCCGGGTCTGGTCTGGGCGATCAAGTTTTCACAGGACTGGTACCGAATGCACATGCCGCCCCTGAAGACGGCGTTCGAAGACGACATGATCGCCATCGGCAGGGACGCCGATCACCTGACCGACCTGCGCAAGGTGAAGACCATCCGGGGCATTCCGCGCGTTCCGGACCTGCGAGAGTCCGACGCCAAAGGCAAGAAGCGTCACGGCGATTATGCCATCGCCCTGGCACTGGCCCATTTCGCGTCGCGCATGAGATGGGTCGAGTATGATTATCGACCCGTCGGCGACAAACGCCGGGAACCCGCGGTCGGGGATACGGCCGAGGAATGGGACGCAAAACAGAAGAGTTCCGGCTGGTGGCGCACCCCACTGGGCGCGGGACTGAGAGGAGGTCTCTGATGGCTGAGAAACCGAACTGCAAATGGTACGCCGAAGATGCGGGGATGAAGCCCGATGGAACCACATTCGTGGATGCAAAATGCCTGACTTGTGGACATGAAGTGCATGTCGCGCCCGATCCCTGGCGGAGCGCTGAAGCGCTGAGCGACGATCCTCCTGACTGTCCTCAGGATGACC
This sequence comes from Alphaproteobacteria bacterium, assembly GCA_030431825.1. Lineage (GTDB taxonomy): Bacteria > Pseudomonadota > Alphaproteobacteria > Rhodobacterales > Rhodobacteraceae > Sedimentitalea. Next base: position 19,955 of record JAUIIJ010000039.1, read on the forward strand.
GGCAAGCGGTGCTGGAAGGTCTGTGATGCCGGTTCGGATCGCCCACGGCCTGACGGTCGACCCGCAGCTGGTACGCCGGATCACGGGGGACCGTTTCGGCAACATCATCGTCGTGATGGAAGATGGCGTGCAACATATCGTGATCCCGCAACAGGGTGAAACACCGGACCAGACCCTGGCCCGTCTCAACAATCAACTCGGCAGAGGCTGAAGGAAAACCGATGATGGATATTCTGGACAACGTGGAACTGGCCGTTGTGGTCTTTGTGCTGGCGGCGCTGGCGGATGTTCTCTCCACCCTGGGCGCACTTGCCCGCGGCGGGCGCGAAGCCAACCCGATCTTGGCAAAGCTGATGGACGGCAAGCCCCAGATCATCTGGATGCTATTCCGTTTGGGCGCAGCGTTTGCGGTCGCGTGGTTCGCCGTCCGGTATGGTTACGCATGGACACTCTGGATCGGGTCGCTGCTCACCCTCGGCGTTGCCTGGCACAACAGCAGGGTCATGAGGTAGCGACGTGGTCAACCAACCCAAACTCCTCGATGCGCGCGGAAATCCGATCCGGCGCGCCGAACTGCGCAAGGAGATCGCCGCCCCGACTTACGGCGGTGTTCGATCCCCGATATCGGGCTACCCGGGGGACGGGCTCAACCCTGCGAGGCTCGCAGCGATCCTGCGAGAGGCGGATGCTGGTGATCCGCTCAGATACCTCGAGCTGGCGGAAACGATCGAGGAGCGGGACGCGCATTATCTGGGCGTCCTTTCCACGCGCAAGCGCAGCGTTAGCCAGATCGACATCACCGTCGAACCGGGCGACGACAGTGCTGCAGCAGAACATCATGCCGACGTCGTGCGCAAATGGCTGAAGCGCGACGAGCTCACCGACGAGCTCTTCAACATCCTCGATGCAATCGGCAAGGGATACAGTTTCACCGAGATCATCTGGGACACCTCCGAGGGTCAGTGGCTCCCGGCCGAACTCGTCTGGCGCGACCCCCGCTGGTTCCGGTTCGATCGTCACGATCTGACAACGCCGCTTCTGATCGAGGAGGGTGGGCAAGAGACGCCCCTGCCCGGCGGCAAGTTCATCTTTGCGCGGATGCAGGCGAAATCGGGGCTGCCTCTACGATCCGGAATCGCCCGCGTGGCGATGTGGACGTGGATGTTCAAGGCGTTCACGCAACGGGACTGGGCCATCTTCACCCAAACCTTCGGTCAACCGCTGCGCGTCGGGAAATACGGGGCCGGCGCAAACGATGAGGACCGCGCCAAGCTGTTCCAGGCGGTAGCTAACATCGCGGGAGACTGCGCCGCCATCGTTCCTGAAAGCATGATGATCGAATTCGTCGAGACCGGGAATCTCGGTTCCTCGCTCGATCTCTATGAGCGTCGCAGCGACTGGCTCGACAAGCAGACCTCCAAGATGGTGCTTGGCCAGACGGCGACCACGGACGCGGAAACCGGCGGTCTTGGTTCAGGCAAGGAGCACCGGGAGGTGCAGGAGGATATCGAACGCGCTGACGCCAAGGCGCTTGGCGCAATCCTGACCCGAGACCTGGCCAAGCCGTGGGTGCAGCTCGAATTCGGGGCTCAGAAGGTCTATCCCCGAATTGTCATCGCCCGACCTGAAGAAGAGGATCTTGCCGCCTTCAGCAGCGCGCTCTCGCCGATGATCGAGAGAGGCCTGCGGGTGAAGCAATCCGAAGTGAGGGACAAATTTGGACTCTCCGAACCGGACGATTACGATGAAATTTTGTCCCCCAACCGTCCGAAATCGCCCGAAACCGGAAATCACATCGACCCCGGCAAACCAGCTTCGATTCTTCAACGGGAAAGAGCCAAATTTAAACGGGGGTTTGCGAATTCAGGGGGCAATCCCCCGGAAAAGGCTTTAAGCGCCTCAGAGGGCCGCTCAGAGCCTCGCCCTCCCGAGGACATCCTGGCCGATTTGCTCGCCGAGGCGGCAAGCCCGGCGATGGCGGGCCTGCTCGCCCGGATCGAGCAGATGGTCAACTCCGCAGAGGACCTCGATCATCTCGCAGAAATGCTGCGCGCAGGTTTCGGGAATCTCGATCACGGCCCCCTGGCCCGCACCCTGGGCGAAGCGATGATGGCCGCCCATGCCGGCGGGCGCGCCGCCATTGAGGAGGAGGCCGGTGACTGACGTCTGCCCCGGGCCATTTGACCGTGTTCTTAGTCTGCGTCCCCACGATCTGAGGCAGCTTGCATCCTGCGTCGATACTGCGATTGCAGATCGCACGACCTATGAAGAATTTCGGCTACGATTTGCTCGTTCAGCCGCGTTGATGACGATCCGTCCAGCCAGCCCGGAGGAATTGCCATCGGCTCATCGGAAACAGCAGCCAGGCGAAACACGATGAGCCATTCGGTCAGGAGCGCCCGCAGACCTTGCCGCGCATCGACGGGCCAGGCGAGAAACGACCGGGCCTGCAATGTACGATGTTCGGCGAGCAATCTCAGGCATTCTTCGAAGTCAGGCGAGGCATCGGGAATGTCCTGTCCTGAAAAGCCGGCCTGCAGAAACCCGAATATGATCTTCTCGAAATCGTCGTTCATGAGGGCAGCCTAGATGCCAGGTGACGATTCGCCCATTGGTACCGTTTTCCGCCGGCCGTTCGCCGAGCAGGTTGCGGCGTTCCGGCTGCGCCTGGGAGACCTGGTCCCGACCGTACGCTGGGACGATATCCAGCACGGCGCGCATGACCGGGCTTTCATGGTCGCCGGAGCCACCAAGGCCGATCTGCTTGCCGATCTCGCGGCTGCGGTCGATGAGGCGATTGCCGAGGGAACCGGTCTTGAGGCGTTCAAGAAGAACTTCAGGAGCATCGTTCAGAAGCATGGCTGGCACGGCTGGACCGGTGAGGGCACCGAGGCGGGCGAAAACTGGCGCATGCGCACGATCTATCGCACCAACATGCGGGTCAGCTACATGGCCGGCCGTCACGCGCAGCTGCGCGAGGGCGGGTTCACCTATTGGGTGTACCGTCACGGCGGCTCGCTGGAACCGCGCCTGCATCATCTGGCCTGGGACGGTCTGATCCTCGAGTCGGATCACGCGTTCTGGGCAAAGCACTACCCGCCCAATGGCTGGGGCTGCTCCTGTAGGGTTTTCGGGGCACGGTCCATCGCCGGGGCGAAGCGGCGCGGTGGTATTCCGGGCAAGGAACTGCCAGCTGGCTGGAACACTCCTGATCCGAAGACAGGCACGCCCAAGGGGATCGGCAAGGGGTGGGACTATCCACCAGGTGATACGGTCGCCGATACAATCAGCGCCCTGACACGGAAGACCGTGAAGTGGGAGCATGTTCTCGCGAAAGAGTTCATGGCGGCGTTGCCGGATCGCACCGTTAACGATTTTGCCACCGGCTATCGTTCGCTGCCGACGCTGCGGGGCAAGGTGCGACGGTTCGCCCAGGCCGTTCTGAACGAAGACCGCCCCAACCCGCGCGATCCCGGGGTGACGCTGGGGCGGCTGACATCCCGCCATGTCGATGAAATAGCGCGTCTGGGACCCGACGTGCGGGGCTACGATTTTCACATCGATCAGGACGCGGTGCGGCATATTGCGTCCAGTCATGGATCAAGCGACATCGAAGCAGGCCGGGGCCAGCGGGCAGTGACGATCGACGACATCGCGTCGATCGCTCCGCTTCTGGACGAGACTTTGTCTATCAGCGCGGGGGAGATCAAAAGGGCAAGATCGGCGGTGAAGATCACACTCGATCGCGGCGGCGAAAACTGGGTGCTTATCTTCGAGCCGCGCCGACGGCGAAAAATGCTCGCACTTCGCACATTCTATATACGGAAGAGGAAAAACTGAAGCGACCTACGCCATACGCCCGAAACGGAGCGCGCTAGAAACGCGGGGGCGTGTGCCGCCTCAGGGAGAGCATAAGCATGATCGAGATCGAATTCAATGACGACACCCTGACGCCGGCGTTGACTCGCGTCGCCGCAGCACTCGGCGACATGACACCAGTGATGCAGGATATCGGCGAACTCTGGCTCGCCAGCACACAGGACCGCGTGCTTCGGGGCGAAACTCCTGAGGGTCAGCAGTTCGCACCGCGCTCTCCGGTCACTCTGGCGCGCTATGCAGAACTCGGGTTTTCCTTTGGTCAGCCGCTCAATCGCTCCGGAGAGATGCGCAGCCAGCTCTCGACCGAAGCCGGACCTGATCATGTACGCATCGGCAGCAACGCCATTCAGGCGGCCGTGATGCAGTTCGGCGCAGCAAAGGGAGCCTTCGGACGTACCGCGCGCGGCGGGTCGATCCCCTGGGGCGACATCCCAGCCCGGCCTTTCCTCGGCATCTCGGAGGATGATCGCACGGACTTTCTCGCGGAGCTCGAGGAATGGCTGGAACGTTCGGCCGACGGCAAGACTTGACGCATCGCCTCAAACCGCCTTTGATGGGCTCATAAACCCTCACTCACCCGCAAACTGTTGCGGGTGTTTTTGCATTTTGGACCCGGCGATATTTGCCGCATGTCCAATGCGCTCAACCAGAACCAGACCAGCCTTTGCGCCCAGAGCCTGCACGCTGCAGAGGGTACGGACGTGCCCGAATGGGTCCATCTGCTGCCGGCCGGCGAAGTTGCCACCGAAGACCGGCGGGGGCCCTACCACGTGGGTGACCTCCACCAGCTGGTCGCAAACAGTGCCGATGGCGCCATCCGCCTGCCGATCGACGAGAACCACGCGACCGATCTTGCTGCACCAAAAGGGCTGCCCGCCCCGGCCCGCGGCTGGATCGTTGATCTGCAGGCGCGCGCTGACGGCATCTGGGGCCGCGTCGAGTGGACCGGTGCCGGACGGGAACTCGTTGAAACCCACGCATACCGGGCGCTGTCGCCCGTGATCCTTCATGACAAGGCCAAGCGCGTCATCCGCATCCTGCGGGCGTCGCTGGTCAACCGACCAAACCTGCGCGGACTGGCCGCGCTCAACCAGGAGAATGACGACATGTCCTTCCAGGAACGGATGGCCGAATTGCTCGGCCTGGGGGCTGACGCTTCCGAAACCGCCATCCAGACTGCGCTGGAAACGCTGACCGGTGGACCGGATGCGATGGCGCTGCAAAGTCAGCTCACCGAGATCGGCACCGCCCTCGGGGTTGCGGATGGTGGTGATATTCTCGCCGCTGCAAAGGCTGCCGCCACTGCGGATGACGACGAGACCGAAACCTCCCTGCAGCAGGCTGTTACTGCGCTCCAGGCCGAGAATGTCGAGCTGGCAAAGCAGGTCAAATCCCTGACCGAAGGCAGCACCCGCACCGCTGCGGAACTCTTCGTCGATGGCGAGATCAAAAAGGGCCGCGCGGGCGTTAAGCCGCTGCGCGACCACTACGTCGCAATGCACATGCAGGACCCCGCCCGCGTCGAAAAGGAAATCGGCGCGCTGCCGATCCTCTCGGGTCGGACGATCGTCACCGACATCCCTGCTCCCAAGGATGGTGAAATTGCCCTCAACGCCGAGCAGATCAACGCCGCGCGTCTGCTGGGCATCCCGCTCGACGACTACAAGAACACCCTGAAGGAGGAACGCTGATGCCCGCGCTTGCCCAGGACCGCAACACGCCCCGCGCCGAAGGGGACATCCGCCGGGGCAGCGTCGCCGCCGCGACGCTCGTCTATGCCGGCGCCATCGTCATGCGCAACTCAGCCGGCTTTCTGATCGAAGGTCGGACGGCCACAGGTCTCGTCGGCGTCGGCCGCGCCGAGGCACGCGCGGACAATTCCGCCGGTGCTGATGGCGACATCATGCTGGACTACCGCCCCGGCACCTTCCGTTTCGCCAATTCGGCCGGGGCCGACGAAATCGACGCCTCCGATATCGGCAGCGTCTGCTACGCGGTGGATGATCAGACCGTCGCGGCGACGAACGGATCGAGCACCCGCTCCCCTGCCGGCATCGTCGACCACGTAGACGCAAACGGCGTCTGGGTGCGTTTCGACGAAGCCCTGACCAACGCATCCTGAGGAGTATCCTGATGCTGATCAACGCACAAAACCTCGACAGCCTGCGGGTTGGTTTTCACACGGCCTTCCAGGGCGGTCTCGGGCAGGCGTCGACCGCCTGGTCGCGGATCGCGACCGAAGTCACGTCGACGCAGAAAGAACAGAAATACGGCTGGCTGGGCAAAATGCCCAATGTCCGCGAATGGATCGGTGCGCGCGCCGTGCAGAACCTGCAGCAGCACGATTACGCGATCAAGGAAAAGCCCTGGGAGCTGACCATCGGCGTCGACCGCGACGATATCGAAACGGATAACCTGGGCATCTATACGCCGATGTTTACCGAAATGGGCATGTCTACCGGCAGCAAGAAAGACGCATTGTGTTTCGATCTGCTCCGGAACGGTTTCTCCAACCTCTGCTATGACGGTCAGAACTATTTTGACACCGATCACCCGGTTCTGGACGAAGATGGCGAGGTCATTTCCGTCGCGAACACCGATGGCGGCGCGGGCACGCCCTGGTTCCTGATCGACACCAGCCGCGCACTCAAGCCCATCATCCTGCAGAAGCGCAAGGATTTCGAGTTCGTCGCCAAGGACAAGCTCACCGACGACAACGTCTTTGACAACAAGGAATTCGTCTACGGGGCCGACGCGCGCTTCAACGCCGGCTTTGGCTTCTGGCAGTTCTCCTGGGGATCCCGGCAGACGCTGGACGCGGCGCATTATGCCACTGCGCGCGCCGCACTCTCGGGCATGAAGGGCGACTACGGTCGGCCGCTGGGTATCATGCCCAACCTGCTCGTCGTACCGCCCGCGCTGGAAAGCGCCGGTCGCCGCATCCTGAACAGCGAGTTCGGCGCCGGCGGCGAGACCAACGAGTGGAAAGGCACCGCCGAGCTGCTCGTTGCGTCCTGGTTGGCGTGAGGGCAGAGCCATGGGCAAACGCGATGACCTCTTCGATCAGGCCGAAAAGCTCGGCCTGAATCCCGCCAGGAATGCCACGATCGCCACGCTGACAGAGGCGATCGAGATGCATCAATCCCGCAATGCACCACCGGAGAGCGACGCGGGGGCTGCACGATCCGGTGCAGCCCCCACCCCGCCCGAGGCGGGGCCAACTGTCACGGTGGTCGGCCCGAAACAGGGCCGTCGCCGTGCAGGTCGCAGCTTTACGTCCAAACCGGTGACGATCCCGCTTTCGGAGCTTGACGAGGCGGAGATCGAGGCCTTGCGCGGCGATCCCCTGCTGATCGTCTCGATGCCGGCCGACGCCGGCTGAACCGGTGGCGGGACAACCCGCCACCTTACCCACATCTGACTGGAGGCAACCGGCTTGCCCTACGCTTCGCTCGAACAAATCATGGATCGATATGGCGAGAGCATGCTGGTTGCGCTGACCGACCGGGGTGACGTCGCCACGGAAACCGTCGACGTCCAGGTGATCGATCGCGCGCTCGCGGACGCGGATGCGCAGATCGATGGCTACCTCAAGGCACGCTATCAGCTCCCGCTTGCCGCGACACCGCCGCTGATCGCCGACCTGGCACAGGTCATCGCCTGCTGGAAGCTGCATCGCTTCGATCCGCCGCAGAAGATCAAGGACGATTATGCCGAGGCAATCCGGTCGCTGAAAGATATATCGCGCGGCCTCATGGTTCTGGACGTGGCCGGCGTCGAACCCGCGAGCAGCGGCGCAAGCGGCGTCAGGATTACAGATCGCGAACGGCCCCTTTCGGCTGACCGGATGAAGGGCTTCATCTGATGATCGATGCCGTGATCTCCCGCCTGAAGGACGAGGTTCCCGCGTTGGGCAATCGCGTCGAGGGCGCGCTCGACCTTGCCGACATGCTGCGGTCCGGTCGCCTGCCGGAGAACACGAACGCGATCGTGCTGCCAGCAGGGTTGAGCGGTCTTGCACCGGACGCGACAACCGGAATGTTCCGCCAGGGGTTCACCGAAACCATCGCCATACTGCTGCTGGCGCGGGTCTATGACCAGACCGGCCGCCAGGCACTGGCCCGCATGCGGCCGCTGATCATGGAGGTCATTACCGCGCTCGCCGGATGGGCGCCCGGCGACGAGCTGGGCGTATTCCAGCTGGCACGGGCACGCATCGTCAGCATGAGCGAGGGCAATCTCATCTACCAGATCGAGCTTTCGATCGCAGATCAACTGAGGATCCCGACATGAGCAAGTTGCCACTTCCCACATCCGGCGGACGTTACCAGCGCGACAAGGACGGGGGCCTGACTCCGGTCACCGACGCGGACGACGACACCGCCACCGGCGCGCCCGCGACGTCAAAACCGAAACCTGTCAAGAAGGAGGGCTGATCCATGCCCCTGAGCTGGCGCAAGAAGGTCCTGCTTGCCAGGACCGAGGTGACCTACGGCACCGATCCGACCCCGACCGGCACTGCCGATGCCGTGCTCGCAACCAACGTGGAAATCACCCCGATGGACGGCTCGGATGTCAGCCGCGATCTGGAATTGCCGTATTTCGGGGCGCAGGCGACGATCCCCGCCGAACTGCGGGCGAAGATCACCTTCAATGTCGAGTTCGCGCCTTCCGGCGTCGCCGGAAACGTGCCGGCCTGGGGCACCCTGCTGCGCGCATGCGGCGTCGCCGAGGTGGTCGATGCGGGTGCCTCCGTGACCTACAACCCGGTCACCGACGGCCATGAGAGCGTCACCATCTGGTTCAACGTCGATGGCATCCTCTATGCGATTCCGGGCGCACGCGGGACCGCCAAGATCAACGTCACGGCCCAGGCCGTGCCGCGGATCGAGTTCGAATTCACCGGCCTCTACCAGCAGCCGGTCGCAGCCGCGGCCCCGGCGGTCAATCTCAACCGCTATCGCGACCCGCAATTGGGCACATCCGCGAACACGACCACCTTCACGGTCGGCGGGGTGCCCCTCGTCATGCGCACGGCGGTGCTGGACCTTGCCAATTCGGTGGAAGCCCGGTTCCTGATCGGTTCGGAAAGCGTGTTGATCACGGATCGCAACGAATCGTTTGAGACCACGGTCGAAGCCGTGGCGCCCGCGACCTTCAATCCCTTCGCGCGGGCCGCAAACCAGGCCAAATTTCCCATCCAGCTGGTGCATGGAACGGGAGGTGCCGGACGGGTGATGACGCTGGATATCCCGACGGCCCAGATGCAGCGCCCCCAGGGGCTGGCCAATTCACAGAACATCGTCGAATGGCCGCTGCGCATGGTGCCCTTGCCGGATGAAGGCAATGACCAGTGGACCCTCACGATTACCTGACAAAGGACCGATCATGTTCAAGATCGATGACAGCCCCGAGTTCACCCACACCGTCCGCGTGATGACGCCTGTTGACGGCGGACACCGTGAAGACAGTTTCAAGGCCCGTTTCAAGGTGGTCGAAGACGACGAGAACCACGACGAGATCGCAGCCTTCACACCTGAAGCCGTCAAGGACCATCTGCGCCGGATTGTCGTCGGCATGGAAGACCTGGTGGACGACAGCGGCAAGGCGATCCCCTACTCCGATGAAGTGCGCGAACGGATGCTGAAGCTGCCGCATGTGCGCCTGGCATTGTTGCGCGCCTATCGTAACGCCTTTGCCAAGGAACGGGCGGGAAACTGATGGGGGCCGGGCGTGCCTGGGCAACCGGCGCGCTCTCGGGCCCGGATGGAGACGACGCGGTCGACGAGGTGCTGCGCGATGCCGAGGCGTTCGGCATTGACCTGACGGCCGAGAACCTCGCGCCACAAGCCGGGATCGCGGTCTGGCGACAGAACCTGCCGGCGCTCGAGGCGTTCCTTGCCATGACGACGCAATGGAACTGTATCGGACTGGCCACCGGCAAGGTTCTTGCCCTGGGCCTGAACTACGCCGCCGCGCCGGCGGCACTGCAGCTGGCGGGGATCGAGATCACGCCCGCGACCTGGGCGGATGTGCAGCTGATTGAACGCGGGGCACGCGACGCGATGAACGAGGCAGGCAAATGACGTTTGTATTGCAGGGCGAAGTCCGGATTGCCGGTGACACCGCAAGGGCCGAGATCGACAAGGTCAAGGCGAGCCAGGATTCGCTGAAGACGTCGACAAAGGCAATGTCGGCCGAGGGCCGCAAGGCCGCGGCCGAGACAAGGAAGCTGGGCAGCAGTGCGGCGGGTGCGGCCGGCAGCGTCGACACCCTCGCCGACCAGGAGCGCCGGGCGGCGATCGAGGCCCGCACCCTGGGCCAGACCCACCAGCTCGCGGCGGGACAGGTCGGCAACCTCACCGCGCAGTTCAACGATATCGGCGTCATGCTGGCGGCCGGGCAGAATCCCCTGCAGCTCGCAATTCAGCAGGGCACGCAGATCACGCAGGTCATCGGACCCCTGGGTGCTGCCGGCGCGGCACGCGCGCTCGGCTCCGCGTTCCTGAGCCTCGTGAGCCCCATCAACATCGTCACACTCGCCGCAATCGCCGGCGGCGCGGCTCTGGTGCAGTGGCTTACGGATGCCGAAGAGGAGGCAGCATCACTGGAAGACAGTCTTGGCAGATTGAAGGAAGCGTCGGACCGGCTGGCGGCCACCGACGGTCTGGCCGCTGCGCCGCTCTCGGCCATCCAGGAATACCAGAACCTGATCACTTTGATAAACGAAGTGGATCGCCTCGAGCGCAAGCGCGCGGCAGAGGCAGTCGTGCGGTCGACCGGGCTGGTGGAGGCGATCAGCAAGAATTTGGCGGCAAACAACGTTGCTGCACAGTTGGGCCTCGAAGAAATCGAATTCGAGTTCTTCGGATTGGATCAGGTCAGTGAAGCAAATCTCCTTTTGGAGCGCACCCGCGAGTTGATGGCAGCAACCGGTGATGAGCAGGCGCGGGTTCTGGATGCGACGGTTGAAGAGCTCACGCTCCGCGGAATTCTGACAGAAGAGGTTCAGGCGTATCTTTCGACCATATCCAACGAATTGGGTATCACGGAGCGGATCATCGAGCGCGAACAGGAACGGGCGGCCATGGCCGGCGAATTGGGCGACCGGATGCGTGAGAACGCAGCTGTCGCCGAAAACCTGCGTGCGACCGTCGAAGCGATGCCCGGAGCCATCCAGGGCTCGGCACAGGTCGCGATGTCCTTGGCGGACCAACTATGGCGAGCGGCCAAGGGCGTCGCCACGATGCTGCAATACGCCACCGTCCCACCAAAAGGCGGACGCGGCGCCGATCCACGTCAGTTCACCTACACAGATGAATTTCGGGAGCAGCTTGCACGTCAGGATAACTGGCGCGCTCCCCGCACCGGGTCCGGTGGCGGGGGCGGCGGGCGTGCCGCATCCTATGACGCCGAGGCGGAAGCGCTGCGGCGGCTGATCGATACGCAGCAGCGCCAGATCGACATCCTGCGCGAGACCGATCCGATCCAGAAGGAGATGCTGCGCTATCGCGAGATGCTGGCCGGTGCGAGCGATCAGCAGCGCCAGGCGCTCGAGGAGCTCATCGGCACCCGGCTGCGCGAGGAAGAGGCGATGCGCGGCCTGAAGGACCAGGAGACGTTCTTTCGCGACATCGCGCGCGATTCAATTCGCGGCCTGATCAGCGATGCCGAGGACCTTGGCGATGTCTTTGACGGTGTCGCCAGATCGATTGCCGATGCCGCGCTCGAGGCCGCGATTTTCGGCGAAGGTCCGCTCGCGGGCCTGTTCGGGGGCGGCGGCGGTGGCGGGTTGTTCGGGATCATTTCCGACGCGCTCATTCCCGGCCATGCCGAGGGCGGATATCTGACCGGCCCGGGCAGCGGAACGTCGGACAGCATTCTGATGTATGGGTCCGCAGGGGAGTTCATGGTCAATGCAAAGGCCACCGCCCAGCATCGGCCGCTTCTCGAGGCGATCAACTCGGGCAGCCCGATCATCGGGCTTGCAACCGGCGGTCCTGTCACGCCGCTGCCGGGTCCATCGGCCAATGTCGGTGGATCGCAGCAGATTGCGGGGACACTGCGTGTTCAGATCGTGCCCGGCCCGGAATTCGATGCGCGGGTCCAGAGCACATCCCAGAACGTGGCGCTCGAGGTTGTGCGCGAATATGACAGCTCGGTGCTGCCCGACTCGGTGGAACGCATCAACAGCGATCCGAGGGCGATAGGCTGATGGCACTCGCATGGCCCCTGCCCCTCGCCGAGTTCTTCGATGACCTGCCCGTCGCACGTGTCACCTTCAGGCTCGGCCTGTCCGTGACCGTGTCGGAAACCGGTGGCGGCGAACTGATCCGCCACCAGCGTGGCGCGCGGCTCTGGGGCGGTGAGATTGTCCTGGACAAGGACTCCCATGCGGTCTGGGCGGCGGTCGAGGCACGGATCGCGCTGCTCGAGGAACCCGGCGCATCGTTCATGGTGACAGACCCCCGCCTGCCGGCACCGATCGCGGACCCGGGGGGCGCGATCCTTGGCGCATCCACCGTTCGGATATATGCGGTGCACGCCAACATGCGCGAGCTGCGCATTACGGGACTGCCCGGTGGATACGTGATGAGCCGCGGCGACATGCTGTCCTTCACCTATGGAAGCAATCCGGTCCGCCATGCGCTGCACCGCGTCGTGACCGGTGCCGTCGCGGCGGGCGGCGGCACGACACCCTGGTTCGAGGTAACGCCGTTCATCCGCCCCGGTGCAGCGGTGGACGATCCGGTCACGCTGCTCAGGCCGGCCTGCAAGGCGCGGATCGAGAGCACCGAGATTGGCAGCAGCCGCGCAACGGTGTCCGACGGCGGCACGCTCAAATGGCGTCAGACGCTGAGGTAGATGTATGCCGGACCTTCATCCGATCCAATCCGCGCAACTGCAGGAACGTCAGGGCAGCAATGCCCATGCCATGCTGTGGATCACGGCAAAGAACCGCACCACCGGGGCGGATGAGTCACTCGGGTTCTGGACCGGGGACGATCATCAGGAGTTCATCATCAACGGCGAAACCCGGCTGTATTACGGCGCGGGAGAGGTGATCGAGGTGCCGCCGATCAAGACCGGCGTCGGCCTCGCCGTGCGGCAGCATCGTATCACGCTGGCGGCGCTGACCGATGAGGCCAGGCAGCTGCTGCGCGGCTACGAGCCGAGACAGGCGCGGGTCGAGTTGCATAGCGCCCCGCTGAACGTGGACACGGGAGCTCCGCTAGGTCCGCCCATCCGGATGATCAAGGGGACGCTGAACAAGGCGCCGGAAACGATCGGACCCAAGGGCGGCGAGAGCGGACTGGTTCTGACCATCGTGACGACCGCCCGGCGGCTGACCTTCGGAGTGCCGCTGCTGCGATCGGACAAGGAACTGCGGCGCCGCAACCCCAATGATCGCGCCCGGGAATATGCCGATGTCGCGGGTGACTGGGTGATACCATGGGGCGAGTAGTCAATCGGGCTGCCCTGCTGCAAGCCTATCTCACCGAACACCGGAACGCGACATTGCGGCCGGGCCGGCTGGATTGCGTATTGTTCGCCGCGCAGTGGGTCCGCCGCTGTACCGGCCGGGACCTGACCGGGGACTGGCCGGGAAGCTACCGGTCCCTTGAAGACGGGTTCGAACGGCTGAAGGCGGCAGGATACGCCGGGCTGGGCGACCTGGCCGCACATCATCTCGAGGAGATCGACAGCTGGGCTTATGCCCAGGTCGGCGACGTCGCAACGGTCATCGAGGAGGGTGCTGAAGCCATGGTCATCGTTGGCGGGGCGCATCTGCACGGTCTGGCCATGCGCGGGCTCGATGTGGTGCCGCTATCGCGCGCAATCAGGGTCTTCCGCCCATGACCGTCCTGATTCTCTGCCTCGCCCTGGTCCTCATCGCAGGCCCGGCGGACGCTGGCCCGCTCGGTGGATTGATCGTAGCCGGGTTCAAGGCGTTCTTCACGGCATCGGCTCTCATCGCAACCGCGCTGCGCGCCGCCGTCGCGATCGGCGTATCGCTTCTGGCGCGACGGCGGGCAAAGAAGAAACAGCGTCCGGCGGGACTGCAGACGACATTCACGACCAAAGGCGGCACGGACCCGCAGGGAACGGTTATCGGGTGGTACGCGACCGCCGGTCACGTGATCTACCGGAATTCCTACAATCCAAACAACGCCACTCTCATCGAGATCATCGAACTGGGCGACATTCCCGGCGTTTCCCTGCGCCGTGTCATGATCGACGGGGTGGTGTCCGAACTGGAGCCGAACCGTCGGCCCGGCTATCAATCGGTGATCGTCAAGAACTACAACGGTGAAAACTATACGGTGCTCCGGTTCTATGACGGAACCCAGACCGAGGCCGATCCGCGCATGGTCGAGATCTTCGGAAGCCGCTCGCGCCGCCCCTGGACGCCCGATCACATCCTGACAGGTACACCCTACGTGCTGGTCAGCCACCACTGGCACCGCGGGCTGTTCCGCAATGGCAAGCCCGAAATGCGGTTCGAGCTGGATGGCATCCCCTTTTACGACCCGCGCGCGGACAGCACGGTCGGCGGCACGGGTCCGCAACGCTGGAATGACAAGAGCACCTGGCAACAGACCGATAACGCCATCGTGCTGGTCTACAACATCATGCGTGGTCTCACGACCCCGACCGGAGAGGTCTGGGGCGGTGCGGCCGAGGCCGACGATCTGCCCCTGTCGAACTGGTTCGCGGCCATGAATGTGTGCGACCTTCCCGTTGGCGACACCAACCGGCCGCAGTTTCGCGCCGGATTCGAGATCCGGTTCGAGGAGGAGCCCGCCAGCGTCGTTGAAGAGCTGCTGACCGCGTGCAACGCCCAGATCTCGGAGATCGGAGGGGTCTGGACGGTCCAGGTGGGTGCTCCGCAGGCGTCGGTGGTGCACATTACCGATGATGATATCCTCGTATCGGAGCCGGCCGAGTTCGACCCCTTCCCCGGCCTCGAGGCGACCCATAATGCGATCTCGGTGTCTCATCCCACACCGGACGGGCTCTGGAATGCCTCGTCACTCGAGACCATCACGAACCCGGAATGGGAGGCTGAGGACGGCGGCCAGCGGCTCTTCGAACTGCGCCTGCCCGTGGTGCCCTGGGCCGAGCAGGCTCGCCAGGTCGCCCAGAACATGATCCGGGACGAGCGGCGATTCCGCACCCACAAGATCGTTCTTCCCGGTGAGTATTACTGGCTCAAGACCTTGATGACCATCACCTGGACATCGCCGTGGAACAGCTATGATGCCAAGCTGTTCGAGATCACCGATGCCGCCTACGACGTGCGGACGATGAACGTGTCGCTGTCGCTGCGGGAACGCGATCCGGACGATTTCACACATGATGACGACCTCGAGTTGCCCGATGCGCCACAGGAAACGACCGGGATCACCGTTGTCGATGCCGGCGTCCCGGACTTCACGGTCAGCCCCTATTCCGGACTGGACGGCGATGGCGAACCCCGCCGTCCCGGGATATTGGCCACATGGGACGGTTCGATCGCCGATACCTCGGACGGGTTGTCCTTCGAACTGCGGGTGACGGGCCAGACCGAGTTGTCCTGGGCCGGTGACCTTTCGGAGATCGACGGCGGGCAATTCGCCCTGGTCGGCCTGCTGCGCGCGACGGACTACCAGATGCGTGCCAAGGCCATCGCCCGCGTGCGGCAAACGGTCTGGACCGGCTGGCAGGACGTCAGGACGCCGGATATCGGCTTTGACCCGGCCGACCTGAGCGACCGCACATGGGATGCGATCCACTCCGACGCGACCGCGATCGCCTCGGCATTGTCACAGGACGCCACGATCAGCGATCTGGAAGCATTGCTCGAGGGGCATCGCGACCGTGAACAAACGGCCCGGAATGTTGCCCTCGCGACCGAGGACTTGCAGGCGCTGGTCAAGGACACCGGTGAGGCCGTGGCCACCGCGCGGCAGGAACTCTCGGCGCAGATCGAGCGCAATGTCGCGTCCCTTGTCACGCTCAACAAGGCGCGTGCCGACGGCGAAAGCGCGCTTGCCCAGGCAATCAGCGCGCTGACCACCACTGTCGGCGACCAGAGCGCGACCCTGTCGGAACATGCGACGTCGCTGGATGGCATGTTTCTGGAAAAGATGATCCGGCTCGACAACAACGGCCATGTATCGGGGCTCGTCCTGCGATCCGAACGCGACGAGGCGGGCGCAACGGTCAGCGATGCCGCCTTCGTCGCCGACAGGTTCGCGATCGTCGGACCCGGCGACACCCCGCAGAGCCCCTTCGTGGTCTACACCACGCCGCAGGTGATCGACGGAATCGCCGTTCCCCCGGGCGTCTACATGCGCGATGCCTTCATCCGCAACGGCATGATCGGCCGCGCGCAGGTGCGCGACACGATCGAGAGCGACAACTATGCCGAGGATGCCAACGGGCGCCCCACAGCCGGGATGAAACTCGATTTCGCGGATGGCGAGATCAAGACCTACGGCGTGGTCATGAGCCGCCCGATGGTCCTCGCCAGCGGCTCGTTCACCTACAGCGGAACCGCCAACGATGGCGCGCGCTGGCAGTTTGTCAACACCGGCATCCGCGTGGGCGCGGCCGATGTCTGGCAGGCCGGCAACAAGGCGCTGGTCGCCACGGCGGCAATCACCACGGAAGCCAGCGCACCCGGCGGCATCTCCGGATACGACCATTTCTGGAGTTGCCGCACGGAAATCCTGCCCGGCGCCCGCTGGCACGGCTGGGTGGGCGGCAACCCGCAACCCGGCACAGCCTACCGCCAGGACCCCGCGCTGATGGTCGACCCTTACTGGGCGAGCGGCAACGATCAGCGCGTGTTCCTCGACATCATGCTTGAGACGGTCGGCGGCGTTTATTTCAGCAATCCGACGATCCAGTGGGTCGTCTTCGAAGTCACTTGAAAGGATGTTTCAATGGCCATTCATGATCTGGGTTCCGTCGCTGTCACCAACGGGTCCGCAACGGTTACGGGCAGCGGAACAAACTGGTTCGGTGCGCTTCAGGTCGGCTGGATGTTTCGCGGGCCGGACG
>JAUIIJ010000065.1 GCA_030431825.1 Alphaproteobacteria bacterium
GTGATGGGGCCAAGGTCCTCGCGGATAAGAATATCCTGTGACGTAGCGTCCGACATCTGGCCCTCCCTTGCCAATTGCATCCAAGACGCTGAATGCTAGTCCGAAAGAGGGAGGAGGGGCAATGGCACTGGTCATGGACAAATCCGCGCTGGCAGATTTCCTGTCGGTGGAGTTTCCGCAGATGGCGGATGAGTTCACTGTCGAAGAGGTGCGCGAGATGGGCATTCTCATCCGGCTCAACGTGGATGACCGGCATCTGCGCCCCGGTGGCACGATCTCTGGCCCGTCCATGTTCGCGCTGGCCGATGTGTCGGTTTACCTGGCGGTGCTGGCAATGATCGGCCCCAAGGCACTGGCGGTGACCACGAATATCTCGATGGATTTCATGCGCAAACCTGCCGCCGCGACGGACCTGCTGTGCGATTGCCGACTGTTGAAACTGGGCAAGACGCTGGCCGTGGGCGATTGCCTGATCCGGTCCGAGGGCATGGAAGCACCGGTGGCCCGCGCCTCGATGACCTACGCGATCCCGCCCGACCGTTGAGCCAGCCAGACGGAATGACCGTGAAATTCCGGGTCTTCCGCGCGAAACCACAGCACGTCGAACCCATGCGCCGCGAAGAGGGTTCGGTAGGCTTCCGGCGACAGGCTGGCATGGATCACCGGTTCGTCCCCGACCCGCCCCATGGCTTCGCTGTCCTTCGGTCCCGTCGTCAGTAAAAGCCGCGCACCGGGCGCGGCGTGGGCGGCAAAGATCGGGAACATGGCGCGTTGATCTTTGCGAGATAGATGAAAGAAACTGTCCCATCCGACGATCACATCGAACCGTCGGCCAAGCGCCAGCTTGCGCATATCGGACAGAACCGCCGTTGCTTGTGGCAGGTTGGCCCGAAAGTGGCGCAGCATGGGGTCTGATCCATCGACGCCGGTCACGGCGCAGCCCTGAGCGGCGAACCATCCGGCAATCGGCAGCCCCGCGCCACAGCCGAGATCCAGAACTGTTGCCCCGGTTCGGCCATCCAAAGCAGCCGACAGCGCCCCAAGCTCGAACAATGACTGGTTGCGTGTAGCGGCCCAGTGATCGGCCGCCCGGTCATAGGCGGGCAGAATGTCGTCGAAATCCATATCCCACCATGTGCGACAATGGTCGATTGTGAAAACCCCTTAAAGCGCGATTTCCCGCCGCTTGCGCGGTGTTGCTTTTGACCCCCTTGGCAGCGCGGCCTATAAGGCGAGAGCGCCACAGGAGTCGCGGGCATGATCCGATTCATTTTTTCCTTTCTTGGGGCTATTTTCAGCCTCGTAACCAACGGGCTTGTCATGGGCGCGTTGATTGCAGGGGGCGTGATCTTTTCCTTCACCCGCGACCTGCCCGATTATCAGACATTGCAGCAGTATTCGCCCGCCACGATCAGCCGGATTTACAACCGTGATGGCGAAATCATGGATGAATTCGCCGCAGAACGCCGGATCTATGCATCCTATGACGAGATTCCTGAGGTTGTCGTTCATGCCTTCGTCAGCGCCGAGGATCGCAATTTCTTTGAACATTCCGGCTATGACCCGCGCGCCATCGGCGCGGCGGTGGTCGAGGCGATCCGGTCGCGCGGGCAGGATGTGCGCGGCGCGTCCACGATAACGCAGCAGGTGGTAAAGAACTTCCTGCTCGACGGGTCGCGCCGGATCGAACGCAAGATCCGGGAAATCATCCTTGCCGCGCGGATCGAACAGACGCTGTCAAAAGAGCGGATCATGGAGCTTTATCTCAATGAGATCGAGCTTGGGCAGCGCAGCTTTGGCGTGGCCGCTGCCGCGCAAACCTATTTCAACTCGGATCTTGTCGATCTGCGCCCCGAACAGGCTGCCTATCTGGCGGCGCTGCCGCAATCGGGCGGCACTGCGCTGCATCCGGTGCGCAACTATGAGCGCGCCGTCAGCCGCCGCAACTACGTGCTGCGCGAGATGTATGAGAACGGCTATCTGTCGATGGAAGAGATGGAGGCCGCGCAGGCTGCACCGCTTGAAACCGTGCAGGGCGGCCATGTCGAGCCGTTCCGGGCACAGTTGCCGTCGCGCGACTATTTCTCGGATGAGATCCGCCGCCAGTTGAGCCGCGATTTCGGCACCGAGGGCTTCCTGTCGGGCGGATATACCGTGCGCGCCACCATGGATGAAAGCCTGCAAGCCGCCGCCGCTCAGGCGCTGCGCCGGGCGCTGGAACGCTATGACCGCGAACGCGGCCTCTGGCGCGAACCGCTTGCAACGATTGAACCCGAACTGCTGGACGAGGCGGGCGACGAGGGCTGGCGCGCGCTGCTGGCAGAGGTCACCTTCCCCCGTGATGTCGATGGCTGGCACGCGGCGGTGGTTCTGGAAGTGGGCAACACCCATGCCCGCATCGGCATCGAGGGCATCGAAGATGACGAGGATGGCCACTGGATTCCGCCAGAGGATGTGACATGGGCGCGGCCCGTGGATGCGGATGGCAACCGGGGTGACACCGCGCGCAGTGCGGGCGATTTGCTGGATGTGGGCGACGTGATCCATGTGCGCGCCATGACCAGTGACAGCGACGGCAGCTTTATCCGCTGGACCTTGCGTCAAATCCCCGAGGTTCAGGGCGGCTTCATGGCGATGGACGTGAACACCGGCCGGGTTCTGGCGATGCAGGGCGGTTTTTCCTACCAGTATTCCAGCTTCAACCGCGCCACACAGGCGACGCGACAGCCGGGCTCGGTCTTCAAACCCTTCGTCTACGCAACGGCACTCGACACCGGTTACAGCCCCAACACCATCGTCATTGATGCCCCGATCGAGGTTGATACGGGCGAGGGGATCTGGCGGCCCACCAATGCCTCCAACGAATTTTACGGCCCCGCACCGCTGCGCACCGGGATCGAACGCTCGCGCAACCTGATGACCGTGCGTCTGGCGCAGGATGTAGGTATGGAAACCGTCGCCCGCTATGCCGAACGTTTTGGCGTGTATGACGAATTGCAGCCCTATCTTGCCAACTCGCTTGGATCGCAGGAAACCACGCTTTACCGCGTCGTGGCTGCCTACGCGATGTTCGCCAATGGTGGCGAGCGGGTGGAACCGACGCTGGTTGACCGGGTGCAGGACCGCTTTGGCGCCACTGTCTATCGCCATGATCAGCGCGTCTGTCAGGATTGCCTGCTAAGCGAGTTGCAGGACGGCCGTGCGCCCCGGATCGTGTCGAACCGCGAACGGGTGATCGACGCGATCACCGCCTACCAGATCACCTCGATGATGCGCGGCGTGGTCACGCGCGGCACGGCGGCGGGCAGCGTCGGCAATGCCGGGCTCGGGGTGCCGCTTGCAGGCAAGACCGGCACCACCAACGATGCGCGCGACGTGTGGTTCGTGGGCTTCTCCAACACCATCGTGGCGGGCTGCTACATCGGCTTTGACACGCCCCGCAGTCTTGGCCGAGGGGCATCTGGTGGCGGCATGTGCGGACCGGTCTTTGCACAGTTCATGCGGGAAGCGATTGATGAATATGGTGGCGGCGAATTCGCCGTGCCACCCGGTGGTCATTTCTATCCGATCGATCGTTATTCCGGCCAGCGTCTGGAACAGGGCGCATCTGGCCCTGATGTGGTGATGGAATATTTCCGCGACGGGGAAGAGCCGTTCTTCGGCATGTTGTCCATCGTTGACGGCGGATTCGGCATGGGCTCGAACCTGCCGATGTTCGCGCGCGGTCAGGAACCCGGCAGCGACGGAGAGGTTGTGGATGGCGATCCGCTGCCGCCGACGGACAGCACCGTGGAAACCTCGACCGGGGGAACCGCGCGGGTGCCGCTTGGCACCGGCTTTGGCGAACTGACCTCGGGCGGGCTTTACTGACGGTTGAGTGGGGCGCGCGGCGCGTCGACGCGCTGCAACACCGGGCGTCGACGCCCGGTACGCTTTGCGCGCGCAAAGCGGCGCGCCCTCTTCCCGCTCGGTGCTTGCAGCGGCGCGGGGGCTGGTCTACATCCCTGTGACAGTCCTTTTCACGAGCCGAGCGAGCAGACCATGCGGGCCGAAACCCAAAGCCATATCGAGAAAATCCGCAAATCCCTGACCCTTCTGGGCCAGCGGATGGACCTTGAAACGGCCCCTCACCGGTTGGAGGAGTTCAACGCCCGCGTCGAAGACCCGGATCTGTGGAACGACCCCGAAAAGGCGCAAAAGCTGATGCGCGACCGGCAGATGCTTGTCGACAAGATGGGCACCTACAAGGCGATCGAAAGCGGTCTGAACGACAATGTCGAACTGATCGAGCTTGGCGAAATGGAAGATGACAAGGAAATCATCGCCGAAGCAGAGGCCGCGCTGGCCGACCTGACGAAGACCGCCGCCGCCAAGGAGCTGGAGGCGCTGCTGGATGGCGAGGCCGACAGCAATGACACGTTTCTGGAAATCAACTCGGGCGCGGGCGGCACCGAAAGCTGTGACTGGGCGTCGATCCTGGCGCGCATGTATGTCCGGTGGGCCGAGAAGAAGGGCTACGACGTCGAACTGCAATCGGAAAGCGCCGGCGAAGAGGCAGGGATCAAATCCGCCACCTACAAAATCTCCGGCCATAATGCCTATGGCTGGCTGAAATCTGAATCGGGCGTTCACCGTCTGGTTCGCATCAGCCCCTATGACAGCGCCGCCCGGCGGCATACATCCTTCAGTTCGGTCTGGGTCTATCCGGTTGTGGACGACAATATCGAGATCGAGGTGAACCCCTCGGACATCCGCATTGACACCTATCGGTCGTCGGGGGCTGGCGGTCAGCACGTAAACACCACGGACTCGGCCGTTCGGATCACCCACATGCCAACCGGCATCGTCGTCACAAGTTCCGAGAAATCGCAGCACCAGAACCGCGATATCGCCATGAAGGCGCTGAAATCGCGGCTCTACCAGCAAGAACTGGACCGCCGCAACGCGGCCATCAACGAGGCGCATGAGAACAAGGGCGATGCGGGCTGGGGCAACCAGATCCGGTCCTATGTGCTTCAACCCTACCAGATGGTGAAAGACCTGCGGACGGGGTTTGAAACCTCGGACACCCAGGGCGTTCTGGATGGCGATCTGGATGGCTTGATGGCCAGCGTTCTGGCCATGGACGTCTCCGGCAAGACCCGCGCGCAGGCGCAGGCCGAGGACTGAGCCATCGGGCGGTCTTCGGTCCGCAAACCCCAGATTTTTCTTGGCACGGTCAAGCATCCTCCCTTAGCATTTCTTCAAGGGAGGATTTCGTGATGAGTGATACCAGCCAGACCATGCCAGCCGCGTCAAAGGTGCCCGAGGTCAGGGAGATGGAGATCGGCGATATCGGCTATGCTTTGGCGGCCGGATGGCGCGACTTCCGGCGCAAGCCGATGATGGGGCTGTTTTTTTCGCTGATCTATGTGTCCGGGGGCTGGCTGATGTACGTCCTGTTCTTCGTGACCGAGCAGATCTGGCTGTCGCTGCCTATTACCGTGGGCTTCCCGCTGATCGCGCCGTTCCTTGCGGTCGGGCTCTACGAGGTGTCGCACCGGCTGGAACAGGGGGATACGGATTTTCGCCGCAATGACATCTTCGGCGTCGTCTGGCGTCAGCGACTTCGGCAATTGCCGCTGATGTCCTGGGTGATCATCGTCTATTTCCTGTTCTGGTCGTTCTTCGCCCATATGCTGTTTGCCATGTTCATGGGTCCATCGGTGTTGATGAATGTCAGTTCCAGCTACGCTTATCTGCTGCAACCCGAGGGGCTGTTGATGCTGCTTGTCGGGACTGCATTCGGGGCGGGATTCGCCTTTGTGCTGTTCTGCCTGACGGCGATTTCGTTGCCGCTGCTCCTGGACAAGGAGCTTGATTTCGTAACCGCGATGCTGACCTCGGTTGCGGTGATCAAGCGGAACCCCAAGGTGATGATCGCCTGGGGATGCATCATTGCGGGTTTGACATTCCTCGCCATGCTTCCCGCGCTTCTGGGGCTGTTTCTGGCGCTGCCGGTCCTCGGCCATGCCAGCTGGCATATCTATCGCAGGGCCTTGCAGCACGACTGACCGGGCAAGCGAAAACGGCCCCGCATTGCGGGGCCGCTGTCATCTCCGTGCCGATCGGTAGGATCAGGCTTCGGCGGTGCCGTTGCTGGCTGCGGGCTTGGTCGCGCCGGTCGGGACGGCGCGCTTGGTGCCGCCATTGGACAGCGGATCTTCCTGGCGCTGGACCGAGCC
>JAUIIJ010000066.1 GCA_030431825.1 Alphaproteobacteria bacterium
GGGGGGGCCGCGCAGCTTCAATCCCGCTTCGAAAAACTGGCCGAGCGCCCGATGCTGGACCGCGACTACGCCGCCTGGGCTGCGGTGCGCGCCATCGGCGAGGCCGTCACCCGCACCGGTGCCGCCGATGCCGAAACGCTGCGCAGCTTCATGCTCTCACCCGAATTCGAACTGGCGGGCTTCAAGGGCGCGCCGCTCACCTTCCGCAGCTGGAACGGCCAGCTTCGCCAGCCGATCCCGCTTGTGCAGGAACGCGCGCTGGTGGCGCAGGCCCCGCTGGAAGGTTTCCTGCACCAGCGCACCGAGCTTGACACGCTGGGCCTCGACCAACCCGAAAGCGGCTGCACCGCTTTCGACAACTGACTGCTCCTTCATCTTGCCCGGTAAACTCCGGGGGTTCGGGGGCTGGCCCCCGATCCGACATCAACCGAAAGGACCGACACCGATGAAACTGCCGTTCCTCACCACCCTGACCGCAGCCCTGCTGTCGACAACGGCACTGGCCGACGAAATCTGGGTCACCAACGAAAAAGACGACACGATCAGCGTGATCGACATCGAAACGATGGAAGTCGTGCGCACGATCGAAACCGGCGAGCGCCCGCGCGGGATAACCTTTTCCAAGGATTTCTCGGTCGTCTATATCTGCGCATCCGACAGCGACGCCGTTCAGGTGATGGACCCGAACACGGGCGAGATCCTGCACGACCTGCCCTCGGGCGAAGATCCCGAGCAATTCGTGCTGCACCCGGACAACCGGCATCTCTACATCGCCAACGAAGACGACGCGATCACCACGGTGGTGGACACCGAAACCCGCACGGTGGTGGCACAGATCGACGTGGGCATCGAACCCGAGGGCATGGCCGTGTCACCAGATGGCAAGATCGCCATCACCACCTCCGAGACCACCAATATGGCGCATTGGATCGACACAGAAACCCAGACACTGTTTGCCAACACGCTAGTCGATTCCCGCCCGCGACATGCGGAATTCGTCAAGGATGGGACCGAGCTTTGGGTCAGTGCCGAAATCGGCGGGACGATTTCCATCTTCGATGTCGCAACACAGACCGAAAAGGCCAAGATCGACTTCGACATCGACAACATCCATCCCGACCGGGTGCAGCCTGTCGGGTTTGAATTCACCACCGGTGACACCCACGCCTTTGTGGCATTGGGGCCGTCGAATCATGTCGCCGTGGTCAATGCAGAAACCTACGAGGTCGAGGAGTACATCCTTGTCGGCCGTCGCGTCTGGCACATGGATTTCAACCGCGACCGCAGCCAGCTTTTCACCACCAACGGTGTCTCGGGCGATGTGACGGTGATCGACGTGGCCAGCCGCAAGGCGATCAAGAGCATCAAGGTCGGCCGGTTTCCCTGGGGCGCAGCCTTCCGCCCGACCGAATGACTCCCGGCATATCCAAGACATCCCATCACAATTTGATGACTAAGGAGACGACCATGAAGAACCTAGTAACCGCCCTCGGCCTTGCCATTCTGACACCAGCCCTGGCCCTTGCCGATGGCGCACCGCGCGATCAGTGGGGCCGTGCGGGCATCCTGTCCTCGGCCAACAAAGCGGAATTGCCGCCAATCACATTGAGCGCTGGCATGCCGCTGGCGGATGCGCCCTGGGTACTGACCTCGGGCACCTATTACGAGTTCGAAATCGAAGGCGACGGGTCGGCGGAACTCGCGCTGGAAGGGTCCGAGTTCTTCCGGGCAATCTGGATAGACGAGATCGTGGTGAATGATCTGGAGATCCGTCCCATCGGAGTGAACTCGATCGAATTCGACGATGCCGGGGAAATGGAAATCGGGTTTGTCGCGATCAAGCCGGGGACATATTTTCTGCGTATTCCCGGATCGACCGGAGAGACCCAGCGGCTGGACATCACGATCGAGTAAGGCCGTCAAACTGGAGGAGGTAGGCACAAATAACTTTTAGCCTGCCTCCAGCTCTTGAAATCAATAAGGAGCTCTGCTCTCAGGGCGATCGCACAAAGCTGTATCTCTGATCACTACACATTCTTAGGTTATTGCGTGTGTCGTCTTGTCGCTCCCGTAAAGGACTTGTCCCATAGTGCTTCCTCCTGATGGTCACAGATCAGTAGAGCATCACACACTGGGACTAAACACCTAGCCGTCGGATGACTGCATCGCGGTAGTGAGCGGCCGTTCAAGACACATCTCCCGTGACTCCCCGTCTGTTGTGGCGCGCATGATCAAGGCAATCGCAATGCAGATTGCTAGAACCCAGATCGATGCGTCCGAGTTGTGGCGTCTGCCTCGGATCAGCAAGCTTGGTGTCGGTTTCCCGATGCGCAAGGGCTTGGAAGTATACCGGCGCTCGGATTTCGATTTGATATCGTCAGGCCGTGTAGATGGAGGCATATGACCCTTCTTTTCGTTTCTCATGTTCAATACGGCGACGCCACCGACGGTATTTCATTCGCCGCAGGTATCCCATTATGCGGGAACTACGTCATGTCAGTCGCTTGCCGACAGCAGCCTCTCGGCGCCAAGCGCCAATTGATCGGGATGACCGGACCCATCGACGAGGACGAAGGAGGACCGGCCACGGTCGAATTGGGCGATGGTGCGTCCCTGATACTCGAAGGCGCTCAGCGGTTCCTCGATGTCTTCCGGGCTGCGAGCGACGACCATCAGCATAAGCCGTCCGAGATCGGGGGCGTCTACGACAATGGCAATGGCGGGGCGATCGGGTGTTGCAACGATTTGCACATCGCGCAGTGTCCAATCCTCGGGCAAGGACGGCATGTCTACCCCGAGTGCTGCAACGATTTCCTGCGCGTTCAGCTCCGCGCTTTCCGGCTGCGACACCATCCAATGCCGAAGCTCCAGTGCCGACTGCGCGTCGAGCGCCGCCTCCACCAGCGGCGGGGCGCTTGCGGGCCCGGTCATTTGCCACGTTGCATGGCCCGCCCAACCTGCTGCGAAGAGAACAATGGCTGCCGCGAAGGGAACTGCGCGACGCAACACGCGCTGCCCGCGCAAACGGCCCTGCAAACGCTGCGCCTCGGCCACGAGGCGCGGCGGCGCCTGCTCATCCCCAGATGAAAGCGCCATACGCAGTGCTGCAGTGGTTCCTGCATCGGCAAGCAGGTCTGCCGTCCGCTCCGGCCTGTCCTTAAGAAAATCGGCGACGGCCAGGGTGCGATCCGGGTCCAGACGCCCCTCCAGAAGCGCCAGCAGATCGGCCTCAATCTGTGGATCGATCTCAGTCCTGTCGCTCATCGCGTCCTCCCACAATCCTGAATGGTTTCGCCGACGCATCCTCGCCCCGACCGTCCTCGAAAGCGCGGAGTGCTGCGCGCGCGCGTCCGACTCGGGACATCACCGTGCCAGCGGGCACGCCCAGAACCTGCGCTGCTTCCGCAGGCCCGAGCCCTTCCACTGCCACCAGATGCAGGGCTTCGCGCTGCTCCGCACTCAGCGACAGGAACGCGTTCCGCAGCTGTGCCAGCCGTGCCGCCATTTCACCGGACGCCTCCACAATGGACGGTCGTGTCTCGGCCCAGGCCCGTTCCCGTGGTTGGGACGCCTGCGCACTGCGCCGGGTGTCGATGAAGAGGTTGTGCAGGATCGCCATCAACCAGACCCGAACATCTGCACCATCCCGGAAGGTCGCGCGCCGCTCCTGCGCGCGAACAAAGGTTGCCTGCACCAGGTCGTCGGCCGCTTCGGCGTCGCGCGTCAGGACGCGTGCATAGCGGCGCAGGGCATCGATTTGTCCAACGATGTCGAGGTCATCACGGGCCATGGTGGCTCATGTCTCCTTTCGGGCACGTCTCATGCGCTCTGTTCTGCCGATGTCTGGCCGCTCGCGCGGTAGTTCGACCCGGTCTCGCCGATGAAGCGGGCATTCTCTTCGCGTATGCGGGCCGCTGCATCGTCATAGAGAAAGGGCAAGAAGGCAAAGCGACTGCCTTTGGTCACCTTGCTGACCTTGTGAAGAAGCGAGCAGGAGAACACCACGGCACCCCCCGGTGGGGCCTTGTAGCTGCGTGGGCCGTATTCCGGAAAGCTGACCTCGCCGCCCTCGAAATCGTCATTGAGATTGACCGATACGGCAAAACGGCGATGTGCCGTGCCCTTTGTCGTATTGTCGCGGTGAGCCGAGAAATGGCCACCATCCTCGGCCGCGTAGCAAGAGACGATGTAGCGCTCCATCCGCGTCACCTTGAACTGATGCACCTTGGCGATCTCGGGGACAACGCGGCGCAGGAACCGCGCCTGCAGGGCCGAGATCAGGTCGCGGTCGTCGATGTTGTAGTCCTTGCGGCGTTTGAAGCCCGGGTCGGTGATCCCCATGGACTTGCCGCCGATTTCGCGCATGAAGCCACTTTCTTCCCCGCCTTGCGCCTCATAGAGACCGATCAGATGCTGGCAGAGCTCAGGTTCGAACACTCGTGGCAGGAACAAGACCGGCGCCATGAGTTCGACCCCGGCAAAGCTCTCCGGTGGCGGAAGGCTGTCCATGAACGCGATGACCTCGTCGAGGTCGCCCCGATCCTGCCGGAACGGGATGGCCGCCAGGACACGCATCGTCGGGTCGATGACAATCCATTGCCGCGCAAGTGTGACTGGTCCATTTGCAGGCGATGCATCTTTTGCAGCGATACCGTAAAGGCGCGAGACCAGCAGGTCGAAGTCCCAGAAATGGCGATACCCAGGCATGCGGTTTTTTACCCGCCCGCTTACCTCATCCTCGGGGTCGATGCTGACACCAAAAAAACAGGCGCGGTCATCGTTGAAGATGTCCGGCCGGTCATATGCAGCCTTGAGCGCCGCCTGCGCATGGCCATCCGCTGCGCTGCCGAAGAAGCAAAGAACCAGATACCGTCCTGCAGCGCTGTCAAAGGCATAGCGCGGATTGGCAACGCTGCGCTGAATGAAGCTGGGAGCCGGATCGCCCGGCGTCAGGAAGGTTGTCGCGTCAATGTGCAGAGCCGATGTCATTTCTTCTGGCCTTGATGTTTTCTTTCTCTACGGAGCCAAAGGCCAAACGCGTCCTGACATTTTCGGAAAAATCTATAGAACCGGCGGGACGCGATCATCGGGCAGGTGCAGGGATATCCGGAGCACAAGTCGATCCGGACCAATCGTGTCGCCGTTGAGCCAACTCAGGTCGGCTGCCTCGATCAGGGCGAGATTGTGCCGCCAGCCCACCGGCGGACGCGCACCCGATCGTCCAGTGCGCCAAGACCGGCAAGACGCGCGGTTTGGCCGACCTCAGCCCTTCGCCAGTTATCGAGAACTGCGATTTCGCAGTGGTCCTGCCCGTGGCCCGGGCGGCAGATTGTCCAGCGCCTCTTTGATCTGGCCAGACAGGAAACAGTTTCGCATTTTCTTCACCATTTCAGCACATGTTTATTACGTGATTTCTGGAAGATACCGCGATATTGCACATCATTTTTCAGCTTAAGGTTTCAATTTTGGCTACGTATTTCAGCAAGTGGCCGCCCTGTTGGCGCACGGCCCAGCCGGTCTCGAAGATTTCATATCGATGACGTCCGGCGGAGGGCATGCCTCGGATGCAGCGTGGGCCAAAGCAACGCGGATCGCGCGTGAGCTGGACCGGATTCTTGATGGAGCGGCGCCGGTGCGTGAGGCCGTTGTGCGCGCGGCATCCGAGCTTCGGCTCTCGACACGCCAAGTCTACAACTATCTGGCGCGGTATCGAAATGAGCGCAGGGTATCGTCCCTTCTGCCGCGAAGGAGTGGAACAAGAAGACTAAGGATCAACCCCGCAGTCGAGAACATCATCGCGATTACCTTGCGGGAGATGTGGTTGCGCCCTGAGCAGCCGGACCTTGCACCGATCGTCGAAGAGATCCGCGCATGTTGCGCAAAGGAAGGGCACACTCCGCCCGCCTATGTCACTGTCGCCCGGCGGATCCCCATTCTGTTCGCCCCGGAAGAAATTGCCCGCCGCCGCCTGTCGGATCGTAAACACCTGCACCGGCTGAAGCCGCGACCGGGCTACATCCGGGCTAACCACGCGCTCGACGTTGTCCAGATCGATCACACGCCGGCAGACATCCAATTTGTTGAGGTGATTGATGACTACGGTGTTTTCGTTGGTCGTCCCTATCTGACCATCGCAGCAGATGTGGCCACGAGCGCGATCGTCGGCTTCTGCC
>JAUIIJ010000040.1 GCA_030431825.1 Alphaproteobacteria bacterium
ATCATGTTCGGCAGGCTCAAGGATTGGCGACGCGTTGCGACACGATACGACAGGTGTCCGAAGGTCTTCCTGTCTGCCATCGCCCTCGCAGCAACCGTCATCTATTGGTTATGAGTCCTGACCCTAGGTGAAAGGCAGGTGCTCCGGTGATCTGCCATTCACGCTTGGCGCGGCGAAGGTTCCAGGAGAGCCCTGACCTACCAGTTTGTGGCAGCGCAGCGAATGTCTGTTGAAGTAAAACGGACACGGAACGTGACATCTAGAACGCTACCACAGACAATTGTAAATCGGATTTGGCGATATTACCTAGTCAATCAGATTTGTACATATTCAGAAAAGGGGTTTTGAATGCCTCAGCTTGATCCGACTCTAGTTGTTAGAATTATCGATCAACTGGAAGAAAAGGGCGATCCTTACTATCCAGTCAGTCACTTGGCGCACGATTTGGAGCAGGTTGAAAACGAACGCAACCAATGTGCGTGTCTCAACACTGAGTTTGTCGTTCATCTTCTGCACCTTGAAGACTTGGGCTGCATTGAAAACATGCTCCGTGAAACAAGCTGGGGCTATCAGCCAGAGGTTGATGATCTTGAGATCAACCACGGAGAAGAGTGGAAAACGCCGCATTGCTACTTTGGTAACAGCGCAGACTCAGCTATTCGATTGACTGCAAACGCTCGACAACTACGTGAGGTTTTGAAAAGCGGCACTCTGTCGTCCAGAGTAAAACAGTATGTTCTGTCGGTTGGGGATAGCGGAATTCGCGCCGCTCTAACTCAAGTTACGACTTCACTGTTGCCGGGAGCTTAACAGGCTGCTGAAAAACTCCCCGAGCAAGGTTAATCGGCAACAAAACCGTTCCTACGGTGGTTCCCTCATTGAGCTGACGGATTTGGCCGGTAGCAGCCATGGCTCATCTCGACGAGAGACGCTCTCGAAAATCCTTTTTCAGCAGCCTGTTAAAAAGGTCCTTGCATTGGCTTAGTCAAACGACAGCTTTGTCCGCATAGTCGCCCGTCGGGCTGTGCCCGTCCCGGACAAATCCATTGACTCTCGACACCGACCCGAACCAGACCCGATCAGTCGGCTTCATCCATAAGGCCACGTACCCATCGCCCCGCCGCGAATGTTGCGGGTATGCCAAGAGGCACCGCGATCACGAGCGCCTGCATCGGAGACAGCGCGGTCAACCCGATGGCCTGCCCCATCAGGCCCAACATGAAAAGATTGATGGCAACCGCAGCCATCGCGAACGGATATAGCAACAGGGCCAGCCTGCGCACCGACCATTTACCCTGCCCGCTCATCGCGGACACGTGCTGCACGTCATGGAGGCACGCATCTCAGTGACTGGTGCCTTCGGAAAAACTGATCTTGTTCCAAACATTGTATTTCCCCGAGGGTTTCTTCATCGGCAATCGCCTGACTTCTTTCAGCGTCGCCGCGTCATAGACGATCACCGCACCGTCATCTTCCCAGACCGACACCAGCGCATATCGCCCATCCCGCGTAAATTCGACATGAGCCACCGTCGCACCCGGAACCGGGCGCAATGTCCTGACTATTTCGAGCGATTGCTTGTCGATGACGTGCATGACGTCCCGATTGGGTCCGAAAAAGACATCTGCCCAGAAATATCGTGAATTTTCATGGCTGCGCAGGAAAAAGCCCGGTCCGAGGGTCTCGATTGTCGTTATCAGTTCCCAGTTTGCGGTGTCGATCACCGACAGCTTGCCCTCTTTCAGATGTGGCGTCGCCATCACGCGCCGGCCTTCTCTGGCCCATGTAATTCCCGATCCGAGATGCGGCATCCCGTTCAGCGGCAACTCGGCGATCTCGCGACCGGCCACGAGGTCGACAACCACCGCCCTCTTGCCATCGCGGGCCGCGCCGATCAGGTTGCGGTAGTCATCCGAGAAGAAGAAATCATCCAGGGGTTCGGAAATTCCGATCCGTCGCAGCGCAAATGATCCTGCGGACGCCTTGGACGCTCCTGCCCCGTTCCTGTCGTGATCCGGCGCAATCTGCTGCTGGTCCGGGCTGCCATCAGCGGCAGTCGGCAGCTCCCAGATTTCGGCGGCATCCTTGAGGGCGAGCACAAAGCTGTCTCGCTGCGGCGCCTGGTAGACGGCAGAGACACGGCTTGGGCTGCCGTCCCTGTCGGCAACCGGCATCACCCGGTTTGGCGTCAGGTCATCGGTGGACAGGATCGCAAGGGACATGGGCAGGTAATTGGCAACCGCCAGCCATTTGCCGTCCTTGCTGATCGCGATATTCCGGCTGTTCAGTCCGGCACGCACGCGGCCAACCTCCTGCAGGGACCAGAGATCGTATTTCTGCACCCAACCGTCGCGCGACATTATAAAGACAAATCGGCCGTCGGGCGTGAACTTTGGCCCGCCATGAACGGCGAAGGGAGTTGGAAACCGGTCAAGCACCTCAAAGGTATCACCATCAAGGACCGAGACATGATGGTCGCCGGTTTCCACGACCAGCGTAATATTCATCGGATCGGCCTGCCAGATCGGCGCGGTGGCCGCCGCATATGTCTCGCTCATGCTGCGGGTTGCGAGGATGTCGCGGACATTCCAGTCGGGCACGTCGTCCAGCGGCGTCTTGAGAAATGCGGCAAGATTGGCGATCCGCTCCGCTCCAAGCGCATCGCCAAAGGCGGGCATCTGGGTTGCGGGGCGGCCCAGGGCAATCACATCGTCCAGAGCGGGACCACGCATGCGGCCCAGCGTTTCCGGGATCAGCGCCGGGCCAAGCCCGCCCAGACGGGTTTTGCCGTGGCAAACGGCGCAATAGGTTTCATAATCGTCTGTCGCATCCGCATTGACAGTTCCGGTCAATGCGATCATCGCCAGCATCAGGCCGGTCAGGCCATCAAAAGAAACTATGCGCCGGATCATGCCGTTTGCCTCGAAAAGGAGTTGTCCTGAGCCTGTCCGTGTCCGCGACGCCGATTTCCTCGCCGCTGAGGTAGCAGGCCGGATCCTCGGCCCAGGGATCGCCGGTAAGCTGCAACGCGCGAATGCGGGTATTGCCGCCGCAGACATCCTGCAACCGACACGCCCCGCACCGTCCCTTGAGAGGCCGGGGACGTGTGCGCAGCAGCGCCAGCATCGGATCATCGCCGGTCCATAACTCGGAGAAGCGCGCGGTCTTGACGTTGCCGACGGTGTAATCCGACCAGTAGGTGTCAGGATGGACATTGCCGAGGAAATCGATATTCGCCACCCCCAGGCCGGACGAGTTACCGCCCCAGGCCACCAGGTGCTCGCGGACATGCGCAACGCGGCCGGTATCGAAATTCCGGGCCACCCATCCCAGGAAATATCCTGCATCCGCATCGTTGTTGCCGGTAACGATATCGAGCGCGGCAGCACCGTTCTCGGCCGCCCAGGCCCGCTCGATCAGCAGATCCATCGCCCGGCGGCTGCGATCATGTTCGGCATCCTCGCCCCGGTTCTTGTCGCCGCGCCCGGCATAGACAAGGTGCGACAGATAGAATTTGTCGACGCCCTCGTCTTCGCACAGCTGCAGGATTTCGGGCAGGCTCTGGTGGTTGCCTTCGGTCAGGGTGAACCGCAAACCGACCTTAATCCCCCGCGCCTTGCACGCGCGCACGCCTCTCAGCGCCTCGGCGAATGCGCCATCGACCCCGCGAAACCAGTCATTGGTCGCGCCGATCCCGTCGATCGAGATCCCGACATAGTGAAAGCCGATCTCCGCCACGCGATCCGCGGCATCGCCAAAGATGCGCGTTCCGTTTGTCGACAGTGCCAGCATGCGGGATTTTCCACGCGCGTGTTCTGCGATTTCAAAGAAATCACGGCGCGACAACGGCTCGCCTCCTGACAGGATCAGACCCGGCACGCGCATCTCGCCAATATCATCCAACACCTCGAACACCCGCGAGGTTGACAACTCGCCCGGAAAATCGACATCGGCGGACACGGTATAACAATGGCGGCATTTCAGGTTGCAGCGGCGCGTCAGGTTCCAGATCACCACGGGCTTGACCGGTCCCTTGCGCTGGCGCACCGGGGTCGGGTGGACCAGCTGGCGCGTATATTCGCTCAGTCGGAACATGCCGGCGCCTCCCTGCGAAGCCGCAGCCCGGTCTTTTTCAGAATGCGGGTGGAATAGAGGATGTCGTTGCCCCGTGATGCACGGCCCAGCAGGTCGGCAATCTGCCGGCGCTTGTCCTCGACCTCGTCGCGGCCGTGCCCGTGCACCATTGCAAACAGGTTGTAGGGCCAGTCGGGCAACGCCCTCGGACGTTCATAGGCGTGCGTTACAAACGGCAACGCCCCCACCTGCGCCCCCAGTGCGGCGACGCGCGTATCCTCGACATCCCAGACCGTCATGCCATTTGCGGTCATGCCGAGCTTGAAGTGGTTCGGAGCTGCGGCAATCCGGCGTATCACGCCGCTGTCCCGCATGGCCTGAAGCCTCGCCAAAAGCTCGTCTTCTCGCATTCCAAGCCCTGCGGCCACAGCCGCATATGGTTCGGCCACCAGCGGCAATCCGCCCTGCAGGACACTCACGATATCGCGGTCGGTCACGCTCATGCTGCCACCCTGAAGCCGATGAAGAACTCGCGCAGTTTGGGAAAGCGCATCACCTGCACACCGGTTGCGCGTTCGATCGCGTCAGCGGTTTCCGTAATCGCGACTGCATCCTCGGTCGCCAGCACGAACCACATGTTCAGTCTGTGCTCGCGCTGGTAATTATGCGCGACCTCGGGAAAGGCGTTGACCCGGGCGCACACCTCTTCGAACCGCTCCGCAGGCACTTTCATGGCGCACAGGCAAAAGGCGCCCCCCATCGCCGCCGCATCAAAGAACGGACCGAACCGGGTGATCGCCCCGGCCTCTTTCAGAGCTTGCAATCGCCGCAGCAGGTCATCGACCGTTATCGACAATCCTGCCGCAATATCGTCGAACGGTGACGGCTGTAGAGGCACCCCGTCCTGCAAACGGTTGATCAGGGCGCGATCAATGTCATCCAGCATCAGGCAGCCTTTCCCTTGTTCAGTTTGATCAACGCGCCCGTCTGCTTGAAGCAGCGCGTGGAAAACAACACCTTGTGCGCCGCCCCGGCCAATGACGGCAGCGCGCGCACCTGACCCAGCGTCGCAAGCGCTTCGGGCCGGCTGCGCGCATGAATCATGTTGTAAAGGCGATAGGGCCAGATGCCGTCTACAGGCCGCCGCTCATAGCACAGCGTGACCCCCGGAACCCGGGCCAGGTCCGGCCCCACGTTGGCGGCGACCCTGGGCGTCACATCCCAGACGCACATCGCATTCGACGTCCAGCCCAACGCCCGGTGGCGCACGATCACGCCAAGACGGGCAATGACGCCGGCGTCGTGCAACACAGCCACCCGCTCCAGCACATCCGCCTCGTCCCGACCGAGGAATCTGCCAATGACCACCCAGGGCCGCAGTTCGAACGGCATACCCCGCGTCAGGCATTGCAGAATACCCCGGTCTCCGGCCCTGATCACGTCCGGATCGGCCGGGCGAGGCGCGGGAACATCGCCGGCCCGGCCATTCATATGGAAGCCGAGATCCACATTGAACGGCCGCACGAGCCGGAGATCAAGCACCCGACGCCCAGCACGTTCGGATATCCGCGCGATCGTGCCGTCCACATGCGCACGATCAGGACCGGTGACGACGAACCAGAGGTTCCAGGCATCCTCGCGCAGGTAAGAGTGGTTTACGCCCGGCTCCTCGCCCACGATCCCGGCAATTGATTCCAGTTCTTCCGGTCTGGCCTGCAAGGCGGCGAGCGTACTGGCAGACACGGTATTGGGCGCACAGGTCGCACCCACGCGCGCGATCCTGCCTGCGGTATGCATGCGGCGCAACCGCTCCAGAACCTCGGCATCGCCAATGCCCAGCCGCCGTGCCAAAACGGCAAACGGTTCCGGAACGATCGGAAAGTTCCTTTGCCAATCGTTCAGCAGGGCACCATCGACAGGATCGGCGACGTTTTCCATCACAAGCCGATCCGGTGCGCGCGGGCGGTAAAGAAAATTCCGGACGGGTCTTCCGCGTCGATCTCGCCGAGCTTTTCGAAGGTTCGCGTGTCGTAAATCATGACTTTTCCGGCGTCGCGCACCGAGATCCAGACTTCGTGCCCCCGAGGCGTGAATTCCATGTGCAAGGCCGCCGGGCCGGGTTTGAACTCATGCACCACCTGCCGGGTCAGCGTATCGATCACCTGAATCGTGTCATTCAGAGGATGTGCGAAATTGACCCAGACCTGACGCCCGTCCGGGCGTGCCATGGCAAAAACGGGTTGCCCGTGGGTGTTGGTGCGCCCGGTTTCGACGAACTCACGGGCATCGACCCAGAGCACTTCATGTCGGCCCACTGCAGGCAGTACAAAGTCCCGGCCTGTCAGCGCCCAGCCTTCGAGATGAGGCATCTTGTAGACGGGCAAGGGCGTTTCACCGCGACCATAGCCTGCGAGCACGCGGATCGGTTGCGGTGTTTCCGCCCAGAGATCGAGCGCGCTCAACCCATCCTCACCAAACAGGCCTGCAATATAGTGGCGCCCATCACCGGTGATCAGCGCGTCGTAAGGGTTGGCGCCCATCCCTTCAACGCGGGTGATCCTGGCATCATTTCCCGTGAAATCCGCGATCCAGGTCTCGCCCGCATCCCAAAGGCTGAAGACAAATCTCCGACCCGGAGCATCCACCAGCCCGACGGTCTTGGACCCGGTCGGGATGTCAGCCACAAGTTCGAGCGTTTCGGCGTCGAAAACGCGCACGCCGCCCGGTTCATAGTTCGACACCGCCACCAGCGTACCATCGTCCGAAATCGCGCCGCCAATGGAATTGCCCGCCTGAACCACGCGCCTGGCGATACGCCGCTGCACGATATCCACCTTGGTCAACCCGCCATCGCGCCCGAAGACGAAGGCAAACCGCTGATCCGGCGAATAGACCAGTGACGCATGCGAAAGGTCGCCCAACCCTTCGATTCGATGCAGGACGGCACGCTCCGATTGATCGACCAGCAAAACGGAGCCGCTGGCGCGTTCGATCACCAGCCCGAGATCGCCGGTCGCAACCGTTCCGCCTGTGGCGCTCTGGCCGATCAGCGCAAGCACGGCAAGCAGCATGTGCAGGAACTTCATTCTCCCGCTCCTTTCAGAAGGTATTCGGCGATCCAGAGCGCCTCGGCATCGGACATCAGCGGGGCCCAGGGCGGCATCGGCGTTCCGGGGATACCGTTCAGGATCACCCCTGCCAGCGCCTCGCGGTCGTACCGGGCGAGCGTCTCGCTGCGCAGATCCGGACCCAGACCACCTTTCAACGTCATCCCGTGGCACGAACCGCAATCCTGGTGCACCAGCCTTTCGAGCCGCTCATGGTCGGGTTCCTGCGCCCATAGCGGTGTGCCGACCAGAATGAAGGCGAGAAGGCTACGCATTGACGGACACCATTGCGCCGGAAGCCATCTCCTGCGGTACCGGGGTTTCGGAATACAGGGAAACGACCCGCCCGATCATGAACAGAACCGGCGGTTCGAGTTCCGCGACACGCAGGTCATGCGCGATCTTGTCAAGCCACGAGAACAAGCGCCGTTCACGCGGGGTCGTTGCCTCGGCAACCGCCAGAACCGGGGTGGTCGGGTCAAGTCCGGCGGTCATCAGACCCATCGCAATCTGCCCGATATTGGCAACACCCATATAGACCACCAGCGTCGTATCGGGATCGGCGAGGCGCCTCCAGTCAAGGTCGAGAACCTGACCTGCCTGTCGGTGTCCGGTGATATATTGTACCGCTCCGGCCAGCCCGCGATGGGTGAGCGGCACGCCGGTGGCGCTGGCGGCGCCCTGCGCGGCGGTGATGCCCGGCACGACCTGCACCTCGATCCCGTGCGACTGCAAGAACGCTGCCTCTTCCGAGCCACGACCGAAGATCAGCGGGTCTCCCCCCTTGAGACGCGCCACGATGCGCCCCTGCTGCGCGTGCGCCAGAAGCAGGGCATTGATTTCGTCCTGCGGAACCGGATGACATGCCGGGGCCTTTCCGACCGAAATGCGAATGGCGCTCGCGGGACAAACCGCGAGGACATCCGGCGACACCAGACGATCATGCACAATGATCTCGGCCTCTTGCAGCAGGCGTTGAGCACGCACGGTCAAAAGTTCCGGATCACCCGGTCCGGCACCGATCAGGTACACTTGTCCTGCACGCGTCATGGCTTGGGTCCCTGTCTGGCAACGGCTGGAAGAGGAATGCGGCAGGCCGGATGCAGCAAGGGCTGCGCCCGGCCTGCCGAGAGGGCTCAGTAAACGTCGGCCCGTGTATTGTAGACGTTGAACTTGCCCGTCGGTGTCACAAGCCGCTCGTCCTTGATGACCTTCTTGAGTTCAAGCGTCTTGTCATCGACGACGACGATCGCGCTTTCCAGATCCTTGGCGTTCCAGACCGAAAACCAGACCTCCGTGCCTTCGCGGTTGAACTCGGGCTGAACGACGCGCGGTTGGCCTTCGGCGATACCCGCCCATTCCCCGATCGGAAGCGTCGTGTATTCCGGCTCCTCGCCCGCCTTCAAATCGGGGATCTTGAACACCGCAACCGACGCCGAAGTCTCGGCATCCGGGTTCAGTGTCGCATCGACATATAGGTTTTCCGATTCCGGATGCGTCTTGATGAACAGCGACCCGCCGCCGAGCGCATAGAATGTATCGACGATTTTCCACGCTTCATCCGCATGCCCTTCGGGATCTGTCCCGATCAGCGCGACGGAATCGTCGCCAAGATGCGACGTCGCCCAGACCGGGCCATAATCTGGATGCACGAAGTTCGCGCCCCGGCCCGGGTGCGGGGTCAGACCCTGGGTATCGGTGATCGCGACCAGCTTGCCCTCCTTGGTGTCGATGACCACCAGCTTGTTGCGTGCGTTGGCGGCGGTGATGAAGTAGCGGCGCGTGCTGTCCAGTCCGCCATCGTGCAAGAAACGCTCGGCTTCGATCTCGGTGGTCTTGAGGTTTTTCAGATCCGTGTAATCGACCAACAGGATCTTGCCGGTTTCCTTGACGTTGACGATGAATTCAGGCCGGTAGTGGCTCGCCAGGATCGCGGCAACGCGCGGTTCCGGGTGATAGGTCTGTTCGTCATAGATGTTGCCACGGGTCGACTTGATCTTGAGCGGCTCAAGCGTATCGCCATCCATGATCACGTATTGCGGTGGCCAGTACGCGCCCGCAATGGCGTATTTATCTTCGTAACCCGCCATCTTGGACGTCTCGACCGAACGCGCCTCCATACCGATCTTGATCTCTGCCACCGTCGCCGGGGTTTCCATCCACAGGTCGATCATGTTGACACGGGCATCGCGGCCAATGACGAAGAGATAGCGCCCGGATGCGGAAATACGGCTGATGTGAACCGCATAGCCGGTTTCGATCACCGCGTGGATTTCGTAGGTGCCGCCGTCGATCAGCGCGATCTGACCGGCGTCCCGCAACGTCACCGACATCAGGTTGTCGATGTCGATATCGTTCATCTTTTCGGTCGGGCGATCCTCGGGGGCGACCACGAGCTGCCAACTCTCGCGCATCTTGTCCATGCCCCATTCCGGCGGCGAGGCCGGATCGAGGAGCAGGTATCGCGCCATGATGTCGACTTCCTCCTCGGTCAGATCGCCCGACGTGCCCCAGTTGGGCATCCCGGCGGGTGATCCATAGGTGATGAAGCTGTGCAGATGGTCGTAACCCAGCTCACGGGTGATATCGACTGTCAGGGGCTTGCCGGTTGCGCCCTTGCGCAGCACGCCGTGACACCCGGCGCAGCGCTGGAAGTAAATCTTGTTCGCGATATTGTACTCATCCTGGTTGATCACAGGGTCGTTCGGGCGCCGCCCCGGAATCTCCAGGTTCAGTTGCCCCAGCGTGTCGTATTCGCCCACGTAGGATCCGGCCGGGCTTGAATCGTGCACCTGTTCCGGGTCTTCCTGGGCCGTCAACGGCCCCGCGACGGCCAACGCCAGCGCGGCGCTGGTCAACAGCAGTCGGCTACGTATGGCTTTGATACTTTGCATGACGTTGTCTCCGTGAAGCTGGTGAGGCCGACGGCAACGTTGCACCGCAGCGGATCCCGGTCCTTGACTTTCGTTAAGGATCGCACCACCTCGCAGAGATACCGCTGGAGGCATGAAAATCGCGTTTCACCCCATGCGGCTCGCAGCGGTTATCGTTTCAATATTCCTGTGCGCCGTCCCGGCCTTCGCCCAGTCCCGCACAGCATTCGAAACCGAAATCACAGCGGCCATTCCGGATGCCGCCCTCGCAGCCGAGATGTTCGGAGTGCCGCTGCCGATCTCGCTGGTCCGGAGCGAGGCGCCGGTCCCCGGTTGGCAGGTTCGCGATTCTGACGGCGTCGCGCTCGGTCGGATCGGATCAAGCTGGGAGATCGCTTCATCCGTGGGGTATTCCGGCCGCCCCATCGACATGCTCGTGGCCGTCGATACCGAGGCGAGGATCACCGCCGCCCGCCTCATGCAACAATCCGAACCGATCCTGACGCTTGGTCTGAGCGACGACGACATCGCCCGGTTTGTCAGCGCTTTCGACGGAACCGACCTGCGGTCGGCGGACCGCAGCGAGACCCCCCGCTTTATCTCGCGCGCAACCGTATCGACGGCGGTCATCCGCGACGCAATCCTGCGCACGGGGCGTGTACTCGCCCTTGCCGATGGCGGCACCGGAGCCGGCAGGATCGACAGGATGGGTTTTGAGCCGCATGACTGGGCGGCGCTGCTGCAGATTGGCGGTCTGCAATCCGCCACCATGACAATGGCAGAGGCGGCAGAGGTTTTCTCCGGGTCCGAAAATGCGCCCGAACCCGGGCCAGAGCCATTCCTCGACCTCTATGTCGGCCTGATCGACCCGCCCGAAATCGGCCGAAACCTGTTGGGTGAAAGGGATTATTCCGGCGTCATGGCGGACATGCCGCCCGATAGCGTCGCGCTTTTCGTTGCATCGCGCGGCCTGCATTCGCATCGCGGCCTTGGCTGGCGCAAATCCGGTGTGTTCGAGCGGCTATCGGTCATTCAGAACGCCAATCGTTACCCCGTCACCGATCAGGGCTATCTGCGCCTGGACCAGCTCGAGATTGCCGGTGCCCCGGTTCTCAGGGAGCGAAGCCTGTTCCGTATCGACGGCGACGGCTTTGACCCGACCGCACCGTTTCGCGTCGAAGTGAGCGCCACGCGCAATACGGTGGATGGTCCGATTACCGTGCCCATCGGTGTCGATTATGTGCTGCCCGAGAGGTTCCTGCTCCCCGTTCCGCCGCAGGAGACGCCGCTCTGGCGACAGATGTGGGAACGCAAGCGACCGGCAATCGCGGTGCTGGCCATCATGCTCGCGACCCTGACAGGTATCCTGCTCTTTCAGGACAGTATCACGCGCCGTCCGCGTGTCTGGCGCCAGCTGCGGCTGGGGTTTCTGACCGTCACGCTCGTATGGCTCGGCTGGGGGGTCAACGCGCAGCTTTCGGTGGTGCAGGTCGTTGCGTTCCTGCAATCGCTTCTCAGCGGATTTCGTTGGGAAACCTTCCTGGTGGAACCCCTGATCTTCATGCTCTGGGGGTTTGTCGCGCTCGGGCTTCTGTTCTGGGGACGTGGCGTGTTCTGCGGCTGGCTTTGTCCGTTCGGCGCGCTTCAGGAACTGACCAACCAGGCGGCGCAGAAGCTCGGCGTA
This sequence comes from Alphaproteobacteria bacterium, assembly GCA_030431825.1. Taxonomy (GTDB): domain Bacteria; phylum Pseudomonadota; class Alphaproteobacteria; order Rhodobacterales; family Rhodobacteraceae; genus Sedimentitalea. The sequence goes on from JAUIIJ010000040.1 coordinate 11,739, forward strand.
AGGCAGATCAGCGTGCCATTTGCCCTTCACCAACGGCTCTGGGTCATCAAGTACACGCTCTTTCTCGCCATTCTCGCGATCTCGTTCTATTCGATGAAAGACGCTCTGATCCTGGCGGAGGTGGAACCGTTCAAGACCGCCATTTCCCTTCGCATGATACGGGCGTGGCCCTTTGTCGCGTTCGTATTTGCAATCCTCGCCGCGGGGCTGTTCATCGAACGCTTCTACTGTCGCTACATCTGCCCGCTCGGCGCGGCTCTTGCGATCCCCGCCAAGCTGAAGATATTCGACTGGCTTCGCCGGCGCCCGCAATGTGGCCGCGAGTGCCGGCTGTGTGAACAACGATGCACCGTCGGAGCGATCGACCCGCTCGGGCGGATCAACCCCAACGAGTGTGTGCTATGTCTGAGATGCCAGATCATTTACAACGACCCCAACACCTGTCCGACACTCAAACGGCGGGCCCGGGCGCGACAGGCTGCATCATGAAAGCTGCCCTGCTCAGGGTGGTTTCCGACGGCTTTCGTGTCTTCTTTCTGGCTGCGGGTCTGTTTGCCATCTTTTCAGGGCTTGCATGGGGTATGTATCTCGGCGTGCACATGACCGGCGGGCTGGTCACCGATCCGCCCTATGCAATGGCACCGCATTTCTGGCACGGTCACGAGATGATTTTCGGCTTTGCCGGCGCGACCATCGGTGGGTTCCTGCTCACCGCGGTGCCAAACTGGACCGGCGGCAGCGCGGCCAAGCCGTTCTTCATCGGCTTCGTGGCGCTTCTCTGGCTGCTGGGTCGCATGGCCATGTGGTGGTCGGCCAGCATCCCGCCCTGGCTGGTCGCGGCACTGGACCTTTCCTTTCTCCCCGTCCTCATTGCCCAGGTCGCCTGGCAACTGACCAAACGCCCGAAACCGCAGAACGTGATGTTCCTTATCTTCCTGACCCTGTTCTGGCTCTCGAATCTGCTCACGCACCTGCAATGGACCGGCGTTACCGACGATACGCTTGCCAGCGGCCTCTATGGCGGGCTCTTTACCGTTTGCGCGTTGATCTCGGTCCTCGGCGGGCGCGTTACGCCGGCCTTTACCCGCAACGCCATGCGGCGCGAGAATGAACCGGAATCGGCGTTGCCGGGCAATTTTCCCGCGATCGAGCGCGCGGCCATTCCCATAGCAATTCTGCTTCCCGTTCCGATCCTGTTCGGGGCGCAGGACTGGGCGGTGCCGCTGGCCATCGCCCTCGGCCTCATACAAGTGCTGCGGCTGACCCGGTGGCGGCCGGTCTGGGCAATGCGCCAGCCGATTCTGATCGCGTTGCACACCGGACTGTCGATGCTTGGTCTCGGCCTCATCATGTGGGGCCTCGCCGTGATCGGCCTCGGCAGCGAAGTCGCGGCACTGCATGTCCTGGGTATCGGCGCGGTTGGCGGCATGACCCTTGCGGTGATGAGCCGGGCCGTGCTCGGCCACAGCGGGCGAGAGCTCAGGGCACCTGGCCCGGTGGCGATTGCCTATGCCCTGATTCCCGTTTCCGCGGCTCTGCGGTGGGCAGCGTCCGAACTGGCGGGGAACTGGTACTTTCCTCTCGTCGTGCTCTCGGCGGCCCTCTGGTGCCTCGCCTTTGCATTGTTTGTCGTCTCGCTCTGGCCCGCATTGACCGGACCCCGCCGCCGGGGGTGAGTCTCGCGCGGAAATTGCAGCCCCTTGACTTTCGTTAAGGCTGTTTCGCGTCCGGCCCGGCATAACGACGCAGCACAACCGGGCGAAGGAGAGCGCTATGCGCGAAGTCATGACAAAGAGCATGGCCCGAAACATTTTCTATGGCGGGTCACTGTTCTTCATTCTCATCTTCGTGGGGCTGACGTTGCATTCGCATCGCTACATCGTCACCACGTCAACCGATTCCGAGGGTCTGACCGACAGCGTGGTACTTGGCAAGCATGTCTGGGAAAAGCACGCCTGCATCAACTGTCATTCATTGCTTGGCGAAGGTGCGTATTTCGCCCCCGAGGTCGGCAACGTGATGATCCGCTGGGGCGTCGATGACGATCCCGAAGCTGCATATGAAACGCTGCGCAGCTGGATGGAGGCGATGCCCACTGGAATCGAAGGACGCCGACAGATGCCGGCGTTCGACTTGTCCGAAGAAGAATACCGCGCACTGGCCGATTTCCTGCTCTGGACCGGCAGGATCGACACCCAGGGCTGGCCGCCCAACGACGCCGGCTGAGGAAGGGAACAACAGATGAAATACCAATCCCAAAAGATCGCACTGGCCTATTTTTCAGTGGCAATCGGGCTTTTTGCCATTCAGATCATCGGCGGCCTGCTCGTCGGCTTTGTCTACGTGAATCCGAATTTCCTGTCCGAGTTGTTACCGTTCAACATCCTTCGAATGCTGCATACGAACTCGTTGATCGTCTGGTTGCTGCTGGGCTTTTTCGGCGCCGCCTATTTCCTGATCCCGGAAGAGGCCGAACGCGACATTCACTCGCCGACGCTGGCCTATCTGCAACTCGCCATCCTCGTGATCGGAACGCTGGGCGTGGTGCTGACCTATGTTTTCAACCTGTTTGAAGGCAACTGGCTGCTTGGCAAGGAAGGACGCGAGTTTCTAGAACAGCCCAAATGGGTCAAGATGGGCATCGTCGTTGCGGCGCTGATCTTTCTCTACAACGTCTCGATGACGGTGCTGAAGGGCAAGAAGACGGCCATCACCAACGTGCTGTTGCTTGGTCTCTGGGGGCTGGCGCTGCTGTTTCTCTTTGCCTTTTACAACCCGTCCAACCTCTCGCTGGACAAGCAATACTGGTGGTATGTGATCCACCTCTGGGTCGAAGGCGTCTGGGAACTGATCATGGCGTCGATCCTGGCATATCTGATGCTCAAACTGACCGGTGTCGACCGCGAGGTTGTCGAGAAATGGCTGTATGTCATTGTCGCGCTGGCACTGTTCTCTGGCATCCTGGGCACGGGGCACCACTATTACTGGATCGGCGCACCCGGCTACTGGCAGTGGATCGGTTCGATCTTCTCGTCGCTCGAAGTGATCCCGTTCTTTGCCATGATGGCGTTTGCCTTCGTCATGGTCTGGAAAGGCCGCCGCGACCACCCGAACAAGGCGGCGCTGCTCTGGTCTCTGGGCTGTGCCACGCTCGCCTTTTTCGGCGCCGGTGTCTGGGGCTTCCTGCATACGCTGCACGGGGTAAACTACTATACCCACGGCACCCAGATCACCGCTGCGCACGGGCACCTGGCGTTCTATGGCGCTTATGTCTGCCTCAACATCGCGATTTTCACCTATGCGATGCCGATCCTGCGCAACCGCGATCCCTATAACCAGGTGCTCAACATGGCGTCGTTCTGGCTGATGTCCGGCGGCATGTGCTTCATGACATTTACCCTGACCTTTGCAGGCACGGTGCAAACCCACATGCAGCGGGTCATCGGCGAATATTTCATGGACGTACAGGACCAGTTGGCGATCTTCTACTGGATGCGTTTCCTCTCGGGTGTGATCGTTTTCATTGGCCTGCTGATGCTGATCTACTCGCTTGCCATGCCGCGCAAGGAAGTGATCTCGGATGAAGCCTCGGTTCCGGGGGAGTGACATCGATGGATGGACCCTTTGACCGGCAGGAGGGGGTGCAAACCCCCTTCTATCTCGCACAAGGCAGCGAATGCGACATCTTTGCCGCCGCACATGCCAACGCCCTGCCGCTCCTGCTGAAAGGGCCCACAGGCTGCGGCAAGACCCGTTTCGTCACGCATATGGCCGCCAGGCTGGGCCGCCCGCTTTACACCGTCGCGTGTCACGATGATCTCTCGGCGGCAGACCTGATCGGGCGGTATCTGTTGAAGGGCGGTGAAACGGTCTGGGTGGACGGACCTCTGACCCGTGCGGTGCGTGAAGGTGCGATCTGCTATCTCGACGAGGTTGTCGAGGCACGCAAGGACGTGACCGTCGTGCTCCATCCCCTGACCGACGACCGGCGCATTCTACCGATTGACCGTACCGGAGAAGAGCTTGAGGCAGCGCCCGGCTTCATGCTCGTCGCGTCATACAATCCGGGCTATCAGAACATTCTCAAGACCCTCAAACCCTCGACCCGGCAACGCTTTTTGTCGATCGAGTTCGGTTTTCCCGCGCCGGAAGAAGAACAACGGATCGTCGCACAGGAAAGCGGGCTTGACCCGGCGCGGGTCAAGGCGTTGGTCCGGCTTGCGGGCAAGCTGCGCAGCCTCAGGGGACAGGACCTTGAAGAAGGTGTCTCGACACGCCTCGTTGTCTACGCCGCGACGCTCATCCGGCAAGGTATGCCGGTGGAACGGGCGATCCGCGCCGCGATGGTGGAACCGCTCACCGATGACGAGGATATCAAACGCGGGCTCCTCGATCTGGTCACGGCCGTCTTTGGGTGAGGCTCGGCCGATGTCCCGGATCACGTTCGAGCCATGGGAACCCGAAGAAAGCGTCGGGAAACTGTGGCATGCCTTCGCCAGCCGCCTGGATGCGCCTGAGGCGCACGGGGGAGCCGCGGTCGACCTGTCCGAGGTCGGCGGGCGGCTGGCGGTTCTTTTCCGCGGTCTGGGCGGGCACTCATCCGTCGAACTGCGCCCGGTGTCGGAAGAGACAAGTCATCACCGGCTGGGCTGGCGGCGAAAACTCGGCACCGCCGCCGAATTGATACCACGCGCCAGCTTTGACGGAGAAGTGCTGCGTCTGCCGGCGCGGCTGGCCGTCTTGCCGACGCGCGAAGCCAATGCCGCGCTCTATGTCTGGCTCGCGGCGATCGCGGCGCATGCGCCGGATCGCGCGTTCGACGATGACCCATTGCGCAGTGATCTTCTTGCGTTGCGCGCCGCACGAGAGATGACCGCAAGAACGCTGCAGAACGCTCCGGGCCTGCACAAGCTCCACGACGCGCTGGCCGAGGCGATCCGCATCCGGCGTCCGGACCCCCGACTGCCCCCTGCCGAGGCACAGGTCGAGGCCGCGATACGCCACATGCTCGGTGCGCCGTTATCCGATGACGCCCGCCCGCTATGGAGCGCAATCGAACGCGGCGATTTATCGGATATTTCCGCGCCGCGCGGCTATCGACGGTTCCGGCCTGTACCGCTCTGGCCGGAATTGCGCGCCATCGAAATCAGTGCGCGGCACGAAGACGACGGGTCTGAAACCGGTGAAACGCCCCCCGACGATAACGAGGGCAAGACACATCGCGCCCGCCGCCGCAAATCAGATCAGGCCGAACGCAGCGACAGCTTTATCCTCCACAAGTTCGAAGCGATCCTGTCCTGGGCGGAATTTCTCAACATCAACCGGCGCGTCGATGACGACGACCCGGAAAACGCCCGCAAGGCCGCCGATGACCAGGACGAGATCGGGCTGGGGCAAATCACCAAGGCACCGCCGACCAAGCTGAAACTTCATCTCGATCTTGCACCGGAGGATGTCGATCGCGAGCGTCTGTCACATCGGCTGACCTATCCGGAATGGGATTGTCGCACCGGCGCATACCTGCCCGATCACACCTGCGTTCTGGCATCCGTGGCCCCGCCAGCGGATGAAACCTATGCACATGATCCCGCCGCGGCGCGGCGCATACGTGCGGTCAAACGTCAATTCGAGGCTCTGTGCCCTGCCCGCGTGACGACACGCGGCCATCTGGATGGCGACGCTCTGGATATCGAGGCCGTCGTGCGGTCCGAGGCGGATCGCCGCGCCAGCGGCGAAGGCAGCGAACGCGTGTGGATGCAGACCCGCCCCGAGGCCCGTGATCTGGCGGTGTCGATCCTGCTGGACATGTCGCGGTCGACGGAAAGCGCTGTGACCGGCCGCGCCGTGGTCGATATCGAGCGCGAGGCCCTGAATGCCCTCGCCTGGGGCCTGGATGCCTGTGGTGACGATTTTGCCATTCACGCCTTTTCGTCGCTCAAGCGGCACCGGGTCTACGTGCAGACCTGCAAGGGCTTTGACGAGCCGATGGATCAGACCGTCGAGCGCCGCCTTGGCGGCCTGCGACCCGGATTTTACACCCGCATGGGGGCGGCGATCCGGCACGTATCGACGGAACTGGCCGATCAGGGGCGCAAACGACGGCTGTTGATCCTGATCACCGACGGCAAGCCCAATGACCTTGACCACTACGAGGGCCGTCACGGAATCGAGGATACCGCCATGGCCATCCGCGAAGCGCGCAGGGCGGGACAGGCGGTCTTTGGTATCGCGGTGGACAGTGACGCCAAATCCTGGTTTCCCCGGATGTTCGGTCAGGGCGGTTTTGCGGTGATCCCGAACCCGGAAAAACTGATCTTTGCCTTGCCGCGCATCTATCGTCAGCTGGTCGGCGCATGAGCGGCGCGCGTGGCCCCGAGACGTTGCCGGGCGATCTGATGATGTGGGTGCTCATCGTCAGCGAACTTCTGGTCTTTGCCGCCGGGCTCACGGCCTTTCTCGCGGTGCGGCTTGTCGATCCAGCCGGCTTTGCCGAGGCGCAGGATCACCTGTTCCGCACCGGTGCGGCACTGAACACCGCGATCCTTATCACGAGCGGCTTCTTCGCGGCGCAGGCGCTTGTCTGGCGCCGCAGACAGGAACGGACGCTGGCGCGGGTCGCCCTGGTTGCCGCGGCGATACTGGGTGTGGTGTTTCTGGGCATCAAGGGCGCCGAATACGCATCGAAGGCGGCACAGGGTATCGCCTGGGACAGCCATCCATTCTTTACCTTCTACTACGGATTGACCGGATTTCACGCCGCCCATGTCGCGGCGGGCGCGCTGCTGCTGCTGCTGGTGGCATGGCGCGACACGCCCGAGAATATCGAAGCGGCGGCCATGTTCTGGCATCTGGTCGATCTTGTGTGGGTGCTGCTGTTCCCTGTCATCTACCTGCTGGGATGAAGCGCATGAGTTTTTCCAGACCATTGCTGATTGCCTGGGGGGCATTGATCGGCCTCAGCCTTCTGGCTGCTCTGGTTACCCTGTCCCGGTTGCCGCGTTGGGCGGTGGCGGGGCTGGTTCTCTTGCTGGCGCTCTTCAAGGCGCGACTGATCCTCGCACGGTATCTCGATCTGCAAAGCGCGCCGGGATGGCTGGCCGGTGCCACGCTGGCCTTTACGCTCTGGGCGCTGTTGGCCTACGCGCTCTATCTGCTTCCGCTCATCGTGACCTGACCCGTTCGATGCCCCATCACCGGTGCCACGCATCCGCGGGGTCGGTTTCCAGCACCCCACGCAACCGCCTGATGTCGGAAATTTCCGCGTGATTGCGCGCGATGGTGACACCGGAATCCTTGAGGCGGGCAAAGGCCCGGCTCAGGCTCTCGGGTTTCATGCCAAGCCGTCCTGCGATCAGCACCTTGTCATAGGGCAACGTCACGCGGCATTCCTTGTCCCCGTCCTCGCAAAGTTCCAGCAGGAAACGTGCGACACGCTGCGCACCCGTTTCCGCCTTGAGTTGTTCAAGCTGCGATACCAGCGAATGAAGATGATTGAAGGTCGATGCCAGTACCGAAATGCTGACCTCCGGATCGCGGCGGATCAGCTGGATCAACGCGTCACCCGGTATCAGGACCGTGGTGCAGGCGGTCGCGGCCTCGGCCGACACCGGATATGTCCCCTGCCGCAGCGCAACCGGCTCACCCATGCTTTCGCCCTTGGTAAAGACACCCACCACGGCTTCGGAACCGTTCGGCGCGATGCGATACAGCTTGACCCACCCCTCGAGAACCACGTGAATGCCGGGACAAGGCTCGCCCTGAATGAACAGGGTTTCTCCGCGTTCACTGCTGCGGAACACGCCGCGCGACAGCACCGTCTCGATATGCTCGTCGGGAAGTGAGCGGATGAACATGGCATTTCGCGCAATCGCTTTATGGGCTTCGTGCACCGAAATACTCCTCTTGATGTGATCTCCCGGACCCTACACCAAGACTGCGCGAGCCGCACCCCGTAACGCAGGGGCCGACACTTGACTAATGTCATGGAGACCAGCGTCGCCGTTTGCCAGATTGCAATCTGACAGCGCAGAACCGGGAGCCGAACCATTGGATTTTCAAGAGTTTTTTTACACTCGCCTGAACGCGCTCCACGCCGAGGGCAATTATCGCGTATTCGCGGAACTGCAGCGCGATTGTGGCGGTTTTCCTGCGGCAAAACAATATACCGGGCCGCGCGCGCGCAATGTGACGATCTGGTGTTCGAACGACTATCTCGGCATGGGCCAGCATCCGGCAGTACTCGAGGCGATGCACGCGGCAATCGACCGCTGTGGTGCCGGCGCGGGTGGCACCCGCAACATATCGGGCACGACTCACGATCATGTTTTGCTCGAAGGTGAACTCGCGGATTTGCACGGCAAGGAAGCGGCGCTTCTGTTCACATCCGGTTACGTTTCCAACTGGGCCGCGCTTGGCACGCTGGCGGCGCAGATTCCCGGCTGCATCGTGTTCTCGGACGCGTTCAACCATGCGAGCATGATCGAGGGCATACGCCACTCCCGCGCTGAAAAGGTGATCTGGAAACACAACGACCTGGCCGATCTCGAAGCCAAACTCGCCGCCGCCCCCGCGGATGCGCCGAAATTGATCGCATTCGAGTCGGTCTACTCGATGGACGGGGACATCGCCCCGATCAGGGAAATCTGCGACCTCGCCGATCGGTTCGGCGCGATGACATATCTCGACGAGGTTCACGCCGTCGGCCTCTACGGGCCCCGCGGCGGCGGCATCGCAGAGCGCGAGGGCCAGATGCACCGGTTGACCGTCATCGAAGGCACGCTTGGCAAGGCCTTTGGCGTGGTCGGCGGCTATATCGCCGCCTCTGCTGCGCTCTGCGATTTCGTGCGCAGCTTTGCATCCGGGTTCATCTTTACCACCGCTCTCCCACCTGCGGTCGCCGCCGCGGCGGCTGCTTCGGTGCGCCACCTCAAGAACTCGTCGATCGAACGTGAGATGCACCGCGAACGTGTCGCGCAACTGCGCGCACAGCTGGATGCCCGCGACATTCCGCATCTGGACAATCCCAGCCACATCATCCCCGTCATCGTCGGCGATCCGGTAAAGTGCAAATTCGTCAGCGACACATTGCTGGACGAGTTCGGACTGTATATCCAGCCGATAAACTATCCCACGGTGCCCAAGGGAACCGAACGGCTCAGGATCACCCCATCCCCGGTGCACAGCGATCAAGATGTCGCCGACCTGGCCGATGCCCTGTCAACATTGTGGCAACGTTGCCAGATCGCACGCATTCCGATTGCGGCCCAGTAATACGCGCCGGCAGAACGGTGGCTCCGACCGCCACGGGGCAGACGCCAACGCAGAGGTTATGCCCGGTGTCTCGATTGTCGGATAGTGGGAGTGGCGGCGCGGCCGCATACGCGCGACCGCGAGTCATGCGCCTCTTGTTCCGTCAGCCGTCGGACGGTGACACCGTCACGAGATAGGCGGCCATGTCTTCCGGATTTTTCCGGTGCTTGTAGGTCATCTTGGTCTTGACCTTGGATTCGCCCAACGTCTCCGACAACCACGCCTTTGGGTCGGTGATATAGGCTGCGACGTTCTCTTCGTCCCAGACCAACCCGGTCTCGCCTACCGCGACGAGCGAGTCGCCATAGCGAAAATCGGCCTCTGATCCGACAACCCGACCGATAATCCCGTACAGGTTGGGGCCGGTCTTGCCGCCCTTCTGGATCACGGTGCCATCTGTCGCGATGATGGCATGGCAGGATTTGCAGAGTTTGAAATCGGACTCGCCCGTGTCGGCATCTCCGGCAAACGCCGCTCCTGCCAGCATCGGCAGAATGGCCAGAACCGGAACGATTTGCTTGATCCCCATGGCGAAACTCCTCTGGTTACAGACGCGTCAGAGGTACAGGCTCTCGAGGCGGGCATCCTTGACTTTGCTCAAGAGTGCTTCTGTCTCGGCCCTGTCAGCGACCAGACACAATCCGGTGGACAGCGCATCCGCAAGCGCCGCACTCCGGGCGCTGACCGAGACCTGGCGAACTGTCGGCACCGCCATGCGACCATCGCGCGGGTCAATGACATGGCCGACCCGACCTGCCCGATCTAGCGTCGTGCCCAGCGGCGCCGATGTCGCCAACGCACGACCGGCAAGGCGTCTGGCGCGGAACTCACCCAGGATCGTGACCGGCCAGCCCTCACCCTTCCCATCAGCCCCCATTGCAAGAATCTCGCCCGTGTCAATCAGCACATCCTCGACCCCTTCGGAGCGCATCAGTCGCCCAACCCGGTCAGCGATATACCCCTGGGCAATTCCGTTCAGCGTCAGTTCCTGCCCGCCATCGACCGAGACACCACGCGACTGGAATTGCACGCGCTCAAAGCCGATGCGGGCGCGCAGGGTCTCGATCACGTCCCGCCGCGGCACCAGCCCCCGACGATGGGACCGCGCAAGCGCCCGCCACAGTGGTTGAACCGTCGGGTCGAACCGGCCATCGGTCACACGATGCACTTGCCGCGCGATCGCGAGACAATCCAGCAGTTCAGAGGATGGAGCCCGCAACACGCCGGTCGCGTTCAACCGGACAAGCTCCGAATTCGGGCGATAGAGGCTGAAAATATCCTCGAGCCGGTCGATCTCCAACCGCGCCGCCTCGGCAATCGAAATGGCGCGGGGATGATCCAGCACGATCTGCGCACGCGCGCCCAGAGCCGTGCCCTGCCAGCGAAAAGCCTGCGCCGCAGACGCGACAAGACAGCTTGCAGAAGCAATGGTCAGAAATCGGCGTCGCGTGACAGGCATGGCCAAAGCCCCCGGTTCCATCCGCCGGGCACGGCCCCGCAGAGTGCATACACAAGACAGCTAACGCCTTGCCACGACAGTTTGCTTGACTTTGATCAAACACCGGCATCCCCGGATCGTCGATCCGCCTCGCGATAAGCCGGGCCGAGGACATCCCGAAACCGCCCTGACCTCGATCGTCCCTAGCGATGTTGCAGATAGTCCGCGACGACGTATCCCGACTCTTGCCCGACGGTCAGACCGACCCAATCCCGCCCGGCTTGCGTGTAGGTCGTGGACCAGTCCGGTATCGTGACGACCGTACCGCTGGGCAGGACCCTGAGAACCTCGCCCCCCGGCGAGGCCCGCATATTCAGGTTGGCGGTCGTGACAACGGTTTCACCGGCCAGGAATCCGCCACCGTGGGCGGTATGCGCCGTCGGTTCGCCGGCAGGTGCCTGCGCCGCATCCATGAATTGCTTCAGGGCGCTGGCTTCGGCGTCAAATATGTCCTGTTCACGACTGAAATACGGGCCCACGCCGATCACCACCAGTTCGTAATCGCCGATGGTCTCGGGAAGTTGCACACCGACCGGTTCGGGTTCGCTCCATCGTTGCGACACGGTCGAACCGAACAGTATCGACTGTGCCACATGGTTGCCTTGCGGATCCAATGCCGGTTTGTACAGATTTTCCAGCCAGCCGTGTGTCTGACTGTTGCCGCTGAAGACCAGGGGGGTGCCGGGTGCGGTCGGCGTGCGCAGGCCAAACCCCGCCGGCGCGTACTCGCGGGCGACCTTCCAGGCGACGGCCCGCAGGTACTTTGCCTGTGCCCCGGAAACGAATTGCGTTTCCAGCGGAGATCCCGCCAGCAGGTCATCCGGATTCCGGCCTTGGATGACCGCATAGGCCAGGCTGGCCATGCCATAGTTGCCCACCGGGCTTAGGTGCAGATCGTCCGCGAACAGATCGTCCACGCTGTTTATCCCGACAGCGTTTCCGGCAGTAATATCCTCCATGACCTGCAGGATGAATTCATAACCCGGCATGATCTGGACAGCAGGCTGCCCCGGCGCAAGACCGGTGTTCAGGCGGTCGCGTAACTCTTCAAAAGCCGCCTTATGCGCCAACAGCCTTTGCGCATACCCGTCCGGCGACCGGAACTCGGGCCAGTTGCCAAAGATCATCACTTCCGGCCCAGATGCAACCGGTGCCGGAGCAGGCGTCATCTTGTGCCCGCCTGCGGCAACATCCATCAGCATCGCAGGCCAGTTGCGCAACGCATCCGGCGTCGGGTCGGCCGTATCCGCGACCTTGAAATAATCATACACGCGCGCACCATCGGGCGAGAAGAACTGATCCTGCCAGTGCCCCTGCAGGCCCGGCCCGCATTCCCGATAGCCATCGCGCACGCAATCGGACATGATCCTGGCCGCCTCTTTCGTCCATCCCGCGATATAGTCGGCATGGATCGTCGTTCCCTGTGGCGCGCCGTACATCAAATCCGACGCAAACCGCCAATTGGAATCGAAAGGCACACCGGTCCATTTCAGGTTCTGCGTCAATTGCGGAATCGTATACGGGTGCGAGGCGGGGCAGCTTCCTGCGGAATAGGCGACATGGCTCGTTCCCCCCGGACTGGTCAGGATGGGATCGCCGTTGGCGTCGACCGCAACGCAATCGGGAAAGCGGATTTCGACGGTAAGGCCGTCATCCGGGAAAACCCGGAACGTGGCAGACCAGATCTCTTCATCAACAGAGCTGACAACAACCCCTGACGATCCCAGCACGTCGTCATTGGCAAGGATTTGCAGCCCCTGCGGAATGGGATTGATCTTGCTGCGATCCGTCACCCAGCTCTTGTAGTAATTGTTGACCAGCGTCGGCAGGACAACTTCACCGGCCTCGTTGAAAAGCGCCGGGATCCAATAGGCCGACCGGTTGGTGATGCCGCCGTCGCAGGACGACCGGCCCGAGTTTATGATGCTCTCGCTCGTGCTGTAGGCTGTGACATCCGTGTTTCCAAAGAACATGTGCAGATGCGCGGCACCTTCGATACCGGGATAGACGACGGGATCGTCGTAGGAATAATGCGTTGGCACACAGAAAAAGCGGAAACCGTGATGATCGAGATCGGCATTACCGCCTTGCGGCGCGGGCATCGAGCTCTGCGCCGTCCCGCGCGTTACCACATAGTTGAAATCCGACGGATTCACCATGTCGCCGCCCGCGCCGTGTTTCATTCCCTGTGCGGTCAGAGAGCCCGCCAACACAGTCATCGAGACGAGAGCCAACATGCCGATAGCGAGCGCGCCGACACGCCGATTGCCAGTATTGAAACCAATGAACATCTTACCACCCAAAAGCGACCTGAACCCCGCCCTGCCGTATCGAAGGCCAGCACTCATCGCATTTTTTGTCAACCAGTGCGTCTCGCGATCAACTTGAAACATGAGGTATAAATCAACACGTTGAAATCTACGATTCGAGGCAGTGCAATTTGCTCCAAATCTATCGCGAAACGCGATGGAGCATCAATGCGGCAAAGCACACTCAGCCAGAATTCGCCAGCGCGCAGGCCTGATGCGGCCTCGTGCAGAACGCCCTTGAAACACGCATGCGAGCAAGTCGGTTCGGTATGGAGAAACTGGAGCGGGCGGCGGGAATCGAACCCGCATCTCTTGCTTGGAAGGCAAGGGTCTTACCATTACACAACGCCCGCTCAGCGGAACCATCTCCTATGTCAGGCAGGCCATGACGTCAAGTGGCTCGGACGGTATCAGCGGCACGGGAGGAACGGGATAGCGCAGCACCTCATTCCGTCCGTTTTGAGTGGCGCGTTACCGTTTCGCGACGGGGAAGGCACCCGGGCCGGACGGTATTCTTCGATCCTGGCCCAAGGTCGCTGACAGCAGAGCGATAACGGACGACACAAGGGAACAATCGCCGCGACGCTTTCCGCCTTGCCATTTGCGCCCGTCAATTGCGGCGCCCAAGCGGTCGACACGTTGACCGTGCGAGGTCTTTCAGGGACTACTCGGATATGAAATGACACCGCTTGCACAGCGCAAGGGGATGCCGGGAGGACTGGATCACTCATCATGCGCTCAAAATGCCTGCGTGACAGGAACCTGTTGGTTTGAAGAAAACCCACTCACCCTTGCTGCGATCCTATCACTCGTGGATCGCGAATGAATCGCTCGAGGACTATTCGCTGCGATATGCGGCCCGGTCTTTTCGCAAATGGTCGCCCGCCATCATTGCCAACACCGCCCTTGGCGGGATTTCGTTCCTGGCGCTCGAGGCGATCGGCGGTGCGATCACGCTGAGCTACGGATTCGCGAACGCGTTCCCCGCGATACTCGTGGCGATCGTCTTCATTTTCGTGGCGAGTTTTCCGATCGCCTATTATTCGAGCCGGTACAATATCGATATGGACCTGCTGACCCGTGGTGCGGGCTTCGGGTATGTCGGATCGACGATAACCTCTCTCGTATATGCCACGTTCACATTCATATTCTTCGCGCTCGAAGGCGCGATCATGGCCCAGGCCTTGCTGCTTCTGGCCGGCATTCCTCTTGTTCTGGGCTATCTGATATCGTCCATCGTCATCATTCCGATCACCTTCATGGGCGTGACGATGATCAACCGCGTTCAGTTGATCAGCCAGCCCGTCTGGGTGGTGATGCAATTGCTCCCCTTTGCATATATTCTCTACGAGGATCCGGACACCATCCGGCGCTGGACCAGCTTCCTCGGATCACAGGAGGGAGGCGACCGGTTCAACATCCTGTCCTTTGGCAGCGCCCTGGGGATCCTGTTCGCTCTGTCGATCCAGATTGGCGAACAGGTCGACTATCTTCGCTTTCTGCCCGACAAGACCGAAAAGAACGGCGTCTCCTGGTGGGCGGCGGTCATCTTTGCCGGTCCCGGCTGGATCCTGGTCGGCGGGCTTAAGATCCTGTTCGGCAGCTTTCTCGCAGTGCTGGCAATATCGGCAGGATTGCCCAAGACCACCGCGCTGGAACCGGTTCACATGTATATTCAGGCATATGAATATGTCAGCGCCGATCCCGCCGTCGTGCTGGCCGCCGCGACGATCTTTGTGGTGATTTCGCAAATCAAGATCAACATCACCAACGCCTATGCAGGATCGCTGGCCTGGTCCAACTTCTTTTCCCGGGTGACGTTGTACCATCCGGGGCGTGTCGTCTGGCTGTTGTTCAATATCATGATCTCGCTGCTGCTGATGCTGCTCGGGGTTTTCGACACGCTCGAAATCGTACTGGCGATCTATTCGGTGATCGCGGCCGCCTGGGTCGGCGCGATCTTTGCCGACCTGGCGGTTCTGAAACCGCTCGGCATCAGCCCCTCGTTCACGGAATTCAAGCGCGCCTACCTGCCTGATTTCAATCCCGTGGGTTGCGGCGCGATGGCACTGGCCTCTCTGGTGGCATTCATCGTTTTCGCAGGATTCTTCGGAACCCTTGCACAGGCCTATGCAGCACCGTTGGCGTTTGTCGTGGCCCTGCTGTCCGCCGTGGCCATCGGCATCGCCACGCGCGGGCGCTATTACATCGCCCGTCCGTCGACACCCTCGACCGGACCCGAAAAGGCGGCCATCATCTGCGAACTCTGCGGTTTCGAGTACGAGCGCCCCGATATGGCGCATTGTCCGTTCTACCAACGCCCGATCTGCTCGCTGTGCTGTAGCCTGGAGTCGCATTGTCACGACATGTGCAAGTCACCCAAGGTCGAGGAATCCATAGATTTCGGGCACCGCTCCGGCGGGCTGGGCGCAAAGATCGCCCCCAATACCGTCAAGCGCTTTACCAAGGCGGCAGGTGTGTTCCTGGCGTTGACGGTTGTTGTCGGTGCGGCAATCCTGATCAGCTATCGCCTGATCGAGCCCAATCTCGACGCGCCCCAACTGCATGGCGGTCTCCTGTTGCTCGGGGTATTTCTCGCCTTGCTGCCGCTATTGGCCGTCGGCACGTGGTGGATCGTGTTATCCCATGAAAGTCGCGAACTTGTAGAGCGGGACCTGCTGTACTCGATGGAAGATCTGGCCAAGGCGCAAAAGGACCTCGCCGCAAATGAACGTCTTGCGGCCATCGGCCAGGTGACCGCCACCGTCAGTCACGAATTGCGAAATCCGCTGGGGACACTGGTGAACTCCGCCGATGTGCTGGGCCGTTCGCTGGCCGGGAAAGAGGCGGAAGCGCAGGGAGAACTGGACAGATTGCAGCGCAATGCGTGGCGCTGCGTCAAGATCATCGATGATCTGCTGGATTTCTCGCGCAATTACTCGTTCTACTCGGTCGAGATCGACCTGGATGGATGGGTCAAGCGGGCGCTTGCAGACATGGACCCGGCCATACAGGATCGGATCGTGCTGGATCTCGGGTCCGGCGGCACGATTCTCGCGGACAGCGAGAGGTTGAGACAGGCCTTCGTCAATATCCTCAACAACGCGGTGCAAGCCTGCGATCTGTCCAAGACCGACGCCCCGATCAGGGTAACGACATTTTCCACTGCAGATGAGGTCGTGCTGGAGGTGAAGGATCAGGGGACGGGCATGACCGAAGAGGTTCAGCGCCGCATGTTCGAGCCGCTTTTCAGTACGAATTCATTCGGTGTCGGTCTTGGCATGCCCTTGGTCAAACGCATCATCGAGCATATGGGCGGTACGGTGAATGTCGTCAGCGAAGCCGGTGCCGGAACCACGGTGCAGTGCCGGCTGCCGCATGCCGGGAGCGATGACAAATGAGCGGGGTGGCGCGCCGGATGGTCCTGATCGTCGATGACGACATCGACTTTTCGGAAAGCCTGAGCCGATTGCTGACACTCGAACACTACGACGTTCTGACGGCCGACAGCGTGGAAACCGCGATTGATGCCGTGAGACAGCACGAGGTCGCGGTGGCACTGGTGGATATTCGTCTCGGCACGGGCAATGAAGGATTGGAAGTGGTCCGCGAACTGCGCCGGATCTATCCGGATCTCATGTGCCTGATGATCACCGCGTTCGTGTCGGTCGAAACCGCCATCCAGGCGTTGCAGGCCGGAGCCTATGATTATCTGTCCAAGCCGTTTCACCGGAAAGACATGCTTTCGACGCTGGATCGGTGTTTCGAGCGGATCGAACTGGTGAACGCGCAAAAGCAGACCGTGGCTCGCCTGCGCCAAAAGCAGCAAATGGAGGCGCTCGGACAGTTGGCCAGCGGGGTTGCACACGATTTCAACAATATTCTCGCGGTATTGCTGAGCAATTTGCGCCTGCTGGAAGAACGCATGGGAACGTCGCATCCTGAATTCAGTGAACTGGTCAGCGAAGCGATCGGCGCAACGCTGTCGGGCGGCGATCTGACCTCGCGCCTGCTGAATTTCGGATCACGCCCGGATGATGAGACACAACAGGTCGATCTGCTCGGGATGCTGCCCGACTTCGCGACCATGCTGCAAAGAACCCTCGGGCAAAGATGGGATACGCGGCTCGATCTTCCGGCGCGGCTCGCATCGATCGAAGTCTCGCGCGGGTTGCTGGAAACCAGCTTGCTGAACCTTGCACTGAACGCGCGTGATGCGATGCAGAACAGCGGGACGGTCATCATCGGCGCCAGGGAGCATCGTGTCGGTGGTGGACGCGCGAATGCGGACCCTCAAGAGACCGCAGGCGACTTCGTGGCAATCTCGGTTACCGATACCGGGCCGGGCATGTCACCCGAGGTCCGCGCACGCGCGCTCGAGCCGCTGTTCACCACCAAGAAACGCGGAGACGGCAACGGGCTTGGACTTACGATGGTCGAGAGTTTTGTCCGCACCCACGGCGGCTGGATCGAGATCGACAGCGTCGAGGGACGAGGTACGATCGTCACGATGTTCCTGCCAGCCCGCTTGCGGGCCTATCCCGGCGGGGCGAACACATAGCCGATCCCCCGCACGGTCTTTATGAATTTCGCGTCCCCCGCGCCATCGCCCAGCTTGCGGCGAATTTTTCCGATCAGCACATCGACGCTGCGGTCGTAGGGCGACCACGAGCGGCTTGAAACGATGTCCAGGATCTGTTCGCGGGTCAACACGCGTCCCCGTCGCTGCACGAGCGCGCGCAGCACCTCGAACTCGCGACTGGTCAGCCGGGAACGCTCTCCGTTCGGCGCGCGTAGCTCATACCCCTCCGGATCAAGTTGCCAGCCGCAAAAGCTGAGCAACAGGCTGCGGCCCTTCGTTTCGGGCTCGGGCTCGACCCGACCGGCATACCGTCGCATCACGGTGCGCATTCTGGCCAGCAATTCGCGCGGTTCGAACGGTTTGGTGACATAATCATCCGCGCCGAGCTCCAGACAGACAACCTTGTCGATCGTGGTATTCTTGCCCGACACGATAATCAGCGGGTAGTCGTACTGCACGCGCAGCCGCCGCGCCAGTGTCACCCCGTCCTCACCCTGAGGAAAACCCAGATCCAGCAGAACCAGGTTGAACGTGTCATCCGCCAGCGCGCGGCGCATCTTGCGCCCTTCATGCGCGGTTCGCACGACATAGCCTTCGTCTCCCAGAAAACGCTTGAGAAAGGTGCAGATGCCGCGGTCGTCGTCCACGACCAAAACCTTGTTCAAGTTCTTCCCCCCAACCATGTGAAATCAGATTATTCCAAATTCCGTTCGCAAGTCGACCTGCTTGAAAGTCGGTTGGTCCCCAAAACCCCGCGAAATCCGGGATATGAGCGCAACGACGATGGACAACTGCAACGCGACGCGTGTAAGCCACTGAAAACCAACGGGCCTGACCGGTGCGCATGCCGGTCACCGGGGATGTCAGCCCGCTCCCGGTTACAAAAGTTTACAAAAATCCCGGTGACGGCGCAAAGTGCGATTACACGCCATTGCTAGAAATTCTCCCTATCCGTGCGGTGCAAGACGCCTCGCGCCGGATCAGCAATCAGGGCGCGATCGTGGCGCCTGTAGCAGTCAGGGAGATGAGCGATATGCCAAGAACAGTATTTGAAGTTGACCTAAACAAGGCTCCGGAAGATCACGACATCAAGACACACAACCGTTGGCACCCGGATATTCCATTCGTCGAAATGTTGAAACCCAACGAGACCGTCCGCGTCGAATGTCATGACTGGACCGGCGGGCAGATCGGCAACAACGACAGCGCGAACGATATCCGCGATGTCGACCTGACGCGGGTGCATTATCTGAGCGGGCCGTTCGGGGTCGAAGGTGCAGAGCCCGGAGACCTGCTGGTGGTCAACATACTGGATCTTGGCGCCAAGTCAGACTCGGAATGGGGCTTCAACGGTCTCTTCGCCAAGGAAAACGGCGGTGGATTTCTGACCGAGCATTACCCGAATGCCAGCAAATCCTGCTGGGATTTCGAAGGTATCTATACAACATCACGGCACATCCCCGGTGTGCGATACCCGGGCATCATTCACCCCGGGCTGATCGGTTGTCTTCCGGATCGCAAACTTCTCGAAGAAGCAAACCGGCGCGAAAACGAACTGGTCGCGACCGATCCCGACCGGGTGCCCCCCTTGGCCGCCCTGCCCTATTCGGACACCGCTCTCATGGGACAGATGAGTGGCGGCGCACGGGACCAGGCCGCAGCCGAAGCATGGCGGACGGTGCCGCCACGCGAACATGGCGGCAACTGCGACATCAAGAACCTGTCGCGGGGGTCGAAGGTGTACTTCCCGGTCTATGTAAAGGGCGCGGGACTTTCGATGGGCGATATCCACTTCTCGCAGGGCGATGGAGAAATCACCTTCTGCGGCGCCATCGAGATGGCAGGATGGATCGATATCAGCGTCGACGTGATAAAGGGCGGCATGGCCAAGTACAATGTCGTCAATCCGATCTTCAAGCCAAGCCCGATCGACCCGCATTTCGATGACTACCTGATCTTCGAGGGCATCTCGGTCGATGAGCATACCGGCGAACAATACTATCTCGACGCGCATGTCGCCTATCGCAGGGCCTGCCTGAATGCCATCGAGTACCTGAAGAAATTCGGCTATTCGGGCGAGCAGGCCTATATGATCCTGGGCACTGCACCGGTCGAAGGACGTATTGCCGGCATTGTCGATATCCCCAACGTCTGCGCGACACTGGCGATTCCGACCGCGATCTTCGATTTCGACATCAACCCGAACTCGAGCGGACCGACCCATCAGGTCTCTGGCGCAGACGTGGCAAAGGCCAGCTAGACCCTCTGTCACCTCTCAAGAAAACGCGCGGCCGGAGCAATGTCTACCGGCCGCCGGACCAATGGGGAAGGAACAAGAATGCTTGGATTTCTATTGCTGTATGTCGGGGTCGTCCTGTTTCTGAACGGCCTTTGGCTGTCGGAAAAGATCGAGGATCGCGAAATCGTCGTCATCAACGTCGTGTCGGGTATCGTCGCTCTCCTGGTTGCGCTTGCATCGATCTTCGGAAGCGATGCCAACGAAGGCTCGATCCGTGCCGGCGCCCTGACCTTGCTGTTCGCGACAACCTATTTCTGGGTGGCCTACAATCGTCTTGTACCCGTGAACGGGAACGGGCTGGGGTGGTTCAGTCTGTTTGTCTCGATCACGGTCCTGCCCGTCGCCGTCCGGGCATTTGCGACTGCCACGACCACACTTGACCTCTGGATGGGGGTCAACTGGGTCATCTGGTCCGTTCTGTGGTTCATGTATTTTCTGCTGCTTGCGATGCAGCGACCGATCCTGCGCGCGACCGCCGCCGTGACCCTGTTCGCGGGCATCATCACAGGCTGGATACCCGGCTTCCTGATCCTGGACGGGTTTCTTTGATGGGGCTGCAGCCCCCGACAACCGCGCAACGAAAATCTTCTGAAGTGAGATGACACATGCCGATCTATACATACACATGCGACAGCTGTGGCTCCTTTGACAGCTGGAACACGATCAACGATGCCTCTGACGAAATAAACTGTCCCACCTGCACCAGGTCCAGCCCACGTCAGGTGGCGCTGCCCGGACTGAACCTGATGAACTCGACCTTGCGCGGGTACATGTCACGATCAGAGAAAAGCGGGACTGAACCCCGTGTGGTAAACAAGAAACACCTCGCCGGGTGCGGCTGCCCGATGTGCAAGATCGGAAAGCCGAAGGAACGACCGACACGATACAAATGGATGATCGGCCATTGAGATGGGCTGACATCCGCAGACATCGCAATCATGCGGTACTGATTTTCCCGCGCTTTGCCGGCTCAGTCTCCCAATCCGATCAGCATGGGCCGGTCGATTGACGTCGCTGCCTGCCACAGTCCCGAGATCGCTGCGACAGGGCGATCTTGGGACCCGGCTTCCTCCGTGGGCCGGAGACGTGGCCAATGCACCCATCGCAGTCGAGATACATATTTCCACCCCGCACATGACGGTCTTTGATGCGCAGCTTGTCGCGCCCCGAGGCAAAGGATCGCTAACGCGCGATACGCGCATCCGCGATTCCGAAAGGGCAACAAGACGTGTCACCGCTCCGTTTCAGGAACCGTGAAGCGCACGCCAGGCCTGAAATCACTGGAACCTGATCCCAGGACACCCGGCGCTGACGACAGCGTAATTTGAAACATTCCACTTCCTGCACTATATTGAAGGCAAAACAAGAAAAAGTGTCGAGTGTGATTGCTATGAATTCTGTCCTTCACGCGGTCTGGGAGTTCTTTCCCGGCCCGCTTCTGCAACGTCCCAAGAAACTTCAGATCGGAGCACTTTGCCACCGGGGCGAGGGCGACGAACGGGAGTATCTGCTCATCACCAGCAGGGATACGGGGCGCTGGATCATTCCCAAGGGATGGCCGATCCGCGGGCTGAAATCGAATGAGACCGCGCTGCGCGAAGCCTGGGAAGAGGCTGGCGTCACAGGTAGCAAGGCGGAAGACGAACCGATCGGAACCTACACCTACAACAAACGGCACGACACGGGCTATGCGTCACCGGTTGAAACGCTGGTCTACTCGGTTGCCGTGGGTGGATTGCTGGACGATTTTCCCGAAGCGCAGGAACGCCGCCGGATCTGGGTTGACGCCGCCACAGCCGCCGAACTGGTGAACGAAGAAGAACTCAAACAGATATTTCGCCGCCAGATCGCAAACTGACAAAGCCGGTTTTGACCACTTGGCAATCCCGCGCCGAAAGCGTTATTTGTCATATTCCGCCGATTGGAGATGACACATAATGGCAGAGCAGCAGGGCGATCCGCGCCACCTGGAGACGCTTGATCGCGACCTTGCGCGGTTTTCAACGCTGGAACTGGCGACAACCTACGTATCGCGGCCCATGGTCGGGATCGGTGTCTCGCTTTGTTTCATCCTTCTGACCGGTGTCGCGGTGCTGTCGTTCTTCGGGCAGGACAGCAATCCTGTTGTCGTTGTGATCGCCGCCTGTCTTGGCGCGTATATGGCACTGAATATCGGTGCCAATGACGTGGCCAACAACATGGGTCCGGCGGTCGGGGCCAAGGCGCTCTCGATGTCCGCGGCAATCGGGATCGCCGTCGTCTGTGAAAGTGCCGGCGCCCTGATTGCCGGCGGCGATGTGGTCGAGACCATCGCCAAGGGCATAACCGCGCCGGAAAGCATCGGAACCGACACGATCTTTGTCTGGGCCATGATGGCGGCGCTGCTGTCTGCCGCGCTCTGGGTCAATCTCGCGACGTGGATCGGTGCCCCCGTCTCCACGACCCATTCCGTCGTCGGCGGGGTCATGGGCGCCGGGATCGCGGCGGCGGGCTTCTCCGCTGTCAGCTGGCCGACAATGGGTGCGATCGCGGCAAGCTGGGTGATTTCACCCGTTCTGGGCGGCACGATCGCGGCTCTTTTCCTGTGGCTCATCAAGTCGCGGATCATCTATCAGGACGACAAGATTGCCGCCGCCCGCGTCTGGGTTCCCTTTCTCGTCGGCATCATGGCGGCCGCGTTCGCGTCCTACCTTGCGCTGAAGGGTCTCAAGCAGATCATCCACGTATCGCTTTCGGCGGCACTGGCCATCGGGCTTGTCTGCGGCGCCGTGACGTGGCTTGCGATGATCCCGGTCGTGCGTCGGCAATCTGTCGGCCTGGAGAACCGGAACAAGTCGCTCAAGGTCCTGTTCGGCATCCCCCTGGTGATTTCTGCGGCGCTGCTCAGCTTCGCACATGGAGCGAATGACGTCGCGAACGCGGTCGGACCGCTCGCCGCCATCGTTTACGCCTCTCAATCCGGTGATTTGGGAAGCGCCATCAGCATCCCGACCTGGGTGATGGTGATCGGGGCCTTCGGAATTTCCTTCGGACTGTTCCTGTTCGGGCCGAAACTGATCCGCATGGTGGGTGGCCAGATTACCAAGCTCAACCCAATGCGTGCCTATTGCGTTGCATTGTCGGCGGCACTCACCGTTATCGTGGCCAGCTGGCTTGGCCTGCCCGTCAGTTCGACACATATCGCCGTCGGCGGCGTGTTCGGCGTGGGCTTCTTTCGTGAATGGCACTCCGAGCAGCGCATTCGCAAGGCACAGGCACAATTCCCCGACAGGCCCGTTTACGCACCCGAAGAACGCAAACGCAGAAAGCTGGTGCGCAGGTCTCACTTCATGACCATCATCGCCGCCTGGGTCATCACGGTTCCCGCCGCCGCAATCCTTTCGGCAATAATCTTCTATTTGATCAACACCACGCTCCCCTGACAGCTTGCTTTTGCCGGTCAAAGCCTGTCGTCACTGATCGAAGGCATATGCCACCAACCTTGTTAAGGCTCCGGATCAGAGGTGTTCATGAGGAGTTGTCACGCCAATGTCTGCGCTGCAAGAAAGCTTGGATTCTGCGGGTTGACCGGCGTCGCCCAGATGGAATCGATCCAGCAGACAGCAGGTGCGGAAAAGGATAGAGCGCCACCTTTTCCGAGGTCACAAACACCGCATGAGACTTACAGCGTCGAACTGTCTTCACCACCCGATGATATGATTTCCAGCCGCCAAATTTCGCCACGACAGTGTTCAGGCCGTCCAGATCGTCCACGCTTTTGGTTGTGATGGATGCTGCGACGAGAACGGCACCCGCCTGACCGTCAAATCCGATCTCAAAACTGCCGGACGGCTCTGATGATGTGACCGCCCCCGACGGCATCGATGTGCCAAGGTGGGTCTGCGATGATCCACAAAGGAGGGCGGTCATGTCGAAGATTATCACGGTCGGGTTCGATCTGGCGAAGAATGTGTTTCAGGTTCACGGGGCAGATGG
>JAUIIJ010000041.1 GCA_030431825.1 Alphaproteobacteria bacterium
GCTCAAGGCACTCAACGGGCTCAACCTTACGAATACATCTGCAAGATCTGGACTTCAGAGCCAGAGAAATTCATCCTGAACCCGATCCACCAAATGCCGGGACTGAAAAGCTAAGCGGTTTCGGTTTCGGCCCTGATGAACTCGCGAGGCGGTTTCCATTTCAGGCCGCTGTGTGGGTGGTTTTCGTTATAGTCCTCGATCCAATCTCCAATCAATCTCAGAACGGTTTCGGCGTCGGGCAGCGGTTTCACACGGACGTAGTCGCGCTTGAGCGTCTCTACGAAGGCTTCCGACATGCCGTTTGATTGCGGGCTTGCCACCGGTGTGAAGCAGGGTTTCAAGCCGGGCTGGCGGGCGAAGATGCGGGTTTCTTGGGCCGTGCAGGCACTGCCGTTGTCGGACAGAACATCGATGGCCTCAGGTGCACGGCAGGTGCCAAACCGCTTCTCTACGGGCTCCGGCAGCATGTCGCGCACGTCTGACCCGCTGATCCCGGCATTGGCCATGGCCCGCCAAGAGATGATCTCGCGATCATGGGCATCGATCAGGAAAGTTGCACGAATGACATCGCCGTTCCAGCAGCAAACTGTTGTGCTTCATGATGCGGTAGACCCGCTTGTGGTTAACAGCCTGTAACCCCGCGAACGTAGCTCCCGGTTCAGCAACGCCGTGATCCGTCGGCAGCCATGGGTTGGGCGCTCCGTCACCAACCGTTCGATGCGTGGCAGGATTGCCGCGATCGCTTCGAGTGTAGGTTTCAGATACGCGAAGGAATCGACACCATTCATCTTGGCGGCATTGATGAGGGTGAAGGCGATTGCCATGGCTTTGCCGCCGGCTTCTGAACCAGCGAACATCCAGTTTTTCCGGCCTATGGCCAGTTCCCGTTCATTCTGTCCATGTCGGGCAGGTTTATCGGGTTAACTATCGATGGCATGCCTGTTTTGGCGCGGACGTGAGGGTCTTCCGTGCCTTCAATCGCGGTGATGGCCAACATGTCGGACACGAGCGCGATCCAGATATTGCGATCCCGGCGCCTGCGTAGCTTTTGGATGCCTCAGTCTTTCAGGCCTTCGATCTTGGCGAACCAGTGGTGTCCACTGAGGCGCTTTGCGATCTTCATTCGGTTCTCCGGCACCTCGGTTTCCGGCGAGGGTTCAAGGGTGACAATTTACCCATGGAAGCGCCGAATGACGCTTCACGGATCCCCGACACCAACCCAGTCGCCACTTCGATTGGCATCGGCGCCACCGTCGACGGAACCGGAATACCGGTCGATCGTGACGGCGCTGGCGCAAGTGCTCCTGACCGCAGCAAAATCGGATCCGCGAGGGTACGGCAATGGATGACATCGCCATCGCGTTTCCACCGGAGTTGCCAAAGCGTCAGGCGGTGATTTGTGTACGCCAGCCGACGCAGAGCCAGGTCATGACGAACCTCGAAAGCCAGCTTCGACAATATGAACTTGCCAAGAAGGCCCGCAGGTCTGGATTTTCCGGGATCGATGTCATCGACGACGATTTTGGTGTATCAGCCAGTGGCTGTCAGGCCCGCCCCGGCTTCGAACCGCTCGTCGCCATGCTGTGTTCGGCGTCAGTTGGCGCAGTGTTCTGCCTGGGAATGTCGCCGCTGGCCCGCAATGGGCGCGGCTGGCACCATATGCTGGAGCTTTGCGGCCTGGTAGATGCGTGTGTCATGAACCATGACGGCGTCTACGACACGCGCCATCCGAATGACCGGCTGCTTCTGGGCAAAAAGGGCAGCATCAGCGATTTCGAACTCGGCACCCTGTCGCCGATGCATGTATCGGGAATCGGCAAGGCGCTGTTGTCGAGGCTGGGCGAAGAGCAGTTGGCCCGCTATTTCCGGACCTGTCGGCAGGACCGGTTCACCGACAAAACCATCACCACGCCCGACGGGTTGCGAGCCGAACTGGCACAGATCCGGGCGCAGGGATATTCATTCGACGATGAAGAGCGCACGGGCGGCATGCGCTGTGTCGCTGCGCCCATCATCAATCTCTATGGCGAAGCCGTCGCGGGGATCTCGGTCTCCGGACCTACAAACCGGATGGGTTCGGACCGCATCGCCGAGATTGGCGAACTGGTCCGCGTTGCGGCAAGCACGATTTCCCGTGGCCTTGGCGCGCCGGATGCCTGATAGCGACACCATGTCCGCACCGTGGCAACCCGCCGTCGCGCCGGTGATGCGGGTTCACGGTTGAGCGGAGCCAAGAGAGTCGTTGAACTTTCGTGGACCAGAGTTATAGGTATACCGGTCTACCTAATATTCCGAGAATCGCGATGACCAAAACGAACTCCGTGTCAAAAGCGCCTGCGCGGGATCGGCTGCTACGGGCGGCGATGGAGTTGTTTTACGACCACGGCATCAGCGGCACCGGGATTGACGCCATTGTCGCCCGTGCCGGGGTTGCCAAGAAGAGCCTCTATAACAACTTCACATCCAAGGCGGATCTCGTGAACACCTACCTCGACGCGCGCCATGCCGAATGGATGGCGCTGTATGACCGGCGGGTCGCGTCGGCTTGCGATCCGGGTGCGCGCGTGCTGGCTGTATTCGATGCCTACCGGGATCACGCCGAATTTGATTATGAGTGCGGATTCCGCGGTTGCGGATTGCTGAACGCGGCGGCAGAGCTTGAGGCGGGAGAGCAAGGACGTGACGCGGTGCGCAGGCACAAGGAAGAGGTCGAGGCGATCCTGACCGCGCATCTCGCCGAACTGCTTCGCGACGACCCGCAGCGGGTGTCGCGGATTGCCGAGCATATTGCATTCCTGCTCGAAGGGGCGATGGTCCGGGCCGGGCTTGAAGGCGACACCGCCCGTATCCGCGCGGCGCGCGCGATCGTCCAGGACATGCTGAGGGAACTCTGACATGGTGCAGGGCCATGCATGGGGGGTGATCGCGATCCTGTTTTCGGCGATCGTCTGGGGAACGACCGGCACCGCAGCGAGCTTTGCGCCCGATGTGAGCGCGGCGGCCATCGGTGCCGCGGCGATGGGGATCGGCGGTATCGCACAGGCCTTGGTGGCGGCTCGGGGCGTCATGCGCGCACGCGGGATGCTTTGGGATCGGCGTGGCCTGCTGATCGCTGGCGCGCTTGCGGTGGCAATCTACCCGCTGGCCTTCTATGGCGCGATGCGTCTGGCCGGGGTGACCATCGGCACCGTGATCACACTCGGGTCGGCTCCGTTGCTGTCTGCATTGATCGAATACCTGCTGGATCGTGTCCGCCTGTCTCGGCGCTGGACCATCGCTGCGCTGGTCGGCGTGATCGGCATGGCGCTGATCTGTACTGCCGAGGGCCTGCCCAAACACGAGGCGATCGGACGAGACTCGGTCCCGCTCGGCGTGTTGTTGGGCACGATCGGCGGTTTGACCTACGCGCTATATTCCTGGTCGGCGCGGAAAATGATGCTGGGGGGCATGCGCTCTTCCGTGGCGATGGGCGCGACCTTTGGCCTGGGTGGGGTGTTCCTGTTGCCGGTCCTGTTGGCGACGGGTGCTCCGTTTCTGGCGTCCTGGACGAACGCCGCTGTCGGAATTTACATGGCCGCCGTGCCGATGTTTCTCGGCTATCTCAGCTTTGGGTTCGGGCTGGCCCGTGTGGCGGCCAGCACGGCAACGGTGATCACCCTGCTGGAACCGGTTGTCGCCGCTCTGCTTGCGATGATTGTGCTCGGAGAGCGTTTGCCCGCCCTTGGCTGGACCGGAGTGGCGATGGTCGTGATATGTCTTGTGACTCTCACGGTGCCGGTTCCGCCCAGGCTGGCGGCGCGGGCGGCCCCGCGCGAGGTCGCGTGAACATCGGGATTGTTTGCCCTGCGGACGCGCTTTCGCGCGACGCTACTGACAATGTGGCCTGGCCGACTCTTGCGAAACAGGGGATTGGACGCACATAGTGCCGCTTGTTCTGATCCTGAAAGGAACGTAGGTCTGGCAGCATGAGCAACGCACTCACCCGAACACAACTGTGGGGTACCCTGTTTCAGGACGAGGAGGTCGCTGCAGAGTTCTCAGCCGATCGCTTCTGCGCCCGAATGGTACAATTCGAAACTGCCTGGACCCGTGCGTTGCGGGATGCCGGTGCGGTTCCGGACGAAATTGCGGATGAGGCGCTTGCCGCGATCGAGCGGTTCGAGCCGGACTTCGCGGCACTGGCGCGCGGGTCGGATGTCGACGGGTTGCCTTTGCCCGCGCTGGTGCGCCAGATGAAAGCCGCTCTTCGCGAAGAGGCCCGCGCGGCCATCCATGCAGGTGCCACGAGCCAGGATGTTATCGACACCGCGATGATCCTGACAGTGCGCGCGGTGCTCGCGATCTTCAAAAGCCGTTGCGACGCAATCCTGCGCCGTCTTGATGATCTCGACGCGCGATTTGCCGGCAATCCGATTTCGGGGCGCACCCGGATGCAGTTGGCGTTGCCCATCAATGCCGGTGACCGGATCGAAGACTGGCGCACCCCGATGCGTGCCCGGCGAGAGCGGTTGGATCTGTTGATCGACGAGATCGGCGTGGTGCAGGCGGGCGGCGCGGTCGGTCTTCGCGATGCCCCAGCCGGCTGCGCCGAAACCGTCGCGGCAGGCGTTGCAAGGATGCTTGGGCTGCGTGTCTCGCCGGTCTGGCATACTGATCGCGCCGTCATGCTCGAGATCGGTCATTGGCTGACCGCGCTGTGCGGGACATTGGGAAAGATCGGTCAGGATATCGCGCTGATGGCGCAGCAGGGAATCGACGAAGTGCGGCTTGAGCAGGCGGGCGGATCGTCGGCCATGCCGCACAAGCAGAATCCGGTCCGGTCGGAGATTCTGGTCGCGCTCGCGCGGGTTGTCGGCGGTCATCAGGGGATACTGGCGCAATCGATGATCCACGAGCAGGAGCGTTCCGGTGCGGCCTGGGCGGTGGAGTGGATGACATTGCCGGCGATGCTGGAACTGTCGGGTGCCGCGCTCGACAACGCGGATCGGCTCCTGGGGCAAATCCGCCACATCGGCACGGAAAAAGGCGGCTGATCAGCGTGCCGTTGCTTTGCCCGTCGCGTCCAGAATGGCTTGTCGGAAAAGCCGGACGGGTGGCGTGGGGTCCTCTTCGGCCCGCGCCAGGATGCCCACGGGTCCGGCCATCGCGCTGGTGTCGATCGGCAGTGCGACCATGCGACCCGCCGCGATATCGCGTGCGACGACCCCCTGGCTGATGATCCAGATGGCCCGCGCCGGGCCCAGCGTCATTGCGCGCCCAAAGGCCCCGGATACGGTTTCGATGCGATTGGTCCAATCGGCGATGCCGTGCGCGATCAGGAAACGGTCGATCAGTGGGCGGATGGCTGCGCCCTTTGGCGGGTAGAGAATCCGGCAGTCCGAAAGCACATCGAGCCGCGTGGCATGGGCCAGCGGATGGTCGGCTGCCACGGCGAACACCACCTGTTCCGCGTAGAGCTGGGTGAAGGAAAGCCCTGCCATGCTCTCGGGGCGGGGCATACGCCCGACGACGAGATCCAGATCGCCCGAGCGCAACCTTTCGAGCAAGCTGCCGATGCGGCCATCCTCGACGGTGACGGGCGTGGGCGGTGACAGCTCCGCAAAACGCTGGATCACGTCGGGCAACAGGTCTGCTGCAACGCTGGGCAGGGCACCGATCCGCAGCGGAGTGGCGGCACCGGAACTCAGCGCGTCGAGACTGGCCAGCCCGTGGCTGAGCGCGGCAAGGCACTGTTCCGCGAACTGGCGAAACACCGCGCCCTCGCGGGTGAGCACGACGCCGCCGCGATCCCGGTGCATGAGCGACACGCCAAGGATGGTTTCGAGATCTTTCAGGGTCTTGGAAATCGCGGGCTGGGTCAGGAAAATGCGCTCGGATGCCGCCTTGAGACTGCCGCAGCGCACGGTTTCGACAAAGGCCAGCAAGTGCCGCATCTTGATCTGTCGATATTTCTTGTATTCCATATTGGCAAGTTACCGGCGTGATTTGTCATTTTTCATACAGGATAAGGTCAATTAACCTGCGCGCAACCGGTTGGGAGGGAACCATGCGAACACAGGTTGCGATCATCGGAGGCGGCCCGGCAGGTCTTTTGCTGTCGCAACTCTTGCACGTGAACGGCATCGACAGTGTCATTCTCGAACGCAAGACGCGGGATTACGTGCTGGGCCGTATCCGCGCCGGGGTTCTGGAGCAGGGTCTCGTCAGGCTCATGGAAGAGGCCGGATGCGCCGGGCGGATGCATGCCGAGGGCTTTTCACATGACGGTGCGCTGATCTCGTACGGGTCCGAGATGTTTCGCATCGACTTTGCGGAGCACACCGGTACGCCCGTCTTGATCTATGGGCAGACCGAAGTGACCCGTGACCTCTATGATGCGCGCGAAAAGGCGGGCGGCAGGATCGAGTTCGAGGTCGATGATGTCGTGATCCGCGACGCCGATACCGACCGTCCTCATGTGCAGTACACCCGGAATGGCACGGCGCGCCGGATCGATTGCGAGTTCGTCGCCGGATGTGACGGTTTTCACGGGGTCAGTCGCCAGGCCATTCCGTTGACCGTGCGGCGGGAGTATGAAAAGATCTATCCCTTTGGCTGGCTGGGTGTGCTGAGCGAAACCCCACCGGTCAATCACGAGCTGATCTATGCCAATTCGGAACGCGGCTTTGCGCTGTGCTCCATGCGCAATGACCATCTGAGCCGCTATTATATCCAGTGTTCGCTGAGCGACAGTCCCGCCGACTGGACGGATGAGGCATTCTGGGAAGAACTGAAACGGCGCATTCCCAAGGCCCAGGCCGACACGCTGGTGACGGGACCGTCGATCGAGAAATCCATCGCGCCGCTGCGGTCGTTCGTGACAGAACCGATGCGTTGGGGGCGGCTGTTCCTCTGCGGAGATGCTGCGCATATCGTGCCGCCCACCGGCGCCAAGGGGCTGAATACTGCGGCGTCCGACGTGCATTATCTCTACAATGCCCTGCGAGAGTATTACCGGGACGGGTCCGAGGCCGGGATCGATGCCTATTCCGAAAGGGCGCTTGCCCGCGTCTGGAAGGCCGAGCGGTTCTCGTGGTGGTTTTCGTCGCTGCTGCATCGCTATCCGGATCAATCCGCCTTTGACCTCAAGATGCAGCTGGCGGACCTGGAGTTTCTGCGTGCGAACAAGGCGGCGCAACAGGCGATGGCAGAGAACTACGTTGGCCTGCCATATTGAGCATATTGAGGACGCG
This sequence comes from Alphaproteobacteria bacterium, assembly GCA_030431825.1. GTDB lineage: Bacteria > Pseudomonadota > Alphaproteobacteria > Rhodobacterales > Rhodobacteraceae > Sedimentitalea. Next base: position 7,233 of record JAUIIJ010000041.1, read on the forward strand.
CAAGGGATTTGCCGTTTCGGCACGGATGACGAGGAGAGATGCCCATGCAAGATCGATTTGAAGCCGGCATGACCGTTCGCCGCGAGGTGCTGGGCGATGCGCATGTGGATCGCGCCGAAGCGGCCAGGACCGCGTTTGACACGCCATTCCAGACGATGATTACCGAAGGCGCGTGGGGCACCCTCTGGGCTGACGATACCATCTCGCGGCGCGATCGATCCCTTTTGACACTTGCGCTTCTGGCTGCGACGGGCAATTTCGAGGAAATTCCGATGCATGTTCGTGCCAGCCGAAACACCGGGGCAACCCCGGACGAGATCATGCAGGCATTTCTGCATGTCGCGGTCTATGCCGGCGTGCCCAAAGCGAACCACGCAATCAAGCTGGCGCGGCAAACATTCAGCGAACTGGGGGTCGAATTATGAGCCAGATCAAGCAAGCCGGCGGCTTTGTACCGCGCGATCGTGACTGGCAGCCGGACGCGCTGACACCGCGCTACAAGACCAGTGTCAAGCGCAGCCCGCAGGCGGCGCTTCTGTCCTTTCCGACAACCCTGTGCGAGGAGATATCACCGGTGTTCGGTCACGACATGATCGGAGAGCTCGATAACGACCTGATCCACAATTTTGCCAGGCCGGGCGAGAGCGCGATTGGCCCCCGGATCATCGTGCATGGCCGGGTGCTGGATGAAATGGGACGGGGCGTGCCGGGCGCCTTGATCGAATTCTGGCAGGCCAATGCGGGCGGGCGGTACCGTCACAAGAAAGAGAGCTATCAGGCGGCGCTTGACCCGAATTTCGGGGGCTGCGGGCGCACGATCACGGCGGATGACGGATCCTATGAATTTCGCACGATCCAGCCCGGACCCTATCCCTGGCCGAACGGCATGAACGACTGGCGGCCCGCACATATCCATTTCTCGATCTTCGGACACGGATTTGCGCAGCGGCTGATCACCCAGATGTATTTCGAGGGCGACCCGCATATCAGGCTCTGCCCGATTGTGGGCGGGCTGAAATCGCAGGAGGCGGTGGACGCGTTGACCGCACTTCTGGACATGCATCATACGGTGCCGATGGACAGCCGCGCCTACAGGTTCGACATCGTGCTGCGTGGTCGCCGCCAGAGCTGTTTCGAAAACCGCCCGGAGGGTCTCTGATCATGACACGGCAACCTCGTTATCTCAAGGAGACCCCGAGCCAGACCGCCGGCCCCTATGTGCATATCGGATGCACGCCGAACTTTGCCGGGATCGAGATTTACGGCGGTGATCTTGGCGCGTCGATGAAAACCGGCCCGGTGCAGGGGCAGGAGATCACCTTGCGCGGGATCGTCTATGACGGCACGGGCACGCCGTTGCGCGATGTGCTGGTCGAGATCTGGCAGCCGGATGCCGCCGGGCTGTTCCCCTCGGCCCATGAGACCCGCGGCCAGGCCGATCCGAATTTCCGCGGCTGGGGGCGATCGCCCGGCGACATGACGACCGGCGAGTTCCGCTTTGAAACGGTCAAACCCGGCGCGGTTCCCTTCCCGGACGGGCGGATGCAGGCGCCGCATATCACCGCATGGGTGGTGGCACGCGGCATCAATATCGGCCTGCACACGCGCATCTATTTCGAGGACGAGACAGCGGCCAACGCAACCGATCCGATCCTGACACGGATCGAGCATCAGAACCGCATCGCGACCCTGCTGGCCAGGAAGGTTTCCGAGGGCGACTATCGGTTCGACATCCATCTCCAGGGTCCGGACGAGACCATTTTTTTCGACATGTGAGAGGCATCATGGCAAAACCCTGCATCATCTGCGTTGCGATCACCGGCTCATTGCCGACCAAGGCAAACAATCCGGCGGTCCCGATTTCGGTCAGCGAACAGGTCGAGTCGACCCAGGCGGCATTCGAGGCCGGTGCCACGATCTGCCATGCGCATGTGCGCAACAGCGATCAGACACCGTCATCCGATCCCGACAAGTTCGCACGTTTGAAAGAGGGCCTGGAAAAGCACTGTCCCGGCATGATCATCCAGTTTTCGACAGGCGGGCGGTCTGGCGCGGGCCGCGCCCGTGGCGGCATGTTGCCGCTTGGCCCGGACATGGCGTCATTGTCGGTCGGTTCCAACAACTTCCCGACCCGCGTTTACGAGAACCCGCCGGATCTGGTTGATTGGCTGGCCTCGGAGATGCTGGAACATGACGTCAAACCCGAGATCGAAGCCTTCGATCTGAGCCACATCCTCAAGGCGGCAGAGATGCATGAGACGGGCCAGATCAGGGACACACCCTATGTACAATTCGTAATGGGCGTGAAAAACGCCATGCCCGCCGACCGGCACGTGTTCGATTATTATGTGGAAACGGTCAAGCGCCTGTTCGGCAATGATGCCCACTGGTGCGCGGCAGGTATCGGCGCCCGGCAAATCCTGTTGAACGACTGGGCAATTTCCAGTGGCGGCCATGCCCGGACCGGGCTCGAAGACAACGCGCGGATGGACCGCGATACGCTGGCCCCGTCGAATGCGGCGCTTGTGGGCCGCGCAGTCGAGATATGCGAAAAGTATGAACGTCCGGTCGCGACGTGGCAGCAGGCGCGCAAGATGCTGGGTTTGCGCATGCCTGCCTGAACATCGGGGTCGGATATCGGTTTCACCGCATCTCCGACCTTTTGGCTTGTCGTTTTCGCGGTCGTTCTGTGCTATCCCTCTGGACCAGAGCGGTGAAGGGAGGGGACGATCGCACGCGAGCATGTCGAGGAAATCGAGCGCGTTCTGGACGGATGCGCGACCGGGCGCGACAGCGTGGTATCCGCGTCATGGAAACGCTGTGTCGAGGTCTATGGCATGGACCCGACGCGCTCCGATCCGGCGCATATAGTCACCGAAACCGAACTGCGTGAACACCGGATGCAGGCGGAACAGATGATCGCCTCGGCGCGCTCCGGCTTGCAGACCCTGTTCCGTCAGGTCGCCCGTCAGAACTACACCGTGCTGCTGACCGATGCCAAAGGGGTCTGTGTCGATTTCTTTGGCGACCCCGATTTCGAGACGGAACTGCGGGGCGCGGGTCTTTTCATGGGGGCGCGCTGGTCCGAGGATCTGGCCGGTACGAATGCCGCCGGAGCCTGTATCGTGACGGGTGAGCCGACGACGATTCACCAGGGCGACCATTTCGGCAACGCCCACACCGCGTTGTCCTGCACCGCCGCGCCGATCTTTGACAGCATGGGGCAACTTGCGGCGGTCCTGAATATCTCGCTGTTGCAGTCGCCCTTGCCGAAATCCAGCCAGAATCTCGCGATGAGCCTGGTGACGGCCTCGGCGCGGCGGGTCGAGATGGCAAACCTGATGGCCCAGAGCCGGCGAGAATGGGTATTGCGCCTGTCAGCCAATCCCGAGTTTCTGGATGTCGACCCCGAAGCGGCGGTGTCACTGGATGGCTCTGGCCGCGTGATCGGGTTCACCCGTGCAGCGGGCAAGCTCCTTGGAGCGGATGGGCGCGGATTGCTGGGGCGGCGGATCGAGTCCCTTATGGACCTGTCGGTCGACGAATTGCCCGACCTCATGCGCGACAGACCGACCGAGGACCGGGTTGTCAACATGCCGGACGGGGGCGCGCTTTTTGGTCATGCCATCGCACCGCAAGCGCCGCGCGGCGGCGGAACTCTGGCGCGTCGGATGCGCAGCAAGGCAGGCCCGATGGATACGCTGGCCGGACATGATCCGGCGATGCAACAACTGCTGCTGCAGGCAGAACGGCTTGCCGGTACGGATGTACCCGTGCTGCTGTCAGGCGAAACCGGCACCGGCAAGATGCGACTGGCGCGGGCGATCCACGTCGCGGGTGGCGAACGCCGTGACCTGATCGGCATCGAATGCGCGGCGCAATCCGGCGACCGCCTGACTGAAGCCCTCGGACCGCCGGGTCAGACCCGTGCCACGCTGGTGCTGCGCCGGGTCGAGGACATGCCTTCCGATCTTCAGATTCTGCTGGCCGCGCTTCTGGACGAGCGCCCGGGCTTGCGGCTCATCGTGACGAGCTGCGCCGATCTGGGCAAGGCCGTGCAGGACGGGCAGTTTCACAAGCCGCTGTTCTATCGTCTGTCGGGCGCGGTGCTGACGCTGCCGCCCTTGCGCAGACGTCAGGATCTCGGGTGGCTGATCGACCGGTTGTTGCGGCGCCGCACGGGGGGCGAAGTGCGTCTTTCCCCTGCCGCACGCGCCGATCTGGCAGGGCGCGACTGGCCGGGCAACCTGCACGAGCTTGAACGGATTCTGGATGTGGCGGTCGCCCTGTGCGATGGCGACGTGATCGACCTGCCCGACCTGCCGCAACCTGCCGGAACCGACACCGGCATCGCGGCAGAGGAAACACTGGAAGAGGTGCTCGAAGCCTGCTGCTGGAACATGTCGCAGGCGGCGCGCCGTCTGGGGGTCAACCGCTCGACCGTGCTGCGGCGGATGCGACGCGAGGGGCTGACCCCGCCCGCCTGAGCGGCCGTGTTGCACGCTGTTGCGCGTGCAACGCCAACCGGGCGCAGGCACGGTTTTCGGTTTCAGATCCGGTTAAGACACTGGCGTGATGCCCGTGTCGTAACCCAGAGTTCGCGTCACGGAAACGCGAATGAGGAGGATACGCGCGATGTTAGATTCAACGGTGACAACCCGCACGCAGGCCGTTCTGGACGCGCTGAACGAAGGTTTTGCCGCCGGCGACGTGGAGCGCATCAAGGCACAGTTTGCAACCGACAGCTATTGGCGCGATCTGGTGGCCTTTACCTGGAATCTCAAGACGGCCGAGGGCCCCGGACAGATCGGCGACATGCTGGACAGCCAGCTTGCATCGATCAGACCATCGGACTTCAGGCTTCAGGAGGGCGAAATGCCGACCGAGGAGGGCGGCGTCATTACCGCATGGATCACCTTTGAAACCAGGCTAGGGCGCGGCTGGGGCCTGATCCGGCTCAGGGATGACGGCATCTGGACGTTGCTGACCGCCCTGCAGGAACTGAAGGGCCATGAAGAACCACGCCGCACACGGCGGCCGATGGGGGCCAGGCACGGCGCCAGCAAGCATCGCAGCACCTGGAAGGAAGAGCGCGAGGCCGAGGCCGCCACATTGGGATATGACACCCAGCCCTACACCGTGATCATCGGCGGCGGACAGGGCGGCATCGCGCTGGGCGCACGTTTGCGCCAGCTTGGGGTGCCGACCATCGTACTGGACAAGCATGATCGCCCCGGTGACCAGTGGCGCAACCGCTACAAGTCGCTCTGCCTGCATGACCCGGTCTGGTACGATCACCTGCCCTATATCAAGTTCCCGGACAACTGGCCGGTGTTTACCCCGAAGGACAAGGTGGGCGACTGGCTGGAAATGTACACCAGGGTGATGGAGCTGAACTACTGGACCCGCTCCGAGGTCACAAAGGCGAGCTTTGACGAAGACGCCGGAGAGTGGAGCGTCGAGGTCGATCGAGACGGTGAAAAGGTCGTTCTGAAACCCACGCAGCTCGTTCTGGCAACGGGCATGTCCGGCAAGATGAACATGCCGGAATTTCCCGGCATGGACAGGTTCAAGGGTGAGATTCAGCACTCGTCGCAACACCAGGGGCCGGATGCGTGGACCGGGAAAAAGGTGGTTGTCGTCGGCTCGAACAACTCGGCCCATGACATCTGCGCCGCACTCTGGGAACATGACGTCGACGTCACGATGGTTCAGCGATCATCGACCCATATCGTGCGCTCGGATTCGCTGATGGAGATCGGGCTCGGTGCGCTCTATTCCGAAGAGGCGGTTGCCAATGGCGTGACCACGGAAAAGGCCGACATGATCTTTGCATCGCTGCCCTATCGCATCATGCATGAATTCCAGAAGCCGGTTTACGATCAGATCCGCGAACGCGATGCCGCGTTTTATGCCGGGCTTGAAAAGGCCGGGTTCGAGCTTGATTTCGGCGACGACGACTCGGGCCTGTTCATGAAATATCTGCGACGCGCATCGGGATATTACATCGACGTCGGTGCCAGCCAGCTGATCATCGATGGCGAAGTGAAGCTTGTTAAGGGACAGGTCGATCATTTCGAAGAGGATGCGGTTGTTCTGGCCGACGGCACCCGTCTCGAGGCTGATCTTGTCGTCATGGCAACGGGGTATGGATCGATGAACGGCTGGGCCGCCGATCTGATCAGCCAGGAGGTCGCTGACCGTATCGGCAAGGTCTGGGGTCTGGGGTCGGACACCACCAAGGATCCCGGCCCGTGGGAAGGTGAACAGCGCAACATGTGGAAACCGACCCAGCAACCAAACCTCTGGCTGCACGGCGGCAACCTGCACCAGTCGCGGCACTATTCGCTCTATCTCGCGCTTCAGATCAAGGCCCGTCAGGAGGGCTTGGATACGCCCGTCTACGGTCTGCAAGAGGTGCATCACCTCTCGTGACGCCCGTGGAGTCCGGCCGCCCCTCGTGCGGTCGGACAGCAACCAGCCACAGGAGGTGGGGACAGAACCGGAGGCGGCGGCCACGCGGGCCAGTTTAATTCCGACCTGCGCCACCATCATTATAGCGTTTCGCAAAAACCTGACTCACCTAACGCTGCCTGAAATCAGAGATTTCAACGCGTCAGGTGACGCCAGATGTTCAGGTTAATCGCGAAGCGCTTTAGTTGATCGTGACGATGCGAGGTGACGAACCTGCGGGCCTATACGAACTCGAAATCGCTTGCCCCGATATGCGCGGCAGGGATCCCGTTCAGCGATATCTCGGTCTTGTCATCCAGCGCTATGAGAGCCGTTTCCCCGCCTTCAATCACGATATCATCAAAGACCAGTCCAGTTATGCGCAGGAGGTCGGTTCCGATGGTGAAATCGGTGATTTCGTCCCGTCCTTCGTAGGCCAGGCCGTCAAACAGGAAAACATCGGACCCGCCGCCGCCGGTCATCACATCGTTGCCAGACATGCCGTGCAAAACATCATCTCCCGCTTGGCCGAAGAGATCGTCGTGCCCCCGGCCACCGCGCAGCATATCCGCGTCCTTGCCGCCCCAGAGCCTGTCAGAGCCGGCGTTGCCCGCAAGCCAGTCTGCCCCGGGCCCACCGCGCAGCAGGTCGTCGCCTGTGCCGCCGGTCAACCGGTCGTTACCGCCCTGTCCGGACAATGTGTCATCGCCGTTTTCGCCCGCGATCCGATCCCGCCCTTGATTGCCGTTGGCCGTGTCGTCGCCATCCCCGCCCCGTATGGTGTCGTGTCCGCCGCCGCCACTGAGCATGTCGTTGCTGCCGAATCCGTGCAATATATCGCGCCCCTGTGCCCCGCTCAGGGTGTCCGCCCCGTCGCCGCCGGCGAGCATGTCGGCCCCATCGGTTCCGGCGAGACTCAGCGCAACCGGCGGCAGCGCGCTCCCGTTCGAGGTGATATGGTCAAACAGCACGTTCCGGTCGAGACCGGGCAACGAGCCGATGTGATGCGATGCAAGCAGGGTCGTGATCGCCGGCGCAATGTCGAGGCCGACGATATGCGCAAGGGTGGTGATGTAGCTGTTGCTGTTTTGCCCTTCGACGGATCCGGTGATTCCAAGCCGATAGTCCACGGTAATCCCGGCAAAGAAATCACGGACATTCGCGAGCAGGTTCCAGATGTCGGCGACATCGCGGCCCTGCGGCATGTCGAGCCTGACAGCGACGCTGTCGACGCCGGAAGGGATGTCGAGATCCTGCACCGGGCTGACATCCCAATCACCGAAGCCCAGCGAGGTCGGCTGAACCTCGATCTCGCGTTCGTCACCGCTGCCATAACTGTCATCGGCATCATAGACGAACTGGATATGCCCGTATGAGGTAAAGAAGACCTCGTTCGCGACCAGGTATATCGAAGGCATCCGCAGACCCCCTTTCGCAGGTTGAGGGCGGTGTTGGCGTCGTGATCGCCCGTGACACATCCTAGCGGTGCAGGGTGTGCCCTGTCAAAACTCCGCTGCTGCCTGTGCCGGGTGCCGCGGGGCCCGAGATCTTTCTGCGTCGCAACAACATTCGTTCTTGTAATGTTCTTACTTTTCTGTTGGAGACTCAGTCCGAGGTCACTATGTGTTAACCGTGAATCGAGGGCATGATGGCTGAACTGAAAAATATCGAAGTGCGGGGCGCACGCGAGCACAACCTCAAGAGCATCGACGTGGACATCCCGCGCGATCAGTTCGTGGTGATCACCGGCCTGTCCGGGTCTGGCAAATCCAGCCTCGCGTTTGACACGATTTATGCCGAGGGACAGCGTCGCTATGTCGAGAGCCTGTCGGCCTATGCCCGTCAATTCCTCGACATGATGGAAAAGCCGGATGTCGATCATATCAGCGGGCTGTCGCCGGCCATCTCGATCGAACAAAAGACGACATCCAAGAACCCGCGTTCGACGGTCGGCACCGTGACCGAGATCTACGACTATCTGCGCCTGCTCTTCGCGCGGGCGGGGACGCCCTATTCTCCCGCCACCGGCGAGCCGATCGAGGCGCAGCAGGTGCAGGATATGGTCGATCGCATCATGGCCATGGAAGAGGGCACGCGCGGCTATTTGCTGGCCCCCATCGTGCGCGATCGCAAGGGCGAATACCGCAAGGAATTTGTCGAACTGCGCAAGCAGGGCTTTCAGCGGGTCAAGGTCGATGGCGAATTCCATGAACTCGACGAGCCGCCGACGCTGGACAAGAAATACCGCCATGACATCGACGTGGTTGTCGATCGTCTGGTGGTGCGCGAGGGGCTGGAAACGCGCCTTGCCGACAGCCTGCGCACCGCGCTGGATCTGGCCGAGGGGATTGCCATTCTCGAGACCGCGCCGCGTGAGGGCGATGCCGAACGCATCACGTTCAGCGAGAAATTCGCCTGCCCGGTCAGCGGTTTCACCATTCCCGAGATCGAACCGCGCCTGTTTTCGTTCAACGCGCCCTTCGGGGCGTGCCCGGAATGCGACGGGCTGGGAAAAGAGCTGTTCTTTGATGAGCGGCTGGTGGTGCCGGACCAGAACCTGAAAATCTATGATGGTGCACTGGCCCCGTGGCGCAAGGGCAAGAGCCCGTACTTCCTGCAAACCATCGAGGCGATTGCAAAGCACTATGAATTCGACCGCAACACCAAGTGGAAGGATCTTCCCGAAAAGGTGCAGCAGGTGTTCCTCTATGGGTCGGGCAAGGAAGAAATCCCTTTCCGCTATGACGAAGGCGGGCGCGTTTACGAGGTGACGCGCGTGTTCGAGGGTGTCATCCCGAACATGGAACGGCGCTATCGCGAGACCGACAGCAACTGGATCCGCGAGGAATTCGAGCGCTACCAGAACAATCGGCCCTGTGGCAGCTGCAGCGGCTACCGGCTGCGCGAAGAGGCGCTGGCCGTCAAGATCGGCCCGGCAACCGGCGACAGCGACGCGCTGCTGCATGTGGGTCAGGTGGTGCAGATGAGCATTCGCGAGGCCTATGCCTGGTGCCAGAAAGTACCGGAATACCTGAGCAATCAGAAGAACGAGATCGCCCGCGCGATCCTAAAGGAAATTCGCGAACGCCTGGGATTTCTGAACAATGTCGGGTTGGAATACCTGACATTGTCGCGTTCGAGCGGCACGCTCAGCGGCGGCGAAAGCCAGCGTATCCGGCTGGCCAGCCAGATCGGGTCCGGTCTGACCGGTGTGCTTTACGTGCTGGACGAACCCAGTATCGGTTTGCACCAACGCGATAATGACCGGCTTCTTGATACGCTCAAGAACCTGCGCGATCAGGGCAACACGGTGATCGTGGTCGAACATGACGAGGAGGCGATCCGCGAAGCGGACTATGTCTTCGACATCGGTCCGGGCGCCGGCGTGCATGGCGGGCAGGTGGTGGCGCAAGGCACACCGGACGAGATCGCGGCGAACGCTCAGAGTATCACCGGGCAGTATCTTGCCGGCACCCGGTCGATCGCGATCCCGTCAGAGCGGCGCAAGGGCAAGGGCAAGGCGGTCAAGGTCGTCAAGGCGACGGGGAACAACCTGAAGTCCGTGACGGCCGAATTCCCGCTGGGCAAATTTGTCTGCGTTACCGGAGTGTCTGGTGGCGGCAAGTCCACCCTGACGATTGAAACACTGTTCAAGACCGCGTCGATGCGCCTGAACGGTGCGCGGCAGACGCCCGCACCCTGTGAAACCATCAAGGGCCTGGAACACCTGGACAAGGTGATCGATATAGATCAGCGTCCCATCGGGCGAACGCCGCGGTCGAATCCGGCAACCTATACGGGCGCGTTTACCCCGATCCGCGACTGGTTCGCGGGGCTGCCGGAGGCCAAGGCGCGCGGCTACAAGCCTGGCCGGTTCAGCTTTAACGTCAAGGGCGGGCGCTGCGAGGCCTGCCAGGGCGATGGGTTGATCAAGATCGAAATGCACTTTTTGCCGGATGTCTATGTCACCTGCGAGACCTGCAAGGGCGCGCGCTACAACCGCGAGACACTGGAGATCCGTTTCAAGGGCAAGAGCATCGCCGACGTGCTGGACATGACGGTCGAGGATGCACAGGAGTTTTTCAAGGCGGTGCCGTCGATCCGTGAAAAGATGGATGCGCTGATGCGGGTGGGGCTTGGCTATATCAAGGTCGGGCAACAGGCCACCACGCTTTCGGGGGGCGAGGCGCAGCGGGTCAAGCTGTCAAAGGAACTCGCCAAGAGATCCACCGGGCGCACGCTTTACATTCTCGACGAACCGACAACCGGGTTGCATTTCGAGGACGTGCGCAAGCTGCTGGAGGTGCTGCACGAGCTGGTGGAACAGGGAAATTCGGTCGTGGTGATCGAGCATAATCTCGATGTGATCAAGACCGCTGACTGGATCATCGATATCGGCCCGGAGGGCGGGGATGGCGGCGGCGAGATTGTCGCCACGGGCACGCCAGAAGAGGTTGCTGACGTGGAAGGCAGCCATACCGGACGATACCTGAAACCGATGCTGACCGGAGAGCGGCTGGCAGCGGAGTGAACCTGCCGGTCTTCAGTCCAGAAGAGCCGCCGCTGCGCCGATGAAATCGAGCACTTCGCGGGTCTCGCGATTGACCCGAAAGATGTTGTCTCCGACGCGGAAATAGGTCTGGCGAGGATCCAGCCCATAGCGACCGGGCCGCTCGACGATCACGTAGCCGTCAAGAATCCGGTCACCGATACGATAAGGCGCATTGTATTTTTTCGCCTGGCCCGGCGGCACGCAGGACGGTGATTTCCTGGCGAGACCGGGCGGGCACCCCTTGTCGGCGTAGGGTTTGTCCTTGGCATCGACCGACAGGGCGGAGGCCATCAGGGCTACGCAGAAGCCGAGGGCCGGGATGATGTAGACCAGTCGCATATGAGTCGCTCTCCTTTCACCAGAGATAAGGGCCCGCGCGGCGCTTGTCCCGGTGCATGCCGAGCCTCGGCGGTGCCCTGCCGGTTTGGTCGGATGACAGGCGGGATGTTGCGTGGCAGTCTGGGTTCAAAGAGAGGAGGCAGCATGCGCAAGTTGCAGACACAGGGGGTGCACCACATCACCCTGACCGGGGCGGACCGGCAGACGACCATCGATTTCTGGGAGGGGGTACTCGGGATGCCGTTTGTCTTCGATCAGCCAAATCTCGACAATCCCGACGAGGGGCATGTCTATTTCGATCCGGGGGACGGGCGTCTGATCACGGTGTTTACCGATGAGACTCGCAAGGGCACGCCGGACCGTACACCGACCGAGCCGGGATGCGTGCATCATCTGGCATTCAACGTCAGCCAGGCCACATTCTGGCAGGCGGTCCAGCGTCTTGACGAACGCGGCATCGACCATTCGGGTCCCAAGGATCGCGGTTTCATGGATTCGATCTATTTCAGGGATCCGCTGGGATTGTTGATCGAACTCGCCAGTTACCGGTTTGAACCTCCGGCAGGCTGTACATATGCGGACGTGATGATCCGGGCGCATCGCCTGCGCGTGGCGCGGGGTGACCACCACATCGACCGTATTCACCTGGCGGATGCCATCGAGGATCTGGTCGTGGCGCGACAGGACAGCCTGTCGTCGGACAGGTCTCCGAAAGATCCGTATGCGTCCGGGTAGCTGGCTGGCCGAGGGGCGCTGCCCCTCGGGCACCCCGGAGTATTTTCCCAAAGATGAAGAAGGATCAGCCGCCGGCGCCGTTGTAGTGGATGGTTCCCAGCCCGGACAGGTCATAGCCCGGCAATTCGGCAGCGCGTTCGGCGCAGGCGGGCGAGGCGAGGAAGTGCATGAGTTTCTGCAGCGGTGGTTCGAACCATGCGCGCCGCCAGATTGCGAGGTCGAACCGTTCGACCGTGAGCGGAATGAAGTCGAGCCCATAGAGACCGGCGAGCGCGCCGAGACCGAAGCCCACCTCTGCCTTGCCATCGTGCAGGGCAATCGCGAGCTCTTCTTCCGTGCGGGCGCGGACCGGCAGCGCGTTGATGTCCTGCAGGGTCAGACCGGCCGCTGCCAGCCGGGTTTCGAACTCCCGCTGGCTGGCGGCGCTGCCCTGGCGCAGGGCGACGCGCCGCCCGGCGAGGTCGGAGAAATCCGACACCCCGCCGGTCCCGGGAGAGAGTAGCAGCCCGCGTTGCCGCTCGGCGATTTGTACCAGAACGACCGGCGCCTCTCCGAGGGCCTCGCGCAGGGCGTCGCGGTTCCAGCCGCCGTCCTCGCGGATATGAAGGCCTGCTGCCTGTGCCGTGCGCGCGGCGAGACGTTCGAGCCCGTCGTAGGACCCGTCATAGAAGCTGGCCAGTTCCGAACGGCTTTCGCGCAGCGCCCAGTCCAGCAGCGGGTCATGACTGCCGGCGATGATCGGAGGCAGGGGGGCGTCGGCAACGTGCGGCCCGCTGCGCGAGGCGTTCAGCCACGCGGTGATCTCGGCGCGGGGAAACAGCAGCTTGCCGACCGCCCGCACGCAGGGAACCTCGCCGTTGCCGGCTAGATCATAGACCTTGCGTTCGCCGATGCGAAGCAGATCGGCCAGTTCGCGCGTGGTCAGATAGTCGCTCATTCGCCGTCAAGACGGACATCGGGGCCGCTGCCGCTCTGGGCGGCGGAGAAACCCGCCCTGTGCAGGCCGTAGGAGGCGACCACAGCGATCACCGCGATCATGGCAAAGGCGCTCAGCATGGATTTCATTCGGTCGTGTCTCCGGCTGTGGCCCGGCGCATATAGGCGATCAGGTCGGCCCGGTCGCCGGGGTTGGTGATCCGTTGCATCGGCATCTTGGTTCCGGGAATGTAATGATCGGGGCCGAGATCTAAAAGCGCATTTATGCTCTCCGCGTTCCAGATGATGCCGGATGCGCTCAGGTGTCGGGAATAGGTGTAGTCTGGCACGCTGCCGGCCGGACGTCCGAACAGGCGATGAAGGGTTGGTCCGGCGCGGCGTCCGCTGCCAGGGGTCAGGCTGTGGCAGATCGAGCATTTGCGGGCGAACTGTCGTTCACCGTTGCCCATCGCGGCAGGGTCCCTGAGATAGCTGTGCTCGGTTGCCGCCATCGGACCATATCCGTCAGGGTTCGCCAGGGGCCAGCTGTACATCGCTTCGTCCAGGCCGCCTGCATGAATGTTGGCGCCATCATGTGAAAAGGCCAGCGCCCAGACCGGGCCGCGCAGGGTGGCGCGGAAGTCATGCGCGACGCGCCAGCGATGCGTGTCGATGACCATGATATAGCCCTCGCCATCCCCGACTGCGAGGAACCGTCCGTCGCGCGACAGGGCCATTGCGAGAATGGGCCGCCGATCAAGGGTGAAGTCATGCAGTTCGGTTCCGCTGACCGGGTCGACGATCCGCGTGACCCCGTCGACGGCCCCGTAGGCGAGCCAACCGGCCTGCGGATTCAGGACCAGTTCGTTGATGCCAAAGCCGTGATTGACGAGGATTTGCTGTTCGCTGGCCGTTTCGATGTCCCACAGGCGGATCGTGCCGTCCACCGACGCCGAGTAGAGCGTGTTGCCATCCGGGGAAAACGCGACGCCGTTGACACCCTGATCGTGGCCGTCGAACGTAACCAGCGGTTCGCCGGTTTCCTGACCGGGCAGAGGCCACAAGCTTATGGACCCATCCCAGCTTGCGGCGGCGAGCAGGTTGGCGGCGGGGGAATAGGCAAGGTCGACAACCTTGCCCTTGTGCGTCCCGATGGTCCGGCCGCGATTTTCAGCGCTGTTCCACACACGTATCTGGAAATCGTCGCCGGCAGAAACCAGGGTCGTTTCGCCCGCGAAAATGACGGTGTTGACGGCTGCGCGATGTCCTTCGAACCAGTTTGGAGTTTCACCGTTCCACAGACCGACCGCGTTGTCGAAACTGGCGGTCGCGATGCGACCGGATGGCGAAACGGCGATGTCCATGATCGGTCCGCCATGGCCCTTGAGCGTGAAGAAATCCTGAGCCGATATCGGCAGCGGCAGGAGTGCAGCGGTCAGGGCGAGCGCGCGCCACATGGTTACTCGGCTGGGGTGGCGGAGGCGTTTTCCGCTTCCTTTGCCCTGACCTCTTCGACCCAAAGGCCGTGATGTTCGCGCGCCCATTGTTCGTCAACCTCGCCCGAGCCCATGGCGTCGAATGCGCCTTCCATGCCGATGGTGCCAAGGTAGATATGGGCAAAGATCATCGCCATGAAGACAAAGGCGACGATGGCATGCCAGAGTTGGGCATATTGCATCTCTTCCTGCGCGGCAAGAACTTCGGGGAAGGGATCGAGTCCGAACCACCCGGGTAGGCCGATATCGTTCAGGATGGCAAAGGTCTTGGCAAACATCGGCATTTCGAACGGAAACAGCAGCGACAGACCCGAGGCGCTGATCGACAGGCCGAGAATGACACAGCCCCAGAAGATCATCTTCTGGCCGGCATTGAACTTTCGCGCGGGCGCGTGAACACCCTTGGAGAACAGCCCGCCAGCCATGGCCAGCCATTTCAGATCATGCTTGTTGGGAATGTTCTGCAGCGTCCAGTTCAGCATCACGATGATCAACCCGATCATGAACGCCCATGCCACATTGTTGTGAATCCATTTGCTGGCCAGCGCGAACGAGGCAAACATGTCCTTGCCAAAGAGCGGGATCATGACCGTGCGACCAAAGAGCGAGATCAGACCCGTCGCCCCTAGCACGAGAAAGCTGCCTGCGAACAGCCAGTGACCGAAACGTTCAAAACTGCTGAACCGGGTGATCGTGCGTCCGGTTCTTTCGCCGTCGATACGGATGCGGCCGCGGATGAGAAAGAAGAGTGCCAACAGGAGCAGTGTGGCGCCCAGAAGATAGGCACCGTAGGTCGCCAAAGGCCCTTGCCGGAATTTCAGCCACCACATGCCGCCATCCTGCATGATGACATCGGCGGCGGGGCTGCGCGAGGTCACGGTGATGTCGGCGCTGCCATAGCGCATGGCGCGCAGCAGCTCGGAATCCGAACTGCCGCCCAATGTGCCGAGCTGGGCAGCGATGCCGCTGGCGCTGTCGGGATCTCCGGTGGCGTTGCGCCGAAAGCTGTCATCGATCTTTTCGCCGCGCTGCCGGGCCAGGATATCCGCAAGGGTCTGTGCGCCGCCGGTCGCCGCGCGGCTGTCGCCCGCGTCCGATGGCGCGCTGCCGGGATCGACCGCAAGGGGTTCGGTCAACTGCCGCACGGACATGTCCTGTGCGGTGGCAGACAGCGGCAACAGCAGGCTGACAAGCAGCGTCAGTAGGCAAAGGCGCATCTCGTGTGTCCCATCCTTGGTTCGGTCCGTCGCGTGGCATGGCCGGGCGGGCGCATTGCGCGCCGCCCGATCCGGTTCAGGGCTCAGCCGCCCTTTTGCTCGTAGGCCGTACCCCAACCCCAGGCCCCGCTGCCAAAGCCGCGCGCGACGACGCGTTCGCGATATATGGCCGAAACCACGTCGCCATCCCCCGCCAAGAGCGCCTTGGTCGAACACATCTCGGCACAGATCGGCAGCTTGCCTTCCGCGATCCGGTTGCGGCCGTATTTGGCGAACTCGGCGGTGGAGTGGCTCTCTTCCGGACCACCGGCGCAGAAGGTGCATTTGTCCATTTTGCCGCGCGAACCGAAATTGCCGGCCTGTGGATATTGTGGCGCGCCAAAGGGGCATGCATAGAAGCAATATCCGCAACCGATGCACAGATCCTTGGAGTGCAGCACGACGCCTTCCTCGGTCTGATAGAAACAATCGACCGGGCAGACTGCCATGCACGGCGCGTCGGAACAATGCATGCAGGCGACCGAGATCGACCGTTCGCCGGGCTTGCCATCGTTGATGGTGACGACCCGCCGCCGGTTGATGCCCCAGGGCACCTCGTGTTCGTTCTTGCAGGCGGTGACGCAGGCGTTGCATTCGATGCAGCGTTCGGCGTCGCAGAGAAACTTTGCTCTTGCCATGTCTCTTACTCCTTATGCTGCCGAGATCTTGCAGAGAGTGGCCTTGGTCTCCTGCATCTGGGTCACGCTGTCATAGCCATAGGTCTGGGCGGTGTTCGTGCTTTCTCCGAGAACATAGGGATCGGCACCGCTCGGATACTTGTCCCGCAGATCCTTGCCTTCGAAATGACCGCCGAAATGGAAGGGCATGAAGGCCACGCCGGCCCCGACCCTCTCGGTGACCATCGCCATGACCTTGACCCTTGACCCTTCGGCCCCTTCGACCCAGACCTGTGCGCCGTCCCGAACACCCAGGTTGTTGGCGTCCCGCGGGTTGATCTCGACGAACATGTCCTGCTGAAGCTCGGCCAGCCACGAGTTCGACCGCGACTCGTCTCCGCCGCCTTCATATTCGACCAGACGCCCCGAGGTCAGGATCATCGGATAATCCTGCGAGAAATCGTTTTTCTGGATCGAGGCGTACATGGTCGGCAGTCGATAGAACTTGCGATCCTCGTAAGTGGGATAGTCGGCGACCAGGTCGCGGCGCGGCGTATAGAGCGGCTCGCGATGCACGGGCACCGGATCGGGGAACGTCCAGACCACGGCCCGCGCCTTGGCGTTGCCGAACGGTGCACAGCCGTGGGCGATGGCGACGCGCTGGATGCCGCCCGACAGGTCGGTCTTCCAGTTCACGCTGCTGACCCGATCATCGTAATCCGACGGGAAAGGCGACATCCCGGCCTCGCCGACCTCCCTGAAACCTTCCAGCGACGCGGCCCGCGCAATGGCGCGTCGTTCCTCCTCGGTCAGGTCCGTATGCCACCCCAGATCCCTGAGCATCTGGTAGGTGAATTCGGGATAGCCGTCCTGTATCTCGGATCCGACGGAATAGACGCCGTCGGCCAGCAGATTGTCGCCATCCCGCTCGACACCGAACCGGGCGCGGAAAGTCAGGCCGCCTTCTGCCACCGGTTTGGACATGTCATAGAGGTTGGGCGTGCCGGGGTGTTTCATCTCGGGCGTGCCCCAGCAAGGCCACGGCATGCCGTAATAATCGCCATCGGCCGGGCCGCCGACCGCCTGCAAGGTGGTGCGATCGAACGTGTGCTGATTGGCCATGTGCAGCTTGATCCGCTCGGGCGATTGCCCGGTATAGCCCACCGTCCACATGCCCTTGTTGAACTCGCGGGTGATGCTCTCGACGTTTGGTGTTTCCGCGTCTTCCATCTCGATATTGCGGAACAGGCGGTCCGCCCAGCCGAATTTATTGGCGAACTTGGCCATGATGACTTCGTCGGGCAGGCTTTCAAACAGCGGTTCCACCACACGGTCGCGCCATTGCAGCGAGCGGTTGGACGCCGTGACCGAGCCCCGCGTTTCGAACTGCGTGCAGGCCGGCAACAGGTACACACCATCGGTGCGGTCATGCAGTACCGCCGATACGGTCGGGTAGGGATCGATGACGACCAGCATGTCGAGCTGCTCCATCGCCGTCTTCATTTCCTTGCCCCGCGTCTGGCTGTTCGGCGCGTGGCCCCACAGGACCATCGCGCGCACCTTGTCGGGATTGTCCATGTTGTCCGGATCTTCGAGCACACCGTCGATCCAGCGGCTGACGGGGATGCCGGTGACATATTGCAGCGAGCTCTCCTTGCCCTCGCTGTCCGTCATGCTGGCGAATCGTGCGGACAACCACTCGGGGTCCTCTTCCCAGACACGGGCCCAATGCGCCCAGGCGCCTTCGGAAAGGCCATAGTAGCCGGGCAAGGTATGCGACAGGACACCCAGGTCGGTGGCACCCTGCACGTTGTCATGGCCGCGGAAAATGTTGGTACCCCCGCCGGCGGTGCCCATGTTGCCGAGGGCCAGTTGCAGGATGCAATAGGCGCGGGTGTTGTTGTTGCCGTTGGTATGCTGGGTTCCGCCCATGCACCAGATCACGGTGCCCGGACGGTTGTTGACCATGGTCCGGGCCACACGGCGCAGCTGGCTGCCCGGCGTACCGGTGACGCGCTCGACCTCTTCCGGGGTCCAGCGGGCCACCTCATCGCGAATCTGGTCCATCCCCCAGACCCGGGTGCGGATGAACTCCTTGTCCTCCCAGCCGTTTTCGAAAATGTGCCAGAGGATGCCCCAGACCAGCGCCACGTCGGTGCCCGGCCGAAAGCGGACATACTCGTCGGCATGGGCCGCGGTGCGGGTAAAGCGCGGGTCGCACACGATCAGCGGTGCGTTATTCTGTTCCTTGGCCTTGAGCAGATGCACCAGCGAGACCGGGTGTGCCTCGGCGGGGTTGCTGCCGATCAGGAAAATCGCCTTGCTGTTGTGAATGTCGTTGTAGCTGTTGGTCATGGCGCCGTAGCCCCATGTATTGGCCACGCCGGACACGGTCGTGGAATGACAGATCCGGGCCTGGTGATCGACGTTGTTGGTGCCCCAGTAGGCCGCGAACTTGCGGAACAGATAGGCCTGCTCGTTGTTGTACTTGGCCGAACCGAGCCAGTAGACGCTGTCAGGCCCGCTTTCCTCGCGGATCGACATCATGCCATTGCCGATTTCGTCGATCGCCTGGTCCCAGCTGATGCGCTTCCACTCGCCGCCTTCCTTCTTCATCGGATATTTCAGGCGCCGTTCTCCGTGGGCATGCTCGCGCACGGCGGCCCCCTTGGCGCAGTGCCCGCCGAGATTGAACGGGCTGTCCCATCCGGGTTCCTGACCGATCCAGACACCGTCCTGAACCTCGGCGATCACCGTACAGCCGACCGAACAGTGGGTGCAGACGGATTTGACCGTTTCGACCGCTGTTCTGGCCGCGGTCTGGGCGTTGGCCGGGGCGACCGTGCCGCCGGTGGCGCTGATTGCGGCGAGCCCCCCGATGGCAAGCCCCGAACCCCGCAGGAATGTGCGGCGATCCACCGATGTCCTTGTCACGTCAGACAGGATGCTTGTCCGGGTTGGACGGCGTGTTACCCCGTTGGTCTTTTTCCTTAGCATTTTTGTTTCCTTCCGTGCTGGCCCGTGCAATGGCTGGCTGGGTGTCTCCGGTCCGGCGTCAGGTCGTCATGCCATCGCCTGTCTTGGAGTATGTCGTCCGGTTGTCATGACCGGGCGCGTGTGTTGGCCGCGTCAGAAGCGCGCCGCGTCTAGATAGGCGCGGGTATGTGCCGTGTCCTGAATCCGGGTTTCGTCAACCGGCAGCGCGGCGGCCTCGGCCTCCGACCCTCCAAGCGTGGCGGCGGCGATGGCTGCGGGCGCCGCGCCGCCTGCCATTTTGAGGAAATCGCGGCGGCTGCCGCCGTCTTCCTTGGGTTTGCGCATCGGCGTGTCTCCTTTCCGTTATGCGGTCTGCCCCGCTGACGGGGCGCTGAGGGGCGGGCCTAACCCGCGAGCATCCTGAAACCGTCGCGTTCGATCTCCATGAAAATCCGGCCGGCCGTGCCGACCGAGGCATAGAGAACCGAGTGTTCCGCAGCTTCGAGATCCGAATAGAAATGTCCGGCCCAGGGGCCTATGTGTCGCGACCAGAAGGTTTTCTGATCGTCCAGCGGTGCCGGGGCGCCGAAGCGCCCGACGATCATCCCGGCCATCATTTCCATGAGGCTGGCGATGTTGTCCTGGGGTTCATAGACGTTCGGCGCGCGGCTGATCCCGCGCGATGCCATGTCGGCACGCAACTGGGCGAGGGGTTTTTCATTGAGAAAACCGGTCAGATAATAGCTCGCATAGGGCAGCAGTTCGCCCCGGCCCAGCCCGATGAAGAGGGCGTTGAATTCGCGTTCGGCAGCTTCCGGACGGGTGACTCGGGCGACGCGCGCCAACGCGCCGATCGCGCGGCCGAGTTCGCTGTCGTCGCCGTCGAGCGCCGCCACCTGGTTCAGAACCGGCTGATCGGGCGGGGCGGACAGCAGCAGGCCGAGAAAGTTGTAGAAATCCGCGCGCAGCCGGTCTTCTGCGGGCACTTCGGTGGCGGATATGGCTGCGCCGGTCATTCAGGATACCTCGCTGCCTGCGGGGAAATCGAAACGCATGCGACGCGGAGCCGGTCGGTCGACAGGCGCATCGGGGTCCCCGACGGGGACCGCCTCCTTGCCTGTGTCGGTCGCGGCGGCGACCTCCCCGGCGATTGCCGCCACCGTCGGTGCCTCGACATCTTCTTCATCTTCGTCGGCCGGAGCGACCGGTTCGGACTTGGTGGTCTTGCCGCTCTCCTCCTGGGCCCGGATATGCGCCAGCATGCCCTTGCCGACCTGATAGGCCGATTTCAGGTCGTCGATGACCGTTGCCTTGTCCGTGAAATCCTCGCCGTAGTCGACGAGGCCGTCCACATTCGCCAGCACCGGATTGAGCCGCCAGAAGCGTCGCAGCGCGCGGCGGCGCAGGCGATCGGGGACCAGCCGGCCCATGAAGGCGCTGATATTGTCGTCGGCTGTAAGCGTATCCGGATCGGGAAGGTTCAGCTCCTGCAGTATCTCGGAATCCTCTCGCGCCTCAAGGGCGGCGCGCCTTTCGTCGATTTCGGCCTCGGCGATCGCTCCGGCTTCGGCCTCGACGGCGGCCCGTCGTCGGGACCAGAAATCAACGGGATCGCGGGCGGTCATGGCAGCCCCCGGTTCGGGGCACGGTAGACGTCGGATGCCTGCCGGATGCGGGCATCGCCCTTGCCGTTCTGATAAAGGTCGATCCGCGCGCGGTCGCGGCGGCGCTTGACGAAAACCTCGTGCTCATGATGCGCCAGTGCGAAATCCGACACCCAGGCGATCAACCCCTCGGGCATTGGCACCTTTTCGACGATATCCTCGCCATTGTCGGCATAGTCCTGCCCTTCATAGGGAGAGGCGGTCGCGAGCAGCATGGTCAGGGGCACACCCTCGGCGCCCTCGTCACGCATGACGACATAGATGGATGGGCGATGGTCCGAAAGATTCGCCAGATAAGCCTCGCTGTCGCTGGCCCACAATGTCAGGGGAAGCGTAGCGGCATGGTACTCGACGGCCTCGCCCTCGCGTCGCAGTTCGGTCCAGCGCGCCGGTGCGGCACCGGGCAGCACGGCAACTGCCGACCAGTTCCATTTCGCCCAGCGGGTTACGCCAGGCGTCTTGCGAACAACGACCCCAAGGGGCATTTCGATCTTGTATCCGACCGTTGGTGACACGTTTTCTCCCTTACGCGCCCGTCAACTATGGGGCAAAAATCTGATTTCGCCAAGTTTTTTGCTCGTGTCTGTGGCAGCCTTGAGACCAAAGTAGTAGACGGCCGAACCGATGTCGGAGGGCGGTTCCGGCTTTACCTTGCAGACATGCTTGCCCTAGGCTCTCATGACGCGGCTGCCCGGGTGCAGCAACATGAAACCGGGGGAGGAAGCCATGACCAAGTCACTGATCCTGTGTGATTGCATGGGGACACAGCATGTCGATCCGGAGGCCATTTCCGAAGCGTGCGGTGTTGCATGCTCACGCGTGCACTCGGCGCTCTGCACCACCGAGATCATGTCGGCCGCTGCGCTGATCGACGGGGGCGAGGCGATTATCGCCTGCGGGCAGGAGCAGGTGCGTTTTGGCGAATTTGCCGAGGAAATCGGGCTGGAAGAGCCGGGATTCGTCGATTTGCGCGATCGGGCCGGCTGGTCGCAACAGGGCGTCGATGCCACGCCCAAGATGGCGGCGCTGGTGGCCGAGGCGCTGTTGCCCGCACCCGAACGGCGCAGCGTCGATGTGGTCTCGCACGGGGTCTGTTTCATCGCGGGACCGGGTGAGGTGGCGCTGGAACTCGCGGCGCAGCTTGCCGATACGCTGGCTGTCACCGTACTCTTGACCGACGATACGGAACCACCGGCGCTGCGGACATTCGACGTGGTGCGCGGGCGTCTGACACGTGTCAGCGGCGCGTTCGGCGGTTTCGAGATCCTGATAGATGCCCTGCAACAGGTTGTTCCGGGCGGGCGTGGCACGTTTGGCTGGAGTGCGCCGAAGGATGGCGCGCGCTCGACCTGCGACATCGTGATCGACGTCAGCGGCGCCACTCCGATGGTGCCGGCACCCGAGAAACGCGAAGGTTATCTGCGCGCCGATCCGCGCGACCGGGGCGCGGTCCAGCAACGCGCATTCGAAGCGGTGCAACTGACCGGAACCTTTGAAAAGCCGCTTTATGTCAGGCTGGACGAGACGCTTTGCGCCCATTCGCGGGCCGGTCAGGTCGGCTGTTCGAAGTGTCTGGATATCTGTCCGACGGGGGCGATCTCTGCTGATGGCGACCAGGTCGCGATCGATCCGATGGTTTGCGCAGGGTGCGGCTCCTGTGCGGCTCTGTGCCCGTCTACGGCGATCACCTACCAGGATCCGCCGGTTGGCCATGTGGTCACGAGACTGCGCACGCTGGCCGAGGCGTTCCGGGCCGCGGGTGGCACCACACCACGAGTGCTGGTGCATGACGCTCACGGGGCCGAGATGATCCGGCTGGCGGCGCGGTTCGGGCGGGGGCTGCCTGCGGATGTCGTTCCGTTGGAACTTGGCGTTGTCTCGGGGTTCGGACATGCGGAAATGCTCGCGGCACTGGCGCAGGGCTTTGCGTCGGTCCACGTGCTGCTTGCGCCCGCAACCGAGCGCGATGCGCTGTTGCGTGAAGCCGGGCTTGCCGAGGCGATGGGTGCGGACGGGCGGGTGATCCTGCTCGACGAGAGCGATCCCGACCTGATGAGCGATGCGCTCTACGCGGCCACGGTCGATCCGGTCGATATATCTCCGGTTCTGACGCTTGGTAACCGCCGTCAGATTGCCCGGCTCTCCGCGCAGGCGCTGAACCCCGCAGCGGACGCGCCGCTGCCCTTGCCGGCGGGCGCGCCCTATGGGGCGGTGCTGGTCGATACCGATGCGTGCAGCCTGTGTCTGTCCTGTGTATCGCTCTGCCCGTCGGGGGCATTGATCGACAACCCCGATATGCCGCAACTCCGGTTCCAGGAAGATGCCTGCCTGCAATGCGGGATCTGCCGCACGATCTGTCCGGAAGAGGCGATCACGCTGACCCCGCAAATGGATACCAGCGATGCGGCCCTTACGCAGCGCGTGCTGCACGAGGAAGAGCCGTTCGCCTGTATCGAATGCGGCGCGCTCTTTGGCGTGAAGTCTACCGTTGAGCGGGTCATGGACAAGCTCGCCGGCAGCCACCCGATGTTCGCGAGCAGCGAGCAGGCAAAGCTGATCCGGATGTGCGACGATTGCCGCGTGAACCGCCAGTTCCGCAACACCGACAATCCGTTTGCGGGCAATGACAAGCCAAGGGTGCGGACCACAGACGATTATCTGTCAGGACGGCGGGATCACTGAAAGGCGAGAGGTGCGCCGAGATTTGCGGCGCGGGTGCGCGCAACATGCGCAATGATGGCGTCCATGTCATCCAGGGTCAGTTCCACCGGCGCGATGGGCGGCGGGCGTGCCGGATCGAAGGGCGGGGTCACATCGACAATCTGGGTAAATGCGCCATGAGGATTGCGGACAAAGAACTGTTCGAACCGCGCGGCCCAGTCGGGCAGGCTGCGCAGCGCTGCGAAGGAGGGTGCGGAGCCCAGCCCGTTCAACCGGTTTTCCGGGCCGACCACGTGGCAGCGGCCGCAATGCTGCAACGACAGCCTGGCTCCGCGCGCGACATCGCCATTGAATGTCGGGGCGTTGACGGTGACCGGCAGCTGGAACCGTGCAGAGAATGGTTGCCCCTGTTCCGGCAGGTACGCATCGATCGTGGATTTCCCGACGCCCGAGCGCAGCCAGTCCAGAAACCTTTGATGGCGCGGATCGTCGCCGATGCGCAGATGGTAGGTGATGCCCCCACGGCGAAACACCGGTTCGCCCGGAGGCGATGGGCCGAGAATCATGGGACCGGACGGTTCATGAACGACGCGGATCGATGTCTTGAGCGAAAACCTCGGGAGGATATGCTGCAGCAAACCGCTGTCGACCACGTCGTCGGGCGCCGCGAGGCCGATTGTGTCCTGGGCGGCGACCGGGCTGGAACTTAGCAACAGAGTAAGGCAAAGAAGCAGCGCACGCATCTTGTGAGTCCTACGGGGACATGGGGCGTTGCGTCAATTGCAGGAACCGGACGGGAGAATGACCATGAGCGAAGATTTCAATATGTCGATGCGCAAATTCCTCAAGCAGGTGGGTGTGACCAGCCAGCAGGCGATCGAGGACGGATTGCGCAAGGCGGGCAACACGCAGGGCAAAACCTATGAGGCGAAGGTTGTGCTGACCATTGACGGTCTGGATGTCGAACATGTCGTGACCGGCACCATCAAGGGGACCGACTGAGCAATGGCGACGCGCGAGGCGGTTCTGGCCGAACTGAAACAGATCACGGATCCCGCTAGCGGTCAGGATATTGTCGCTGCCGGGATCGTGCGGGCGCTGAACGTCGAAGGCGATGCGGTGCGGTTCGTGCTGGAAATCGACCCGGCGCATGCCAAGGTAATGGAACCCGTTCGCGCAGACGCGGAGGCGCGGGTCAAGGCGCTGGATGGCATCCGCAGCGTGTCGGCGATGATGACCGCACATAGCGACAAGGCACCGCCCGATCTGAAACCGTCCAAGCCGGCGCAACCCAAGGGTCCGCAAAAGGTGCCGGGTGTCGAGCGGATCATCGCCATTGCCTCGGGCAAGGGCGGTGTCGGCAAATCGACGGTCTCGGCGAACCTGGCCTGTGCTCTTGCCGCCGAGGGGCGGCGCGTCGGGCTGCTGGACGCGGATGTCTACGGCCCCAGCCAGCCGCGCATGCTGGGCGTTTCCGGACGTCCCGCCAGCCCGGATGGCAAGACCATCCTGCCGCTGCGCAATCACGGCGTCACGATGATGTCGCTTGGTTTGATGACCAACGAAAACCAGGCGGTCGTGTGGCGCGGACCCATGCTGATGGGGGCGCTGCAGCAGATGATGATGCAGGTGCAATGGGGCGCGCTGGATGTGTTGGTGGTCGATCTGCCGCCGGGCACCGGCGACGTGCAACTGACCCTGTGTCAGAAATTCGCCGTCGACGGCGCTGTCATCGTCAGCACGCCGCAGGACGTGGCGCTGTTGGACGCGCGCAAGGCGATCGACATGTTCCGGCAGCTGAACACGCCGATTCTCGGTATGATCGAGAACATGAGCACGCATATCTGCTCGAATTGCGGTCATGAAGAGCACGTATTCGGGCATGGAGGCGTCGTTGCCGAAGCCGAAAAACTGGGCGTGCCGCTGCTCTCGGAAATTCCGCTGCACCTCGATATCCGGCTTGCCGCCGACGGGGGCGCGCCGGTCGTGGTAAGCAAACCCGACAGCCCGCAGGCCGAAGCGTTTCGCCATGTGGCCCGCAACCTGATCGCCAAGGGCCAGTCATGATCGCGACGCCACGCTTTCCACCCTTGATGGTCGGCGTGGCGGCAGAGGGGCAAGGCGACCCGTTCGATCTGGCGCGTGAGATGGCGGCGCGTGGATGTGACAGCGGCACCATCGTGCACAACGTCCAGGCCGACCGCCTGCGCGCCGCAATGGTCTTTGCGCCGGAAATCACGATTGAAGATGCCATGGCGATGCTGCCGTTATGCGCCGTCGGATTTCAGAATGCGCTTGGCGCCCTGTCGCCGCCCGAAGTGGGCGTACATCTCGAATGGGATGGCGGCATCCGGGTGAACGGTGCGCATTGCGGCCGCCTGCGGGCATCGGCAGCGCGGGCGGGCGCGAACGAAGTGCCAGACTGGCTGGTCATCGGGCTGGATCTGACCATTCTGCAGACCGGCGACAACCCGGGGGAAGCTCCCGATGTTACTGCCCTCCATGACGAAGGCTGTGCCGATGTGGACTCCGTGCTCCTCCTTGAAAGCTGGGCGCGTCACTGCCTGGTCTGGATCAATCGCTGGAGCGAAGAGGGCAATGCGCCGCTGCACGCCGCCTGGTCCGGCCTGTTGCATGGTGTCGGCCAACCGGTCGCATATGCGGGGCGGAGCGGCTGCCTGCTTGGCACGGACGAGCGTTTCGGTATGCTGCTGCGCGATGACGCGACCACGCACCTGGTCCCGCTGAGCACCCTGCTGGGAGAAGACAGATGAAACTGGCCCGCGCCATTCATTTCGATGACAGTGATCGCAACGTGTTCAGCAACCCGGCGCGCACCGCTGAATGGTGTATCTCTGGCGGGTTCGAGTTTTCCAACTGGACCGAGGCCGATCTGCACGGCAAGGCCCGACAGGCCTTTGCCAACGGCTGGCTTGGTCTGGAAACATTCGGCCGGGTGACATTCGTGGCGGTCACGCAGGTGCAACCGAGCGAGGTCACGGTGCTGACCGACGCCCTTGCGCGGCATTTCGTCGAACTCTACGGTGCCCCGTCGATGGACGAGGCGCGCGCCGTTGCGCAGCAAGAAATCGCGCATATGGCCGAACTCTGCGAAGAACATGATGCCAATACGCTGATCACGGTGGCACGGGACCTGACAGACGCCGGGGTGCGCGAAGCCTACCGCACCATCAAGTCACAGTCTGCGGGACTGGACCAGTTTGCCGTGCATGGATCGCCCGGCGATTAGGCCTGTTCGTCAAAGCCGCTGAAGCCGCCATATTGTCCTGATTTGTGCAACAGCCCGGTGCCCTGGCGGCGCATGACGCGCTGCACCTCGCCGACGATGATCGTGTGATCCCCGGCGTCATGCAGAGCGGCCTGCCGACAATCGAACCGCGCGATGCACCCCTGCAGGATCGGCACGCCTGCGCCATCCGGCTGCCAGATGGTGGGTGAAAAATCGGTGCCGACACGAGAGAAATGCAGCGCCAAGTCCATCTGGTCCTCGGCGAGAATGTGGATCGCGTAATCTTGCGCCGTGGCAAAGGCGTTGTACCGTTTCGAGTGCTTGGCCGCGCACCAGAGCACCATGGCCGGTTCGAGCGAGACAGAGGCAAATGAATTCGCCGTCATCGCCAGGGGGCCATCCTCTGTCGCGGTCGTGACCACCGTGACGCCGGTGCCGAAACACCCGAGCGCCATGCGATAGGCGCGACTGGTGTCAGGGCCGGGAACGATGGTAAGGTCGGACATGAACACGTGCTCCTGTTGATCTGAACAGTTGCGTGCCATGCCTGCCGGGGTTTGTCCATGCCTCGCACCCGCTTCTGCACGCGGTGGCGCCGCCCGATCACAGCAGGCATTGCAGATCGGCCCCGGCGGCAGGGTGGTATCCGCTGCGGCAAGTCAGTCACCCGGCTGCGCCGAAGCGCGGTCGGAAAAGGTCAGCGTTGCAACGGTCGTTTTCCAGCTTGCAATACCGCGCATGTTCCGGCACATATCGCCCCGACGGAGAGGTGGCCGAGTGGTCGAAGGCGCACGCCTGGAAAGTGTGTAGGCGGGAGACCGTCTCCAGGGTTCGAATCCCTGTCTCTCCGCCATTCCCGAACAAAAGTGGGAACTGCTGAGCGCTCGACTTGTCGAGCGCCGACAGCCTTTTCAATCTGACCTCGCCGTCCCCTTATTCGTATCAAATCTTCGCCGACTTCGATGTTGTCGATGAATGACCGGAGGTAGCTCCGCTTTTCGCCTATCGAACCATCTTCGATCGCAGTGCGAAGTGTGCGAACGAATTTGACGATGCTGGCATGCGTTACCTTTGATTCCGGTGATAGCTCCGCGGCAACTTGAGCCAGCTCCCGTTGCTTCTGCTTGTGAATTTCCTTGGCCTCGCGGTAATGCTCTTGAAAATCTTCATCCTGAGGATCTTCAAGCCCAGCTTTCACCAAGGAAATTAGTTTGTCCAAACTCCTTTTGGCGGCCAGCGCTTCTTCCTCACGAACAACGATGCGCTTTTTTAGGGTCAGGACCCATTGATTTCCTTGGGATGTCGTGATTCACGGCTCGGAAAACGGAGCGGTGACATGAGCGACCTTTTCTGGCTGACCGACGAGCAGATGTCCAGGCTTTCCCCTTTCTTCCCC
>JAUIIJ010000067.1 GCA_030431825.1 Alphaproteobacteria bacterium
CTTTACGGTTAAACTGGAATTCGTACCCCGCATCCGAACACGAAGATCCCGGATTGGCTGTTCTCGTCAAAAGATCTGGAAAGGGATATCCGGCCGAAGGCCTGTATGGTGCCCAGGAGAGGACTCGAACCTCCACGTCCTTGCGGACACTAGCACCTGAAGCTAGCGCGTCTACCATTCCGCCACCTGGGCAGGTGTCGTGGAGCGAGGCTTTAAGTGGAGAAGGGTGGGGTGTCAAACGGAAATTGCGAAATCAGCCGCCAAAATTCGTGCCCGGCGTTTCCGTCCGGGCCTGTCGAGCCGTGGCTTTCCTGGTCAGTGGCGCTTTTGCGGCTTGTTTGCGTGGATTTGGGGCGGTAGATCGGATTAGACCCAGATACAAGGGAGCGCTGGCATGTCCAAGCTGGTCACTATCTATGGCGGATCCGGATTTGTAGGGCGGTACGTCGCGCGGAACTTTGCACAGGCCGGCTGGCGGGTTCGTGTTGCCGTGCGGCGGCCCAATGAGGCCATATTCGTCCGTCCCTATGGTGTGGTGGGGCAGGTCGAGCCGGTGCTGTGCAATATTCGCGACGACGATTCGGTTGCGCTCGCGATGCAGGATGCGGACGCGGTTGTGAATTGCGTCGGCATCCTGAACGAGGCCGGCAAGAACAGTTTCGACGCCGTTCAAGCCGAAGGGGCGGGACGGGTCGCCCGGATCGCGGCGCAGCAGGGTATCGAACGCATGGTGCATCTCTCGGCGATCGGGGCGGATGCCACATCGGACAGCGACTATAGCCGGTCCAAGGCGTTGGGCGAGACCGCGGTCCTTGAGCATATGCCGAATGCCGTGATCTTGCGACCTTCGGTGATTTTCGGTGCCGAGGACAATTTCTTCAACCGCTTTGCCGGAATGGCCCGCATGGGACCCTTCCTGCCGATCGTGGGCGGCGAGACCCGCTTTCAGCCGGTATTTGTCGATGATGTGGCAAAAGCAGCGGTCAAGGCGGTCACCGACGAGGTTGCCGCGGGTGTCTATGAGCTGGGTGGACCAGAGGTCAGGACCATGCGGCAGATGATGGCGCAGATGCTGGATGTGATCAGCAGGCGCCGGGTGGTGCTCAACCTGCCGTTCTGGCTGGCGCGGATCATGGCCTTCGGTTTCGACATTCTGCAGGCGATATCCTTTGGCCTGATCAGGAACGGGGTGCTGACGCGGGATCAACTGCGCAATCTTCGCCGTGACAATGTGGTCGGTGATGATGCGAGGGGGTTTGCCGAACTCG
The DNA here is from genome assembly GCA_030431825.1 of Alphaproteobacteria bacterium. Taxonomy (GTDB): domain Bacteria; phylum Pseudomonadota; class Alphaproteobacteria; order Rhodobacterales; family Rhodobacteraceae; genus Sedimentitalea. The sequence goes on from JAUIIJ010000067.1 coordinate 1,269, forward strand.
GTATCAAACCGGTCGCGATGGAGTCGGTTCTGCCGGATTATCTCTGGCGTTTTCGCCCGTCCGGCCAGTACGACGCGCTGCAGAAATCAGCCGGCAACCTGCGCACCTGATCCTCCGTAGGCATAGACCAGCAGCACGATACCGAGCGCGATCCGGTAGATCACGTAGGGGGTAAAGCTGACGCTGCGCAGCAAGCGCATCATCAGGGTCAGTGCCAGAAGCGCGGCGAAAAAGGCGAAGAGTGCGGCAATTGCCCCATCACGCATCGCGGCAGTGTTGGCGTCGATTGCCACTTCGGCACCGAGCAGGATCCCCGACGCCAGGATGGTTGGAATGGACATCAGCATCGCGAGCCGGGCAGAGTCTTCGCGCGCATAGCCAAGACGGCGCGCGCCCGTGATCGTGATGCCGGATCGCGAGGTGCCCGGGATAAGGGATATGGCCTGCCAGCAGCCCATGATCAGGGCATCCTTCGCCGACCAGTCCGCCGTCGTCCGGTCCGACGCGCCGGTTTGATCCGCCCAGTAAAGCACAATGCCAAAAATCAGCATGGTCCAGCCGATCACCGTGACAGATCGCATGGCATCGCTCAGCCCGGTGAAATGCAGAACGGCCCCCGCGACGATGACCGGGATCGTTGCAATGATTAGTCCGAGCGCCAGTCGCGCGCCGGGTGTATCGACTTTGCCAAGCAGAAGCCGTGGCAACCCCAGCAATCCGATCCGGACATCGCGCCAGAAATACACAACCACCGCACCGAGCGTACCCACATGCACGGCAACGTCGATCAGTTGCCCCTGATCGTCCATGCCGGTCAGGCCGGGCAAGAGAATCAGGTGACCCGACGAGGAGACCGGCAAAAACTCGGTAACGCCCTGGATCAGGGCCACGAGGAGGAGTTGGAACAAAGGCATCTTATCGCGGCACCAGAAAATTCTTGTGTAACGGTGACAGGTATAAGTGCTTTTAAAATATAGGAAAGCTGAAATATAGGTCCGGATTGCTTACTAATTCTGCGCGGATTCAGGCAAATTTGCGCCTCTTCAGGCAAATGAATGCGAAAATAGGTCAGCAGTTCTGACTTTTAATCATTCTACAATTCGCTTAGAGACTGTCTGAAACAACGTATCATGGAGTTCTCGCTGTGGCAAAGCAACCAATGCTGAAATTCGTTCAGATTGATCGGGACATGCCGGCCAAGCGTGATGCCGGTGCGCGACGCGACGATTTCCACGAGATCTATGCCGAATTCGCCGAGGCGAAAGCCAGGGAACAGGCGAGCCGGTGCAGCCAATGCGGTGTACCCTATTGCCAGAGCCACTGTCCGCTGCACAACAACATTCCGGACTGGCTGCGTCTGACCGCCGAAGGACGTCTGCAAGAGGCCTATGCAGTCAGTCAGGCGACCAACACCTTTCCGGAAATCTGTGGCCGTATCTGCCCGCAGGACCGTCTGTGCGAGGGCAATTGCGTCATCGAGCAGTCCGGGCACGGCACGGTGACGATCGGCGCGGTCGAGAAATACATCACGGATACGGCGTGGGAAGAAGGCTGGGTTGAACCCATCGCGCCGGCGCGGGAACGCACCGAAAGCGTCGGGATCATCGGCGCGGGCCCCGGGGGGCTGGCCGCGGCGGACGTTCTGCGCCGGGCGGGTGTGCAGGTAACCGTTTACGATCGCCATGACCGTGCGGGCGGGCTTCTGACCTATGGCATTCCCGGCTTCAAGCTGGAAAAGGATGTGGTGATGCGTCGGAACGAACAGCTTGAAAAGGGTGGTGTGACCTTCCGGCTGAATTGCAATGTCGGCGATGACATCACGTTTGACGAGATCCGCGCGCAACATGACGCCGTCATCATCGCCACCGGCGTTTACAAGTCCCGCGATCTGGCCATGCCGGGCAGCGGATTGCCGGGGATAGAACGGGCAATCGATTTTCTGACCGCAAGCAACCGCAAGAGCTTTGGCGACACCGTGGAGGATTTCGAGTCGGGCCGCCTGAATGCGGAAGGCAAGCATGTTGTCGTGATCGGCGGTGGCGACACCGCGATGGATTGCGTCCGCACCAGCATCCGGCAGGGCGCGAAGAGCGTCAAATGCCTTTATCGCCGCGACCGCACGAACATGCCGGGCAGTCAGCGCGAGGTGGCCAATGCCGAGGAAGAGGGCGTGGTCTTTGAATGGCTGAGCGCGCCCAAGGGCTTTGTCGGCAACGACGCCGTGAGCGGTGTCATGGTTCAGAAGATGCGGCTTGGCGCGCCTGATGCGAGTGGCCGTCAGTCTCCCGAAGTGATCGAGGGCGCGGATTATGTTGAAGAGGCGGACCTTGTGATCAAGGCGCTTGGCTTTGAACCGGAGGACGTGCCCGTGCTCTGGGATCAGCCCGATCTTGCGGTCACGCGATGGGGCACTGTCCGCGCCGAGTTCACCACGGGTGAAACTGCTCTGGACGGGGTGTACGCCGTGGGCGACATCGTGCGCGGTGCCTCGCTGGTGGTTTGGGCGATCCGGGATGGTCGCGATTGTGCCGAGGCCATCCTGACCCGGCTGAACGCGGGCGCGGGTGCGATTGCCGCGGAATGAACGGGGCCTACGGCGTGTTTCGACGCGCCGTTGTCTGAAAGCGGGTGCCGCGCGCACCCTTGGCTTTGGTCGCGAATTCCTGCGCACCAGAGTCATGCCGAGCCAACCGGAAGAATGGTCAGCAAAGGGTCAACAACGTGAACCAGGGATGGGGCAGAACAGGACGTAAAATCGCGGGGCGCATCGCTGTAGCCGCGATTTTTGCCGCTGCAGCGTTGCCGCCCGTCCAGGTGGCGGCGCAAATTCCGGTTCCCGCCGGCTGCCGCGCCATCGCGACCATACTCAAGGCGTCCTGCAACGCGACCACGCTGCTTGATTGCGGTGCTTCCCGCGAGGCGCATACCTATCAAAAGGGCAAGCTGCAGATCGTTCGTGTTTTTACACCGGACTGGCGACTGACCGAGTTTCGCGATCCGGGGTTCGGCGACATGCGCATGACCGCCGTACCGGGCACGGTTTCGAATACCAACATTCCTGCGCTGCTGAGCGCCGGCTGGTCGCAGGAGTCGGGCAGGTTCACCCTGAGCACGCGCATGATCGACAACCGGCCCTATGTGCTGAGCGGGTATATTGAACTGACGGGCGAGACCGAATTCCTGGGGGGTGTCCGGTTTCAGAAGGCCCGCATTCATCGGTCCTACGAAACCGATATTGGCGCCGGGGGCATGGAATTCGAGATCAACATGTATGTCTCTGCCGAGCGGAACCTGATGTTCGAGGCGGGTTGGTCACGGAGCGTTTTCGGAAGCAAGCGCGAGTATTTCGCGCATACGCCGTTCGGTCTGGCCTGGCCCGGTCAGGAGGGATTCATGGCTGCGGAATCGGAGGCGGACTGTGATTGAACCGATCCTCGATATCGCCGTGCTGACCCGGCAAAGCAGAGAGGCGATCAACAGCGACTGGCCGGGGCTGGATGTCTCGCCATGTTTGCGCCGAAAAGTGAGAGGGAACAACGCATGAGCACGTCTAGAACAGGTGGCTGTATGTGTGGCGCAGTGCGCTACACCCTGAAACAGGTGCCGGATCATATCGGTGCCTGTCACTGCGGCATGTGCCGGAAATTCAGCGGCGGGATCGAACTTGGGCTGGATGTCCCGCTTGACGGGATTGTCTGGGAGGGTGAGGAGTCGATCCGGATCTACAAATCCAGCGACTGGGCCGAACGCGGGTTCTGTGGAACCTGCGGATCGAGCCTGTTCTACCGGATCCCGCGCGGTGGCGTGATGCCGGACGGCATGATGAGCCTGGCCGCAGGCTCACTGGACGATCTTGGCGACCTGCCGCTGACCCATGAAGTTTATATCGACTGCAAACCCCGGGGCTATGCCTTTGCGGGTGATCGCACACAACTGACCGAACAGGACGTTCTCGACTCGGTGTCGGCCTCAGAACAAGGAAGCAATCCATGACCAAATTCGACGAAAACTGGGCCCGGGCAGAAGCCGAAAAGCGCAAGTGGCTGGCCGAGAATGGCCTGTATTCCGAAAGTGACGAACATTCGTCCTGTGGGGTCGGTCTGGTGGTTTCCATCGATGGCTCCAAGAGCCGCCAGGTGGTGGAATCCGGGATCAAGGCGCTCAAGGCAATCTGGCACCGTGGAGCGGTGGATGCCGATGGCAAGACCGGCGATGGCGCAGGCATTCACGTGCAGATTCCTGTCAAGTTCTTTTACGACCAGATCGAGCGTACCGGTCACGAGCCGCATCATGACAAGCTGATCGCCGTCGGTCAGGTGTTTTTGCCGC
>JAUIIJ010000042.1 GCA_030431825.1 Alphaproteobacteria bacterium
TCTTCCTCCCGGGCATTCAGATGGCGATGCCATTTCGAGCCGCGCCGCAAGAAGCCAACCGGTGGTATCTCGGGCCTCTCATCGTCCGCGATCAGCGTGCTCGCCTGGAGCAAGGGCGCGGCGACACCCGCCGCCTGGATATCCAACGCACGCAACATGCGCGGGGCATAGCGCCGGAACCGGTGATATCCTTGGCCGACATGCGCCAACGGGTCAGCGGCCATCGTGTCCGTAAGCTCGGCGGCGGTGGCAACCAAAGCTTCAAGCCGTTCCCATCCGCAGGCCAGCTCCGTCGCCTGATCCAAGGGCGCGCCATCGCTTCTGGCGTCGAGCAGGGCAGCACCAAGGGATTTGAAGGCGCGCAAAGTGTCCTGCACCACCGTCTTTGCGTCAGCGATCTTGGCATCGCAGAGCTTTTTGGCACCCTGCCATGTCTTGCCGACGATCCGATCGTGGGTCTCGATGACCGCGTCGGCAAGCGCCGCACGCCATGCGACCGCGCAGACCGCAATGATGGCCAGACGGCGATCACTGCTGATGTCGCGCAGCCCATCGGCAAAATAGCGTTCACCCTGACGCTGCAGGCAGCTCACCCGATGGGGTGGAATGCTAGCGAGAATATCAGGCGACAGGTTCATCTCCTGCAGGAATTCCAGCCGGTCAAGCAGGCGGCTGGCATCGGCCGAGTTCTGCCCCAACTCGAATTGGCGCAGCCAGACGAACCGGCTGACCTTGCCGTCGACCATCTCCGTGAGCAGGCCATCAAGGCGGGCTTTCATGGCTTCATCCAGCCGAGCCACGATGGCGCTGTCGATCCGGCGTTCCGCCGCGACAAGCGCATCCGCGCAGAGGCGCTCAACCACGGACACGCCCGGCAACACAGTTCGGGTCCGGCGGCACTCATCTACAAATCGGCGGGCCAAATCATGGTTGGTGGTCGCGTGCTCCGCCTCACCCGCCAGCCAGGCCTTCAACTCGCGTGCGCGGTGGCCGGAGAACATCTTGAAGCCGTAGACCTGGCGCAGAGCATGGAGATGCTGCTGACGCGTCTGCCGGCGAGCAGCGTAGGGCAGAAGCTCATCTCCCGTCATGCCCAATTGGGCCCCGATAAACCGGACAACTGCCTCAGGGATCACCTCGCCAGACGATATCAAGCGCCCCGGGTATCGCAGGGCGCACAGCTGTAGCGCATAACCGAACCGGTTCTCCGGACGCCTGCGGGCATCGATGTGTTCAAGGTCCTCATCCGACAGCGTGTAGTGGTAGAGGATGCTGGCCTCGTCTGTCGGGAGGTCGAACAGCGCCGCGTGTTGACGGGCGGTCAGAATAGAGCGTCTTGGCATGTGCAATTGTCCTTGTTAGTCAAATGGCTAAAAGGGACAATAATCAGGCCAGTAAAAACAAGCCATTATGACCGCTCACACCACACCAGTTCAATTGGGACAGAAAGCGCTCGCTTCATCGAAGCGGGCAGTGATCTATGCGCGGGTTTCAACCTCTGACCAATCCTGCGAACGGCAGATTGCTGATCTGACCGATTTCGCCGCCCGCGCCGGGTATGACGTGCTGGACATTCATAAGGAGACGATTTCTGGCATCAAGACAAACCGGCACGCACGCAACCAGGTGATGGCCTTGGCACAGGCCCGTAAGATCGATGCAGTTCTTGTCACAGAGCTTAGCCGGTGGGGCCGATCCACCCAAGACCTCCTGGATACGCTGAACCAACTGGCTGGCTGGAACGTCTCCGTGGTCGCCATGTCCGGAATGACCTTTGAGCTCGACAGTCCCCATGGCCGAATGATGGCCACCATGCTAGCAGGCATCGCGCAGTTCGAGCGCGATCTCATGAGCGAACGCATCAAATCCGGTCTCGCCGCCACCAAGGCACGTGGCAAAAAACTGGGCCGTCAAAAGGGGCAAAGACCAAAATCAGACCGCCTTGCCCCCAAAGTCATGGCGTTGATCGAAGAAGGTCGCTCCTACCGCTGGATCGCCCGCGATCTTGGTATTTCAAAGAATACAGTGCTCGAGATAGCCAAGAGGGATAAAGCGAATGCCTAGAACACCGCTCACATACGCCTTGATACTTTGCGCCGTCCTCACGGCATGTTCGAGCAGATTAGATTTCGTCGCCGAGGTTATGTCGCCCAAAACCTCTGTTGAAACCGTTGTTATCGATGGAGAAGACTTCGCGTTTGTGACGTATCGCACCGGAGATTCCGAAACCGCACAGCCGATCTTCTATATCGGCGGATCAGGCTGTGTATCTCTGCGAGCGTACATGGGCACTTACTTCGCTCAGGCTCCCGCAGGGCTGGAAATCATTGCCCTTGAAAAATCAGGCGTCGAGGATCGTGCCATTGGCAACCGGTGCGCGCAAGCGTTCTGGGAAGCCTACACCTATGATGAACTCACACGGCGCAATGAAATCGCACTGTCATACGTTTTGCAAGAACGTGGCCTTGCTTCCATCCCAATCATGGGCACCTCTGAAGGCGGGGCCATTGCCTTGGAACTCGCCGCACAGACAGATGCAGCCGAGAGCATTGCCATCCTAGGTGCGGGCGCACTGCCGCAACGACAAGAGTTGCAAATTCTATATGGAGCCGGGCCGACGGATAGAGAACTCGAAAGGGTCGCCGCTAACCCTCAGAGTATTGATGAGCGCGCCTTTGGCCTCACAAACCGATATTGGACTTCGGTGCTTGATCGCAACCCTGCACGCTACGCTTCGCGTATCTCGGTTCCAACCTTGATTATAATTGGTGAGAACGATCAGAATGTACCTGTGACATCCGCAGAGCTTGCAAACGATCTGATCAGAAATTCCCAGCTGATCATTTGGCCGGAAGCTACGCACACCTTCGACACGCCAAATGGAAGCCAACGTGATGAGGTCGTACAAACCGCAACAACCTTTCTGACCCGTCAAAACCGTTAGCGCAGGATTCCGCCCCTATCCGCAACTGACCCCATGAACATCGATCCGCGCCACAATCTCCGCGACATCTATCCGCCGACCGGCCCCGAAATCAGTACCAAATCCTGGCAGACCGAGGCTGCGCTGCGGATGTTGATGAACAACCTGCATCCCGATGTGGCCGAAAACCCGCACGAGCTGGTCGTTTATGGCGGGATCGGCCGCGCCGCGCGCACATGGCAGGATTTCGACGGCATTGTCGCCGCCCTGCGCAATCTGGAAGACGACGAGACCCTGCTGGTCCAATCGGGCAAACCTGTCGGCGTCTTTCGCACCCATCCCGACGCCCCGCGTGTATTGATCGCCAATTCCAACCTTGTGCCGCATTGGGCAACTTGGGAACATTTTGACGAACTCGACCGCAAAGGCCTGGCAATGTACGGCCAGATGACGGCGGGTTCGTGGATTTATATCGGCACGCAGGGCATCGTGCAGGGTACGTTCGAAACCTTTGCCGAGGCCGGTCGCCAGCACTACGGCGGTGATCTTTCAGGCCGCTGGATCCTGACGGCAGGACTTGGGGGCATGGGCGGCGCTCAGCCGCTTGCGGCGGTGATGGCCGGAGCCTGTTGCCTGGCGGTCGAATGTGACGAGACGCGTGCCGACTTCCGCATCCGGACCCGCTATTGCGACGCAAAGACCGATAAACTGGACGACGCACTGGCGATGATTGCCGACTGGACGGCGAAAGGCGAAGCGAAGTCGGTTGCGCTCATCGGCAACGCGGCAGAGGTTTTTCCAGAACTCGTGCGCCGGATGCAGGCGGGCGGGCCGCGACCCGATATCGTCACCGACCAGACATCGGCCCACGACCCGCTGCACGGGTATCTGCCCGCGGGCTGGAGTGTGGCCGACTGGCGCGCGGCTCAGGAAACCGATCCGACCGGGGTGCGCGCCGCTGCGCGCGCTTCGATGAAGGCCCACGTGGCGGCGATGGTTGATTTCTGGCGTGCCGGTGTGCCGACGCTCGACTACGGCAACAACATCCGGCAGGTCGCGCAAGAGGAAGGGCTTGCCGACGCCTTTGCCTTCCCCGGCTTTGTGCCGGCCTATATCCGGCCGCTGTTTTGCCGCGGCATCGGACCGTTCCGCTGGTGCGCGCTGTCCGGCGATCCGGCCGACATTCACGCCACCGACGCAGCGATGAAGGAACTGTTTCCCGAAAATACCCGGCTGCACCGCTGGCTCGATATGGCGGCCGAGCGGATCGCCTTTCAGGGGTTGCCCGCGCGGATCTGCTGGATCGGTCTTGGTGAGCGGCACCTGGCTGGGCTGAAATTCAACGAGATGGTGCGCAGTGGCGCTTTGAAAGCGCCGGTTGTCATCGGCCGGGACCACCTTGATTCAGGGTCGGTCGCCAGCCCCAACCGCGAGACCGAAGCGATGCGCGACGGTTCGGACGCGGTCAGCGACTGGCCCTTGCTGAATGCGTTGCTGAACACCGCCTCGGGCGCGACCTGGGTCAGCCTGCATCACGGCGGCGGTGTGGGCATGGGGTTCTCGCAACATGCCGGTATGGTCGTCGTCTGCGACGGAAGTGCCGCCGCCGACCGGCGGCTCGAACGGGTGCTGTGGAACGATCCGGCGACAGGCGTGATGCGCCACGCCGATGCGGGCTATGACACAGCGCGCGACTGCGCCCGCGCGCATGGTCTCAACCTGCCCGGAATCCTGCGGTGAAGGGTGGTCCTCCCCCGGACATCGGTCCAAAGCTGCCTATTGGATCAGCACTTCTACCACCGGGGGGGTATTTCCCCCGCGCCAGAGGCCGTCCACTGTTGGTAAATGCGATTTGGTGGGTATACATCAGCCTTGGCTCGCGCATGGCGAGGCGATGAACGGAGCACGCAGGATGGAACGCGTGGTGGATCACAGCGCAATGGCCGTTGCGGGATACACGCAGCCGTGGCATAGCCCACCGGGGCAGCGCGTGCGTCTTTGTGTGTCGGCGGTTCGGCCGCCGCGCAGCGTGCGCATCTGCCGACTTGATACTCCAAAGTGCGCCTATCCCGACTGGCCGATTGAAACGCTGGACGATGTGCCAGCACCGCGTGCGCTGCGCAGCGGGTCTTTTCTGCGCCTCGATGCTGCCGATCTACATCGTGCCGACACGCTTCAGGCCGTTCGCTTCGAGCTGTTGCTGACCCGTAATCCCGGACCCCGCACGGTTTTTGATGCGGGCAGCTTTTCATTGATACTTGACGGAACAGAGCTACGCGCTTCCGTGGGCGGTCAGGGGCTTGCGACGGTCGAGGCGGTACCAATGCGGACCTGGCTGCGGGTCGAGATTATGCGCACGGCCGGCAGTGTCCGGCTTTGCCTTGCTTCTGACGATCCGCTGGCGCCCTTCCGCTTCGAACACCGTTTCGACGCCGACTGGTCACTCGATCCCGACGCCGAACTGCGGTTTGGCGCGGGCCACGATCCCGCGATGCCAACGCTGAATGCCCGTTACGCGCGGCTTGCTCTTGTGACCGCATCAGGGGAAATCACCTGGACTTTTCCTGCACTTCGGCCGGCATCGCCCAAGCTTGTTTCGACCGGTGCGGCGGCCCTGGAACTCGAGATGGTGAACCTGCCGACCTTTTGCGTCACCTCAGCCCGTTGGGACGGGTCAAGCTTCGATCCGCGACTGGTTCCCGATCATTACGATGCAGTGCATTGCCACGATGACGACATGGGCGGGCTCGACTGGCCGGCAAGCCATGCGGTAACCGTCCCCGTTGATGCGCCGGCTGGCGTCTACGCCTTTGAGCTGACCCATGATGCCGGAAGCGAACGCATCGTCTTTTTCGTGACCTCTGCCAGACCTGCTGCGCCGCTTGTCCTGCTGGTGCCGACCGCAACTTATCTTGCCTATGCTGACGAAGTCCTTCCAGCGCATCTGTACGACTGGATCTGCGACGATCGCGGGCACCGCTTTGCCGCTGATAACGGCCTGCGCTCGCTTTACGACTATCACAGCGACGCCTCTGGCGTATCAATCTGCTCAGAGCGCAAGCCCAAAGCGACGCTGCGCGACGATTACCTTTATCCGCTATGCGGTTGTCCGCACAATCTGCCGGTCGATCTGCGGCTGATGAGGTTTCTGCACGACAATGATGTGGCCTTCGATCTGCTGACCGATCGGGACCTGCACGACCAGGGTGCCGCGGCGCTGTCGCCATACGCTGGCGTCGTCACCGGTAGCCATCCTGAATACGCATCGACCCGGATGGAAATGGCGCTGCGCAGCTTTCTGTCCGAGGGCGGCAGCCTGTTCTACCTTGGCGGCAATGGCTTTGCCGCCACCGTGGCCTTCCAGAACGACCTGATGGAGTTGCGCCGCTCGCCGCTGGAAGCGGGGCGGACCTGGGACGGACCCATCGCCGAGATGGCGTTGTCGATCACCGGAGAGCCTGGCGGCTTTCTCCGGGCGAGAGGACGCGGCGAGTTTTCGCTGCTGGGGGTTGGCATCTCGCTTATGGGGTTCGACACCGCACGGCCTTTTACGCGCACCGCAGAAAGCTATGCGCCCGACGTCGCGTAGGTGTTCGAGGGGGTCGAAAGCGCGATCTTTGGCGATGCCGGCACCGTCTTGGGGGCCGCCGCGGGATACGAGGTTGATGCAACCAATCCCGCACTCGGTACGCCGCCCGACACCGTGGTTCTGGCGCGGGCCGACGGATTTCCAGAGGCGCATTTCCATGATCCGACCCGCTGGTATGAAGGCGGTGACGCCGAGCGCCACGCGCGCCGAGCGGCAGAAATGACACTGCGCCGCCTGCGTTCGGGCGGGGCCATCTATGCGACAAGCTCTGTGGCCTGGTGCGGCGCCCTGCCGGACCCCGGCATAATGAACGATGTGGGGCAGATCACGCTCAACATGCTCGGGACGATCCAACGTCATTCATAACACAATCGGTCCGTGCCGAGCCGGACCACCAACAGTGAGGAACGACAATGTTCAAAAGCAGATCCGCCGCCTTCGCACTGGCCGCGCTGGCTGTCGCAGGCCCGCTTCATGCCCAATCGGAAACCGTGCGATTGGGCCTGCAGCCCTGGCTGGGCTACGGGCCGCTTTTCGTTGCCGAGGAAAAGGGCTTTTTCGACGCCAACGGCGTTGATGTCGACCTGACCATGTTCAACTGGGATCAGGACATGACCGCCGCGCTGGCCAGCGGCAATCTGGACGTGATTGCCACCGCCACCAATGGCATCATCGCCAACGTCAACCAGGGTGTCGACCAGAAGGGTTTCCTGATTATGGACGTGGCCTTCGAGGCCGACGCGATACTCGTCGGCGAAGACATCGGCTCGATCGCTGATCTGGCCGGAAAGTCCGTCGCCTTCGAGACCGGTGCGACCAGCGACCTGCTGATGAACTACGCGCTGAAAGAGGCCGACATGTCGGTCGAGGATATCGACCATGTACCGATGGGCGCCTCCGAGGCGGGACTGGCCATGATCGCAGGTCGGGTCGACGCGGCGGTGACCTACGAGCCCTACATCTCGGCTGCGCTAAGCCAGGGTGCAGGGTACAAGGTGCTTTACACCGCTGCCGAAAAGCCTGGTCTGATCAGCGACATGCTGAGTGCGACAAGCGGCTGGATCGATGCCAACCCCGATAACGTGCAGGGCCTGATCGCCGCCTGGGACGACGCGATCACCTTCATCCGCGAAAACCCCGAAGAAGGCGGCCAGATTATCGCAACTGCGGTGGGTAGCCCGATGGAGGAATTCCAGCCCGCTTTCGAAGGGGTGCGGCTTTACGATGTTGCGGAAAACCTGGACGCGCTGAGTGGCGACTTCCAGGCGACGGTGCAGGAGATCGGCGAGATCATGCAGCAGACCAACCCAGGTGAAATCACGCAGATCCCGGCGGCCGAGGACTTCATCGTCATGGAGCACCTCGAAGCGGTCGCGTCGCGCTGACGCGGGCGATACCGTCGCGCCCGTTGCTGCGCGTCTGCGGACAGGCAAGCACGGGCGCCCAACCTGGGAGCATCCGGAATGAAAACCGACACCATTCGGACCGGCACGAAAGCAATGCCACCAAGACCCCGCCGACGCGGTCTGTTTCGGCTGCGCCAGGACATCCCCGCGCCGATCTATAGTGCCGCGGGAATCGCCGTCCCGCTTGTCCTACTGCTGATCTGGTGGGCGGTCACAAGTCTGGGCATTGTCCGCCCACTGTTCCTGCCCTCGCCGATGGAAATCGTCGCCGAAGGCTGGCGGCAACTCCGCGAGGGAATCCTCTGGGCCGACGCCTCCGTCAGCATGTACCGCATTCTTGTCGGCTGGCTTGCCGCGACGGTGATCGCAGTGCCCATCGGCGTGCTGATGGGCAGCTACCGCATCGTCGAGGGCGCGCTTGAGCCGCTGATCTCCACCGTCCGCTATATGCCTGTGGTCGCGCTTATTCCGCTCTCGATCCTCTGGGCCGGGATCGGTGATGTGCAGAAGATCCTGATCCTCTTTCTTGGCACTTTCTTCCAGCAGGTGTTGCTGATTATGGACAACGTCAAGAACATTGACATGAATCTCATTCGCGCAGGGCAAACCCTGGGAATGCGCAACATCGAAATCCTGATGCGGATCGTCATTCCGGCAGCGTCGCCCGGCATCTGGGACACGTTTCGCATCACCATCGGCTGGACCTGGACCTATCTGGTCGTGGCCGAACTTGTCGCCGCAAGCGAGGGACTGGGCCGTCGCATCATGGACGCGCAGCGCTATCTGGCAACCGATACGATCCTGTTCGGCACACTGTTTATCGGATTGCTCGGCCTTCTGACCGATGTTGCCTTCAAGCGTTTTGGACGGGCCATGTTTCACTGGAACCGCTGATGCAAGAGGATGCCATGACACCACCCGCATCTGGCGACACTGCAACGCTGATCGCGATCGACCGGGTTGGCAAGGTCTACGAAGGCCGTGGCAGCCCGGTTGTCGCCATTGATGAAGTTTCGCTTGATATCGGCAGGAACCAGTTTGTGGCCATTGTCGGCACCTCGGGCTGTGGCAAGTCGACCCTTCTGAACATGGTGGCCGGGCTTGACGATCCGACATCCGGCAGCATCGCAATCGATGGCAGGCCGGTGCTTGGCCCGGGCCGGGACCGCGGCTTTGTCTTTCAGTCCTACAGCCTTTTTGACTGGATGACCGTGCGCGGCAACATCCGGTTCGCGCTGGAAAAGACCCGTATGCCGGCGGCGGAAAAAGCCGCCCTGGTCGACCGGTTCATCCGCGAGGTTGGGCTTGCCGGTTTCGAGGACGCCTATCCCAGGCAGCTGTCGGGCGGTATGCGTCAGCGCGTTGCCATCGCCCGTGCGCTTGTCTACAAGCCGGCAATCCTGCTGATGGACGAACCCTTCGGCGCGCTTGATGCGCAGACCCGCGGCATGATGCAGGAATTGTTGCTCAACGTGTGGGAGGACAACCGCGTGACAGTGATGTTTGTCACGCACGATGTCGATGAGGCGGTGTTCCTTGCCGACCGGGTTATCGTGATGGCCAGTCGTCCCGGACGGGTCAAGAAGGACATCGCCATCGATATCCCGCGCCCGCGCAGTTTCGAGGTTCTGACCGATCCGGACTTCACGCGCTTCAAGCGCGAGATCCTCGCCGACATCCGCGAGGAAACGCTTAAGGTCATGGCGATGGAACGGCCATGAGCCCGCGCCGCCCGTCCAGCGAACAGGCACTTGCAGCCATCGCCGGGGCCATCGACGCCATCGGGCAGCATGATTTCCACGACCGGTTCTGCGACTACCTTGCCACCTGCCTGGCCTATGACAACGTCATTGCCATTACCTATCACGGCACGTTGCGGCCCGAGGTGCATTATCGGCGTACCCGAGGTCCGAACGTCTTTCGACACGTCGAGACAACGTATCTTGACGGGGCCTACGTCATCGACCCGGTCTATCAGTATCACCTGCGTCGCAAGCCTTCGGGCATATTCAGGTTGAAGGAGATCGCGCCGGACCAGTTCCACCGCAGCCATTATTACAAGTGGTACTATGGGCAGATCGGTATCATCGACGAGATTTCCGTGATCCAGTCGGTTGGCGAGGACACCACCATCACCATCTCGATGGGCCGCGACAGTTCGTCCAACCAGGTTTTTTCGGCGCAAGAGGAAAAATTACTCCGGCAACACGAGGCAGTGATCCTGAACCTTGCCCGCGTGCATTGGATGAACGGTGTCACCGCGCCCCGCCGACCCAGGGGCAGCGATTCTATCGTCGATGGGCTGATCGTGGCGATGCGCAACCGCCACGACATTGCGCTAAGCCGTCGGCAGGCGGAAATCGCGCTGATGATCCTTCAGGGGCATTCGTCCTATTCGATCAGTCTGGTGCTTGAGATCAGCCTGCAGACGGTAAAGGTGCACCGAAAGCAACTCTATCGACGCTGCCGGATATCCTCGCAGGCCGAGTTGTTTACCCTGATCTTGCCGCTTCTTCAGCAGGATCTGGGTATTGCACCGGGGCGTGGCACCTTGCTTGATCTTTCCAGCGGACAAAGCGTCACGGACTAAGCCCCGGGCGCTGCCGGTTTCAGCCGACCGGATCGACTTTATGGACATCCTCGTGGCTGTATTTCGGCACACAGAACGATACCAGTCGGCAGGTTTCGGGGCCTTCATTGGTAAATGTGTGTGGCGTGCCGCGTGGTATTTCGACGTAGCCGCCAGGCGGCAGCGACACTGCCGTGCCCCCTACCCTGCCCGTGACTTTGCCAGCGACGACAAACAGGAATTCATCGGTGCGATTGTGCACGATAGTGACTTCCTTCGATCCCGGCTCGATGACCAGGTAATCGACGGAATATGTCTCGGTGTCTGTCAGTTCTGCCATGGCGATACCGGCATCGAGAACCTTCAACGATGCGGCATCCATTTCGGCAGAGCAAATGCCGGATCTTATCGATTTCATCGCATGCTGCATCGTATCTCTCTCCAAATGCCTCTTCGTGCGTGAAGTGGTCACGCGGTCAGTTCGCGCATCGCCGCTTCGGCGGCTTCAAGCGTGCGGCTCACTGCCTCGCCGTCATGTGCCGCCGACAGAAACCACGATCCAAGCCAGTTCTGGTTTGTGTCGTCGTGGCTCAGATCGCCTTCCGAGACGCGCACGCCGTGCTTGCGCATGGTATGCACAAAGCGGTTGAAACGCGGGATGTCGGTCGCCTGCGCATCGGCGTAACTGCCGATATCGTTCTGTTCGGTAAAAAAGATCTGAAACAGGCCAGGCGCTTCCTGCACGTGATAGGGTTGTCCCGCACGCATGAAAAGCGACTCGAGCCCGCCGATCAGTTCGCTTTGCGCGCGGCCGATGGCCTCGTAGACCTCACCCTGCTCCAGTTCATCGATCACTTCGAGACACGACAGCACCGACAGAATGTTGCCGTCATAGGTCGAGGCATGGAACACCCGCCACTCGTTCAGGGGCGCGAAATGTTCGGTCATACCCAACAGTACACCAAAGGGCACGCCGCCGCTGACCGCTTTGGAATAAACCACCATATCTGGATAGACGCCGAAAAGCCCCTGCGCCCCGGTCAGCCCGACCCGAAAGCCGGTGATGCATTCGTCAAAGATCGAGATGCTGCCGTTCTGCCGCGCAAGATCGACGATGGTCTCCAGGAAACCTTCCTTGGGCGGGATGGTGCCGGAATGGGCCAACACCGGTTCGCACATGATGCAGGCGATGTCGTCACCATGCTGCGCAAAGGCCTGCCGAAGCCCGTCAAAGTCGTTCCACTGAAGCTGGATCAGGTTGTCACGCGCCCCTGCGGGCAGCCCTTCGGAATACAGCGTCGGCACCACGCCAGCGATTTCTTCGGTGTACCAGCCATGATAATGCCCGTAGAAGCGGACAATCTTGCGGCGGCCGGTATGCGCCCGCGCGACCCGCACCGCGAGGTGAATCGCTTCGGACCCCGAATTGGTGTAACGCAGGCATTCCTTGCGCGAGATGGAAAGCAGCTTTTCGGCCAGCCGGTCCTGAATTTCGTGCGGGTAGTCGCCGACATTCAGGGGCAGGTCCAGTTCCTCGATCCGCCTGACCAGCGACTCGACGCTGCGAAAGCCGCGCAGCTGGGTCAGGTTACCAAGGATAAAGTCGATAAAGCTGTCGCCGCCGGTGGTCTGGATTGATGCGCCTGATGCGCGTTTGGCGACGATGTCGGTCGGTGCATACCGCCCGGCAAGCCGGGTGTTCATGGAAGAAAGCTGGATATTCATGATTGATCTTCGCAGTCATTGAGTGTTGTCGCCGTCGATCCGGATCGACGGTCTTTGATGTCACGGTCGGTGGGGCTCAGGCAGATGCGGCAGGCGCAACCAAAACGTCCGGCTGCCCGCGTCGCCCCGCCGCCTAGTAGAAATAGCATGGTTCGGGCTTGACCTCTGGGTCGACCACAACCTCGATCAGTGCATTACCCGGCGCTGTCAGCATCTGCGCAAAAACCTTGCGAAAGTCGTCAATCGCGGTGACGCGCGCTGCCTCGGCCCCCATCGACCGCGCATAGGCGCAGTAATCGACATCCGGCATTTCACAGGCGATATAGCGGCCGTCCAGATAGTCGCGCTGATAGTGTTTCTGCGTACCCAGAATGCCGTTGTTGAACACGACCCACAGCACGCTCGCACCGTCCCTGACAGCGGTTGCGATCTCGTTGCCGTTCATCATCAGCCCGCCGTCGCCGCAGATCGACACCACCTTTTTACCCGGTCGGCCAAGGCTGACGCCCACTGCCGCAGCCGCCGAATGGCCCATCGATCCGAGTCCGGCATTGATGACGTAAGAACCGGGCACGCTGCGTTCGATCAGGTACATCGACCAGGCGCCGTTTTCGCCGACATCCGACACCACAGTGACCTCGGGCGGGGTCAGGTCAGAAATGGCCTTGACTAGCGCCACCGGATTCACGGCGCTTTCGGTATCGGCCTCGTGCTTGTGAGGGATCGTCGTGTAATAGCCGACGTCGTCTTTCAGCGCGCGGACCCGCTCCTGCGCCTCGGAAAAAGAGAAATCGTTGGATCTTTGCCGCGCCGCGCGATCAAGCGCCGCCATGAACGGCCGAAGGTTCCCGCAAAACCGGTGCCGCCCCGCGTAGTTGCGCGACAATTCGTCGACGTCGATATCGACACGCAGCAGCACGTTGTCGGGTTTGATCCGCCAGCCATAAGAGGAAAGTTCTTGAAACGTGGTCCCAAGCGCCATGATCGCATCGGTATGTTCAAGAATATATTCCCGGGCCGCCGGCTGACCCCAGATGCCGCAGCTTCCCAGGGATTGAGGATGTCCCTCGGGCAGTGTGCCCTTGGCAAGCGTCGTGGTCACAAAGGGTATGCCCGTGGTTTCGGCGAATTCCAGTGCCGCGTCGCGCGCCTTGGCGGTGCGCACACCCGCGCCGATCAGCAACAGCGGATACCTCGCCTTCGAAAGATCGTCGAGAAGGGCGTCGAAATCCCAGGTATCGAGCGTTTCTTCGCCTTGCAGGGGCTCAGGCGCCATGACCGGTGCGGGTCCGGCTGAGGCGACTTCCTCGTGCAGCACATTGGTCGGAAACTCGACAAAAACAGGGCCAGGGCGGCCACTTTCCATCTCTGTGATGGCCTGGCGCAGGACATCTTCGATATCCTCCACCCGCTGGACACGTGTCGCCTACTTGGTGATCCGCGAAAACACCCCAAGCTGATCGGGGGAACGGCCAAAACCGGTGGCCTCCTGAATCGCATAGCGACCCATCGACTGAACCTGCGCCTGCCCTGCCAGCACCAGCATCGGAACGGAATCGTAGTAGGCTGCGGCGACACCGGTGACCATGTTTAGAATAACCGGCCCGGAAATGCCGACGCAGGCGGTGCGGTGCCCCGTCCGGGCGTAACCGTCTGCCATGAACGCGGCACCCTGTTCGTTCTGGCTGGCCGTGATCGTGATACTGTCAGACGCCTTGTAGATCGCATCGTAGATCGGCAGCACACGCCGCCCGGGTACGCCGAACAGGCGTGATATACCGGCCTCTACCAGAAGATCGACGATCAGTTCTGCGCCGGTTGTCGTAGTCCGTTCCTCGCTGCGGTGAAGCATCGCTTGTTCCTTTCGATCAATGGGATCTGCCAGCCGTGCTGTGCGGGCTGGTGCGGAGCTCTGACAGCGCGTTGGCATGGGCGTCAAAGCCTTCGTATTCGGCCAGCACGCGCGCTGCGGGTGCCATTTCAGCATAGCCGGCTGCAGTTATGTGCCCGATCGAGCTTGATTTCATGAAGTCGCGCACGCTCAGACCAGACCCGGAGCGTGCCCCGCCTGACGTCGGCAGCACCGCATTGGGCCCCATCACGTAATTGGCGATGGAACCGGGCGCATGACCGCCAAGAAGAATCTCGGCCGCATTGGTGATCTCGGACAGATAGTCCCAAGGCGTCGCGGAATGGACCTGAAGATGCTCTGGCGCGTAATCGTTGACAAAAGCGCAGGCCTCGGCCCGGTCGCGTGCCAGCACGATGCCGCCGCGCGGCCCGCACAGCACGTCCTGCGCATAGGCCACCCGCGCTTCGCGCATGCGGGGCCAGAATTCTGGCACCGCGGCAGCAACGGCTTTGGCCATGCGGCGCGACCACGTCACAAGATAAACCGAAGAATCCGACCCATGCTCGGCCTCGATCAGCAGGTCCAGCGCAACCAGGCGCGGGTCTGCGCTTTCGTCGGCCAGTACGATGGCCTCGCTCGGCCCGGCCGCAACACGCGATGCGATGCGCCCGCCAAGCACGCGCTTGGCTGCCGCTGTCCATGGGCTGCCGGGGCCCTCGAAGGCGTCGCAGCGCGGCACCGTTTCCGTCCCATAGGCGGCCGCTGCGACGGCGGTCGCGCCTCCGGCTTTATAAACCTTTTCGATCCCGGCAAGGCGCGCAGCCGCCAGCGTTGCCGCATCCACCTTGCCGTCAGGCCCGGCCGGCGTCAGCATGATCGGATTGGGCACGCCCGCGACAACCGCCGGGATCGCCGTCATCAACGCCGCAGAAGGAAACGAACCCTTGCCGCGCGGCACATAGACCGCGGCGCTGTCGATGGGCGTGTGACGCTCCCCCACGAGCACCCCCGGCTTGATCTCCTGCATCCAAAGCTCGCCCGGCAGCTGCGACCCGTGGTATTTGCGTATGTTGTCGGCGGCATAGCCAAGCGCGTCGAGCAGCCTGGCATCGAGAGAGGCGATGGCGGTGTCGAAATCTTCTGGCGTGGCGGCGATGGCATCGCCGATGTCGGCACCATCGAATTTGGCCGCGTAATGCACCAGAGCCGCGTCTCCGTCATGCGCGACGCGTTCACAAATTTCCTCGGCGGTCGGCAGATAGGCATCCAGCTCGGACTCCGAGCGCATCAGCAATTGCGCGCGGGCAAGCTCATCAAGGGTCGCCAGGTCATAGAAGGAAAGCGTTGGCAAAAAGTCAGAGTCCATGAATCCTACGTCCGTTAACTAAATCTTAATTACCGTATTAACTCATCAACCTACGCCTGCATCGAGCGTCGCGCAGGAAGGTAGAAAGACCTGTGTCGGAGACCCATACCCCCAAAGGGTAGGTTTCCGTATGTGCCTTCAGAAAGCCGCCACTTTTCAGATTTTCTCGGGAAATCAATTCCTAGTCAGGTTTTGGGTTCCGCCTGATGATAAAAGGGAAATTGCGCATGAGACTTGCCGGTCGTACATCCGATCTTGACTCACCGTTGCTCTTTACCTTCGCACAAGAGGCGCGACGTTTGGCCGAGCGAGGCGTCGATCTCGTGTCGATGGAGCAGGGACAGCTTAACTTTCCCACGCCGCCGAACGTGCTGGCGGCAGTCCGGCGCTTTCTCGATGACGGCCAGGTTCTTTATACCAACGTTGACGGCATCACCGAACTCAAGGATGCGATCCGCGCCAAGTTCGCCGAAGAAAACGGACTGCACTATGCCGCCGACGAGGTTTTTGTTGGCTCCGGCACCTCGCAAATCCTCTTCAACGCCTTTGCGGTATCGCTGGAGCCTGGCGACGAGGTGATCGTGCCGACACCGGCCTGGACGGTTTTCGAGCTTGGGATTGTCGCAAACGGCGGCACATTGGTCCCGCTGCCGACAGAGCAGCGACAGGGCTTCAAGATGACGCCAGAGCAGCTTGACCGGACGATCACCGGGCGTACCCGCTGGCTGGTGCTCAATTCGCCGTCAAATCCCACCGGTGCGGTTTATTCCGCGGTCGAGTTACGGGCACTGGCCGCTGTTCTGCGGCGGCATCCACAGGTGTCCGTGATCAGCGACGATCTTTACGAACACCAAGTCTATGATGGTGTGCGCTTCGTCAACCTTTTGAACGTCGCACCCGATCTGCGCGATCGGGTCCTTGTGGTCAACGGTGTCGCCAAGACCTATGGCATGACCGGCTGGCGGATAGGGTATTGCGCCGCGCCCGCAGCCTTCCTTGAGGCGATGAAATGGTATCAGGCGCCTGCAACCGCAAGGCCCAGCCATGTCGGCCAAATCGCCGCGATCGAGGCACTGACCGGCCCACGCGATTTCCTGTCTGACCGTCGCGCACAATTGCAGCGCCGCCGGGACATACTGGTCGATGGCCTGAACGGAATTGCAGGCTGGTCGGCAGCGCCCAGCGGCGGCGCGTTCTATGTCTATGCTGGCTGCCACGGCCTAATCGGGGCGACCACCCGAACCGGGCATCAGTTGCGCGATGACGTCGACGTGGCGCGCTATCTGCTTTCAGAAGCGCAGGTGATTGCAGTGCCTGGTACGGCTTTCAGGCTGTCGCCCTTCGTGCGCTTTTCCTTCGGCGCTGCGGAAGAGCGCATTGTCGAAGGCGTACGCCGGATCGCCGCAGCGACCGCAGGGCTGCACCGCAAGGTTGCATGATCCGCGCGACCCGGCAGGGACCCGCCGCCTACCCCTGCCGGGGTATATGCCCGCAGCCGCACGATTGCGAACCATGGTAGGCCAAAGATTTCCTTGAATGCTTGGGCAAACCCAGATGACACACGCAAATACCTCGCGCCTTGCAGGGGGCGACCGCGACACCCGAAGTTCCGAAAGCGCAGATTGCGCGCCGCTTTTCGACAAGGTTGCGCTGATCGGCGTCGGGCCGATCGGCTCTTCGCTGGCGCAGCGGATGCGCGCTGCAGGGCTCGCCCGGCATATCGCGATTGCGACGCGGCGCGCCGCAACACGTGACCGGGCAAGGGCATTGGGACTGGGCGACAGCTATTGCCAGGATCCGGCAGAGGCCGTGCATGGCGCTGACCTGGTGATCCTGTGCGTGCCTGTCGGCGCCTACGGTGCGATCGGACGCGCGATCGCGCCACACCTGACCCCGGGCACCATCGTCAGCGATGTCGGATCGGTCAAGCAGGTTGTGCTGGATCAGTTACAGCAGGTCCTGCCCGAAGATGTATTTCTGATACCGGCCCATCCACTTGCAGGCACCGAGAATTCGGGGCCCGACGCCGGCTTTGCAGAGCTTTTCGTGAACCGTTGGTGTATTTTCACGCCACCGCCCGGCACCCCGGCTGAACCGCTGGCCCGCCTGCGCGCGTTCTGGATGCGCTGCGGAGCAAATATCGACCTGATGACGCCGCAGCAGCACGACGCCACGATGGCGCTGGTGTCGCACCTGCCGCACCTGATCGCCTACAATATCGTCGGCACCGTGGACGACCTGGAAACCGAGGGCACGGCGCCCATCATCAAATACGCCGCCTCGGGCTTTCGGGACTTCACCCGTCTTGCCGCGTCTGACCCGACAATGTGGCGCGACATCTGCCTGAGCAATCGCGATGCGATCCTCGAAATGCTCGGACGCTTTTCCGAAGACCTTGCCTCATTGCAGCGGCTGATCCGCTGGGGCGAAGGCGACGAACTCGCGCGGCTTTTCACTCGGACACGGTCGGTCCGTCGGTCCATCGTCGAAGCCGGACAAGAGGTAGACCTGCCCGATTTCGGCCGGCCGCCGACACGCCCCGAACCTTCCGCAGACGACCCGCGCGACGCAGCCGAAGACTACCGTTGCAAGGCAGTTTCCTGAGCGCGCTTGCCGCAACCACCCGCTTGCACGCGGACGCGGGTGGGACCAGGCCTGTACCAAGCCCTGTCTTTCACATCGCCAACCCGGAAAACGGGTGGCAGGGCAAACCAGATACCCCCGTGGGGGTATTCGCACGCAGCCTCTGCTCAACTAGCGCTTTCAGGTGGCACAATCACACAATCGAGGACCGATCATGCTGCAAGGACTGACGCGTTTCCCGGAGCCCCGATGAGCGCGCTACTGATTGTCGGCTGCGCCACGGGTATCGGTCACGCGACTGCACTTCGCGCGGCTGGCGCATATGACACGCTTGTGCTTTCGGATATCGACGCTGCGGCGCTGGTGCCGTTGCGGGACGAGATTACCCGGCAGGGAACACGCTGCCTTGCAGAGCGGACCGATATCCGCGACCCGTCTTCGGTCGCCGCGCTGTTCGAATCGATAGCCCAGACCGACATCACGCTGGACGCAGCTTTCAACAATGTCGGTGTGATCGGCGAAGTCGCGCCGGTGCATCAGTCGAACCTAGATGCCTGGCACGATTGCATCGCGACCAATCTGACCGGGCTTTATCATCTGGTACGGGCCGAAATCGCGCTGTTTACCAAAGCCGGCCGGAGCGCACGCATTCTTAACACCTCGTCCGAATATGGGCTGCACGCCACCGACGATGTATCGGCCTATGTTGCCAGCAAACACGGCGTCGTCGGATTGACACGCGCCGCCGCGCTCGAGGCCGCACCCGCCGGCGTTCTGGTCAACACGATCTGTCCGCGCGCGATCTACACCGGCATGACCCAGCGCTACGCCGAAGAGGTCGAGGGTTACCGCGAACGCACCGAGAGCGCCATTCCGATGCGCCGCATGGGCACCGCCGAAGAGGTGGCCGCTTTCGCCCTTTGGCTGCTGGGGCCAGAAAATACCTACGTCACAGGTCAGGCACTGGCGATCGACGGTGGGGCCGGCGCATGAACACCGCGCAAAGCCGCATGGACCAACAAGAGGAGATGCACGTGAACGTAAAGCCGACAGAGCCCGTGATCGACTGGACCACCATCGCCCCGGTCTGGAGCTGTTACGAAGAAATGGGCCTTTCCCCCGTTAACCTCCACCTGATCGAACCACACCTGGCCTCCCCCGTGCTGATCGTCGGTGGTGGCGGCGGCATCAATCTCTGCCATCTGCGCGACCGTGGCTACGAGGTCGAGGCGATCGACAACAACCGCCAGATGATCGACTACGCGCGCACCGTGCGCGGGGCCGAGATCCGCTGTAATTCCGACGCCACGATCCCGCATGACGACGCCACCTTCGCGTCGGTGATCATCGCAACGGGCGTCTACAATCGTGTAAGCCTCTACGAACCCTTTGCAACGACGCTGATGGCAGAGGTTGCGCGCGTCGCCCAGCCCGGAGCGCGCATCGTGGCCGGGTTCTTTCCCGCAAGTCCGGACGTCGATTTCGTGTTCCGCACGCTTGGCCTGGCGCAGACACCGTCGGGCAACCGGCTCTTTGTTGGCTGTGACACGCTCGACGCGGTGCGCGCGCGTTTTCTTGCCGAAACCGCAATCCCGCCTGCGACGATTGCTTATGTGTTTGATCGTTTCGTGTCGCTTCTGACGGATCACATGGGCCTGATCCGTCAGGTGACGCAGGTCCTTGCAGAGCGCGAAATCGACGCCGAAGCTTTCATCGCTGCCAATCTGGGTTTTCACTACAACGATCTCGAGCCGCACGACGAAGACTATCTGACACTGCAATTCGTCCGGCATTTCTGCCTATTGGCCAAGCTCGATCTGCCGCCCGGCGACGTGCGGGCATTGCTTGGCTGCAAACCCTGACGGATCAAGGACCCAACGGACCATGACTGCCGCACCCTATACCGACAAGATCGTTGTGATCGTCGATGCGATGTCGTCTGGCGCCTATCTTGCCCCGGCATTCCGCGCCTATGGCTATCGCTGCGTGCATGTTTTCGACAGAACGATGGACGCCAGCCACTTCGAGGCCGGTTTTCATGCGCCCGATTTCGAGCTTTGCATCGACTATCGCGGCGATCTGGGCGCGGTGCTGGACCAGCTGCACAGCCTGCCGGTCGTCTGCATCCTGCCGGGCACGGAATCCGGGGTGGCGCTGTCGGATAGGCTGAACGATGCGCTGGACCTGCCGCTGAGTAATAACTTTGCCCTGAGCGGCGCGCGCCGCGATAAGGCGCTGATGGAGGCACGCCTGCGCGATGCCGGTCTGCGCACCCCCAGGTCGCTTTGCTCTGCCGATCCCGAAGCGCTGGCCGCCTTCGCCCGCTCGGTTGGCGGTGCCACTGTGGCCAAGCCACTGAAAAGTGCCGGCACCCAGGGTGTCCGCTTCTGCGACGACGAAGCAGGCCTGCGCGCGGCGGTGGCCGAGCTGCTGGACAGCGCCGACCTTTACGGCCAGCGCAATGCCGAAGTGATGGTGCAGGAACGGATCGTCGGGCAAGAGTACATGATAAATTCGATCTCGCTCGACGGGCGGCATTTTGTCACCGAGGTCTGGAAGGTCATCAAGGTCGAAATCGCACAAGCGCCTGTCTATGACCATGTCAAGCTTTGCAATCCGGCGGATCCGGCCTGCGACACCATCCGCGCCTTCCTTCCCGGCTGCCTCGATGCGCTCGGGATCCGCCACGGCCCGGCCCACAGCGAAGTCATGTTGACCGAAACGGGGCCCGTGCTGATCGAAACCGCGGCGCGGATCATGGGCGCGCAGGACCCGCATGTCAGCGTGCTTTGCACCGGCACGTCGCACGCCCTGCGCAGCGTTCAGGCCGTGGCGACGCCCGAACCTCTGCTGGCAGAGCTGACCCGAAGCGCATTTGCGCGGCATCGGCATTGTCTGGGCCTGTCGCTTTTGAACCGGGTGCCCGGCCGCTGCGGTGGCGCCATCGACTGGGCGCGGATCCGAGAGCTTGAAAGTTTCGCGGGCATGAAAACTTTCGTCTCCGCTGGCGATTTCGTACCCGAGACAACGGACCTTTTCACCACCATCGGTGGTGTCTATCTGGTCAGCCGCGATCCCGAGGCGCTGCGCCGCGACTACCGGCGCATCCGCACGCTAGAAGCGGCCAATTTCTACAACATCGCTTCATGACAGTGGGTCCCGCCACCGCCGCGCATACGGCTAGCCGGCCTTATCGGGCCATCCTGCTGTTTGCCGCGCCGACAAGCATCGAAACCATGGCCTTTACCCTGGTCAGCGCGGTCGATCATTACTTTGTCACCTTTCTCAGCGAAGACGCTGCCGCCGCTGCAAGCCTTGCGGCGCAGGTGTCGTTCATGACGTTTCTCGGCTTCGTCGCGCTGACAGTGGGTGCTGTTGTCATCACTGGGCGGCTGCACGGGCGCGGTGACCTGGCAACGTTTCATGCGATGTCGATGCGCTGCATTGGCCGGGTCGGGGCAATTTCCGGCGCGGCGTCGCTCTTGCTCGCGGTGTTTGCGGGTCCGGCGATGCGCGCCTTCGGTGCTTCCGACGGCATCATAACGGCGGGTGCCGCATTCTTTGCCCTTGTTGCACTCAGCCTGCCCTTCATGGTGATGTCCGAAGCAGCCTGCCGCTTCATCCGCAATACCGGTGACGCGCGCACGCCGACGCTGGTCGGGCTGTCGGTGCTCATCACGAATTCAGTGCTGAACTATATATGTATTTTCGGGCTATTTGGCATTCCGCCGGTCGGCCTTATCGGCGTGGCGCTTTCCACCTTGGTCACCCGTGCCGCGGGCTTTGCGATCCTCATCTACATCTTCCAGCGCCGCGCCACCGCGGCCGCACGCGACGGCAAGGTCACGCATTCTCTGTCCGTCGAAGAGCGCAAGATCGCCCGCCCCGCGTTTCTGTTTGAACTCACACGCGTCGCCTCGGTGCTGGCACTGACGGCGATCTATACACGGGTCGGCGCAGAGACGCTTGTCGCCGGGCAGATTGTATTCACCATCGAGACGTTCTTTCTGACTGCGATGGCCGGGTTCTGTTCGGCCAGCTTCTATTTCCTCGGGCAACATCTTGGCCGAGGCGACGTCCCGCGCGCCGCGGCTGATGCGGGAACGATCCTGAGGGTGGCGCTGGCGCTGTCTTTGCTTCTTGCTCTGGCGATTGCCGCGGCGGCTGCGCTGACGCCTGCAATCTATGCGGGGTTGCCTGACAGCACGACAGGCCTGGCCTCGGCTGGACTGGTTCTTGCAGCGCTTCTGTTTCCGGCCAAGGCGGCAGCAATCGTTCTGCGCAACGGTATTCTGCGCGCCGGCGGCGACATGCGCTATTTGCTGCGGGTCGAATCCCTGGCTCTGGTCCCGGGCATCGCGGCGGCCTATGTGCTTGCACTGCCGCTTGATATGGGGCTGATCGGTGCGCTGGCCGGTGCGGGTGCCACCGAGCTGGCCAAGCTCACAGGCTATATGCTGCGGTTCCGCTCGCCCCGCTGGCTGGTACAGATCGACCTTGGGTCGTAGCGGGTGCATCGCCGAACCGTCACTTGGACATCTGGCTGATCCGGCGTTCCGGTCTTGAGGGGACTGTAGCGTTAATTGATTGCGGTTGATCGGTTGGGTTGATCTCACGGTTGACCCGTCGATAGGCCTGCACTTTGTCAGTGCAGCTTCGGGCCAGCTAGGCCCTAAAGGTGTCATTCTGCCCCCACCCGGAACAGACCCCCGGAACGCCCCCCGGGCAGTCCCCGGATACGCCCATTCGTCGGCCATCCTGCAGGGGCGTCCTGCCTGAATGCGTCCCTCTCCGAAGGTCGGCACCTTCAAATCACGTGTTGGCATATCGCCTCGGCCTCTGCGCCCAAGTTCCGGTCCAACGGCATGGGCGCGATGCTGACGTCCGGGGGCTGGCGGTGGTGACCTTGCATGTCGCTTTGATCTTTCAAGCTTCACGCAGATATTGCGGCGCTCGTCGCCCAGGCTGCGACGGAACTGGCCCTGACCTGAGCAAGATCAACCAGATCGCGTCCGCATTTTCGGCGGACAGGGCGATCACGATCGTTACGCGAGCCCCGGGAACGGAGACAAGAGTTTCGCATGGAAAGCATCGACCTCATGGCCTTTGCCCGCCGGAACCGCCGATCTTCACGGTCAGGGTCCGGCTGTTCTTCAGACACACATCGGCGCCAAGATGCGCGATCCCCATTTTTCCCGTGTTGCAAGATCGACGCCCGCCACCCCGGATATCTACTCCCGCATCAGCGGATCCCACCTCACATAAAACTGGTTTTCGTATCTGAATATCAGTATCTTAGACAAATTTCGCGCGGTGCAATTGATGACGTTGAACAGGCCAGGTCAAACCGCGACAGGTCCATTGTACCTCGGCGGCCATTCGTTTAAATGATGACGCACCGGCCTCGTAGCACAACTGGATAGTGCAGCGGTCTTCTAAACCGCAGGTTCCGCGTTCGAGTCGCGGCGAGGTCGCCATTCAATAAGCAACCTGACAATTGCATACCGGCGAAATTGCTCTCTGAAGCCGCTCGGGTTCCGAGCGACCGGGGACTTGAATAACGACCTTCCAGAAAATTTACACCTGCGCCGCATGTCAGACGCTGTCGCAATGCTCTGCGACTGGTGTTAAGTCGCAACGAGGTCCACCGATGAGGGACCTGATGATTTCCTGCATGCGATTGCAGAGCGGGAATTCCCCGCAATCGCACATGACGGGCTCGCTTAGCAGCCTGCCGCGTTGTTGGCAGCCATGCCTCCTGCGACGGCGCCGCCTGCCGTCAGGATGTCCTTGCCGCTGCCGCCGCCGAACTGGTTGCCCACGGCACCGCCAAGCACGGCCCCCGCGACGGTGGCCCCCGCGCATCCGATCTGCCTTTCCTGGGCCGGAGTCGTATCGCAAGCCTGCAACAGCCCCATCGTCGCAAGAACTGCCAAAATACTGCTTTTTTTCATTGGTTTCACCACTATTATTGTATTGCTTCACGTCTAGCCTGTGCGTGAAATATATCCGGTTGCCGATTCCCGGTAAAGAGAGGCGCAACCCGGCCCCTCTGCGGCATCGGCGTCTTCTCGCCGTTCTATCGCATCGCGCGGTAGTGAGAAAATCGTTCTACCAATCTGCTCCGTTCGGTCGGCGCCGGTAGGCATGAGATGGTACCGGCACATCGGCCAGGCACCGCGTATACCCGCAGTCAGCCGTGGATGCGCAGATCTGCGGCGGGAGACTTGGGTCTATCGTGGCTCTCGCAGCCATCCATCTGTCATCCGGATGTCACCGAGTTCGGCAAACCGGCGCACACGGTCAAGCTCGGCCATCAGGCGCCGTGTGCGCGCATCTGACCAGCGCACCCCGTGCTCTGGCCAAAGCGCGGTGACGCAAAGACTCTGACACTCTCTCTGCGCCTTGACATCGATGCGCCCGATCAGGCGGTCGCCCTCGAGCAACGGGAACACGTAGTATCCGTATTTGCGCGAATCCGCAGGCACGAAAACTTCGATGCGGTAATGGAACCCGAACAGGCGTTCGGTCCGACTGCGATCGCGCAAGGCCGGATCAAACGGGCTGAGGATGCGCATACGCCCCGGCGGCATGGGCACGTTGTCTGACATGTCGAATACTTCCGGTCGTGCAAGGCACCGGCGCGATCTGCCATCATGTCCTTCGATATCGACTTCCATCAGGCTGCCACGCTCCAACGCACGGGCGCACCAATCGCGCGCCTCTTGCGCGGTCACCGTATCCCAGAAGCGGGCAATTTCCCCGGATGTGGCAAAACCGAGCCGGTCGAGCGCCGCATGACAGAGCCAATCGATCGTGTCGCCGGGTTCGGGGCTCTCTATCGCAATATCCAGGACCCGCTCGGTCAGGTCATAGCGTTTCCGGAACCCGTCGCGCCCGATCACGGTCAGCGCCCCGCTGCGCCACAGATATTCCAGCGCAGTCTTGGACGGATGCCAGTCCCACCAGCCCCCGCTCCCCTTCTTCTCATCCTGGCCGACATCCGACGAACAGACCGGGCCATGATCGCGGATATGTTGCAGAACGGAGCGGAATTGCCGCTCAAACCCCTCACCACGCCCGCTGCGCCATTGTCGCTTCAATCGCACCGCGTCGCGCCGGAACCGCAATTGCCAATGCGGATAGAAGGCCATCGGTATGACCGCGGCGTCGTGGGTCCAATGCTCGAACAGCATCCGGTCGCGTTCATACAGCCGTTTCAGGTTGCCCGGCCGATAGGTCGGACGCCGCGCAAACAGGATCATGTCATGGGCACGGGCCAGGGTATTGATGCTGTCCAGTTGAACAAATCCCAGCCGGTGGATCAGTTCGTAGAGGTCCCGGCCCCTGGCCGGGCCAACCGGCTGCTCGGCAAGCGCGTGCCGGTCAAGAAACAGTCGACGTGCAGCCCGGTTGCCAAGTGTCGGCGCGCTCATCGGCGCTTTAGCGTATCGCCATATGCAATGGTTGGCGTCAGGGTGATGTTGTCGGCATGATCACCATCCGGATCGGCGAGACGATCCGCAATGATCTTGGCCGCGGTCCGACCGATCTCCAGCCGGCAGGCATCCATCGTCGCCAGCTTGCGTGGCAAACCCTGCAGCAGTTCGACACCGTTAAAGCCGGCCAACCCGATCTGCCCGGGCACATCAACGCCCTGCTCCAGCAGATACAGCAGCCCCCCTGCTCCGATCATGTCGTTGGAATAATATAGAAAATCCAGCTCGGGCGTGCGTTGCAGCATCTCCTGCGTCATCTCGCGCCCCTTGGCAAGCGCGGAACCACCGGAATAAAAGGCGCGGTCCTCGATTTCGACACCGTTCTTCGCGAGCACCTCGGTAAAACCCTCGAACCGCTTGCGGGCGCGATGGTCCAGCGGCATTTTGGTACCCATGAACCCGATATGCTCATAGCCCGCCTTCAGGATCGCGGTCGCCATTTCGCGCCCCGCGCGACGATGTGAAATGCCGACCAT
Organism: Alphaproteobacteria bacterium; assembly: GCA_030431825.1. GTDB lineage: Bacteria > Pseudomonadota > Alphaproteobacteria > Rhodobacterales > Rhodobacteraceae > Sedimentitalea. Next base: position 25,989 of record JAUIIJ010000042.1, read on the forward strand.
CGCATCAACCGGCACCCCGTCGGTATCCATGATCTCGACCACCGGGATTCCCGCGGCACGCAACATGGCGCGGCTGGCATCCGAATGCTCGAGCCCGGCGATGATCACGCCGGATGGCCGCCAGGACAGCATCTCGTACAGGACACGCTCTTCCTTCTCCGGCAGATAATCACTGACCCCGACAACCGGTTGCAACTCGGTGTCTTCCAGAACCTGATTGATACCGGTGAGAACCTCGGGGAACACCATGTTCGAAAGCGAGGGTATGATGACCGCAACGAGGTTGACCCGGCTGGACGCAAGGGCCCCCGCGATCTTGTTCGGGACATACCCGAGCTCCTTGGCCGCCGCCAGCACCCGGCCCCGGGTCGCGTCAGACACGTCCCCGCGGTTGCGCAGCACACGGCTGACCGTCATTTCGGAAACGCCGGATGCTTCGGAAACATCGCGCAGCGTCAGGGGGCGTTTGGAATCAAGCGACAAGGGCGTATCTCTCTATGTGACCTGTGCCGAAGTTATCGCGAACAGGGCTGCGGGATCAACTCTGTGCCAAACCCCATGACAATCCTCTTTTTCCGGGCTATGAGGACTGCACGACCCCGTGGCTCAACTGGATAGAGCAGCCCCCTCCTAAGGGGCAGGTTGCAGGTTCGAATCCTGCCGGGGTCGCCAAAACTGCCTGAAAAATATGGCATATTTTCAGCCTCTTGTGCAGAAGCGTGTAGAAACGCCCGTTTCGTTTTCCGCCAAATTCTCCGAGAACGACCGAAATCTCGTACAAAACCTGTACAAAATGCGCACGGACGTGCGGCTTTTGGGGCGTTCTCATGAGCTGGCGCGTGGCAAACGCTTGCGCCGAACGGAAGTTCGGGAGTGCGACGCGCAAGCAGATCATCATGTTTCTCGCGGACAAGGCCTCGGATGATGGTTCGGGCATCTGGTGTTCGAAGGGAACGATCCAGCGGCATACGGAGCTGGGCGAGACAACGGTCAAGCGGACGATCCGGGACTTCCTGAAGGAAGGCATTCTGGTCGAAACCGGCGCGCGCGGCTGCAAGAACGGATTCACCGTCGTTTACCGGATCGATCTCACGCGGATCGAGGCGCTGGAACTGACCGCAGAACCCGAGATTGAGACGGGGGCCACTGTGGACCTCGTCCAGACTGGCCCCGGAACGGGGGCCACGGTGGCCGGGGTACCGGGGCCACCACGGCCCCCAAACCATCCTAAAACCATCCCTAAACCTCCTACGCGCGAGCGCGTGGCGGCGGAGGATGAAGTGGTTGAGAATATTTTGGCCTGCTATCCACCTGATCGTCTGCGCGGGAAAGCTGAGTGTCTCGGGCGGATCAGGGACGTTCTGGATGCCGGGACGGAAGCCAAGGACTTGTTGGAAGCTGTGAAGGCCTACGCGACGGAGAGCGCGGGCTTCTCCCGCTCGAAGGTCTGTTTCTCAGACAACTGGTTCAAGTCTGGACGCTGGCGTGCCTACGTCGAGGACGCTGCCACGAAACGCGAAGAGACGAAGGCCAAGGAAGCCGAGATGCTGGCAGGCTTGGCGAATTGGGTCACAGACAAGCACCCTCTTTGCCGTCACATCACGCCCGGTCAGATTGATGCGCTCCTGGCCGCAGAGCTTGTGACACAGGCGCAAATCAAGGCGGCGGGCCTCAGATCATGAGCACCAGCGATCCAACCGAAGCGCAAACAGCAAGGCGACCCATGTCATACGCTGACGCTGCTGACACGGGACCTTGCGAGGGGCGGCAAGCCTCCCCTTCGAACCCCACCGGCGCGGGCAAACCCCCGCCAAAGAGCCGCTGAGCGAGACCTTCGTCTTCCGCTGCACCGCGTCCGAGAAGGCCCAGCTGCGCGCCAAGGCCGAGGCCGCTGGCCTGCCTGCCTCGACGCTTTTGCGCGAGGCGCTTGGCCTCACCGAGGCGCGCCGCCGCAAGCCCATCCCCCGGGTCGATCCAGCGCTTGTGCTGGCCGTTGGGCGGATCGGCGGCAACCTCAATCAGTTCGCCCGCTGGCTGAACCACGCTATGAAAGTCAGGCGCGCAGACCTCGATACGCTCACCGTCGCGCGCCGCCTTGTGGTGGTAGAACGCCAGCTCGCCGCGCTCCTCGATGAGGCGCGGCAGTGCTGATCAAGTTCTGTCCCAACGGCAAAGGCGCGGGCGGGGGGCCGGTCGGCTACCTTGTGGCCGAGCGCGTGCTGGCTTATGACGGTAACCGCGATCTGATCCGCGACGACCACGGCCTGCCCAAGACCGTCACGCGCGATCCTTTGCCCGAGGTCCTGCGTGGCAACGCCGAGCGCACGGAGGCCCTGATCGACGCCAGCCGCCACCAATGGACCTACCGTGCGGGAGTCATCAGTTTTGCCGACGGCGACGACCCGTCTGAGGACCAGCAAGCCGAGGTCACGGACCAGTTCGAGCGGCTTGCCTTCGCGGGGCTAGACCCCGAGCAATATGAGGTGCTCTGGGTCCGCCATCGCCACGAAGGCCGGGTCGAGCTTCACTTCTGCACGCCGCGCCTGGAGCTGACGACGGGCAAGAGCCTGAACATCGCGCCACCGGGTTACCAGGACGCCTATGACAGCCTGCGGGACGTGATGAACCAGCGCCACGGCTGGGCCGATCCGATGGACGTGGAGCGCGCACAAGAGGTCCGCGACACCGTCGAGGCACCAACCCGCGCCCAAGGCCGGGACGAACTGCATGCCTGGATACAAGACCAGATCGACATGGGTCTGATCACCGATCGCGCAACCATGATCGACGCCCTCACCGACGCGGGCTTCGACCTGCCGCGCACCGGCAAGGCCTACATCACAGCGCGTGATCCCGACACCGGCGAACGCTGGCGACTGAAAGGGGATATTTTCCATGAAGACTGGCAAGCCCACCCGGCTGAGCGAGAAACTGAACGCGGAGCTCGACGAGATCAGGCAGGAACACGTCGCCTCGATCTCGTCCCAGCTCAAGAGCTTCAGGATCGATTTGAAGAACATTGTGGGCGCCGCGCAGCATACCATCGCGAGCGAGACGCGCCGCTTTCAGACAGAGACGTCGAGCATGTTCGAGACGCGGCTGAACTCGATCCGCCTTTGGCTGACGATCTCACCCTGGCTGATCGCGGGAATGGTGCTGACGGGGAATGCAGCCTTTGGTACGCCCTCATTGTAGGATCGAGTGCGGCTCAAGGCTACGAAGGCCCGCCAGACGGGGTGACCTGCATCCGGAATGCGCGTCGGCCTGCCGGTCAATATGTGGTCCCGCATTGCCAATACGAGTTGATTGGTCAAGCGACTAAGCGCCTTGGCTTCCATCACTGGCCACCCCGCAGATAGCGCATATCCCCCTGGCGTCGGGTGTGCGCACTTATGCTTGTTTCCGCCACCCGCAGGGAAATCCCCTGAACCTGCTGAAAATGCTCTGCCGTGAAGCCCTCTGGCGCGCGCAAGACAATCTCGACCTGCTGATTGCCGGTCGGAGCCACTCGGGGCATCTGTCCCGCCCGCATGGCCTCAAGGTTGCCCACTCCGATCCGGCGGGTTGTCGTCGCGTCCATGACGTATTCGCCCTTGTGAACAACACCCGCAACCTGGTTAACTCGACCGTCGCCGGTATAGCCGCCGCTTGCGAAGCTCATAAGGCTACCCAGGAACCCCAGAACGCCGCCGCCAGCGGTTCCCAGAGAGGCCAAGCCTTTTTGTAGCTGAATCCGCGCGATTTCTTTCAGAAGATCGGGCAAAGCCTCCTTAGCCGATCGCGAACCATCTATAATGCCAAGGAACACATCACTCAGTGCATCGGCTCCGCGTTCGGCTGAATCCTCGATTTCTTGCAACTTGTCGGCCGCGCTGTCAGCAGCATCGCCACGCACCCAAAATCGCCTGCCCCAGTAACGTCTGCGCAGTTCTGGAAACTCCATCTGCATCCGGCGCGATGAGCGGCCCTTGACCTGCTGCATCACCTTCGAGAGCGCGATCTGCGGCGGCACCTATATGAACATGCAGACATGATCCCGCGCCAGAACGCCCTTCACGATATGCCCGCCCATTTCGGCGCAAGACTGTCGGATGATCTCCCGGATGCGCTCCCGCATGGCACCTTGCAGAACCTTATGGCGGTACTTTGTGGCCAAACCACGTGATAACGGTGATAAAATCTGGCATGTGATCCGGTATCTCATCTGGATTCACGCTGAAGCAGACCGGCTGGAAGCCCGTGACTTATCTCTAATAGGTGGAAAGTGAAATCATGTGATGTCATTTGAGAAGTGACCGTCCGGTGCGGCGCCAGCGCGCCACATCACCGGACGGTCACCACCGAAGTGGGATAACTTTTTACCCGATTCAGAGAGCCGGACAAGAATAGCGAAAATCCGCAGGAAATTCCGCTGCTGCGTTAACCGCAAGGTCAGAGACCGGAACCTAGTTTGCACTGAGCCAGCGCTGCCAGTTTGCGAAAGGTAAAGTCA
>JAUIIJ010000003.1 GCA_030431825.1 Alphaproteobacteria bacterium
TGAACCACGCCATCGGCCACCGCCGCCGTCGATCCGGCATCCGAGAACACATCCGTATCCGCCCGCCACCAGGACAGCGCATTGGCGCCGAGGATGGTCGACGGATCGGCAAGGGCACCTGCTGCCGCATCCTGCAGAGCGGCGGACATTGCGGCCGACCCGGCCGCGGACATCGATGCGCGCACCCGGGCCGACAAGGCCGGCGCCAGCGCGCCTGTTCCGGTGGCGGCGAAGGATGCGGCGACACGATCCGAGATCCCGAGCAATGAGCCGTCTCCTTCCGTCGCGATGGCGCTCTCGTCGGACCCGGCGACCAGGTAGGCATGGATGTAGGTTGCGGGATGCGATGCGGAGGTGAACGCGCCGGAGAGTGTGACCCCGCCATCGCTGACCGTTCCGCTGAAGGCTTCGAGCGTGCCATCGCCGGTGCCCGCCGAAATCGCCGCCTTGTCCGGCGGGGTGGGGCTGGTGCTGGTGACACCGTGCAGAACCACCGGGGACGCGCCGGAATAGGCGTAGGTGACGTCGAGCGTATTGGGATGCCCCGCGGTGAATGCCAGGCTCTCCAGCGCGAGTGCCGCCGCTGCGGACTGACCGTCCGCCGACAGCGTCGAGGTGCCGGCGGCGGTAAAGGCGGCGGGGCTGCGCGCCGCACCCGTGGCAGACATCGCGCCACTGCCCGCAGACTGGAACCCGGCACCGGATCGTGCCGCGCCCATCGCCGAGAAGGAAGACGATCCCGTGGCGTGGAATGCGCAGGCCACCCGGGATGCGCCGGTGGCTGCGAAGGACGAGCTGCCTGCCGCCGCAAAGGCCGCGGCCGACCCGGCAGAGGTGCCGGCGGAGAAGGACGAGTTGCCGGCCATGTCGAAGGTGGCCGGCACCCGTGCCGCGCCCGTCGCCGAGAAGGAAGACGATCCCCTGGCGTGGAACGCGCAGGCCATCCGGGATGCGCCGGTGGCTGCGAAGGACGAGCCGCCCGCCGCCGCAAAGGCCGCGGCCGACCCGGCGGAGGTGCCGGCGGAGAAGGACGCGGCACCGGCCATGTCGAAGGTGGCCGGCACCCGTGCCGCGCCCGTCGCCGAGAAGGAAGACGATCCCGTGGCGTGGAATTCGCAGGCCACGCGGGACGCGCCGGTGGCCGCGAAGGACGCACTGCCCGCCGCCGCAAAGGCCGCATCGGACCCGGCAGGTCCGGCGGGGCGCGGCGCAGCCCTCATCCGGACCCTGCCGCCGGCGATGGGCAGGACATCGGAGGCCTCTTCGTAAACGAAGGGAAAGCTCTCCGTCGGTGCGCCAATTCTGAGCCTGACCGGCATGTCGCGCTGAATCCCCGTTAAACTCTCGTGTTGTCCCGATCGACCCGGAACCGCCTCGTCACGGTCGAGTCGACATCGCCGTCGGCCGAGACGAACTCGACGTCGAACCTGTAGCTCTTCGCGGGCCAGTCCGCGGTTGCGGCGGCGGGCGCGTACAAGGTGAAGGTGCCCGCCTCTCCGTCGACGATCTCGCACTGCAGGGTGTGCACGTCGTTGCCGTGCCGCAGCTGCGCGTTGATGGTCGAGCCGGTGATCGACACCGGCTGGCCCTCGTCATCGAGCCGCTCTCCCTGGACATGGAGCGTGTCGCCCTGTTTGACCGCGAGGGTCACGGCTCAGTCCTCGGTGATCGTCGCGCCCTGCGGGATGTAGGGTTCGACGCCGGTCGAGATTGCGATCGGGTTGTCCAGCGCGCCCCTGTAAAGGATCTTGCCGGCACCGCTCGCGGCGGTCCCGATCGACGCATGGGTGGCCGTCACCGAGCCGCCGGTGCATTGCGGAAAGTCGACATCGGCCGCAGGCGAGGCGGAACTTCCGGTGACGGTCCAGCCCGTTCCGTTCCGGGCAACAGCAGCGCGCGCATAGCCGGTATAGGCGACTTCGCTGGTTGACTGGGTGCCGGCTTCGCCCGGATCCGCGGAATGCAGCGCCGCGTAAAGCACGGTCAGCGGCGATGCGCCCGCATTGTCCGCGAGATTTGCGATGGCGGTGCCGTTCAGGATGAGTTCGAGGAGATCGTTTTCAAAGGTGTCGCCCTTGGACATCGTGTTGCCCCTTCCAGTGTTGAGCGGTGATCGACGGGACGGGTCCCGCAGCTACTGTCGCAGCGATACCCGCCCGGGCTTGTCAAATTAACCCGCAAGAGCGGACTCGAGCGGGAAGGTGGAAATCAGCAGTTCACGGGCCTTGTCGCGTCCCTCTGAATGGCGTGCGACCGTGTAAGTGGTTTCCAGTTCGAGAAAGTGGAGGCCACAGAAGAGGTCGCGAATCCCGGCAACATCGTTGATCGACATCAGCGCCTTGCCTTTGAGACTGCGAAGCTGTCGCGCCAGATGGGCAAAATCATCTCTCGAGAACATCGCCTTTCCATAGTCATCCTCGCTGCCCCAGTAGGGTGGGTCGAGATAGAACAGGGTTCCCGCCCGGTCGTATCTGTCAATGAACGCGTTGTATTCAAGGCACTCGATGACCACACCCGAAAGCCGCTGATGGACGTCCTCGAGCATGGGTTCCAGGGTGGTCAGGTTGAAACGGGCGGGACGATCGAGCGCAATGCCGAAGTTTCTCCCGGAAACCTTGCCGCCAAAGGCGGTGCGTTGCAGGTAGAGAAAGCGCGCCGCGCGCTCCAGATCGGTGAGCGTCGCCGGATCGGTTGCGACGAGACGCTCGAACTCCGAGCGCGTGGTCAGCTGAAAACGCAGGCAGTCGAGAAATTGCGGGTAATGGCGTTGCAGGATGCGAAACAGGTTTGCGATATCGCGGCCGAGGTCGTTGATCACCTCTGATTTCGGGCGCATCCGGCGGCGCAGGAAAATACCGCCCATTCCGACAAATGGTTCGGCATAGGTCGTATGATCGATCCGATCCAGAATGGCGGTGATCCGTCTGGCGAGATTGCGCTTGCCGCCCAGCCATGGGGCGACGGGAGAGGTCGGTTCTACGGGTTTCAGGGACAAGTCTGTGCTCCGATGATGCCGGAACGACCGGGGTTCATGAATTATCAACCGGAATCGCTCCATCATTTGAACTCCCTTCGGGGAGGAAGGCAGTCATTGAGTTGAAGGATGGCTGGCGGGGAAGTTGGACCTTGGCCCGCTTCCGGGGGGGTCCCCCCGGACCTTCTCTTCAGTCCGGCGGGGTGCCGAACAGGGCGTCGATTCCGGCCTCGTCGAGCCCATAGGCCGCGCCGAGCAGGATCAGCAGCGGTTCGCTCCGGTGGACCTGGAAGGCGCCCTTGATGGTGATCCTCGCGGCAGGTTGCTCGGCGGCGGGCAGGGTGGCAATTGCGGTCGCAACCGCAGCGGGCAGTGTCCCGTCGATCCAGCCCTCGGCCTCGGAGCTCGTGATGATGCCGGCCTCGGCGAGGGCGATGGCAAAGGCGGCCTTGCTCTTTATGGCACCGGCGCGCCACTCGGCGAGCCGGTGCGCCGCGAGGTCCTGTGGAGTGCGAAGCTGGCTCAGATCGATATTAGGCACCGGTCGGCCCCCCTTGCGGCTCGATGAGGGTCAGCGTGATCAGGCCACCGGTACGGGTCACGTCCGAGGCGATGAAGGCGCAGTCGACGGCATCGCGGGGCAGCAGATCGCCCTCGGCAATGGCGCTGAAGTCGAACTCTTCGCCGTTGACGGTCAGGATGTCGCCGGACACCGAGACGGTGAGGGTATCGTCACGGCGCTGCGGCGTGTAGCTGATGTTCATGTCGTCCTCCCTCAGTGCCAGCGGCCGATCGCGGTGACGGCCATCGTCACGGTATCACCGGGCTGAAAGTCCGCCGCCGTGTTTCCGCGCCACTGCCGCACTTCGCAGGACGCGATGCCGCCAATGGTCATCTGCGCGATCCCCAGATCGGCCACGGCCGGCGTTGTCGCGGCGGTCATGAGGACAGCGGCGCGTCCGGGCGGGGCGGCTGCAAACTGCGCGGGATAGGTCCAGAACGCCCCCAGCCGCGCCGCGGCAGCATAGGGAAGCTCCAGCTGGTGGGAGCAAATCTGGGTGCCGTCCGCATGCCGGATATAGTTGCCATTGGCGTTGCTGGCGCTTTCGATGATGGCGCCGGTCGGAACGCCCGATGACTCGGCCACGGTCCCGACGATGGTCGTGTTGTTGTAGAGCTCGACCCAGTCGGACCAGGCGAGGTCCTTGTATTTGCGATGGTAGATACCGGTCGTGCCGTCATGGTTGCGCCAGAGAAACTGCACGAAGCTCGTCGCGTTTGCCCGGATGACCAGCACACCGCCATTGGTGCCGCTCCCGACGCCATTGGGGCGGGTGCCAAGCGTCCCGCCGGTGTAGCGGTAGAACCCGGTGGGCAGGCCGGTGGTATCCAGATCGTCGACATGTGGCGCGGCGCCGGTTTCGCCCAGCCCGAACGCCCCCGTGCGGAGCAACAGGCCGGCCGTGGCGGCAAGCGCGTTCGATTGCACTGCGCTGCCGCCGGCCAGGCCATTTTCCAGCGTGAGCGCGTCGATGCCGCCGGTGACCAGGCCAAGCCGGTTGGACGCGATACGTCGCATCCCGGTATCCGCATCGCCCTGAAAACGCAGCCCGGGCGCGCCCGATGTTCCGAACGGGTAGATGCCGGCGAGCGCGGTATCGATCTTGTCCTGGAACTCCGACTGGATTGCGCGGAAGGCCGCGGCAAGGTCTCCCGCCAGCGACATCGTGGGAAAGCAGAAATAGGCTTGCCCCGAGGCCGTCGCCCCCGTGTAGGGCGCGCTCAGCGTCAACTCGCTGTCGGAGACCACGCTGTCGATCGCATAGACGAGCCCGTCCGGCCCGCGAAACATCCAGCCGACCTGAAGCGCACCGAACCAGTTTGTTCCGCTGCCGGTAACCGTTGCGGACCCGTTGGTGACAGCGACGGAACCCAGATCATGAATGGCCATCGAAACATCCTTTCAGGTGACTTCGAAGACGACCCACTGGATGGTCGGATTGTTGAAATAAACACCGCCGGCCGTCTCAAGCATGATGTCGAGGAACACGCGCTGATCGTTGCCGCTCGCCCAGTAAGGGTCGACCATCCGCGCGGGGTCCTGGCGGTAGGCTGTGCCGGGCTGCGGGTTGCCGCCCACCCATCCGCGCCAGCGGGCGCCGGGCAGGATTTCCGTGCGGCAACTCCAGAAATGGTCGTATCCAGAGATGCCGCCGGGTGCGCTGGCTTCCGTGGTGATTGCCGACAGTGGTGGTCAGCGCGCTGTTCGCCTGGGCAAGCGCGCTTTCGCCGTCTGCACGCGCCTTGTTGAGCGTGACAAGGGACGCGACATTGCGCTCGATCTGCGCCGAGAGTTCCTGCCGCGCGGTGGCAACGGTCTCACCGGTGTCCTTGACCAGCGCCTGCAAGTCCTCGGTCGCCAGGGCAACATTCCGGGCCGCTTGTTCACGGTCGCGATGCCCCTCGAGCAATGCTTCCAGATCGCTGATCGTGGCATCCTGTGACAATGCCGAGGCGATCGCGGTCGCGTCGGAGTGGATCGCATCCCATGTGCGGTCGCTCAGGTCGGCCGGGTCAAAGCCGATATCCGGCGTCCTGACATCCTGCCAGCCGGTCCAGACCGTTTGCCGCACGCGGGCGATTGCCTTGGCACGCATCTGGTAGTCCGTCGCGCGCAGCAGGCCGACCAGGGCGAATTGCCCGCCCTCGATCTCCGAAAGGTCACCGGCCCAGGACAGCTCGGTCTGGCCCGTCACCCGCAGTTTGAAGGACAACCCGTCCGAGGTATCGGCGATCGAACCGTCCCATGTGGCCAGTATCCCGGGGCTGCGGGGTTCGCCATCGCCGTCCAGTCCGGAATAGGGGCTGACCGTGAAGTCCGGGACGCCGGCATCGACAACGGTGATCCCGGTCGTTTCCTGTGGCGCGTCGGGCAGCTCGAGGGCGTCATCAGGCGAAATCTTCTAGAGCCTGCGAGAAGCTCAAACCCTGATCGAAGGATGGAGGAAACACTGCAATACGAACCCCCATGCTGCTCCGGGTTATCGCCCGCCATCGCCGGAAACCATCACCCAGATGAGTCAAAGGCCCATCATGCACTAACAGTCAAACCGGAGCACCAAGGTGGGGTTAGCAACGGCGAGCCTGGAGTCTCAAGTACGAAGCGACAAGGGGCTTTCAATGGATGCCTGAAGGCCCATCAACTTGTTTCATGGGCGCAGGAAGACGGTGACGGGTCAGGTGTTTCGGGCGAAGAAGGCGCGCAGTTGGGGCAGCAGCCACTCCCATACCCGCGGCAGGCCGCGTCTGACCGGAACACCGACCCGCTGTTCCAGCTGCGCCAGCGTCACGTTGTAATCGACCCAGCTGTCGCCACCGGACACGAGATTTGCAATCGGCGTTTGCAGGCGGTCGATGCTCTTGGCAAAGATGGCGTCCGGTGTCGCGGCGGCTTCGAATTCATCCCACAAGGCGCGGAAATGCGTGGCCTGGTCGTCTGGCAGGAACCCGAACAGACGGTCGGCGGCCGCCGCTTCCCTGGCGGCCATCGCAGCATGGTCGACATCCCCGTGGATCGGGGCATCGCCGGCGTCGATCTCGACAATATCGTGCAGCAGCAACATCCGCAGGACCCGGTTGATGTCGACGTCCGGGCCGGCCTGATCCGAGAGCACCAGAGCATAGAGCATGATGTGCCAGCTGTGCTCGGCCGAATTCTCGCGCCGTGAACCGTCGATCAGCCGCGAGGCGCGCAGAACGGATTTCAGCTTGTCCGCCTCGCGCAGGAACGCGATCTGCGCGTCCAGACGCTCGCTCATCCCTGAGCTTTTCCGGTTGCGGTTTCCCTGGCGGCGGCGACCCTGCCATTCAGGAGCCTGCGGGCCGACCGTTCGGCGAGACGGACCCGGATCGCCGTGAGGTATGTCTCTTCCAGTGTCTGCGACGAGGCCCCGATCAGGTCGCCGATCTCGACATAGAGCCGGTCATCACCGGTGATCCGCATCGCCTCGATCGTGTCGTCGGCGAGCTTGGCGGCTATGGTTTCCAGGGTACTCATCGCGATGTGCGCGCTCAGCGCGAGGTTTCCGTCAGCCTGCGCTTCACGTAATCGCTGACATTGCCGATCATGGTGTCCATGTGCGGCTCCTGAAAGAAATGATCCGCGCCCTCGATTTCCTGATGCGTGATCGTGATTCCCTTTTGCTCGTGCAGCTTGTTCACCAGCGATACGGTGTCCGCAGGCGGCGCGACGCGATCGGCGCTGCCGTTGATGATGAGACCCGAGGACGGGCAGGGGGCCAGAAACGAGAAATCGTACATGTTCGCAGGTGGCGAGACGCTGATGAAACCGGTGATTTCCGGGCGGCGCATCAACAGCTGCATCCCGATCCAGGCGCCAAAGGAAAAGCCCGCGACCCAGCAATGCTTGGAGTTGTTGTTCATCGACTGCAGATAATCCAGCGCGCTTGCCGCGTCCGACAATTCGCCGATTCCCTGATCGTATTCACCCTGGCTGCGCCCGACGCCGCGGAAATTAAAGCGCAGAACCGTAAAGCCCATGTTATAGAAGGCATAGTGCAGGTTATAGACAACCTTGTTGTTCATCGTCCCGCCAAATTGCGGATGTGGATGCAGCACGATGGCGATTGGCGCGTCCTTCTCCTTTTGGGGGTGGTAACGGCCTTCAAGGCGGCCATCGGGTCCGGGAAAGATGACCTCGGGCATTGGGCGGTAAGTCCTGTCTGTTTCTGCTCAGGTGCAGCGAAATTCTTGACGAATTCGCTAGGCCACCTTAGAACGGTTCTAATTGGGCGCGCGAGCGTTGCCTCGTGTGTGTGGGCACATACGCATTGGGCGCGCAAACGTCAATGATTTCGCGCAAATGTCGGCCTCGCGGGGGAGTGATAATGAAACTATCGACCAAAGGCAGGTACGCAATGGCTGCGCTTGTCGATATCGCGCTGCAACCCGAGGATGCGCTTGTGACGCTGGGGGATATTTCGCAGCGCCAGAACATTTCACTGCCTTACCTCGAGCAGTTGTTCGTCAAGCTGCGCCGGGCCGAACTCGTGCAATCGGTACGTGGTCCGGGCGGCGGATATCGCCTGGCCAAGCCGGCGACCGATATCCGTGTTGTCGATGTGCTGGCGGCGGTCGATGAAACGGTCGACGCGATGCACAAGGGGGCGGGCGCGTCGGGCGCCTCTTCGGGCAGTCGCGCGCAATCTCTGACCAACCGGCTCTGGGAAAGCATGAGCGCGCATGTCTACGTGTTCCTGCACCAGACCCGATTGTCCGACGTGGTGCGCAACGATCTGGCCCCATGCCCGGCTGTGCCAAGCCTGTTTGACGTGGTTGATGAATGACCCGGACCTATCTCGATCATAACGCGACCATGCCGCTGCGTCCGGAGGCGCGGGCGGCAATGATCGCGGCCATGGATGTGGTCGGAAACCCGTCGAGCGTACATGCCGAGGGGCGCGCGGCCAAGGCGCTGATCGAGAGGGCGCGCGCACAGGTTGCGAGCGCCTTCGGGGCCGAGGGGGCCGATATCGTCTTCACGTCGGGCGCGACCGAGGCCGCGGCGCTGGCGTGCAAGGGGCGCGATTTGCACGGCGCGGCGATCGAGCATGATGCGGTGGCCGCATGGGTGGACGACACCCTGCCAGTTGCCGAATCGGGGCAGGTGGCCGTGCCCGCGCCATCGGCGTCGGTGTTGCAACTTGCGAATTCCGAGACCGGGATGTTGCAATCTCTGCCGGACGGGCTCGCGGTGGTGGACGCGACGCAGGCGTTTGGCAAGATTCCGGTTTTCTTCGACGAGATGGGGGCGCAGATGGCGCTGATCTCGGCCCACAAACTGGGCGGGCCAAAGGGGGTCGGCGCGCTCGTGATCCGACGGGGCACCGAACTGGCTGCGCAGATTCGTGGTGGCGGGCAGGAAATGGGGCGTCGGTCCGGCACCGAGAATGTCATCGGAATCGCCGGGTTCGGAGCCGCGGCCGAAGCGGCGGCGCGTGATGTTGCAGATGGTGCCTGGGCGCGCGTCGATGAATTTAGAAATATTCTAGAAAATGCCCTTGTGGCCGCGGCAAAGAATACTATTTTTGTCGGAATAGGCGCGGCAAGACTTCCGAACACTTTGTGTTTCTCCAGCCCCGGTTGGAAAGGCGAGACCCAGGTCATGCAGATGGACTTGGCCGGCTTTGCCATCAGCGCCGGTTCCGCATGTTCCAGCGGCAAGGCCAAGGCGAGCCGGGTGCTGGGCGCGATGGGATATGACGACATCACCGCAGGCAGCGCGATCCGCGTTTCGCTGGGGCTGGAAACAACGGAAACCGACGTGCTTCGCTTTGCCGATGCATGGTTGGAAAAGGAACAGAAATTTCGCGCCCGCGCGGCGTGAGTGAAGGAGAGTGCCCATGACCATGGTGGACCAGACACAAGTCAAGGAAGGTGTCGATCAGGACACGGTGGATGCCGTGCGCGAGGTTGGCGGGGCCTATAAATACGGCTGGGAAACCGAGATCGAAATGGAGTACGCCCCCAAGGGGCTGACGCCGGACATCGTGCGGTTGATCTCTCAGAAGAATGAGGAACCCCAGTGGATGACCGATTGGCGGCTCGCGGCCTACGAGCGCTGGTTGCAAAAGGAAGAGCCCGACTGGGCCATGGTCGATTACCCGGAGATCGATTTTCAGGATCAATATTACTATGCCCGCCCCAAGAGCATGGAGGTCAAGCCCAAGTCGCTGGACGAGGTCGATCCCAAGCTGCTGGCAACCTATGAAAAGCTGGGTATCCCGCTCAAGGAACAGATGATCCTTGCCGGGGTCGAAGGTGCCGAGGCGGTCCCTGCGGAAGGGCGCAAGGTGGCGGTGGATGCGGTGTTTGATTCGGTGTCCGTGGGTACCACGTTCCAGGCGGAACTGAAAAAGGCAGGGGTGATCTTCTGCTCGATTTCCGAAGCGATCCGTGAACATCCCGAACTGGTCAGGAAATATCTCGGAAGCGTCGTGCCGGTCAGTGACAATTTCTATGCCACGCTGAACAGCGCGGTGTTCTCGGATGGCTCGTTCGTTTACGTGCCGCCGGGCGTGCGCTGCCCGATGGAGTTGAGCACCTATTTCCGCATCAACGCCGAAAACACCGGCCAGTTCGAACGCACGCTGATCATCGCGGACAAGGGCAGCTATGTGTCCTATCTCGAAGGGTGCACCGCGCCGGCCCGCGACATCGCGCAACTGCACGCGGCGGTGGTGGAAATCATCGTCGAGGAAGACGCAGAGGTGAAATACTCCACCGTTCAGAACTGGTTCCCCGGCGATGAGAACGGCAAGGGCGGCATCTATAACTTTGTCACCAAGCGCGCCGATTGCCGCGGCGACCGCTCCAAGGTGATGTGGACGCAGGTCGAAACCGGAAGTGCGGTGACCTGGAAATACCCGTCCTGCATCCTGCGCGGCGACGACAGCCAGGGCGAATTCTATTCGATCGCCATCGCCAACAACCACCAGCAGGCGGACACCGGCACCAAGATGGTGCATCTGGGCAAGAACACCAAGTCTCGCATCGTTTCCAAGGGGATCAGTGCAGGCGTTGCCCAGAACACCTATCGCGGTCTGGTGTCGATGCATCCCAAGGCCAGGGATTCGCGGAATTATACCCAGTGCGACTCGTTGCTAATCGGCGACAAATGCGGAGCGCACACCGTTCCCTATATCGAGGTCAAGAACAACTCGTCCCGCGTCGAACACGAAGCGACGACGTCAAAGGTGGATGACGATCAGCTGTTCTATTGCCGCAGCCGGGGCATGGACGAGGAAGAGGCCGTCGCGCTCGTGGTCAACGGGTTCTGCAAGGACGTGCTTCAGGCGCTGCCGATGGAATTCGCGATGGAAGCGCAGCAACTGGTGGCGATTTCGCTTGAGGGGTCGGTTGGCTAGCAACACCGGACCGGCGCGCCCCGGAGCCATTCAGGAGAGAACATGATCATCACAACCACGCCATCTGTCGAAGGCCATCGGATATCGGATTACAAGGGCATCGTCGTGGGCGAGGCCATCATGGGTGCCAATGTGGTGCGCGACATGTTCGCCTCGATCACCGATGTCGTCGGCGGGCGCTCGGGCGCCTATGAAGGCAAGTTGCAGCACGCCCGCGATACCGCGCTGCGCGAACTGGAAGAGCGTGCCGCCGAAAAAGGTGCAAATGCCGTGGTCGGGGTTGATCTGGATTACGAGGTCGTTGGTAAATCGATGCTGATGGTGTCCGCTTCGGGCACCGCAGTGGTGATCGGCTGACGGCAGGATATATGGCGGCGCCCGTCGCTGCAGAGACGCAAGGAATAGAATAATGTTGGAAATCAAGAATCTGCATGTGAAACTTGAAGAAGAAGACAAGCAGATCCTCAAGGGTGTCGACCTGACGGTCGAGGCGGGCAAGGTGCATGCGATCATGGGGCCGAACGGGTCCGGCAAATCGACCCTGTCCTATGTGCTGTCCGGCCGTGACGGCTATGAAGTCACTGACGGCAGCGCGACGCTGGGCGATCAGGACCTGCTCGATCTGGAACCCGAAGAGCGCGCCGCCGCCGGCCTGTTCCTGGCGTTCCAGTATCCGGTTGAAATTCCGGGTGTGGGCAACATGACCTTTCTGCGCACCGCAGTGAACGCCCAACGCAAGGCGCGCGGCGAGGAAGAGATGAGTGCCGCCGATTTCCTCAAACTGGTGCGCGAGCGGGCCAAGGCGCTGAAGATCGACGCCGAGATGCTCAAGCGTCCGGTGAATGTGGGCTTTTCCGGTGGCGAGAAAAAGCGCAACGAGATCCTGCAGATGGCGATGCTTGAACCCCGGATGTGCATCCTCGACGAGACCGACAGCGGTCTTGACGTTGACGCGATGAAACTGGTGTCCGAGGGCGTGAACGCCCTGCGCAGCGAGGGCCGCGGCTTCCTGGTTATCACGCATTATCAAAGACTTCTGGATCACATCAAACCCGACGTCGTGCATATCATGGCGGACGGCCGCATCGTGAAGTCGGGTGGTCCCGAACTGGCGCTCGAAGTCGAGCATAACGGCTATTCCGACATCCTGTCCGAGGTGGCGTAATGGCATTGCCCGAGCAGAAGCAAAGCGCGACCGACACGCGCCTCGCGGGTCTCGCGCTGCCGACCGGCGGCTGGATCGAGAGCAACCGGCGCGAGGCCCTGGGCCGCGTGACCTCGATGGGCCTGCCGCAACGGCGGGATGAATACTGGAAATACACACGGCCCGACATGTTGCTTGATGCGGCCGCGCCGCAGGCCGCGCTGCTCGAAAGCGGTGAAAGCCCGGTCTTTGACGAGATCGACAGCCTGAAAGTCGTTTTCGTCGACGGGGTCTTCGATGCCGAGGCGTCCGACGACCTGTCGCTGGACAACGTGACGATCGAACGGCTGGCGGATATCGGTGCCTCCGACATTCACTGGGCCAAGTCGCTCTACGGCGAGCTGGAGGCAGCGGGCCAGAAGCCGGTCGAGCGTCCCTTTGCCGCGCTGAACACGGCCTTTGCGAGCGATGGGATCGTCATCCATGTGACCGGCAGGCCGAGCAAGCCGATCAGCCTGGTTTATCGTCATGAATCAGAGAGTTCCGATGCGATCATGCACCATCTTCTGCGGGTCGAGAGCGGCGCGGAACTGACGCTGCTTGAAACCGGACCCGCGGCGGCGCGGTTCAATCATTGTACCGAGGTCGATATCGCCGACGGTGGCACCCTGCACCATGTCCGCGCGCAGGGACGCGATCATGAACGCAAGGCCGTCACCCACATGTTCGCGCGGTTGGGGCAGGAGTCGGTATTCAAGTCCTTTACCCTGACGGTCAACGGCGTGCTGACGCGCAATGAATGCGTGATCGAGTTGACCGGCGACGATGCCATTGCCCATGTGGCGGGCGCCTGCGTCGGAGACGGTGAATTCCACCATGATGACACGGTGTTCATCACCCATGACGCGGTGAACTGCGAGAGCCGTCAGGTCTTCAAGAAGGTGCTTCGGAACGGTGCGACCGGTGTGTTCCAGGGCAAGATTCTCGTCAAGGCGGGGGCTCAGAAAACCGACGGCTATCAGATCAGCCAGTCACTCCTGCTGGATGGCGACAGCCAGTTCCTCGCCAAGCCCGAGCTGGAAATCTATGCCGATGACGTCGCCTGTTCTCATGGTTCGACCAGCGGTGCCATCGATGAAGAGGCGTTGTTCTATCTGCGCTCGCGCGGCGTGCCTGAAAGCACTGCGACCGACCTGCTGACCCTCGCGTTTCTTGCCGAGGCGGTGGACGAGATCGAGAACAAGCAGCTTGCCGAGGATATCGTGACGCGACTGGAAAACTGGCTGGCGCGCCGCCGCTGATGTCGGTGACGTCGGACATCACGGCCACCTATCGCGGTCCGCGCCGTGTCATGCGGCGGTTGCTGGCGATGGGCGAGCGCGAGGATCGTGCGCTTGTCATTCTCATGGGGGCCTGCCTGATCGTGTTCATCGCGCAGATGCCGCGCCTGTCGCGCGAGGCGCATCTGACCGGGCAGGAGCTCAACATGCTTCTGGGCGGGGCCTTGCTTGGCTGGATATTCCTTGCGCCGCTGCTGCTCTATGCCCTCGCGGCCCTGAGCCATCTGATCGCGCGACTGATCGGCGGGAAGGGGAGCTGGTATGGTGCACGGCTCGCCTTGTTCTGGTCGTTTCTGGCCTCGACTCCCGTGTTGCTCTTGCATGGGCTGGTGGCCGGGTTTATCGGTCCGGGGCCGGGCTTGCAGGCGGTCGGATTGATCTGGATTGTCGTTTTTGCCTGGTTTTGGATTGCCAGCCTGCTGCAAGCAGAGGAACCTGTATCATGACGCCGTCCTTCCTGCGTGACCTTGTCGTGTTGACCATCAAGTCTCCGGCAGAAGCGGCGCGCCTCCTGCTCGGTCTGAGCGTCCCGCGCGAGGCGCTTTGGACAGGGCTGGCGCTTGTCGCCGTTCTCAATGGCCTGCTTTTTGCCCTTACGAACCTTCTGGTTCCCGGTCCGTCACCACTGCCCGAAGTGTTCCTTGTGCCCTCGCTCTACACGGTTCTGGTGGCCGGCGGGCTGCTTTTGAGCATCTACGCGCTGTACTGGACCGGGCGTTTGATGGGGGGCACCGGAACGCTCGATGAGATCATGCTGGCGATCCTCTGGCTCCAGGGGCTGCGCGTTGTGCTGATGGTGATTGTCATCGTGCTGATCATGACGGTCCCGGCGCTTTCGGCGCTGCTCGTCTTTGCCGCGTCAATCTACGGGCTTTATATCCTGGTGCATTTTGTCAACCAGGCGCATCGGCTGGAGTCCCTGCCGAAATCTGCCGGTGTACTTGTCGCCTCGACCGCGGCGATCCTGCTGGGTCTGACCCTGCTCATCTCCCTGTTCGGGGGGCCAACTTCAGGATTATCCGCCAATGTATGACGTTCAAAAGATCCGCTCCGAGTTTCCCATCCTGTCGCGCGAGGTCAACGGCAAGCCGCTGACCTATCTGGACAACGGTGCGTCGGCGCAGAAACCGCAGGTGGTCATCGACGCGGTGACGCGTGGATATGCCGAGGAATATGCCAATGTCCACCGCGGGTTGCATTACCTGTCCAACCTGTCGACCGAGAAATACGAGGCGGTGCGCGGCACCGTCGCCCGGTTTCTCAACGCGGCCTCCGAAGATGAGATCGTACTGAATTCCGGCACCACCGAAGGGATCAACATGATCGCCTACGGCTGGGCCATGCCGCGCCTTGAGGCGGGCGACGAAATCCTGCTGTCGGTCATGGAGCACCACGCAAATATCGTGCCCTGGCATTTTCTGCGCGAGCGGAAAGGCGTCGTGCTCAAATGGGTGGATGTCGATGCCGCCGGCGCACTGGACCCGCAGGCGGTGATCGATGCGATCACGCCACGCACTAGGTTGGTGGCGATCACGCAGCTGTCGAATGTTCTGGGCACGCGGGTCGACGTCAAGACCATCACCCGAGCGGCGCAGGCAATGGGCGTGCCGGTGCTGATCGATGGCAGCCAGGCGGCGGTGCACATGCCGGTGGATGTTCAGGACATTGGCTGCGACTTCTACGCGATCACCGGTCACAAGCTCTATGGCCCCTCGGGATCCGGGGCGATCTATGTCAAATCCGATCGCCTCGCGGAAATGCGCCCCTTCATGGGCGGCGGCGACATGATCAAGGAAGTCAGCAAGGATGCCGTCGTCTACAACGATCCTCCGATGAAATTCGAGGCGGGAACGCCAGGTATCGTGCAGACCATCGGCCTGGGGGTTGCGCTGGAATACCTGATGGAGCTCGGCATGGAACATGTGGCCGCCCACGAGGATCGGCTGCGCGACTATGCGCGAACACGGCTCGACGGGCTGAACTGGCTTCAGGTACAGGGCACCACGCCGGACAAGGCGGCGATTTTCTCGTTCACGCTGGACGGGGCCGCGCATGCGCACGACATCTCGACGATCCTCGACAAGCGCGGTGTCGCGGTGCGGGCAGGGCACCATTGTGCCGGTCCCCTGATGGATCATCTCGGTCTCACGGCCACCTGCCGGGCCTCGTTCGGGCTCTACAACACCGAAGAGGAGGTGGATACGCTGGTGGAGGCGCTGGAACTCGCGCACGAACTCTTCGCGTAAATCCGCATGAAGTTTCCCGTTGCGGGTCCGGCGACGCCCGGGTATAGATCCCGCAAGTGCAGCGTGATCCACATGGGGCGCCGCCAATACGAAATACGCCGCTCGAATCTCGAGGCGAAGCATCACCGATGGTTCTCCGAAGGTCAGGGCACAACGCGGACCCATAGCTCAGCTGGATAGAGTGTCGCCCTCCGAAGGCGAAGGTCGTAGGTTCGAATCCTACTGGGTCCGCCAATACCTTCGTTGTCTTGAAGCAGGAATGTCCGCTCCACCGCGACCGTGTGCCCAAGCCGGGTCATCTGCGGTCTCGCGAGCGGCGTCCGAGTCAATTCCGGCTGGCGAGCCAGTTGTCCAGATCGCGCTGTGCTGCTTCCAGGGTTTCGATATTGATGGTGTGTGTGACCAGTGCACGGTTGAGCGCGCGCACACGCTTGTTCAGCGTCAGGGCCTCGTCTGTGCCTGACGCCACGCCCAGCTTTTCATACAGAGACAAAAGCCGGTTCTGGACGGTTCTGAGCGACATGCCGCGCCGCTCGGCGATCAGCTTGTCCTGAAGTCCGAGCGCAAGGTCGACCAAAACGTCGAATTCGCTTTCGTCGAGCCGGCCGCGCGGCGAGGCGCTGCGCCTCTGCAAACGGTGAATCTCGCGATCGACCATGATCTGCCCCTCAAGGAGCACCGCCCGCAATGCCAGCTTGAGCCGCGCCCGCGAGGCGGTCTTGAGCACGTAGCCATAAGCGCTGTCTTCCGGAACGACCTGGGCAATGCCACGCAGATATGCGTCGTCGGCGTAGTTCGACCAGAACAGGATCCGGCTTTGTGGCCGTTCGGCCCAGATCGTGCGGGCGGCCTCGATCCCGTTGCGATGTGTCATCTGAAGGTCCATCACGATGGCATCGATGCCGGTCAGTCGCGCCGCAGCCTCGCCCTCGGACCCGTCGGCGGCGTGCAGGATCTCCGTGACCTCGGGCAGGGCTTCGGCCAAAGCGTCGTGAAGGTATGTTGCATGGAACTGGTCGTCCTCGACGATCAGCACCTTCATGACCGCTCTCCGAGCATCACGCGCACGGTACATCCGCCGTCATCTAGCAGGTCGAGATCGGCCGCGATCAGCCGTGCGCGGGTGCGCATATGCGCGAGGCCCGAGGTGCGCCCCGGTTTCACGGGAATTCCGCAGCCGTTGTCACGGATCGAAAGAACGAGCCCATGCGTGGCCGCCGGCTCGATCCGGATCTCGATATGGTCGGCGCCGGAGTGGCGTGCGGCGTTGTTGATCGCCTCTTGCGCGATTCGGAACAACGCGGTGCGGACGGTCGGGTCAAGGCGGTCGGGTGCGCCCTGTGTCGCGTCGGTGACGGTGATCCCGATCCGTTGCGAACCGATCGCGCGTTCCAGATGAACGCGGACGGCGTGAACAAAACCGAACAGTTCGAGCAGGGTCGGCACGGCCGTATCTATGATCCGCCGCAGGTCATCGATCACTTCCCTGATCCGCTCTTCGAGCTGGTCCCTGGGCAATGCCGTGTCCGCGGCGATCTCGCGCAGCAGCCGCGTGAGCTCCGCAAGCGGTTGGTCATGCAGGTCCATCCCGATGCGCTGGCGTTCCTGTTCGAGTGTCTGGGTCAATTCCAGTGCGTCGCGCCGCAAACCTTCCTCGCGTGCCTGCGCTTCCTGGCGCACCTGGGTGTCGCGCCTGGCCTGTTCGGCGATGTGCAGCGCGTGAAAATATGGCGACAGCACGTCGGCCACATGTTGCGCCCGCCGCACGGTTTCGAGATCATAGAGTCCGGCGGTCGAGTGTGAGATATTCAAAGTGCCGATCGGCTGACCCATCACCTTCATCAGGACATGAACGCGCGAACGCATCCGGTGGTTCAGGATAGGTTCCGAGCACGCGCCCCGGTAGGTCTGGCGGGGATCCCTCATGGCGTCTTGGCACAGCATGAAATCGCATTTGCCGGTGATCAGATCGCGGATGGGCGAGGTTTCGACCCGCGTGGACGTGCGCGACCATCGGGTCTGGATGCCGACCTCGTAGCTCGAGAGCCATCCTGGCCGGTCGTTGAGACAGAGATCCGCATGGGTAAAGGGGATGACCTCGGCGATCTCGTCGGCCACGGCCTCGAGGGCCGACGCGATGTCGGTACGTTCGGCCAGATGTGCCGAGATGCGCAGAAACACGTTGTCCCTTGCGGGGCTCTGCACGGCAAAGGTCATGATCTCCTCCCATCGCGTTGCGCGTGTCTGCAATTCTGGCAAGGTCGGGGCGAAAAGGGAACACGGTTGACCGTAACCGCGTTGCGGGAACCCGCAAGATCTCTGCGGGAGGTCGCCTTTACAAGCACGGGGCCGGGCAACATGATCGCCGCACCCGAGCCCGTCGCGGGCCGGTATGCAGCGCAGGATGCGTTTGCAGCAGGGAGGGAAACATGACGAATTCAATGATGCTGTTCAGTGCAGCGGGGCTGGCGCTGATTGCGGGGCTGGCCGAGGCGGACACGTCGGGCAAGCGGATTGCACTGTCCAACAATTATGCGGGAAATTCATGGCGGCAGGCCATGTTGGAAACCTTTGAAAGCACTGGAAAGCAGGCAGTGGCCGATGGCGTGGTGGCGGCTGCGGATGCCTATACAACTTCGGAGAATCAGGCGACGGAACAGGCGGCGCAGATCCAGAACATGATCCTGCAGGGTTATGACGCGATCATCCTGAACGCGGCCTCGCCGACGGCGCTGAACGGTGCGGTGAAAGAGGCCTGTGATGCGGGCGTCACCGTGGTCAGCTTTGACGGCATCGTCACCGAACCCTGCGCCTGGCGGATCGCGGTAGACTTTGCAGCGATGGGGCGCGAGGAGGTCGATTATCTCGCCACACGCCTGCCGGATGGCGGCAATCTTCTGGAAATTCGCGGGCTGGCAGGTGTTTTCGTCGATGACGAAATCTCCAAGGGAATTCACGAGGGTGTGGCCGAGCATTCGCAGTTCGACATCGTCGGATCGGTACATGGCGACTGGGCGCAGGATGTGGCACAGAAAGCCGTTGCGGGAATCCTGCCCTCCTTGCCGGATATCGTCGGCGTCGTGACCCAGGGTGGCGATGGCTACGGGACGGCGCAGGCCTTCAGAGCGGCGGATCGGCCGACACCTCTGATCGTGTTGGGCAACCGTCAGGATGAACTGAAATGGTGGGCCGAGCAGCGCGACGCCAACGGCTATGAAACGCTGTCGCTGTCGATTGCGCCGGGCGTTGCCTCGCTGGCCTTCTGGGTGGCACAACAGGTGCTGGACGGCGAGGACGTGGCCAAGGAACTGACCGTGCCGTTCCTCAAGATCACGCAAGACACGCTTGACGAGGCTCTCGCGACGACGCCGGAAGGGTCGGTGGCCAACGTGACATATTCGCTGGAAGATGCGCAGCAGGTGATCGCCAGCGCCAGGTGATCCCTGGGCCGGAGTCGGAGCCGGTCCGCCGGCAGGTGTTCAACATGAAATGGAGCGCACATGTCGGACCATGAGAGCCGCCCGATCGTTGCGCTCGTCGACGCGGCCAGGCATTTCGGCCCCGTCCGTGCGCTTGATGGTGTCAGCCTGGCCGTCAACCCGGGCGATTGCATCGGGCTGGTCGGCCATAATGGCGCGGGCAAGTCGACGCTGGTCAACCTGATCAACGGTGGCTTTGCCCCGACCTCGGGCACGATTGGATTTGGTGTGGGGGAAACCGCGCTCGCGGCCGGGGTGCGCTCGGTGTTTCAGGAACTGTCGCTCTGCCCGAACCTGACGGTAGCGGAAAATCTGCGGATTTCTCATACGTCGCTTTCCGGGCTGAACTGGCGGCGTGCGGCGCGCGCGGAGATACGGCAGAGCCTTGATACCATCTTTCCCGGACACGGGATCGACGCCGATGCCGAGGTTGACACCCTGTCGATCGCGCAACGTCAGATGGTCGAGATCGCCATCGGTTTTGCGCCGCGCGGCTCTATGGCACGACTGGTCATTCTGGACGAGCCGACCTCCTCACTGGATGCAGGGATCGCGGATCAGTTGCTGACTCATGTCGGAAGGTTCTGCGCGGGCGGTGGTGCCGTGATCTTCATTTCCCACATGCTTGGCGAAGTCTTTGAGGTAGCAAGCCGGATCGTGGTGCTCAAGGACGGCAAGGTGGTCGCCGAAGGTGAGGCGGACGACTTTACGCGGAAGGGGCTGGTTGACGCGATGGGCCATGTTGCGCCAGAGGCGGGTGATGTCGCCGTGACCGCGCGGGAATTCGGCCCCGAAATTCTGCGAACCGGGCAGGGGCTTGCCGCACGCAAGGGCGAGATTGTCGGATTGTCAGGACTTGCCGGACATGGTCAGGCCGAGGCGCTGGCGCAGCTCTACCTGTCGCAATCCTCTGCGTGGCGCGCCGATCGGACAGCCCGCGCCGCCTTCGTGGCGGGCGATCGCCAGCGTGACGGGGTGTTGCCGCTGTGGTCGATCCTGCGCAACATCTCGATTTCGGTTCTGCGCCAATGCGCGCGCGGTGGGCTGGTAGAGCGGCAGGCCGAGGCCGGGATCGCGGAAAACTGGAGACGGCGTATCGGCATCCGCACCTATGACGTCACCAACCCGATCCTGTCCCTGTCCGGCGGCAACCAGCAAAAGGCGCTGTTTGCCCGTGCACTGGCCTCTCCGGCCCCGGTCGTCATCATGGACGACCCCATGCGCGGTGTCGACGTGGGCACCAAGCAGGATGTTTACGCGATGATCCGCGACGAGGCGGCAAAAGGCAGGACATTCCTGTGGTATTCGACCGAAACCGAAGAGGTTTGCCAATGCGACCGGGTATTCGTCTTTCGCAATGACGAGATCAGCGCCGAACTGAGCGGCGCCGACATCACCGAAGAGAAAATTCTGCAGGCGTCCTTCGCGATGCAGGAGGCGTCATGAACATCCTGTTGCGCCACAGGATCATCCTTCCCGTTGTCTCGCTGGCGGTGCTGCTCGCGGCCACGTTCTACATGCAGCCCCGCGCGATGAGTTACTTTGGTCTGAACCTGCTGTTCAACCTCGCCGTGCCGATCGCGTTGGCGACGATTGCACAGATGATGATCATCATGGTGAATGACATTGACCTGTCGCTGGGCACTTTTGTCAGTCTCGCCGCCTGCGTCACCGCGACATTTCTGAACGATGCGCCAATACTCGGTCTGGCGATCCTGCTGGCGCTGATCCTGTCCTATGCGCTGCTCGGAGCGATGATCCACGCGTTCGAACTTCCGGCGATTGTCGTGACGCTGGGCATGTCCTTTGTCTGGGGCGGGCTGGCGCTGTTCATCCTGCCCTTGCCGGGTGGAGTCAGCCCCGGCTGGTTGCGCGCCCTTATGACGGTCAAGCCTCCCTTTGCCCCGATGGCGGTGGTCGCCCCGATCATTATCGCCGCTGTGACGCATCTGCTGATCGTCCGCTCGGGCATCGGAACGGTGCTGCGTGGCGTCGGTGGCAATGCCCGGTCGGTGCAACGGGCGGGTTGGCCGGTAATCTGGCTCAAGGCGCTCGCCTATGGTCTGGCGGGATTGTTTGGTGTGCTTGCGGGGATGGCGCTTGTCGGGCTCACCACTTCGGCGGATGCCAATATCGCGCTGCGCTATACGCTTCTGTCCATCGCCGGAGTCATCCTGGGCGGTGGTGAATTCACCGGCGGCAAGGTCAGCCCCGCGGGCGCCGTGATCGGTGCGCTGACCCTGACGCTCGCGGCGAGTTTCCTGAGCTTCATGCGCCTGTCGCCGGACTGGCAGATCGGCGCGCAGGGCGCAATCCTTATCCTGGTGCTGACCGCACGCCTGATCTTCAGCCGGAAGGGGGCAGGGACATGACCATTCTCGCGAAACCCTGGCTCTGGTCATGGCTGGCTGCCGCCGCCGCCTTCGCGCTCATTCTCGGGCTGACCGGGGGGCGGGGCGCGGGCGAACTGGCCTATGCGGCGCTGTCTTTCGGTGCCTTCGCCGCAATTGTCGGCCTTGGCCAGATGTTGGTCATCACCCTTGGGCCCGGCAATGTCGACCTGTCGATCCCGGCAACGATGACACTTGCCGCGACGCTTGCGCTCAAGGCGATGGGGGGCGAACCGGGAACGGCGTTTGCCGGGCTTGCAATCGCTCTTGGCGTCGGGGCGGCAGCAGGGATCGCGAATTACGCGCTGATCTTCCTGTTGCGCCTGCCGCCGATCATCGCGACGCTGGCGGCGTCGCTGGTCTATCAGTCGCTGGCAATCTGGTCGAACCGTGGCTTGCGGATCAAGCCACCCGAAGGATTGGCGGATTTCGCCACCGGGCGATTCCTGGGCATGCCCAACGTGGCCTGGGTGGGGCTGGCCCTCGCGATCGCGGTCTGGGTGCTGCTCGAACGCGCGGTTGCCGGGCGCTGGCTGCTGGCGACGGGTCAGAACCTGCGCGCCGCGCGGCTTGCCGGGGTGCCGGTGGAACTGGTGCGGGCGTGCACCTATGTCGCGGTCGCGATGTTCGCAGCCCTGACCGGCTACCTGCTGGCCAGCTTCTCCGGCGGCGCGGCGCTCAACATGGGGGCGGAATACCTGTTGATGTCGATCGCCGTCGTGGTCATCGGGGGCAGCTCCATCGCCGGTGGCAACTCCAACGTGCCAGGTGTCTGGGGCGCCGCACTCTTCATGTTTCTCGTGGTCTCGATGCTCAACAGCTATGGCGCTGGCGCGGGGGCGCGCAACGTGCTGACCGGGGCCATCATCATCGCCATCGTCATCGCCGCCAGTACGAGGAGGGCCCGAACATGATCACCTTTCCGCCACATCTGGAAATCCATGACGACCGCTTCGCCGAGATGGTGCATCCGATGTCGACGCTCGACATGATTGCCGACGGTTTCACCTGGACCGAGGGCCCGGTGTGGTTCGGTGATCACAATTGCCTGCTGTTTTCGGACATTCCGAGCCAGCGGATCATGCGCTGGTCCGAGAGCGACGGCGTTTCGGTGTTTCGCGCGGCTTCGGGGTTCAACAACGGCAACACCCGTGACAGGCAGGGCCGGCTCGTCGGATGCAGGCACGGCAAGCGCGACGTGGTGCGCACCGAACATGACGGATCGCTCACCGTGCTTGCAGATGGGTATGAGGGCAAGCCGCTGAACTCGCCCAATGACGTGGTGGTGAGTTCGGACGGGGCGGTCTGGTTCACCGATCCCACCTATGGGCGAATCTCCAATTTCGAGGGGTATCGCAAAGCCCCCGAGCAACCATGTCGCAATGTGTTCCGCCTCTCGCCCGAAGGAGATCTGCGGGTGGTGGTCAGTGATTTCAGCCAACCCAACGGGCTGTGCTTTTCGCCTGACGAAAAGACGCTCTATATCGCTGAGAGCGGATCGAGCCATGATGACGCCGTGCCATCGGTGATCCGGCGCTTTGCCGTCGAAGACGGGACGTTGCACGAGCAAGAGCCGCTCGCCGAGATAGACAACGGACTGCCGGACGGAATGCGGTGCGATGTGCTCGGCAACCTGTGGTCGTCGGCAGCGGATGGCGTGCATTGTTTTGACCGGAACGGAACGATGCTGGGCAAGATACTGGTGCCACAGGTGGTCTCCAACCTCTGTTTCGGCGGGTCGGACGGCCAGCGTATGTACATCACGGCCACACGCGCGGTGTACCGGGTATTCGTCGACGTTCAGGGGGCCGAACCCTGGAGCCGCCCGCGCGCCTGACCGAAGCGCGCTGCTGGGCCACGGACCCTAGCGCATCCAGAAGCCCGCCGACTTGATGCGGTTGCGGATCATCTGCTCCCGGCGCGGCAGGGCGTCGCGGTTGAACAGCGCGCGGACCTTTTCGCCGCGTCGCTGATAGACCATGCGCTTGATCGGGTCATGGCCCTTGAGAACCTTCTTGATCCAGTTCGGAGCGGCCACGCTGTGCAGGACGTCGACCACGTGATCGCTTTCGCGGGCATAGAGCAGCGGAAACATCCGGTAATGGCAACTGACGGACCCATCGAGAAACCCGGACGGCAGCGCGTCGCGCCCACCGCCGAGAGAATGAATGACAAGCGGCAGCGCGATCTGATCCAGCCACGGATCGAGGCTCTGACAGATCAGTTCGGGCGGCGGATCATCGCGGATGGCGACGGCGTAGTCGAGAAAGCGCCGGGCGAACTCCTGCGGCCGCGCCGCAAAGAAATATCCGGCGTTGAAATAGAGGAAGCGCCGCCAGTGATCATCCGGTTGCGTGGTGTCGAGGCTGCTTTGGAAATCGAGCCCGAACTTGTCGTAGAGCGATTTCCAGATCCGGTCATGGCGCGGTCCGTACAGCGTCGGTTGCGGCCAGGTCCCCTCGCACCGCAGCGACGCACCCGGACGCTCGAAATCGAAGGGCACGCCGGTGATGTCGCCGGTGATCAGCGTGTCGGTGTCAAAGAACACGAAGGGCGCGTCGGGGGGCAGTGCGAACAACGCCTCGATCTTGTTGCCCTGCGGATAGGTCTCGCCAAAGACATCGGATTGAAACGGCAGGATCGTGACACCAAGGCGCTCGAGCGCGTCCAGCACGGCGATATTCCGGATTTCGGGATCGCTGCTCCAGTTGGGGCCCGCCTGCGGAACGGCAACGAAAAGCTTGCCCCGGAACTGCGGCGAGCATTGTCTCAACGAGGCGGCGAACAACAGCGCCTCGTATTGCAACCGGCCCGATTGACCCACGATCAGGATATTGAAGCTTTGGCGCTGTGCTGGTGTCTCTGTCATGCTCATCCTCGCCGGTCGCTTGCAGCATCGGCTTGCAGGCGGACTATAGGCACCCGGGCACGGGGTCAAAAGCCCGGAACTGAATGATTTGTCGGCGGGGGACGATTGCATTCCCGAACCCCGGTTCGCGACATGTGGCCAGAATTCTGTTGCCCTCGCGCCGGATGCGGCCATTGTGACGGTGATCGCGCGCGCTTGGAACACAGGGACGGAAGGCATGGCACCAGACAATCACACGACGGCGACCGGGGATAGTGCCGATGGCTGACCGCAACTCGCGTATCAGGAACCTGCGCAGCATGACGCCGGCGGACCGTCGCGAGGCTGTTGCCCGCGCGGCGCAGCTCTCCGAGGATGACAAGAGGGCGCTTGCCGGTTCGGATGTGTTACCGCTCGCGCTGGCGGACGGGATGATCGAGAACGTCATCGGGACATACGAGCTTCCTCTCGGAATCGCGACGAATTTCACGGTGAACGGTCGGGACTACATCGTGCCGATGGTCACGGAAGAGCCATCGGTCGTGGCCGCCGCGTCCTATATGGCGCGCATTGCGCGTGGATGCGGCGGATTTCTGACATCGTCCGACGCACCGATCATGCGGGCACAGCTTCAGGTGGTGCGGCCGGATGACCCGTATGGCGCGCGCCAGCGCCTGTTGTCGGCGCGCGACGAACTGATCGAAATGGCGAACCGGCGCGACAAGGTGCTGATCGAACTGGGCGGGGGGTGCAGGGATATCGAGGTTCAGGTGTTCGACGACACGCCGGTCGGACCGATGGTTGTCTTGCACCTGCTGGTCGACGTGCGCGATGCGATGGGGGCCAACACGGTCAATTCGATGGCCGAGACGCTGGCCCCGCGCGTGGCCGAGATCGCCAGGGGCGAGGTGCGGCTGCGCATCCTGTCGAACCTTGCAGATCGCAGGCTCGTGCGCGCGCGGGTCGAGATCACACCGGCGGCGCTGGCAATGGACGGGTTCGCCGGTGAGGACGTGGCGCAGGGGATCGTCGAGGCCTGTGCCCTTGCCATCGTCGATCCCTATCGTGCCGTGACCCATAACAAGGGCATCATGAACGGAATCGACGCGGTGGTTGTTGCAACCGGCAACGACTGGCGGGCAATCGAAGCCGGCGCCCATGCCTATGCGGCGCGCGACGGGCGTTACACGAGCCTGTCGCGGTGGGAGCGGGGCAGCGACGGCGCGCTGGTGGGGACGCTGGAACTGCCCATGGCGCTTGGGTTGGTGGGCGGTGCCACCCGGACCCATCCGGCGGCGCAGGCGGCAATCCGGTTGCTTGGCGTGAGCCGCGCGCAGGAGCTTGCCGAGGTGACGGCCGCCGTGGGGCTTGCACAGAACATGGCGGCGCTGCGCGCTCTGGCGACCGAGGGTATCCAGAAGGGGCACATGACGCTGCACGCCCGCAACATCGCGATTCTGGCCGGTGCGGAAGGCGGCGAGGTCGAACCCGTCGCGCGCGCGATTGCCGAGTCGGGAGAAGTCTCGGTGCAGCGGGCAACGGAAGAGCTGGCAAAGCTGCGGAACTGATCGCTGCGCGGCTATGTCATGCGGGGGCAGGGCGACGATTCGGCGGATGCGAGACGCCGGCAGAGCGATGGTGCATGGTCAATTTCCTTGCGCTCACCGGATTGACCATGATGCGGAAACGACAACGAGTGATTGCAATCGTCGCGCAGATTAACCGCCATGTCCCGCGCGCAGAGTCGCAGCGTGTGGAGGGTGCAGAAATTCGCCGAGACCGGCGGCCCTGTATGACTCTGGAAAAAAAGAGAAAGTTTGCTCTGCTTTCTCGCAAGCCAGCGATCCGGGCGCGTAGCGGGACGCCGCAGTACAACCGTTGATCGATTGCGGGTTTGGCAATGCCTGCTGCGCGCGAGAATTCGGTGCCGAGATGCGCGGTTTGGCACATCGTCAGCATTTTTCTGAATCGCGCGGTTCGCTATCAAGGTTGCGTACGAGTTCCCTTGGTTTGTCGAACTCACGGGGGCGGGTTCGATTGGTCGTTTGTGAGTGGGAAGAGGTGCAAGTTGTCCGGGCGGCGTGTCGTTTATCATGCCCCGATATCTTGGGAACAGGATATGTCCCGCCGTCCGGACTGCCTGAATGCTGCACCCGGGAAACGGCTCGGGGCCGATCCGCACAGCTCATGCATACTCCAATCCGCCGGTTTCCTGTCCGCGCCGTGGCTCCGCAGGTCAACGGCTATGGCATTTCGCGATAAACCTGACTCACCTGACGCTGCCTGAAATCAGAGGTTTCAACGCGTTCGGTGACACCGGATGTTTCAAGTCAATCGCGAAACGCTTTAGGGCGCGCCACGTTTCGCGCGCCAGTCGGCCCAGTCTTCGGGCGTATCGAGATCCAGCCGGGCGCGGTTTCCGGGCAGGGGGATATGGGCGACGCGGGCGCCCGCGGCTTTCACCACCTCACGCCCGCCGCCGTCACCTGTCAGGTTCCTGAACTGTTCGAACAGCCGTGCCGAAAACACGATCGGATGGCCGGGCCGTCCGTCCTGCGTCGTTCCGCGCCAGATCAGGGTGTCGCCGTCCGGATCATGCGCCGTCGCGACCTGCGCAAGGTCATCCGGTGTCAGGTCGGGCAGATCGCAGAGCAGGAGCATCGCCGCATCGACCCCCGCCGGCATCGCCGCGAACCCGGCGCGCAACGATGCGTTCATACCCTCGGCGGCGTCGGCAACCGGCACGCTCTCGACCTGCGCGCCGATCAGGGCGTCGTAACGCGGGTGAGGTGCCGGGGGCAGGGCGACGATCACCGGTCCGCGGGTCACTGCCAACGCCACGTCGGCCTGTCGTCGGATCAACGGTTTGCCATCCACAAGTTGCAACAGCTTGTCAGCCCCGCGCATCCGCGAGGATTGCCCGGCAGCAAGCAGCAGGATCGGCATGTCTGTGACAGGGATGTTCATGCCGTCATTCTAACCCCGGCGACCGTCTGTGCAATCACCCGCGCAGGCGCGTACCATCCGGATCGAAAAGCGCCCTTGTTATTACGGTCGCAGGCCGCATCTGACCGAGGATCTCGATCTCGACGGCGCGCCCTCCGGAAATATGTTCGGTCGGCAGGAAACCGAGGGCAATGGATTTCTGCGCATGGTGCGAATAGCCACCGGACGTGCAGTAGCCCTGAACGGTCCCATCCAGCCAGATCGGCTCATAGCCATGCACATCCGCATCTTCCGCCGCAACCTCGAACGCCGCCAGCTTGCGCGAGGTGCCGTTTGCGCGTTCTGCCTCGGCTGCGGCGCGCCCGATGAAATCGGCCGCCTTGCCAAACGAGATAAAACGGTCGAGCCCGGTTTCCGCCGCCGTGTAGTCCGGCGAAAATTCTGACAACCAGCTGCCAAAGAACCGGTCCAGCCGCAGCGACATCATGGCCCGCATGCCAAACGGGATCATCCCGTGTGCCTGTCCAGCCTGCCACAACGTTGTCCAGAGCTCACGTTGCACCATCGCGTCGCAATAGATCTCGTAACCGAGATCACCGGTATAGCTCAGCCGTTGCACGATACAGTCGGTCATGCCGATGGTCAGGCGCCGCACATCCAGAAAGCCGATCATATCGACATCCGCCCTGGTACAGGCGGCCAGAACTTCGCGGGAGTCGGGGCCGGCGATCTGAAACCCGGTGCGGGTATCGCTGATATTCTCGACGCGCACGCCATCTTGCCGATGCCTGTCGAACCAGCGCGAATGATAGGCCTGGCTGCCATAGGACGCGGTAAGCTGGAATTCCGTATCCGACAGGCAGGAGATCGTGAAATCCCCGATCAGCCGCCCCCTGGGGGACAGCATTGGCGACAGGCTGACCCGCCCCGGTTGGGGTACGCGCCCTGCCATCATGTGATCGAGCCAGTCGCGCGCCCGCGATCCGGTGACGCGGTACTTGCCGAAATTCTGCACCTCGTTGATGCCGACACGGTGGCGCACCCCGCGTACCTCGCGCCCGATCGCGGCAAAAGCGTCCGAACGACGGAACGAGGGCGTTTCAAAGGCGGGTTCGCCATCCCGAGCGAAATAGTTGGCAACCTCGAGCCCGTATTGCTGCCCCCAGACC
This sequence comes from Alphaproteobacteria bacterium, assembly GCA_030431825.1. Taxonomy (GTDB): domain Bacteria; phylum Pseudomonadota; class Alphaproteobacteria; order Rhodobacterales; family Rhodobacteraceae; genus Sedimentitalea. Next base: position 28,483 of record JAUIIJ010000003.1, read on the forward strand.
GCGCCCATTGCACTGAAAATGTCATACATCGGCGTGGTTCGATTGGGGCGCGCTGCGGGCAGTTCCTCGTTCGGATAAGAGACGCTGAAACGCTTCTGATAGTTCTCGATCACCTTGGGCAGCGTGTAACCGGGGCTTGTCCAGCCGCCAAAGCGCGCGACATCCATCGCGAACACGTCGCGTTCCGGTTCGCCTTCGATCATCCATTGCGCCAGCATCAGCCCGACGCCGCCACCCTGGCTGAACCCCGCCATGACACCGCAGGCCGACCAGTAGTTGCGCAGCCCCGGCACCGGACCGACGAGCGGATTGCCGTCGGGCGCAAAGGTGAATGGCCCGTGAATGACCGACTTGACGCCCGCCGAGGCGAGAACGGGAAATCGCTTGTAGGCAAATTCGATGCTGTCTCCGATCTTGTCGAAATCGTCAGGCAGCAATTCATGCCCGAAACCCCATGGCGTGCCGTCCACGGCCCACGGGCGGCAGGTCTGTTCGTAAAAGCCGATGCACAATCCGCGCCCTTCCTGTCGCAAATAGGATTCGCCGGCAGGGTCCATGACATGCGGGTGCTCGTGATCGCGCTGGCAGATCTCGGCGATGTCGTCAGTCACGATATACTGGTGCTCCATGGGGTGCAGCGGCAGGTAGACACCCGCCATGGCGCCGACCTCGCGCGCCCACAGGCCACCGGCATTGACGACATGTTCGGCGTGAACGGTGCCCTTTTCGGTCACGACATCCCAGGTTCCGTCGGGGCGCTGGTTGGTTTCCCGCACCATGCAATGGGTCTCGATCGTGGCGCCGCCCATGCGCGCGGCCTTCGCATAGGCATGGGTCGTGCCCGACGGGTCCAGATGACCGTCAAGCGGATCATAGAGCGCCCCGATGATGCCATCGAGATTGGTGATCGGCGCGATCCTGGCGATCTCTTCGGGGCCGACGATCTCGGTGTCCAGACCCATGAACCGGTGCTTGGCCCGTTCGGCCAACATCATGTCGAACCTGTCGCGATTGTCTGCAAGGGTGATCCCGCCAACATGGTGCAAGCCGCAGGACATGCCTGTCATCTCCTCCAGTTCCCTGTAGAGCCGGATCGTGTACCCTTGCAGGGCTGCCATGTTGGTATCGCCATTCAACGTGTGAAACCCGCCCGCCGCGTGCCAGGTCGATCCGCTGGTCAGATCGCTGCGCTCGATCAGCATCACATCCGACCATCCCAGCCTGGTCAGGTGATACAGTACGGAACAGCCGACGACGCCGCCTCCGATGACAACAACGCGCGCAGTGGTTTTCATGACGGACCTCCGGTTCGGTATGATCCGGAAGTTTCGCGGCTTTACCGGGTTTGGCTGGTCTGAACGCGACAGGATGTGACGTTTTGGATATTCAGGTCGCGCGCCGCCGACCCGGTGCCGCGACCGCGCTCTTTCATCTTTGTGCAAATACTCCGGGGGTGAACGGCGGAAATGTCAGATTTCCGCCGGAGGGGGCAGCGCCCCCTGTTCCCCGGTATCGTTGCGTCTAGAGCGGGCGGATTTTCAGGCCGGTGATCCGGTTGCCGTCACGCGCGATCACTTCGAAGCGGAACCCGTGGAAGGAAAACACCTGGCCGGTGACCGGGATCGTCTGGGCCTCGTGGATGACCAGCCCGGCAATGGTATTGGCCTCGTCATCCGGCAGGCCCCAGTCGGTGGTCCGGTTCAGGTCCCGGATCGTCATGGCGCCGTCGATGATATACTGCCCGTCCTCGGTCCGGGTCACCGGCAGTTCCGCATCGGGGTCGAACTCATCGGTGATCTCGCCGACGATTTCTTCCAGAATATCCTCGAGCGTGATCAGACCCTGCAGGCTGCCATATTCGTCGACCACCAGTGCAAAATGCGTGCGCATGCGCAGGAATTGCCGCATCTGGTCGTCGAGGGTTGTCGTTTCCGGTATGAAATACGGCGGGGTCGCCACGTCGGTGACCCGAAACCGCTGCAGCGGCTGCGCATCGCCGGTGGCGTTGCTGACGAGCTTGTACATCGAGCGCAAGAGGTCCTTGGCATGAACCACGCCGATGATGTTTTCCGGCTCATCGCGAAAAACCGGCAATCGTGTGTGCGGGCTGTCCAGGCATTGTTGCAGGATCTCTTCCGGTGCGCTTGACGCATCGATCATCTCGATCCCCGAACGGTGCAGCATGATTTCCTCGACCGCACGATCCCCGAGATCGAGCGCACCGAGGATGCGGTCACGATCCTCCTTTTCCACCACGCCTTCCGAATGGCCAAGCTGCAACGCGCCGACAATCTCTTCGCGAACGGCGAGAATATGACTGTCCGGATCGACTTCCACGCCGAAGATCCGCAGAACGCCGCGCACGAGAAAGCGCACCGCGCTGACGAAGGGCGCAAAAATGGTCACGACGATGCTGATGACCGGGGCGACGGCGGCGGCGGCCTTTTCCGCGTTGATGATGGCATAGGTCTTGGGCAGAACCTCGGCAAAGACCAGAACCAGTATGGTCATAACAAGCGTTGCCATCGCCACGCCGGATTCTCCGAAGGCGCGGGTGAACAGGGCCGTCGCCAGCGAGGTCGCCAGGATGTTCACGAGGTTGTTGCCCAGCAGCACCGATCCGATCAGCCGTTCGCTGTCATCGGTCAGTTCCAGTGCCTTTTCCGCCCCGTGCGAGCCCTTGTCCGCCTGGCTGCGCAGCTTGCCGCGCGAGGCTGCGGTCAGCGCGGTTTCCGAGCCGGAAAAGAACGCGGACAGAACCAGAAGCAACAGGATCGCCGCGCTGGTTATCCAGAAAGCGATATCGGTGAAAGAAGCGCTCGTGTCCATTGGGTGATCCGGTATCCGTTATGCTCGTGCGGTTATGGGGTCAGCGGCGTGACGGATCAAGGGGGACGATTCAGCCTTCCGGATCGGTGGCTTTGCCGCCGCGCGCCAGCGGGTGATGCTCCATGACCAGTTCGGCAAGCCGCTCATCCAGAACATGGGTGTAGATCTCGGTGGTGGCGACATCCGCGTGGCCCAGCAACGTCTGGATCGACCGCAGATCCGCGCCGTTGGCAAGCAGATGCGTGGCAAAGGCATGGCGCAGCGTATGCGGGGTCACCTTGGCGGGCGACACCCCGCCGGCAACCGCCAATTCCTTGATCAGAAGATAGAAACGATGCCGGGTCAGGTGCCCGGACTTGCCGCGCGACGGGAACAGAAAGCGTGACGGCGCCGCTCCTTTCGCGACCCGGCGCTCTTCGGCCCTGTCCCGCTCCGTCAGCCACGCGGCCAGCGCGACGCGGGCGGGCGGGGACAGGGGCACCATGCGCTCCTTGCCCCCCTTGCCGAGGATCAGGAGCATGCGCGGATCGCCCCGGGCGGCGCTGACCGGAAGGGCGACCAGTTCGCTGACCCGCATCCCGGTGGCATAGAGCAGTTCCATCAGGCAGGTATTACGCAGACGATCGACTGCGCCGCGCCCGGTCTCGCGCGCCGCCGCGAGCAGGCGGTCGACCTCGATGACATCCAGCGTCCTGGGCAGCCGCTTGTCGCGGCCTGGCCCCCTGATCTGGATTGCGGGATTGTCGCCGCGCCAGCCTTCTTCGAAGGCGAAACGATAGAGTTGCCGGATCGCCGACAGACGTCGCGCACGGGTGGATTTCGACAGGCCCTGCGCGTCGCAATCCACGAGATACGCCTCGATCTCTTCGCGGGTCAGGGTGCCAAAGTCACGTTTGCGCCGTGCAAGCCAGGCCGAAACGTCCTTGAGATCGCGCCCATAGGCAAGCAGGGTGTTGGTCGCCGCACCGAGTTCCGCCGCCTGCGCCTCCAGAAAGCTGGAAATCCACTCTCTGCCGTCATCCGGACCGGGCATGATCAGCGATCCCCGAGCAGCATCAGTTGCAGCGATGCCTGGCGCGCGGTTTCCTCGAGCCCCAGCGCGCGCAAGGTTGCGAGCGACTTGGTCAGGCTGGTGAAATTGCCATCGATGCCATTGTCGAAATCCTCGATCGCCACAAGCAGCGACTCGCCGAACGACACCGGGCCCGGTGCGGCTGGTTCGACGTCGGACGCAAAGGCGTCGGCAATCGCGGCGGCGGTGTCATCGGGCGGCGCCACGGCGCTCACGTCGCCGCTCGCCAGTGCCGCCAGAAACCGGTTTTCGGCGGTGTCGCGGGGCATCGCGGCACCGGCGACCTTGTAGGCGGATGACAGCAGCCGGATGCGCCATGCCAGATCGCGCGCGTCGGGATCGCCTGGCGGGACGTTCGCCAGCTCTTCGCCAAACAGCTGGGCAAAGGGTACGGCGAGGCTGGCATCGCGCATGGAGTTCCAGGCGCGGGGCAGGGTGCGGGCGATCGCGTCGGCATCACCGGCCCTGATCGCGCGGTCGAAAGCCTGCAGATCACTGACCCGGTCCCAGAGGCTTCCCGAGGCGGACGGGCGCTGCGCCGTATAGAGCCCGAGCAGATGGTTCGGTGCCAATGCTCCGATCCGGGTGAGGCGCTCGGCGGCCTCGATCTGCGCCTTCCAGCCTGCGATGTCGCGCAGGTCGGCGGTGGCAAAGGCGCGGGGAAGCGACGCGGTCGGCAGCCGCTCACCGATGGTTTCGAAAAGCCGGAACGTCAGTGGATCGGGATCGTTCGGAGGGGGCAGTGGTGGTGCGCCTTCAAAGACATCCGGGCTGAGAAAGCGGTCGAGCAGATCAAGCTTGTCCTGTGGCAGGAGTTGCAGCGCATGTGCCGTTTCCAGCGTCAGCGCGGCGGTCTGCCAGTCACCCTGCCGCGCGTCACAGAAGACGCGCGTGGCATAGCCCGGCGCCAGGTGGGGGGCCCGGGCCAGTTCGGCACATCCCATGTCTTCGTCCCCGGTCAGCAGCGTCGCATCGAACCAGCGTTGAAAAAGCGCGGCACTTTGTGTCGGCCCCACCTGTTTCGCGAGCGCCTGCGCCGGGTCGGTTGCGCCGAGGGTCAGTAACCGGTCGATTCGCGCCAGCAGGAGCATCTGGGCATCGGCCTTGCCCTCGGGCGGCAGGGAATCCCCCAGCAGCAGGGTATAGAGCAATGTCTGCATCGCCGGGCTGCGCGATACCGGGACGTCAGCGATCAGCCGGGCAAGATCGTCGACGTCGCTCCCGGCCCAGAGGTCGAGCGGCAGGCCGGTGACCGCATGCGGCACCAGCCCGACCGGCGTGGCCGCCGCCCCCAGAACGCTGACCTCGATATCCGGCAGGTCGGCGCTTTCCGTCACCGGCGGCTCCATATGGACGGGAACCGACCCTCCCGGCGGATGCGCGCCCAGCCACTCGATCACCGAAAGGGGTTCCTGCGCGCCGAGCGATGCGGGAACAAGAGCCAGCGCCAGTGCCGTTCTAGTCCACATCCAGCTCTACCGGTTTGCGTATCTCGGTTTGCGGCTGCGAGAAATCATAGCCGAACCACGGGCCGACATAGGCATAGGCAACTACGGCAATGAAAGCCAAGAAGACGAGATACAACAACAATTTAAGCAATCTACGCATTTGGCTGCACGATCCTGTTTCAGTCTTTTGCCCAAGTTATATATGGCCTTTTCCGCAAGATCACGTCATTCACTGAAGAATGAGCAAAAATGAGCAAATCATGTCGGAACCGCGCAGGACACCGCATGCGGGACGGTTGAAAAAGACCGTCGTCATGGTGGGCATGATGGGGGCGGGCAAGACGGCCGTTGGCCGGGCGCTGGCGGCAAGGCTGCGCGCGCCCTTTCTGGACAGCGACGCGGAAATCGAAAAGGCTGCGAACCGCACCGTGCCCGAGATATTCGAGCGCGACGGCGAGGCCTTCTTCCGCGACAAGGAAAGCCAGGTGATCTCGCGATTGCTGGACGGCGAACGCTGTGTCCTGTCAACCGGCGGCGGCGCGTTTCTGGCGCAGAGAAACCGCGAGATGATCTCTGCACGTGGCGTGTCGCTGTGGCTGAATGCCGAATTGCCGGTGCTGTGGAACCGGGTGAAGCACAAGGACACGCGTCCGCTGCTGCGCACCGCCGATCCACGCGCGACGCTGGAGGAAATTTTCAACCGGCGCGTGCCGATCTACTCCGGGGCGGACCTGTCGGTGGTCTCCGACGGGCACGCCTCGATCGAACAGATGGTCGATCGCGTGGTGGCCGTGCTGGCGACGCGCCCCGATGTGCTTGAAGTGGAATACTGATGGTCCAGAGCGTCCATGTCTCCCTCGGAGAACGGTCCTATGAGGTCGAGATCGGCCCCGGTCTGATCGATCAGGCGGGGGCGCGGATCGCGCGCTTCCTGCACCGCCCCAGGGTCGCCGTGGTGAGCGACGAAACCGTGGCCGGCCTGCACCTGGAAGCCCTGCGCGCCGGACTGGCCGCGGAAGGTATCGAGATGGTGGCGCTGGCCCTGCCGCCCGGTGAAGCGACCAAGGGATGGCCGCAATTCAGCCGCACCGTCGAATGGCTGCTCGACCAGAAAGTCGAGCGCAAGGATGTGGTCGTCGCCTTTGGCGGAGGCGTCATCGGGGATCTCGCGGGCTTCGCGGCAGCCGTGCTGCGGCGCGGCGTGCGTTTCGTACAGATCCCCACAAGTCTGCTTGCGCAGGTGGACAGTTCTGTCGGAGGCAAGACCGGGATCAATGCGCCGCAGGGCAAGAACCTGATCGGGGCGTTCCACCAGCCGACCCATGTTCTGGCCGATACCGCGCTGCTCGGCTCCCTGACCGCGCGGGATTTTCTTGCCGGTTATGGCGAGGTGGTGAAATACGGTCTTCTGGGCGATGCGGCGTTTTTCGCATGGCTCGAAGAGCATGGACCGGAACTGGCCGCCGGTGACATGGCTGCGCGGGTCGAGGCGGTCCGGCGTTCGGTGCAGATGAAGGCGGATATCGTGGCACGCGACGAAACCGAGCAGGGGGATCGCGCGCTGTTGAACCTCGGGCATACCTTCTGTCACGCGCTCGAGGCTGCGACCGGCTATTCGCAGCGTCTGCTGCATGGTGAAGGGGTCGCGATCGGCTGTGCGCTGGCCTTCGAACTCTCGGCCCGCATGGGGCTGTGCAGCCAGGAATGTCCGAGCCGCGTTCGGGCCCATCTGCGCGAGATGGGCATGAAAACCGATCTCGCGGATATTGAGGGCGGATTGCCCCCGGCAAAGCATTTGCTGGAACTCATGGGGCAGGACAAGAAGGTCGTTGATGGCAGATTGCGGTTCATTCTTGCCCGCGACATCGGAGATGCCTTTGTGACCGCGGATGTCGGAAAGGACGTGGTGCTGTCGGTTCTGTCCGATGCGCTTGCCCGGCGCCAGGACCGTTGCGCCAGCATGTGAACAGGCCCGAACCGCTCAGGGTTCGGGCCGTGGTCTGTTTGTGGCGGATCAGACGAACAGGAAATCGTCGCTGCTGAAGTCGGCGGCCAGCAGCGTGTCGTCAGTATCATGCACGATCACGCTGTCGCTGCCGTAACGGATGCGCACATGACCCGAGGCCATGTCGACGATGTTCAGGTCATCGAAGTCGAACCCGGTCAGCTGGATGAGATCGGAGCCGATGGTGAAATCCCGGACGCGATCGATGAAGGCATCGACAATCAGGCTGAAGGTATCGGCACCACCCTGACCGATCAGGTTGTCGCGGCCATCGCCGTCCAGAAGCGTGTCCGCGCCACCACCGCCACGCAGTGTGTCGTTGCCGTCGCCGCCGTCCAGCGTGTCGGCACCACCGTTGCCGCGCATGTTGTCATTGCCGGCGCCACCCGCCATCAGGTCGTTGCCCTGAAGGCCGCGCATGTCGTCATTGCCGCCCATGCCGCGCAGGATGTTGTTCTCGGCCGAACCTCGAATGACGTCACTGTATTCGGTGCCATAGAGATTTTCGAAGTTGACCATCGTTTCGACCTGGCCGCCCGGCGCGGTGGCCGTGCCCGCGCCAAGATCAAAGCGGATTCCGCCCTGGCTGACGCCGCTCCAGTCGATCAGGTCGCTACCCGTTCCACCATCGAATGAATCGACCCCGACGCCCGTGCCGACCCTTACCGTATCATTGCCTCCGCCCGCGTCGATATCATTGGTGCCTGATCCTTCGATGATGATGTCGCGCTGGTTGGTGCCGATGAAATTCTCGAACCCGAACATCACTTCCGATTGCGCGCCCGCTGTCGCGGTGCCGCCGGTGATGTCGTAGACACCGTTCACCTGCGCAGATGCCGACCAGTCGATGGTGTCGTTGCCGAAACCACCGGTGAAGCTGTCGACGCCGATCACCGTGGTGACCTCGACCGTGTCATTGCCGCTGCCTGTGTTGATGACGTTGGCGCCATTGCCTTCGATGACGGTATCCGCCTGGTTGGTGCCGATGAAATTCTCGAACCCTTCCATGATTTCCTGATTTGCCCCGGCGATGGCACGGCCGATAACGAAGTTGTAGACGCCGTTTGCCTGCGCCGACCCGGACCAGTCGATGGTGTCGTTGCCAAAGCCGCCGGTGAAGCTGTCGACACCGATCACCGTGGTGACCTCGACGGTGTCATTGCCGCTGCCGGTGTGGATGACGTTGGCGCCGTTGCTTTCGATGACGGTATCCGCTTGATTCGTGCCGATGAAGTTCTCGAACCCTTCCATGATTTCCTGGCTCGCCCCGGCGATGGCACGGCCTATCGAGAAGTTGTAGACGCCGTTTGCCTGCGCCGACCCGGACCAGTCGATGGTGTCGTTGCCAAAGCCGCCACGGAAGATGTCGCTGCCGATACGCGTCGTGACGATGACCCGGTCGTTGCCGCCACGCGCGTCGATGTTGTTGACCGCGCCGTTCTCGATGATGATGTCGGCATTCTCGGTGCCGATGATATTCTCGAAGCCGTCCATCTCTTCGGTATTGCCCGCCGAATCGGTCGCCAGCCCGGCGGCAAGGTCAAAGGTCGCACCGGTTTCATTGACCGCCGACCAGTCGATGGTGTCCCGACCCAGACCCCCGTGAAAGGCATCGGCGAAGATCGAGGTTGTGACGATGACCGTATCGTTGCCGCGATAGCCGTCGATGTCATTGGTCGCGCTGCTTTCGATGATCGTGTCGCCACGGGCGGTTCCGATGATATTGGCGAAACTGTGCATGATTTCGGTGTTGCCATTGGCGTCACGCGCTTCGTTCGCGGCGAGATCGAAGGTGGCCGAGGTTTCTCCGCTTTGTGTCCAGCTGATCGTGTCGCGCCCGGTGCCGCCATAGAAGGCGTCGCCGCCGATTGCCGAATAGACCTGAACCGTGTCGTCGCCCCGGCCACCGTAATAGCGGTCATTGCCGCCGGCGGTGGTGTCGCGCAGGATGTCATTGCCGCGCCCGCCATGAATGTTGTTGGCACCGGCCCCGTCAAAGATGATGTCCTGATGATCCCCGCCATAGACATCCTGGATGCTCGACATGGTGACGGCGACACCGTCGATAATGCCCTGGCCGATTTGCAGGTTGATGATCGAGGCGGCATCGACCGCCGAGACATTGATCGTGTCCGACCCGGCACCGCCGGCAAAATCGGTGCTGTGGCCAGCAACGTCGGCGTATTCGGAGAATTCGTTGGTAAAGATGAACAGATCGTCATCGGTGATGGCCGAACCAAAAGTGCGCAGGTCCAGATCGTTGATGACGATGGGCGACGTGATAGCATTGTCGTCATCGCGCACCTCTACGCGCCAGACACCTGCGCTGGTTTCGCCGCGAAAACCGGTCGCGCCGAAACTCCACCTGCCGCTGTAGTTCTGCGTGTCTCCGGTATCGGCGATCAACTGAATACGCGTGCCTTGCGGAGAAACCAGGTAGATTTCGAGATCGGCAAGGTCTGCGGCGGAAACGATTCCGACTTCAAGCGACACATGTTCGATGCGGATATCGGTGGCTTCGTTGATAAAGAAGAAGTTCGATCCTCCGGAGTTCGATCCATTCGCGATCGTGACATTGCCATTCAGCCCGTCCTCGAAGGTCGAAACATCGTTGGCATTGGTCGATGTTCTGGTCCAGGTTTCGGCAAGCCGCACGGCGGCCTTGGCATCGACAAGGCCAAAGCCGTAATCGTTGGAAAAGTGCAGTCCGCCGCCGTTCCAGTTGTCGGCATCGTTCCAGCGCCAGCTTGCCGTGCCCGCCGTTCCCTGTTCAAAGCCCTGCGCAGCAGCGCCAACAGCGCTGCCCACATGGCGCGCGGAATAGGACAGGATTTCCTGCACATCGCGCCAGCCAAGGTTCGGATTGGCCTCCAGCATCAACGCGACCACGCCGGCAACCTGCGGGGCCGCTGCCGAGGTGCCACCGAAGCTGCTGGTATAGTCGGTGCCATTGTACCCCGAGGCGCCGGTATTGTCGGGCGCATAGATCGCCGGGTTGTTGGCAGTATTGTCGGCAAAGGCCGAGACCAGGACATTGGCTCCGGGCGTCGAGAAATCGGTGATCTGCCCATCCTGGCGCACCGCCGCAACCGAGATCGTGCCGCGATGGGAATCTATGGCTTCGGCGGTGCCTTCCTCGCGCAGCGCGCCGTTGGCCGCTGCGCGGCTGTTGCCCGATGACTTGACCAGAACCGTGCCGAGATCGACTCCGCCCACGGTACGGCCATTGGCCAGAGCGTTGTTGACGGCGCTGATCAGGCCGGGGCGATTGGCAAACACGCCGGAACCTTCGCCATAACTCATGCTGACCACGTCGTGATTGGCGGTCACCGCGAGGTTTATGGCGTCTTCGATCTCATCGCGTGACCAGTCGGTCTTGTAACCGATGAGATCGGCTCCAAAGGCCACGCCAACCGTGCCCTCGCCATCGGCGGCGGCCCCGATGATACCCATCACTGGGGTGCCGTGATTGTCCGGTTCGTTCGGATCGGGCAGGGCGATGGCGTCGCCATTCTCGAAATCCCAGTCAAGGTCGGTGCGGTAATTGTCGAAATCCGGGTGGGTGTAGTCGAACCCCCGGTCGATCACCGCCACCCGGACACCCGAGCCGTCGTAATCGTCCCAGACGTCGACGACGTTCAAATCAAATTGCCCTGCGGTATCGTTCAGCAGATGCCACTGGTTCGCAAAGCGGGGATCGTTGGGAATGAAGGCCATGACGTTTTCCAATCAATAAATGTTGTGCTCTCGCCGCGGCATATGTCTGCAAATCGGCAGGGTCGCGGCTGACACACGCTTAGCGCGCGTCCGTAGGTGGGACCGTCAATGTTGCGTCAATCCATGCAACTTGCGGCTGAGGCGTGTCTATTAAAGGAGGGGGTTTGGCGTATAGTCAGGTTATCCAGCATTGAAGGACATTCCCGGTTTAGGAGATTTTGATATGGCACCGCGTTACACCGTATTCGGCAACAACCCGATCGAGCTCAGGACCCGCAAGGCGCTTCGGGTGATGGGCCGGCTGATCGAAGACTGGAGCGTCAACCCCGACAGCCATCCCGCCGGTGCGCGCACGGAACTGGACGGGCGGCTGATCGTCTTTTCCCGAGGCGTGTTTCAGAAAACGCTGGAGGCGCTGCCGGAGGCGGACCGGCTGACCGATGAAGATTACATCCTGCGCGAGGATATCGCCGAGATAGAGCTGTTGCTGCGCCGTCCCGACAGGTTCTCGATCCTGTTGCCCGAACCCGAGGCCATCGCGTTCCAGCAGAATGCCGTGCAACAGGGATTGTGGCCGACCGTCAGCCTGCCGATGGTCTATGCGGATGTTCCGTGGGACTCGGACAACCCGGGTTGGGCAGCCCATGTGCAGATCACCGGGACACGAGACGGCGATCCCGCAGGGTACACGGTCCAACTGTCGGGCGAAAACCCTCTGGACGAGTTCTTGCGGCCCTACCTTGCGGGGTATTGCTGCACGCAATGCAGCTGAAGCCCGGCTGCGCCTGCGGCCCCTTCCGCCATCTTGCGGCGCTGCGTCGTGCTGCGCACCGGGAAGCAGGACAGATACCAGGCGCAGATCGCCACCCGGTCGAGCTTTGCTGCGCTGCCCGAATTCGACCGTGAGAGGGTTTCGAAGGCCTGCCAAGCGACGCGGGCGTCCTCGTGCCTGCCAAGATGCCAGAGTGCTGCGGCCTTCCACGCCGGGACGTTGAGAATGGCGTTGCCGGCATTCTCGGCGGCGGTGACGCACCCCTCGTAGTCGCCGTCAAGAAAGCGGATCGGCATGTGGAACCCCCATTGAAAAGGAGCGGTGGTCCAGCCTTCGCGCAGCACTCTTCGGCTGAGCTCGGTGGCCAGCGGCAACTCGTCGGAAAATGCCGCGCCCAGCCCCGAGGACAGCATGGTCCAGGGATCATTCGGATTGCATTGCCGTGCCATCGCATATCCCGCCGACGCCTGGTCGTATTCCCCGAGCATGCAGCACGCCCAGGCCCGGTGCAGGTGCGCGCGGGCATCCAGCGGGTCGAGCGCGACCGCCTTGCTGGCCAGTCGCTTGCTCTCGCGGTGGGTCTCGGGCCGTCGAAACATGCAGGGCTGCATCAGGTGCATCGAATTCAGCACGCGCGCGAGGCTGCTGTAACCCATCGAGGCTTCGGGCGCCTTTTCGATCACGCGCTCGAAACAGCGCGCCGCCGCCGCCGGGCTGTCGAACCGAAATTCGTCCAGGCGCTGGTTGCCGATCAGCCAGTCATCGAACGCGCTGGCCCCGAAGCGAGTGTTCTGCAGCTCCTGTATGCGGCTGAGTGAGACGTAGATCGACAGCGACGAGGCCAGCCGGCTGACGATGGCCACCTGGGTCTGCAACCAGTGGTCCGCGAGCTTGCTCCAACGGTCGCTCCACAGCACCGTCCCGTCCCGCCGTTTGAGCATGGTCAGCAGAAGCAGGGCCCTCTCATCACCGCCTATGGACACGTCCAGCGTATAATCAACCGGGGTATTCGCGATGCCGAGGTCGACGATTTCGAATGCGCGAAACCGCAGCAACGTCGCCAGAAGTTCGGCGCGAAAGAGGTTGCCGACGCCGGTTGCATAGGCCGACCCGCCTGCCGAGACAGGGGGCAACCCGATGCGCAGATGGTGCTGCGGCGGGGCGGGCACCACGGAGGTTGCGCCCGCATGCGGCCCCTGCGCCTTGATCCGGGTGATCAGGTCGATCGTCTCGCCGCAGGGTTCGGCATCGAACTGCTCTTCCAGATAGGTCCAGAGGGCTTCGTAGGTGCGCAGCGCCTGTGCCGTCTGCCCGTTCGCATGATAGTGGCGGATCAGAAAACGAACCGCATTTTCGTCTGCCGGATCGAGCATCAGAAGGGCGTCGGCGGCATGTCGGGATGTCGCCCCGTCCGGTTGATCGAGCAGGGCCGACAGTTTTTCGCGCAGGCGGTTTGCCACGTCCTGGCGCAGCAGCCGCAACCAGCTCTCGAAAATTTCCCCACGCGCCGGTTCGGCGGCCAACAGGTGGTCGGGTCTGAGCGTGCCCTGGAGCAGGTCTTCGCGCACGCGCCCGGCTTCGATGTCGCGCAAGACGAGGTTGACATCGGTTTCCATCGCATCCGGACGTAGGGCGACCGTGTTGCGGTCGGCACGGATGAGACCTGCAAACGCGGCATTCTGTCGGGACAGGGCGTGCAGCGCCTGTCGCAGGTTCTGCCGGGCCCGCGCATCTTCGGAGGTTTCCCATATGGTTGCGGCCAGACGGCCACGTTCTGCTGCATGATCCGGGCTGGCCGCCAGATAGGCCAGAATAGCGCGCGCCGAGGCGGATCGTACCGGGATCTCGCGGGCGTCGCGCGTGACCCGAAACCGGCCGAAAAGATGCATGTGCAGTTTGGCGGCGGACATGGACTCAGGCTCCGTAGAGTTTCCAGCGCATCGCAGTCTCGCACCCTTTCCCGACGGGCGAAACCGCCGTGGGTTGATACGCGGTAGCGATCACGACGCGATGCCCGTCTATGGTCCGGTCCAACTGGTCGGACGCAACCGGGATGCCGGCATCGGCAAGGGCCGACCGAAGGTTGCCGGCGAAACGGTTCGCCGCCTGTCCGGCCGGGCTCAGATGGTTGGGAAGCGACGACACCGACAGGCTTTGTGCGCGATCGAGGATGGCCCGCTCCGACGCGGTGAGGACAAGACCGTTTGCGTGCCGGTGACGGATGACGGACAGGCCGAATTCCATCTGGTAGAGTTCCCGCAGCGCAGCGATGGCCGCCGTCGGCGCGTCGATGCGGCAGGCGGTTCCAAAGCAGAGCGACAGCCCCGAGGACGCACAGGACCACGCGATGCAGGTTGGCGGCAGCCCGGGCAGGTCAGGTTGCAGCAGCCCGGTCCGGCGCGGCACGTTTCGTGGCCATTTCTGGCGGGCAGTGTCAAAGGCGTCTTGGGTGTCGCGCCCGGGCGCGTGCGCACTGAGTGTCCCGTTCCACCATGACAGGCAGATGTGACGTTCGATCAGTTCCAGGATCGCGCGCTGCCGAATTGCCCGAACCGGGTCGAGACCGGCTGCAATTCCCTGCAGGTGCGGACCGGACCGCGGGTCGGCGGGTGTTGTGCCGTGCCGCGCGCCGGCGACGGCCAGTCGTTCCGCGCGCTCCGCGTCGTGTCGCATTCGGGCTTGCGCGGCGCTGTCCCCGATGCCCGTTGCGCTGATAAGGGTGCCGTTTCGATTGGAAACAGAGACATGCGCGAACAGCGCAGGAACATCGGGCAGGGGGCCAGTGAACATGCCCGATCGGAGCATTGCCGCATCGGATAGTCAATTCGGTGCGCTGACATCACAGCCACGGCCCGAACGGACGAGGGCGCAAACATCGCGGAAATCGAAAAATCTGCGAAAACGCCGCTTGACGGGGCAGGGTCGGCACCATATTACCGCCAAACGCAGCGGGCGGTTGTAGCTCAGTTGGTTAGAGTGCCGGCCTGTCACGCCGGAGGTCGCGGGTTCGAGCCCCGTCAACCGCGCCACTGCTGCGTTTTGACCGAATGAACGGAAACGGGCCCGCATCTGCGGGCCTTTTCCTTTTTGGGCCGGTGTTTCGGCAGAGTGTCCCGAGGTGGTGAAACCCGCGACTTAAGCGCTTGACCTCGTCAGGCGCTTGGCCTATCCCGCCGCTACTGCGCGGTTGTAGCTCAGCTGGTTAGAGTGCCGGCCTGTCACGCCGGAGGTCGCGGGTTCGAGCCCCGTCAACCGCGCCATTCCCATCATGATCCCTACGCGCGCTGCCGACAGCCGGGTTGATTTACGCAACGTAAACCCGGAGTATCTTGTTTATTGAAATTTGGAAGAATCGAAATGTCCCGTTCAGCCTCTGCATGGGTCAAGATCACCGGCGCGCGGATCGTTTCGCTGTTGACCGGCAAGATCCCGGATCAGGGGACGTGGCCGATGGTCTGGGGCAACAGCAGGCTTTACGCGGCGGATCGCTGGAAAAAGCGGCGCAGCGCCTTTGAACATCGTTCCTATGACTATGATGACGCCCTGCGATTCGCCGTTGCGACGCGGCGGGGCAGCGCGCGGGACATTCGCGAAGGCAGCATGCCGCGCGAGGCACTGGAATTCATCGCCTCGCGCCTTCCCAAGCCACGGCTCAATCACGGGCTGCGAGGGCTGCATATCGGGAACTTCGTCGGAATATCGCTCGCGCATCTGTGCGATGCCGCGTGCCGTCTGGATCCCGGCGCGGTCGTTTTGAGCATTGATCCGAACGTGCCACATCGGGGTGTCGACTCACCGCAGGATTTGGTTGTGGGGCTGATGAATCGATACGGGTTCGAGGGCAACTGGATCCCGGTGACGGCCTTCAGTCTCGAACCGAGCCCGATCTACGACGTCAACAACGCCAGTGGCAGCGCGACCGCCTTTGCCAGTTATCACGGGCAAAGCGCCTCCGACGGGCTGGGCAATCTCGAACGCCTGGGATGCAAGTTCGATTTCGTGCTGATCGACGGAAACCACACGGCGTCCTACCTGCGGCGCGAGCTTGCGGCGATTGCGAGAATCGTTCGTCCCGGCGCGATGATCTTTCTCGATGACGTGGACAAGGCGAATTGGCAGCAGGTGCACGCGGTGTTCAACAAGGCGCGCCGCTTTGGCTTTGCGCAGGTCGCGCATCAGGGGCGCGTCGGGGTGCTGCGCCGGTTGCGCCCGGCCGAGATGCGACAGCAACCCTGTCAGGACCCGTCATAACGATAGCCGAGTTCCGCCTCGAGCCCGGTGTCGACATGCGCGCGCAGATGGTCCAGATCGGCCGGATCAAGGCGGCCCGGTGTCGTCGGGCGCTTTGGGACCGCGGGCCTGAACCTTGACCCAAGCCGTTTTGTAACGGGGCGAAAGGGCTCTTTTCGAGGGGGCAGGCCAAGTGCCGAAATCGCCTCTGCGATCGAGCTTTCGGGATCCTTCTGAACCTCTTCCAGACGCAGGATCACGCAGGTGCAGTCGCGGTTGAGATAGCCGAGCAACGACGCGAGCTTGGCGCGCCGCAGTTCGAAGAGATTGTCAAAGACCGCGCCGCTGATCGGGTGCCGGTCCTGCATCAGAGGTTGACCGACAAGTTCGGTCGCGCCGGCAAAATACCGGGGGCGGTCGATGATGGTCTGCCACGGCGCGCGGATGAACTCGGGAAAGGGCAGCCGTTGCACTGCGGGCACCGTGTGCCATGGCTTGGCATGCATCGACAGTGCCCAGTCGGCGGCATTGCGCACCACGCAGATCACCGCGAGATCGGCAGGAATGGCCATGACCTGCGCGAACCCGTGCTTCCAGCCGAGCGTCTCTGTCGGCATCATCGGGGAATTCCGGCCAAACAGGCGTTTGACGAGATTGGTCCCCGAAGAGCGTTCGCCGAGCACCTGGAAACGGGTTGGCCCGACGCTGCCGCGCCGCACCATGACGCCGGTTCTGACAAAATCGGAAGAGAGCAGGGCGCGGTCCTCTGGTCACGTATGCGGATGAATGCAAATTAGAAATTCTCTTATACCCGTATTGCCGCTAAGACTAAGCGAAAATGCGATGACGGGCAGGAATGCAAGGATGCAGACAGCAGCGGCGCTGACGATGGTGCGCGATGACGCCTTTTTCCTCAAGGCGTGGCTGCGCCATTACGGGGGGCTGCTGGGGCGTGAAAACTGCTATGTCGTCAACCACGGACGCGGCGCGATGGTTGCCGAACTGGCCGCCGGCTGCAACGTGATCGGCATACCGGGCGATCCGCACAGGAATTTCGACATGAAGCGTTGGCGGATGCTGAACAATTTCGTGATGGGGCTGCGCTGCTATTACGATCACGTGATCGTTGGGGATGTGGACGAGCTGGTGGTGCTGGATCCGGAGGCGGGGACCGACCTGCCGGGGTTCCTGGCCGGGGTTCCGCCCAAGCGCGTGCTGACGCCGCTGGGGCTCGAGGTGATCCACCGGATTGACCAGGAGCATGACGAGATCGGTGACCGCATCCTTGGCCCGCGCCGTCATGTGCGACCCGCGCCGCATTATTCGAAACCCTGCGTGGTGTCGGCGGGAACCAAGATCGCCCGTGGCGGGCATTTCACCCAGTATGACCAGCTGCATACGCCGGATCACCTGTATCTGCTGCATCTGAAATACTGCGACTTCAACGCATATTCCGAGACGATGGATCGGCGCAACGCCGTCAGCGCGGAAACCGGCGCCGCGATCAGGGACGCCGCCATCGGTCGCCACTGGTTCGCCGAGGCGCGGGGCGATGATCGGGCGGTATTCGAGGCCTTTTCCACGCTCAGGATGCAGGACGAGTTCAGGATGGGGCCGCTGCGCAAGCGAATGCACCGGACCTGGAAGAAGCGCGGCGAAACCGGCTATTGGCAATTCGACCGCCCGGATTTCGATACACAGTATCTTTTACCCGAGCGGTTCAACGGCCTGGTCTGACAGGTTTACTTGAGGCGCGCCTTGAGCGTCTTGCCGTCCTCGCTCGTCAGGATCAGAGCGCCGGTCTCGTCGAATTCGACACTGAGCGATGCGGCGAAGGTTTCAAGGAATGCCTGCTCCTGGTCTGCGACTGCCGGAAGACAGGCCTTGCGCGTCACCGCCAGTGGCCCGAGTTGCAGCCGGTTCCCGCGCAGTTCGTAGCTGCCGCTGTATCGGTTGCATCCCGCGTTGCCCGAGATCTGGCCCGCATCGTCAAAGGTCAGCGTGGTTTGCAGGAAATCTATGACGCCCCGCCCGTTGATGTCCTCGACCAGCCATTCACCCGCGTTGAGCGCGGGCTGCGCCGCGGCAACCTTGGTCAGCGTCACAAGGCCAAGGTCGGTGTGCGTCCGGGCCGGATCGATCATGTGCGCGGTGTCCGTGGTCCAGCGCAGGGTGCCGTTCTTGTCCCGGATGGTCGCGCGCAGGGCATAACGGTGCCCCGGCTCCAGGCTGTCTTGTGCCGCCGTGAGTTCGAATGCCGTGGGCACGCCGCGAATCGCGAATTCGGTTTCCGCGATCACCGGCGCGGCGACATCCTGGCGTGACACATCGCTGAGGGTGACGGTCGCCACGCTCCCCGGCAGCAACGCGATGCGCTCACGATATCCGATCTGGCCCGTCACGCTGAACATGTCTGCATCCTCTGCCTGTGCGGGCGCCGAGAGCGCCACGAGAATCGCAAGCGCTGTGGACAAGACCGTTGAAATGGGTCGCATGATAGGGGTCCTTTCGTTCGACCGTGCATGGCTGCGCATCCAAGATGGGGCGGCGCGATACGGCTGCAAGGGGCTGGCAAAGTGACGCCGGGTCATTGTTCGCTCAGGAAATCCACAAGGATTTCCGCGGTCTCGTCCCCGTGGAGTTCGGGAAAGAAGTGACCGCCGGGCATCGCACGCGCGCGCATGTCCGCCAGTCTTTCGGCCCAACTGGCCGGGACATCATATTCCCGTGCCATGACCCCGTCGGCACCATAGAGCACAAGAGCGGGGCAGGGCACACGCCGCCCGAGGTCGGCCGCGTCATGGGCGAAATCATGCTGGATCGCCGCGCGATAATCATTGCACATGCCGGCGATGGTGTCGGGCCAGCGCCAGCTTTGCCGGTAGGCATAAAGCGCCTCTGGGTCGAAGTCGTCGAGTTCGGCGGCCCCCCAGGACGTCAGACAGCTTTCGAAATACCAGTCGGTGTCCTGCGCGATCATGGTTTCGGGAAAGGGGGATGGCTGGGCGAGAAAGAACCAGTGATAATAGGCCGACGCCACTTCCCTGCTCAGGTTTTCGAGCAGGAAATGCGTCGGAACGATATCCATCAGGGTCAGGCTGTGCACGGCCTTTTCCCAGTCCAGCGCCAGGCGATGTGCGGTGCGTGCGCCCCGGTCATGGCCAACGAGGTGAAAGCTCTCGAAACCCAGCGACACCATCAGGGCGCGCTGATCGGCGGCCATGTTGCGGAAGCTGTAATCCTGAACCGAGCCCGGCTTGCTGCTCTCGCCATAGCCGCGCAGGTCGGCGGCGATCACGGTAAACCGCTCGGCAAGAGCCGGCGCAATGGCATGCCACATGGCCCGCGTCTGCGGAAAACCGTGCAGCAGCAGAACGGGCGGACCGTCGCCCGCGCGCGAATAGGCGATGGTTTGCCCGTTCACCTCGGCGCGGGCATCGGTAAAACCGGCGAGCACGCTCACCGGCGCGTCAGGGCATCAAGAATGCGCGCCCAGCTCCGGATGCCCTTGTGAAAGCTCTTGAGGTCATATTTTTCGTTCGGTGAATGGATGGCGTCATCTTCGTTGGCATAGCCGACCAGCATCGAATCGAGCCCCAGGATTTCCTTGAAGAAGCCTGCAATCGGGATCGAGCCGCCCATGCCGACGATGACCGCCTCGCGCTCCCACTCGTCCGAAAGCGCCTGGCGGGCGGCTTCGAATTCCGGGCGGTCGGTGTTCATCACCGAGGCGGGCGAGCCGTCAAGGTTGCCGTCCCACGTGACCCGTGCATCGGGCGACAGCCGAGCCTCGACATGGGCGCGGATCCGCTCGCGCAGGCGATCCGGATCCATGTCGCCGACAAGACGGCAGGTCAGCTTGCAATGCGCCTCGGCCGGGATCACCGTCTTGGTGCCCGCGCCCTGGTATCCGCCCCACAGGCCGTTGATCTCCAGCGTCGGGCGCGACCACTGCTGCTCCAGTGTCGAATAGCCCTTTTCCCCGTGAGGCTGGCTGTAACCGACCCCGCCCAGATAGGCCGCTTCGTCAAAGCCGCAGTTTTGCCACTGGCGCAGCATCTCTTCCGGGACCTCGGGCACGCCGTCGTAAAATCCCTCGACCGCCACCGCACCGGTTTCCGGGTCGTGAAACGATGCAATGATGCGCGAGATTTCCCGCAGCGGGTTGAGGCCGGGCCCGCCATAGTGACCTGAATGCAGATCCCGGCTTGGGCCGTGGATGGTGAATTCATCCTTGAGCATGCCGCGCAGTTGCCCGGCGATCGACGGCACTCCGGGCGAGACCATCGCGGTATCGCAGATCAGCGCGATATCGGCCTTCAGTTCCCCGGCATGCTCTTTCATGAACGGCACGAGGCTGGGCGAACCGCTTTCCTCTTCGCCTTCGAGAAAGAAGGTCAACTTGCAGGGCAGGGTGCCGTGCACCGCCTTCCACGCGCGACAGGCTTCGACAAAGGTCATCAACTGTCCCTTGTCATCGGAACTGCCCCGCCCGCGGATCACCTTGCCCGCCGGCGTGTTGTGAATATCGGGGTCAAAAGGATCATGCGACCACAGGTCCAGCGGATCGACCGGCTGGACATCGTAATGGCCGTAAAACAGCAGGTGCGGCCCCTCGCCATCCAGATGGCCGACAACCATCGGATGGCCGGGTGTCTTCCGTTTCTCGGTTGCGATACCGAGACTGTTGAGATCGGCCACCAGCCAGTCCGCGGCGCGGTCGCAGTCGGCATCGTAGGCCGGATCGGTCGAGATCGACGGAATGCGCAGCAGTTCCATCAGGCGGTCGGTGGCCGCCGATAGATCGGTGTCGATACGGGTCAGAACGTCGGTGAGGGACATGTGCGGCTCCGGTTGATACGAGTCGCGACGACCGTATCAGCGCGGCATCGGGTGTCCAGCCGTCACTGCGGCCGGGTGCCCTGTCTTGATGCGGTTGTTCCCGAATGATTGCCGGTCGGCAAGCGAGACGTGTCGCGACAAACCCGGAACACCCGACGGGTCGAGCCATACCCGGTCTGTCAGGTCAACCGCGAAAGGCCCTGGATAATCGGCAGCAACCGGCACCGCCAGAAAAACGGATGCCGATTGCCGCCTTTTCCTCGTCTCCTACCCACCAAAGGAGGGATTGCGTTACCGCTTAACACTACCAACACATCACAAGAACACGACGCCGACGGGGAAGGCAAAACGCTGAACTGTTTACTGAACTTCGCAATGTCAAACCGTGGAACAAGCTACCGAACTGCAAATCAAGAGTTTGAAATTGTTACTTTAACCTATGAGCCGAGCATCACCGTTTCGCGCGTTTCGAACAAGTCGGGTATTCCGGACCATGACATGAAAATCGGGCCGGTTGATCCAGATCAGGGCTGCGACATGACGCCCGCCGTTAAGAGTTGATCATGAACCGGACAAACTATAATCATTCCAGAACGAAAATGCGGTGCTGCCGTATGCCGAAACTGTCGCCGTTCACGGCAGGACAAGATATGGAGGAGCGGGTGGACTATACCGCAAAACTCGACACCGCGATCGCGCGACTGCACGAAGAAGGCCGCTATCGCACGTTTATCGACATCGAGCGCCGCAAGGGGCATTTTCCGCAGGCGGTGTGGACCCGTCCGGATGGAACCGAGGCGGATATCAGTGTCTGGTGCGGCAACGACTATCTCGGCATGGGGCAGAATCCGGTCGTTCTGGACGCGATGAAATCCGCGATCGACGTGGCCGGCGCAGGGTCCGGAGGGACGCGCAACATCTCGGGCACGACCGTCTATCACAAGCGGCTGGAGGCCGAGCTGGCGGATTTGCACGGCAAGGAGAGCGCGCTTCTGTTCACCAGCGCCTATATCGCCAACGACGCCACGCTGAGCACGCTGCCCAAGCTGTTTCCCGGCCTTATCATCTATTCCGACGCGTTGAACCATGCTTCGATGATCGAAGGGGTGCGCCGCAACGGCGGCGCCAAGCGCATTTTCCGCCACAATGACGTCGCGCATCTGCGCGAACTGCTGGAAGCCGACGATCCCGACGCGCCCAAGCTGATCGCTTTTGAATCCATCTATTCGATGGATGGCGATTTTGGCCCCATCGAGGCGATCTGCGATCTTGCGGACGAGTTCAACGCGCTGACCTATATCGACGAAGTGCATGCTGTCGGCATGTATGGTCCGCGCGGGGCCGGGGTGGCCGAGCGCGACCGGCTGATGCACCGTCTGGACATTATCAACGGCACGCTGGCCAAAGCCTATGGCGTCATGGGGGGCTATATCGCAGCCAGCCACAAAATGTGTGACGCCATACGCTCTTATGCGCCGGGCTTCATCTTCACCACCTCCTTGCCGCCGGCTGTCGCGGCCGGTGCGGCGGCGTCGGTGGCCTATCTGAAAAAGGCGCGGGATTTGCGCGAAGCGCATCAGACCCAGGCACGCATATTGAAGACGCGGCTCAAGGCGATGGGCCTGCCCATCATCGACCACGGCAGCCATATCGTGCCGGTCATTGTCGGCAACCCGGTCCATACGAAAAAGCTGAGCGACATGTTGCTGCAGGATTATGGAATCTACGTGCAGCCGATCAACTTTCCGACGGTGCCGCGCGGAACCGAACGACTTCGCTTCACGCCGTCGCCGGTGCACGGACCCAGGGAAATGGACCGCCTTGTCGCAGCAATGGACGCTCTCTGGTCTCATTGTGCGCTGAATCGCGCCGAACTGTCCGCCTGAAACCAAGCCTGTGTGCAAATTGCTTGCGCTGTGTTAGCATAATCTAAAGAAGAGCGTGAACGAGTCGAAAGGGACGACTCAAATCGCTGTGACGGGACGCAGCAGTCGATATGGGGCAGGCATGATCGGGCGCAAGCATTCGCGCACATCAGAGGTCGTAGAAGAAGACGTCGTGAGACCCAAGGGGTTTGACGATTTCGAGTTGCGTCTTGGCGATACGATGCGCGGTGAACGCGCGACCATGGGCAAGTCTCTTCTGGATGTGCAGCGCGAATTGCGCATCAAGGCGTCCTATGTCGCCGCAATCGAGAATTCCGACCCCTCCGCCTTTGATACACCCGGCTTCATCGCGGGCTATGTGCGCTCTTATGCGCGGTATCTCAACATGGATCCCGACGAGTCCTTTGCGGCGTTTTGCCGGGAAAGCGGTTTTACCGTCGCGCACGGGATGTCGGCGGCGGCGTCTACCGTCAAGAAACAGCAGAATGGCGGTGGCAATGTCGGGCGCGACCGGCTCAGCGATCCGTTCACCTCGCCCAACACGCCGTTCATTCCACTGCGCGAAAGCGTCTTCAGCCATTTCGAGCCGCGCGCCGTCGGCGCGATGCTGGTGTTGCTGGCGCTGATCGGCGGGATCGGCTTTGGTGGCTGGAGCGTGCTCAAGCAGGTTCAGCAGGTCCAGCTTGCCCCGGTAGAGCAGGCCCCCGTGGTCCTGTCCGATCTCGACCCGCTCAAGGGTGCGGTGCAGGACGATGACGAAGAGGCGGGTGAGACGCGCCGCGCCGAGGCATTGGACAGGCTCTATCGACCGCAGGCTCTGGACGTGCCGGTTCTCGTCGCGCGGGATGCGCCGATCTCAACGCTCGACCCGCGCAGTGGCGGAACCTTCAGCCAGCCCGACCTGCCCGATCTGCAGGTCGCCGGGACGCTCAATTCTTACGATCCGCGTCTTGACGGGCCGCGCCCGGACGGGGCGGCGGTGCCGCAGGTCGTGGAAGATGTCGCGCCGCAATTGCAGATGGTTGCCGTGCGCCCGTCGTGGGTACGGGTGACCGCTGCGGACGGAACGGTGATTTTCGAGGGCATCATGGAAGGTGGCCAGAGCTATGACGTGCCGCTGACCGAAGAGCCGCCGACGCTGCGGGCCGGCGAGTCGGGGGCGATCTATTTTGCCTACCGGAACCAGCATTTCGGCCCCGTCGGCGAACGCGGGCGTGTGACGTCGAACCTGCCGCTGTCGGTCGAAGAGGTGCAGGATCGCTTCCAGATAGCCGATCTGGAACAGGATCGCGACCTGGCGCGCATGGTCGCAGAAGCCAAGACCGAGCCGACGCAACCCTGATCCGGCCATTGCCGTTGGCGCGCTGGCAATCTATCTAGGGCCGGTAATCCCAACGGAACATGGACCGCCGTCATGTCGCTCAACCCCGTTCGCCCCTGGCGCAATATCTATCGCCGAGAGTCTCGCCGGATCATGGTGGGGAACGTCCCGGTGGGCGGCGATGCGCCAATTTCGGTGCAGACCATGACCAACACGCTGACCACGGATAT
Source organism: Alphaproteobacteria bacterium (assembly GCA_030431825.1). Classification (GTDB taxonomy): domain Bacteria; phylum Pseudomonadota; class Alphaproteobacteria; order Rhodobacterales; family Rhodobacteraceae; genus Sedimentitalea. Next base: position 52,835 of record JAUIIJ010000003.1, read on the forward strand.
TGCGGCAACCGTGGCCCAGGTGCAGGCCGCCGCCGAAGCGGGAGCAGACATCGTGCGGGTGTCGGTTCCGGACGAGGCATCGTCGCGGGCGCTGAAGGAAATCGTGGCGGAGAGCCCGGTTCCGATTGTTGCGGACATTCACTTTCATTATCGCCGTGGCATCGAGGCGGCCGAGGCCGGTGCGGCCTGTCTGCGGATCAATCCGGGAAATATCGGTTCGCCCGAACGGGTGCGCGAGGTGATTTCGGCGGCGCGCGATCACGGCTGCTCGATCCGGATCGGTGTCAATGCCGGCAGTCTCGAAAAGCACCTTCTGGAGAAATACGGCGAACCCTGTCCGGACGCGATGCTCGAAAGCGGGCTGGAGCATATCAGGATCCTGCAGGACAATGATTTTCATGAGTTCAAGATCAGCGTCAAGGCGTCTGATGTGTTCATGGCGGCGGCAGCCTATCAACAGCTTGCCGAAGCGACCGACGCGCCCATTCACCTTGGCATAACCGAGGCTGGCGGCTTTGTCAGCGGCACGATCAAATCGGCCATCGGTCTGGGCAACCTGCTGTGGATGGGGATCGGCGATACCATCCGCGTCAGCCTGAGCGCCGACCCGGTCGAAGAGGTCAAGGTCGGCTACGAGATCCTCAAATCTCTCGGGTTGCGGCATCGCGGCGTCAACATCATCAGTTGCCCAAGCTGCGCGCGGCAGGGGTTTGACGTGATCAAGACCGTCGAAATGCTTGAAAAGCGGTTGGAACACATCAAGACCCCGATGAGCCTTTCGATCATCGGTTGCGTGGTGAACGGGCCGGGCGAGGCGCTGATGACGGATGTCGGTTTTACTGGCGGCGGTGCGGGCAGTGGCATGGTCTATCTGGCAGGCAAGCAGAGCCACAAGATGGGCAATGACGCGATGATCGACCATATTGTCGAGCAGGTCGAGAAAAAGGCCGCCGAAATCGAAGCGGCAAATACGGCGGCGCAGGCGGCGGAATAGCACCATTGAGAGAACTTGACCTGCGATCCCTGTCGGGGCGTCGCGGGGCATGTTCGAGCCTGTCGCACCGCAGTTTTATCCCATCGCACGTTCGTGCACTTACCGGCGGTCCGGTTGGAAAACAGCCATGGGCGCATCCGCGTATCGCGCGGATATTGGTTTGCCTTGCTCCCCCGTAATGTGACAGGGTTTGCATAATATACGTAAACCGGGCGACTTGCGGACATAATGCAGGATTTTTCACAAGAATTCATGTCAGCTATGCTTCTGATTCTCTCCGGAGATTCGGAACTCTGGGCAATTGTCCTGTTGTCTCTCAAGGTTTCGTTGCTGGCGGTTGTGGTTGCTGCGGCGATCGGCATGCCGCTCGGGGCCGCGCTTGCGGTCGGGCGTTTTCCCGGCAGGCGGCTGGTCGTCGTGTTGCTGAACGCATTGATGGGGCTGCCGCCGGTTGTCGTGGGACTGCTGGTTTACCTGATGTTGTCGCGTTCGGGGCCGCTCGGGGTGCTGCAATTGCTTTATACGCCGACCGCGATGATCATTGCGCAGGTTGTCCTGGTGACACCGATCATCGCGGCATTGACCCGACAGACCGTCGAAACGCTGGATGCGGAATATGCCGAGCAGCTGCGAAGCCTCGGGGTCTCGCGCCTTGCCTCTGTCCCGACGCTTGTGTGGGATGGCCGGGTCGCGTTGCTGACCGCCTTGCTGGCGGGGTTCGGACGGGCGATTGCCGAAGTCGGAGCGGTAATCATGGTTGGCGGCAACATCAACCACGTGACGCGGGTGATGACCACCACCATCGCGCTTGAGACCTCGAAGGGAAATCTCGCGCTGGCGCTGGCGCTCGGCGCGATCCTGATCGGCATCGCGGTCAGCGTCACCGGATTGGTCAGCCTGCTGGCGGTGCGCGAAGGGCAGGGCGAGATGCGCCATGCGTGACCTGTTGGCCGATGAAACCTTTGGGCAACCCCTGATCGAGGCGTCCGGCCTGCGGATCGGGCGCAATGGCGGCACCCTGCTCGACATTGCGCATCTGGCGCTCGACGGGCCTGGGCCCACGGTGATCCTGGGACCCAACGGCGCCGGCAAGAGCTTGCTTCTGCGCTGCCTTCACGGCTTGATCACACCCGATTGCGGGGTGGTACGGCAGGGCGGGATCCCGCTGAATGCCGCGGCGCGGTCACGCCAGGCGATGGTGTTCCAGAAGCCGGTCCTGCTGCGCCGGTCGGTTGCCGCAAATCTCGACTTTGTGCTGAAACGGCAGAAGCTGTCGCGTCGCGATCGCAAGGCAAGAATTGCAACCCTGCTGGACGAAGGCGGGCTTGAGGGGAAGGCGCGGCAACCTGCACGCAGCCTGTCCGGAGGCGAAGCGCAGCGCCTTGCAATATTGCGGGCGCTGGCGCGTGCACCCGACATTCTCTTTCTCGATGAACCGACAAGTGCGCTGGACCCATCGGCGACGCAGCGTATCGAGGCGATGGTTCTGATAGCGGCACGGCGCGGCACCCGCATCGTCATGGTGACACATGATATCGGCCAGGCCCGGCGCATGGGTCATGACATCGTGCTCATGCAGACCGGGCAGGTCGCCGAACATGCGCTCGCGCGCGATTTCTTTGATGCCCCGCAAAGCCAGGCGGCGCGCCGCTTTCTGGCGGGGGCGCTGGTCTTGTAATCCAAAACACTGATGGAGAGTTTGAATATGTTCGGAAAATTCGTCCGAGGCGTGGCCCTGGGGCTGGCGCTGGTCAGCGGATCGGCAGCGTTTGCCGATGACAATTTCATCGTGGTGCAATCCACGACCTCGACCCAGAACTCGGGCTTGCTGGACGCGATCCTGCCGACGTTCAGGGACAAGACCGGCATCGAAGTGCGGGTGGTCGCTGTCGGGACCGGGCAGGCGATCAAGAACGCGATGAACGGGGATGGTGATGTCCTGCTTGTCCATGCAAAGCCGGCGGAAGAGAAATTCGTGGCCGATGGCTGGGGAGTCGAACGCAGGGACGTGATGTACAATGATTTCGTGCTGATCGGCCCCGAAGAGGACCCCGCCGGGGTCGCAGGTGGCAAGGATATCGTCGCCGCATTCAGGCAGATTGCCGAGGCCAACGCCCCGTTTGCCTCGCGCGGCGACGACAGCGGCACGCACAAGGCCGAACTGCGCCACTGGGAAGAGGCGAATGTCGATGTCGCCGCGCATTCGGGGGCGTGGTACCGCGAGACCGGCTCGGGCATGGGAGCGACACTGAACGCGGCTGCCGGGATGGACGCCTATGTGCTCAGCGACCGGGCGACATGGATTGCGTTCGGCAACAAGAGCGGCATGAAAATCCTTGTCGAAGGTGACCCGAAACTGTTCAACCAATACGGGGTCATCCTCGTGAATCCGGAAAAGCACGCGCATGTCAAGGCAGCCGAGGGGCAGAGCTTTATCGACTGGCTGACCGGCGAAGAAGGACAGGCCGCCATCGCCGGCTACAAACTTGACGGGCAGCAGCTCTTTTTCCCGAACGCTCAATAAGACACCGGGGCGCGGGCCAGAAACGTTTCGTGTTCTTGCCCGCATCACCTGATCCCGCCTGAAATCGGAGATTTCAACGCATCAGGTGGTGCGGGCGGTTTCGGGCCGGTCGCGAAACGCTCTATTCCGCGCGACCCCGCTTTTCAAAACGCGGCAGCATCGCGCTGAAATCGCGGCCCTTGCCATCTTCATTCTCGACAAATTGCGCATAGAGCGTCTGGGCGAGCTGTCCCATAGGGGTGTCCGCATCGGCGCTTTCGGCGGCCTGTTGACTCAGGCGCAGGTCCTTGAGCATGAGATCGGCGGCAAACCCGGGCTTGTACCCGTTGTCGGCGGGGCTTTGCGGGCCGACGCCCGGTGCCGGGCAATAGGCGTTCATGGACCAGCTGTAGCCGGACGAGGTGCTGACCACGTCGAACATCTTCTGCCGGTCCAACCCGAGCTTGTCGGCCAATGCAAAGGCTTCGCAGGTCGCAATCATCGTGACCCCGAGGATCATGTTGTTGCAGATCTTCGCCGCCTGTCCGGCACCGGCTTCGCCGCAATGCACGGCTTTCTGCCCCATGATGTCAAACAGCGGTGCGGCCTTGGCAAAGGCGGGTGCGCTTCCGCCGGCCATGAAGGTCAGCGTGCCGGCAGATGCGCCGCCGACACCACCGGAAACCGGCGCGTCCACCGCCAAAAGGCCAGCGGCCTCGGCATCTGCCGCAACCGCGCGGGCGCTGTCCACGTCCACGGTCGAGCAATCGACAAGCGCCGCTCCCCGGGTCATCGCGGGGATGATGTCCGCGGCGACCGAGCGAAGTATGTCTCCGTTGGGCAGCATGGTGATGACCACCTCTGCACCCGACGCGCATTCGGCGGCGGATGCTGCCATGCTCACCCCCTCGACGCTGACATCGGCCATGTCAAAGCCGACCACCTCGTGACCGGCGCCGGCCAGGTTGGCAGCCATTGGTGCACCCATGTTGCCCAGCCCGATAAACCCGATTTTCATGGCATTCTCCTCATCTGTCAAACTTCAGTCCCTCTGCGCCGAGCGGAGCGAGCATCGCTTCGATGGCGTCGCGCGGCACCGGTGCGCCGGCAAATTTCCACTTTGGATTACGATCCTTGTCAATGATCGCGGCGCGGATTCCTTCGAGGAAATCGCCCTGCTGCATCGCGCGGTGCGTATAGCGATATTCCATCCTCAGCGCGTGGTGCATGTCAGCGGATTCCGCCTGTAAAAAGCGAATGATTTCAAGCGCGCAAGCCATGGCCAGCGGCGAATTTCGCAGCATGGCCGCGCCGGTCGCGCTCGCAAATTCGCTGTCCTCACGGGCGAGATTTTCCTGGATGCCGGATAGGGTGGGGGCGGCAAACAGGCGGTCGATCTCGGGCTGTCGCGCGCGCAGCGCAGCGGCCGGCGGTGTTCTTGCATGTGTGTCCAGAAGGGAGACATCGCCGCTCGCCTCGATCAGCTCGATCAGGTCGCCCCATTCGGCACGCGGGATGAAATGGTCGGCGAACCCGGCGAAAATCGCGTCGGCGGCATCCATCCGCGCGGCACTTGTGCCCAGATAGACGCCCAGATGCCCGGGCGCGCGCGCCAGGAGATAGCTGCCGCCCACGTCGGGCACCAGACCGATGCCGCATTCGGGCATGGCGATCCGGCTGCTTTCCTCGACCACGCGGTGTTTGCCGTGACAGCCGATGCCGACGCCGCCGCCCATGGTGAATCCCTGCATGAAGCTGACCACCGGTTTCGCATAGGTGGCGAGCAGCGCGTTCAGCCGGTATTCATCGCGCCAGAACGACTGGCCATAGTCGTACTCCCCGCGCATTCCGGTTTCGTAGAGTTCGGCAATGTCGCCCCCGGCGCAAAAGGCCTTGTCGCCTTCGGCATCTATGATGACCAGCGCCACGTGTTCTTCTTCGCGCCACAGGTGCAGGGCGGTGTCGATCGCCCGGCACATGTCATGGCTGAGCGCGTTCAGCGCCTTGGGCCGGGTCAGGGTGATCCGCCCGGCGCGCCCCTCAACGCGAATGTTTATGTCGCTCACGGCGTCTTACCGTGATGCGAGCATGTGCCGCGCCACGATCACGCGCATGATCTCGTTGGTGCCTTCGAGAATCTGGTGCACGCGCAGGTCACGCACCAGTTTTTCGATGCCGTAATCCGCGAGATAGCCGTAGCCGCCATGCAATTGCAGGCACTGATCGACGATCCTGCTGCCCGCCTCGGTCACGAATTTCTTGGCCATGGCACAATGCTTGGATGCGTCGGGAGCGCCCTGATCGAGCTTCCACGCCGCCTGGCGCAGGAAGACGCGCGCGGCCTGCAATTCGATCTCCATGTCGGCGAGGCGGAATTGCAGCCCCTGGAACTGGTCGATCGAGGTGCCGAAGGCCTTGCGTTCGGACATGTAGGTCAGCGTCAGGTCCAACGCCGCCTGCGCCGCCCCGAGCGAGCAGGACGAGATATTGAGCCGCCCGCCATCCAGGCCCATCATCGCGTATTTGAAACCCTGTCCCTCTTCGCCGACGAGGTTGTTTTCGGGGATCCTGCAATCGTCGAACTGGACCTGGGCCGTAGGCTGGCTGCGCCAGCCCATCTTGTCCTCGAGGCCACCAAAGGACAGGCCGGGCGTTCCGTCCTCGACATAGACGGTCGAGATGCCCCTGGGGCCAGCCTCGCCCGTGCGGACCATGCAGACATAGGCGTCGGAATAGCTGCCGCCCGAGATGAATGCCTTGGTCCCGTTCAAAACGTATACGCTGTCGCTCTTTTCCGCGCGGGTCTTGAGCGCGGCGGCGTCGCTGCCCGAACCCGGCTCGGTCAGGCAATAGGACAGCACCGTCTCCAGCGAGACGACGCCCGGCATCACCCGTTCCTTCATCTCGTCACTGGCGAAAGTGTCGATCATCTTGGCGCACATGTTGTGGATGGACAGGAACGAGGCGACCGACGGGCAGGCCATGCTCAGGGCCTCAAAGACCAGCGTGGCGTCAAGCCGGCTCAGGCCGGAGCCACCGGATTCTTCGCTGACATAGAGCCCGCCAAAGCCCAGTTCGCCGATTTGCGGCCACAGGGATTTCGGTATCGTGCCATCGGCTTCCCACTGGCGTGCGAAGGGGGCGATGTTTTCCTGTCCGAACGCCCGCGCCATGTCGAAAATGGCGGTTTGTTCCTCGGTCATTGCGAAATCCATGCGGGTCTCCTCCAGCGCGTCGAATTGAACGATTGTTTAATTCCGGATTCTTACAGGAATATTGCCGGGATATGCAATCCGCACCTGCAAAAGCCTGTGGTCAGGGCTGTCCGTATCATCAGAGATCGGCATGAAATTCTTCGATCAGGTGCTTCACGACCGCGACTCCGGGCGGCTGCGTGCCGGCCTCGGCCGCTTCGGCATGGACCCGCCTCTGGCGCGCGGCGCTGGTTCCGTCGCGCAGGATGCCGCGCAGGGTTGCCAGTTCCTGCTGTGTTTGCAGGGCTTCGGCGTCCTCAGAGAGCAGACCGATCAATTCATCGAGGAGCACATCGAACGGCTTGACCGAACGGTCGCCGAAATCGATCAACCCCTCGCTCGTGCCATAGCGCTGCGCCCGCCAGCGGTTCTCGGCAATCAGGAAGCGATCGTAGGTGCGCCAGCGCTGGTTGCGTTCGCGCAGGCGGCACAGCATCCGGGTCAGGGCCTGGATCATCGCCGCCAGCGCGAGCGTGTGTTCAAGACGCGGCTGCACATCCATGATCCGGGTTTCAAGGGTCGGGAAATTGTGCGACGGGCGCAGGTCCCACCAGATCTTGCTGGTGTCTTCGATGATGTCCAGATCAATCAGCGTGCCGGTGGTGCGCTCGTACTCGGCCCAGCTTTCGAAATGCGGGGGCAGGCCGGTGCGTGGCAGATTGTCAAAGATCGTCAGGCGGTATGACGCCAGCCGGGTGTCATCGCCCTGCCAGAAGGGTGACGAGGAGGAGAGCGCCAGCAGGTGCGGCAGAAAATAGCTCAGCTGCGGCATCAGATCGGTGCGCAGCGCGGGTTCTTCGATGCCGACATGCACATGCATGCCACAGATCAGCATGCGCCGCGCGACGCCGCCGAGCGCGCGCTCGAGTGCGTTGTAGCGATCCTTTTCGGTATGTTGCTGATCTTTCCAGTCGGCAAAGGGATGGCAGGACACCGCAATCGGCGCGAGGTTGTATTCCGCCGCGTGACGCGACACGCAGGAACGCAGGTGTTTCAGATCCTCGCGCGCCTCGGCAATCGAACCGCAGACACGGGTGCCGACCTCGATCTGGCATTGCAGGAACTCGGGGCTGACCTGATCTTCGAGATCGGATTGGCAGGCCGACATGAGCTCGGGTGGCGCTTCGGCAAGATCGAAGCTGTCGCGGTCGACCAGCAGGTATTCTTCCTCGATCCCGATGGTGAAATCCTGCTGCATGTTGTCCTCCCAATGATTGATTTGCTCCAGTGAAAGCCCTGGCCGCGTCGTTGCCAAGCGAAAAATCGGCCGGCGGCGGGTTGCGATGCTCCGCCGAACAGGGCAAGTCAGCGGGCAAACGCCGCACAGGCAGATCGGTTGACGGGACGAGCGGGATGGGAAACGGAAGCAGGATTCGCAAGATCAACAGCTTGCTGGCTGATCTTGATGTGCGGTTGGCGGACGGTGATGCCTATCGCGCCGAGCAGGAGAGGTTGCGTGCCTTCGAGGCGCGCGGCGGTCTGGACGCGCCGGCCTATGCCTTTTCTCCGGGGATGGACAGTTTCGACATCTCTTCGCTTGTCGCGGACTACGGGGAACACGAAGACGCGCTGGCGGGCCTGATGGGCGGTGGTGGAGCGGCGGGATACGCGCCCGTGAACGGTTATTTCGACAGCCCGGATGCAGAGGCGCTTTACCTCATGGTGCGGCGCGCGCGACCGCGACGGGTGATCGAGGTCGGATCTGGCAACTCCACCCGGATCACGCGGCAGGCCATTATCGACGGCGGTCTGAACACGACGCTGACGGCCGTCGATCCATGGCCCCGCGCCGATATTGGCGATGTGGTGGACCGGTTCGAACAGGCAACGGTTGAAAGTCTGGAGCCGTCAATGTTGGCGGAACTGGCCGAGGGCGACATCCTGTTCATCGACAGCAGCCATCAGGTTCGCATGAGCAACGATGTCGCGCATCTGTTTTGCCGCATCATTCCGGCGCTGGCCGCTGGCGTCATCATCCACGTGCATGACGTTTTCCTGCCTTACGAATATCCCAAGCGCTTCTTTTACGACTGCCCATCCTGGGCCGAGCAGTACATGCTGCACGCGCTGCTGCAGGGGGGAGGCTATGAGATTTTGTGGCCGGGCTATTTCCTGCAACAGGAGCGGCCGGACGCCGTGGCCGCATTGCCGTTTCTCGCCAGCGGGCGGGCACAGAGTTTCTGGATCAGGAAGCGGTAGGCGGGGCAGGGGGCGCTGCCCCCTCCGGGAGAAATCGGGGATTTCTCCCGTTCACCCCCGGAGTATTTTCACAAAGATGAAATCCGGGGTCGGCCTGTTCTGCCGGTTCAGAGCAGGCGGACCTGCGTCCCGATCTGGACCAGCGGGTAGAGCTGTTCGACATGCTCGTTGTAGAGACCGATGCAGCCGGACGAGCTTTGCCGGCCGATCTTGCGGGTGTCCTGGGTGCCATGAACGAGATAGGCGGGCCAGTCGAGATACATGGCGCGCGTGCCCAGCGGATTGCCCGGTCCGCCTTCCATGAAGGCAGGCAGGCTGGGATCGCGCTTGCGCATGTTGGGGGTCGGGGTCCAGCGGGGGTTTTCGGCCTTGCGCACGATCCTGGAATAGCCGCGGCGCGTCAGTTCCTCGGACATCGGCACGGAAGAGGGAAACAACAGGTAGGTGTTGTCATCCGGTCCCCAATAATGCAACGCCCGGCTGGTTATGTCGGCGAGAAGGCATCCCTTGCCCAGCGAATCAAAGTGGTCCTGCCAGCGCTGCATCCGGAACGAGGAACTGTTGCGGCGCACCGGCACGCGATCGCGGATCGCGGCTTCGGAGTCCGGGAAGGCATCGCTCGATTGCGCGCGGAGCACTGCCGGCGTTGCCAGGGCGGTTGCGACGCCCAGGACAAGGGAGCGCCTGCTGAGGTTGGTCTTGGTCATTTCGTCGCCTCGAGATCACGTCTTTGCTGTTATTTATGATCGGCAACGCCATGATGCAAACGGAGAAGCCGCGACATCATGAACCATCACGGGAATGTTAGGGGCGCTTTCCGAACGGACGATCGCAGGCCCTGATCGCGCGGGGGTTGAGGTGAAGAAACCCACTCGCCGTGCAACGTCTTGAACTTGATCGAAAAGCCGCGGCCTGATAATGTAATTTTTGTGAAGCCGGGTTTTCGTTGCCCGGTTGGTAACGAGATTTGGGAACAGGGACTTGAACATATGAATAGGAAACTACTGGCAGGCTGCGCAGCAGGTGCCTTGATGCTGGCGGGAGCCGCCCAGGCATCGACCTTCACGATCGGGGCGGGCTCTTCTGTCGACCTGACGCCGGTTGACGGCTTTTTCTCGGGCTGCACCGGTGCTGGCGACTGTATCAGCGAGAGCCTGGCAGACGGTCTGATCGGCACGACATTCGAGTTGAACAATGTCGGCGATTCCGAGACTTTCGATTTTCTGACCTTCACCGGCAACGGTACGGGTTTCTACGAGAACTACACGGCGTCTGCGACGCTCGCTTTCGACGCGCCGACCATCGCTGCGTCCAGTGGCGGTTCGGGTGGTGTCGTCGGTGTCATCGGCGGTTTCATCGGGGCTGGAGAGCTTCAGTGGGACGACGTGCCGGTTGATGTTGCCTTTGGCAATACCGGGATCGTTTCGATCAACTTCCAGGGTGGCCGCACGATCCTGCCCGGATCGTCGATCACCACGACCGCGACCGTCACGTTGGTGCAAGCCGACATTTCGCCGGTGCCGCTGCCGGCGTCGGGTCTGTTGTTGCTGGGCGGCATGGGTGGCCTCGTCGCCATGCGCCGCAGAAAGAAAGCGGCCTGATACCAGCGATTTTGCAGGGTTTCGAAAAGGGCGGTCGCGGGACCGCCCTTTTTCGTCGTGCCAGGTTCGTCGTGCCAAGACCGGTGTGACGCCCGGAACGCAGATGCAAAAAAAGGCGCCGGATGGCGCCTTTTTCGTTTCTTGCCGTGCAGTCATTCCATCACGGGAATGGAGAACTCTCCGCCGTCCTTGATGCCGCTGGGCCAGCGGGATGTCACGGTTTTGGTGCGGGTGTAGAACTTGAACGCATCAGGGCCGTGCTGGTTGAGGTCGCCGAATACCGATTTCTTCCAGCCGCCGAATGTATGATAGGCCAACGGCACGGGAATCGGAACGTTGATGCCGACCATGCCGACATTCACGCGATTGGCGAAGTCACGGGCCGTGTCACCGTCGCGGGTAAAGATCGCCGTGCCGTTGCCGTATTCATGATCCATCGCCAGTTTGAGCGCCTCTTCATAGGTTTGCGCGCGCACCGTGGTCAGAACCGGACCAAAAATTTCGGTCTTGTAGATGTCCATGTCCGGGGTTGCGTGGTCAAAGAGATGCGCGCCGACAAAGTAACCGTTCTCGTATCCCTGCAGTTTGAAGTCACGCCCATCCACCACAAGCTTCGCGCCCTGGTCGATCCCGGTCTGTACCAGTCGTTCGATATTCGCCTTGGCCGCCGCGGTGACGACGGGGCCGTAATCGACATCATCGCCAGCGGTATAGGGGCCGACCTTGAGCTTTTCGATGCGCGGCACCAGTTTCTCGATCAGGCGATCGGCGGTCTTGTCGCCCACCGGGACGGCCACCGAGATCGCCATGCAGCGTTCGCCCGCCGCGCCGTATCCTGCGCCGACCAGTGCGTCGGCCGCCTGGTCCATATCGGCGTCGGGCATCACGATCATATGGTTCTTGGCACCGCCAAAACACTGCACCCGCTTGCCCTGAGAGCATCCGGTTCCATAGATGTACTCGGCGATCGGGGTCGAGCCGACAAAGCCGATCGACTGGATCTCCGGGTGATACAGGATCGCGTCCACGGCCTCCTTGTCGCCGTTGACCACCTGCAGGACACCCTTGGGCAAACCGGCTTCTTCCATCAGCTCGGCCAGCATGAGCGGCACCGAAGGGTCACGCTCGGACGGCTTGAGGATAAAGGCGTTGCCGCAGGCGATGGCGGGGGCGAACATCCACATCGGGATCATCGCGGGGAAATTGAACGGGGTGATCCCGGCCGTCACGCCAAGCGGTTGGCGCATGGAGTACATGTCGATTCCGGGGCCGGCGGCATCGGTGAATTCGCCTTTCAGCATCTGCGGCGCGCCGATGCAGTATTCGACCACCTCAAGACCGCGCTGAACGTCGCCGGCGGCATCGGGCAGCGTCTTGCCATGCTCGCGCGACAATGCCTCGGCAAGCTTTTTCATGTCGCGGTTCAGCAGGTCGACGAATTTCATCAGAACACGCGCCCGACGCTGCGGGTTGGTCGCTGCCCAGCCGACCTGTGCGGCCTTGGCGGCTTCGACCGCTTCTGCCAGTTCCTCTGCATTGGCGAGCGGCACCCTGGCCTGCACCTCGCCGGTGGCAGGGTTCATGACATCGGCAAAGCGGCCGGATTGCCCCTTAACATGAGCGCCGTTGATGTAATGTGTCAGCTCTTGCATACGCTGTTCCTCCTTAAGACGATTTGGCGCGACCATAGTATTGCAAAATCACATTGAACAGGCGCAAGATTTCAAAAAGGCTTTGCAGAATTGCAGGGGTGGCGATGGAACCGCATTGGGATGACGTCCGAATATTTCTGGCTGTAGCCCGGCATGAGAGCCTTTCCGCGGCGGGGAGGGTGCTCAAGATCGATCCTGCGACTGTCGGGCGCAGGGTGTCGCGGCTCGAATCGGCGTTCGGGGTGCCATTATTTGTCAAATCACCGCAGGGCTACGCGCTGAGCGAAGCGGGCGAACGGTTCCTTGAACATGGTGAGGCGGCAGAGCAGGCGATGCGCGCGGCCACGGAAACACTGGACCGCCAGAGCGAGGGAATGACCGGGCAGATGCGGATTGGTGCGCCGGATGGCTGTGCGAATTATCTGTTGCCGCAGGTCTGTGCCAGGCTTGGCCGGGAAAATCCCGATCTGGACATTCAGATCGTGGCCTTGCCCCGTGTCGTCAACCTGTCGCGCCGCGAGGCGGACATGGCCATTGCCGTCAGCGCGCCATCGGCCGGCCAGTTGCTGGTCAAGAAGATCACGGATTACAAGCTCCATCTGGTCGCAAGCCAGCGCTATCTGCGCAACAGTCCGGCGCTCGAGACGGTCGAAGACCTGCGCGGGCGCCGTATGGTGGGATATATCCCGGACATGATCTTTGACGCGGAACTCGACTATCTCGACAGGCTTGGCGTGGAGCGCGTGCCGCTGGCGTCAAACTCGGTGCCGGTGCAACTCAGGCTGCTGTGTCAGGATGCGGGTTTCGGTATTGCGCATGACTTCTCGCTGCCGGCGCATCGCACATTGTGCAAGGTGCTCAGTGACCGGATCAGCCTGACCCGCAGCTTTTATCTCGTCAGGCATCAGGGAGATCAGCGCAGCCAGCGTCTGAACCGTTTTTCCGAGGCCCTGGCGAGCGGTGTGCGCGATGAAGTGATGCGACTGGAGGCGATGATCTGACGCGGGCCGGGGTGCGCCACATTGCGACCAATTGTCATCGTGGCGGAGAGCATGGGTGAGCGGAGTCTTGACACGATCTCATATTGCGGCGAGGCTTTTTGTATTGAAATTTTGTTGCGGAGGTCACGCCAATGCTGGTGCAGCAGATCCTCAAGTCCAAGGCCACCTCGGGTGTGCTCACCATCGTGTCCACGGCGAAGGTATCGGAAGCGGCCAAGCTATTGGCTGACAACAGGATCGGGTCGCTCGTGGTGTCTGATGACGGCGGCACCACCGCGATCGGCATCCTGTCGGAGCGGGATATCGTGCGCGAGCTTGCGCGGGTGGGAAGTGTCTGCCTCGAGCAACCGGTCATCGCCTACATGACGACCGAGGTCGTGACCTGCAACGCCGAGGCAACGGCGCAGAAGATACTCGAACAGATGACCGAAGGCCGTTTTCGCCACATGCCGGTGGTTGCGTCCGAAGGCAACCTGATCGGTCTGGTGACGCTTGGCGACGTGGTCAAGGCGCAACTGTCGCAGCTGTCGATGGAAAAGCAGGCGCTGGAAGGCATGATCATGGGGCACTGACGCCCCGTCGGACCCGGTTGTGAAACTTCATTTTCGAAATGGATTATTGTTTGCCAGCAAGAGCTTGCTTGCAAACTCCGGCGTTCTGGTATTGGTTCGGCATCAGGTCGCATAAGGCAGGAGAGACCCCCAACATGCGCATTGCACTCTATCCCGGCACGTTTGACCCGATCACGCTGGGCCATGCGGATATCATACGGCGCGCCTGTCCGATGGTTGACCGCCTCGTGATCGGTGTTGCGATCAATCGCGACAAGGGGCCGTTGTTCTCGCTGGAAGAGCGCGTGGCAATGATCGAAGAGGATTGCGCGAAACTGGCCGAACAGACCGGCACCGAGATTGTCGTGCATCCGTTCGAAAACCTGTTGATCGATTGCGCGCGGGATGTCGGGGCCCAGATCATCGTCCGGGGTCTGCGGGCCGTGGCGGATTTCGAATACGAGTATCAGATGGTCGGGATGAACCGCATGCTGACCGACGATGTCGAAACGGTATTCCTGATGGCCGATGCCAAGTACCAGCCGATCGCGAGCAAGCTGGTCAAGGAAATCGCGCGGCTGGGCGGAGACGTGTCGAGATTCGTGACGCCGAATGTGCGCAAGGCGTTGCTGGAGCGGCTGAAGCAATCGACCTGAGCAACGGTCGTCTAGCGCCAGAACGCGAGCCACTCGGTGAAGGCGAGGAATTTCTTGCCGAGAAACACGAGATGCTCTGCATCGAACAGCACGACATCTGTCAGGACAGATCCGAGGATGATCAGGCCCAGAACCAGGGCGAGGCTGTTGGACATCGAGACCTCATTGAAACGAGAACGCCCGGCCAGCTATGCCTGACCGGGCGATCATCTTCAATGGCGATCCGTGCGCGTGGTTATCAGCCGTTTAGGCGCCCCATCGCGGCGGCGACATCGGCCATGCGGACCGAAAAGCCCCATTCATTGTCATACCAGGCGAGCACACGCACCATGCGCCCGTCAACGACACGGGTCTGGTCCGGTGCGAAGATGCTGCTTTCTTCGGTGTGGTTGAAATCGATGGAAACCTTGGGCTCGGGATCATAGGCCATCACCTTGCCGATCGGGCCTTTGACGGCCTCCGCGACGGCGGCGTTGACCTCTTCTGCCGTCACTTCGCGCGCGGCGCGGAAGGTCAGATCGACAGCCGAGACATTGGGAGTCGGGACGCGGATCGCCGAACCGTCCAGGCGACCCTTGAGGTTCGGCAGAACCTCGCCAAGGGCCTTGGCCGCGCCGGTCGAGGTCGGGATCATCGCCATTGCGGCGGCCCGTGCGCGATAGAGATCGTTGTGACGGCGATCAAGTGTCGGCTGGTCGCCGGTATAGGAGTGGATCGTGGTCATAATGCCGTGTTCGATGCCGATGGCTTCGTCCAGCACCTTGGCCAGCGGCGCAAGGCAGTTGGTGGTGCAGGAGCCATTGCTGATCATCGTGTCGCCCTTGGCGAGCATCTCGTCATTGACGCCGAAGACCACGGTTTTCTGCACGTTCTTGGCCGGGGCCGAAATCAGCACCGACTTGGCGCCGCGCTCCAGGTGGACATTTGCCTTGTTGCCGTCGTTGAACTTGCCGGTGCATTCCAGAACAACGTCGCAACCTGACCAGTCGAGTTCCTGCGGATCGTAGGTCGAGAACATCTCGATCTCGCCCTGGCCCAGATCCAGCGTGCGTTCGCCCACGCGGATATCCTGCGCATAGCGTCCGTGAATGCTGTCATAGCGCAGCAGGTGCGCTGCGGTTTCGATCGGGCCTGTTGCATTGGCCTTGACAACCCGGATGTCATTGCGGCCGCTCGCCGCGATATGGCTCAGGGTACAGCGGCCAATCCGGCCAAATCCGTTAATACCGACGTTAATGGTCATACTTTGTGGCTCCACAATTTTGTGCCTTGGGGGGCATATAGCCTCGTAATCGATTCAGAAAAAGGGAGAAAAAGCCGCATTCGCAATGTGTTAGCGCAAACTGTTCCCGGTTGCGCTAACGCTTGCCCTGCAGGATCAATACGTTAGGTTGATGCAGGGCCACAGGGTAAAAAGGGACAGGGCATGAGCGGGCTTCTGGCATTACTGGACGATGTTGCGGCAATTGCCAAGGTTGCGGCGGCCTCGGTGGATGATGTTGTCGCGGCTGCGGGCAAGGCCGGCGCCAAGACGGCGGGGGTCATCATCGATGACGCGGCGGTGACCCCGAAATACGTCCAGGGATTTGCCCCGGCGCGCGAATTGCCGATCATCTGGCGCATTGCCCGCGGTTCGTTCTTCAACAAGCTGGTATTGTTGCTGCCGGTTGCAATGTTGCTGGCCAATTTTGCCCCCTGGCTGATTACGCCGCTGCTGATGATAGGGGGATCCTACCTGTGTTTCGAAGGGGCGGAAAAGGTTTTTCACGTGCTCTTTCCGCACGGGGACGAGCACGTGGCCGCAGACATGACGGTCAAGGATCCGGGCCATCTGGAGGAACAGAAGGTCAAGGGCGCCATCAAGACCGATTTCATCCTGTCTGCCGAGATCATGACCATCGCGCTGGCAGCGATCGAGGCACCGAATGTCTGGATGCAGGCCGCGACACTGGCTGTGGTCGGGGCAGGGGTGACAATCGCGGTCTACGGTGCGGTGGCCGTGATTGTCAAAATGGATGATGTCGGCCTGTACCTTGCCAAGAACGGCAAAACGGGCCTCGGGCAATCGCTTGGTCGCTGGCTGGTCAAGGCGATGCCGGTCCTGATGAAAATCCTGTCGATCGTCGGTACGGCCGCGATGCTGTGGGTGGGTGGCTCGATCATCCTGCACGGCCTCGAAGTGCTGGGCTTCCCCTGGCTCTATCACCATATAAGCGAACTTGCCTCTGCCGCCGGGAGCATGGTGCCCGAGAACTGGACAGCAACGGTCAAGTGGATCGCGACAGCCACGATGGATGGGATTTTCGGCCTCTTGTGGGGGATCGTGTTGATCCCTGTGGCGACACGTATTGTCGGGCCGCTTATCGCAATGGTCTCGGGGAAGAAAGACGCGGCATGACCAGCGCGGTCATGTCGGCAGGTTGAGTGACGCGCGTTCCGATTGAAACGGCGCGTGTTCCAGATTTGCGGGGCCGAAGGGATCAGCGGCTGGTCAGCTTGACCTCGTATTCCTTGCCGACATGGTTTTGCACGGTCCGGATCGCATCGTCGTTCATGGTCTTGCTTTGTGCATTCTCGTTCTTCTTCTTCATCTTGTTCAGGTCCATTTCCAGCTCGAACGACCCTTTGGCGCTGGCGTTGGATTCGAACCAATATTCATATGACCAGATCACGTCCTTGTTCGCGCCGATCGCGTTATGGGCGAATTTCGGTGATGTCTGGTTGACGAGCTTGACGAAGCAGATCGGTTTTTTCACCGCAAGCTTTTTCATTTTTTTGACTTTGCTGCCCATCTTGGTACGACCTATCTCTTTGCGTTCAATCTATCGTAGAACGCTAGCATGCAGTCTCGCGCCAGAACAGAAAAAAGCCGCGCCCGTTCAGGACGCGGCGTTTCGGTTGCATCGGATTGCCGGTGTCAGCCCAGCAATTCCTTGACCTTGGCAACGGTGGCCTCGGCGGTGATGCCGAACTTCTCGAACAGTTCCTCGGCCGGTGCCGAGGCACCAAAGCTGTCCATGCCGATGAAACCGGCCCTCTGCTCGCGTCCACGCTCGCCCAGCAACCAGCGGTCCCAGCCTTGTCGCACGGCGGCCTCGATGCCGACCCGTACCGGGCCAGCGGGCAGGACACGCTTGCGATAGGCTTCTTCCTGTTCGGCGAAGAGTTCCATGCAGGGCATGGAGACCACCCGAGTGCCGATGCCATCGGCCTGCAGCATGTCGCGCGCCTTCATCGCCACGGACACTTCGGACCCGGTGGCGATCAGGATCGCTTGCCGTTTGCCCTCGGCCTCGGCCAGGACATAGGCCCCCTGCGCGGTCAGGTTCCTTTGCTTGTGCTCGGTGCGCACGGTGGGCAGGCCCTGTCGCGTCAGCGAGAGAACGGAGGGCGTGCTCTTGCTGGTGAGGGCCAGTTCCCATGCCTCGGCGGTCTCGACGGTGTCGGCGGGGCGGAACACATAGGTGTTCGGGGTGGCGCGGCTGATCGCCAGATGCTCGACCGGCTGGTGTGTCGGGCCATCCTCGCCCAGACCGATGCTGTCATGGGTCATGACGAACACGCTGGGTATCTTCATCAGCGCGGCCAGGCGCATGGATGGGCGGGCGTAGTCGGTAAAGCACATGAAGGTGCCGCCGTAAGGCCGGATGCCGCCATGCAGGGCCATGCCGTTCATCGCGGCCGCCATGCCATGTTCGCGAATGCCGTAATAGATATAGCGGCCCTTGCGATCTTCGGGCGAAAAGACGCCCAGATCGCCGGTCTTGGTGTTGTTGGACCCCGTGAGGTCGGCGCTGCCGCCGATGGTTTCCTTCATCACAGGGTTCACCACCTCGAGCACCATCTCGCTCGACTTGCGCGTTGCGACCTTTTGCGCGGCTTCGCTGGCCTGCTTCTTGAGCGCGCGGATCGTCGCGGGCAGGCGTTTGGGCACGTCGAACGCGTAGGCGCGGTTGAATTCGTCGCGCCGGCGCTCGGGGAGTTCCGCCAGACGTGCCTCCCATGCCGCACGTTCGCTTGCACCGCGGTTGCCGATGGCTTCCCAGGCCGATTTGATGTCATCCGGAATGACAAAGGGGCCGGTGGTCCATCCATAGGCCTGTTTGGCGGCGTTGATCTGATCCGCATCGGTCAACGCGCCGTGGCCCTTGGAGGTGTCCTGCGCGGCGTGGCCGAGGGCGATATGGGTCTTGCAGGCGATCATCGACGGCTTGCGCGACGTCCTTGCAGCGGTCAGCGCCGCGTCGATTGCATCCGGGTCGTGACCGTCGATCTCGATCACGTGCCAGCCGGCCGCCTTGAAGCGCTGCACCTGATTTGTGTTGTCAGAGAGCGCGACGGTGCCGTCGATGGTGATGTTGTTGTTGTCCCAGAGAACGATCAGCTTGCCCAGTTTCAGGCGTCCCGCCAGGCCGATCGCCTCGTGGCTGATGCCTTCCATCAGGCAACCGTCACCGGCGATGACATAGGTGTGGTGATCGACGATTTTCTTGCCAAAGCGCGCGCGCTGCGCTTCTTCTGCAATGGCAAAGCCGACCGAGTTGGCAATACCCTGGCCCAGCGGACCCGTTGTGGTTTCGATGCCCTTGGCGAGGAAATTCTCGGGATGACCGGCGGTCTTGGCGCCCCACTGGCGGAAATTCCGGATCTCTTCCAGCGTGATCTCGCGCGATCCGGTGAGATAAAGCAGCGAATAGAGCAACATGGACCCATGTCCCGCCGAGAGGATGAAGCGGTCGCGATCGGCCCAGTCCGGCGCCGCCGCGTCGAATTTCAGATGCTTCTCGAACAGGACGGTTGCTACATCCGCCATACCCATCGGCATACCGGAGTGGCCGGAATTGGCCGCGTGGACGGCATCGAGCGTCAGGGCACGGATGGCGGTGGCTTTCGACCAGTGGTCCGGGTTGGCGTTGCGCAATTCGGTAAGATCCACGTGGTGGCTCCTTTCGCGGTCAGTATGGTGTTCGCGGTAACTTGGACTGCTCAATAGCAGCCGCATCCCAAAGATCAAGCGCCTGACCGGCGCAGTTTGGCCGGTGCTTGAACGCGCAGCGGCAAGCCTTTGAAAGCAAAGGTCAGGAAAATTGCCTTGCCCTTGCGTAGACTGCTAAGAATTGGGGAACAAGATCGATTCGTCCGTATGCGCTTTGCGCAACGGGACAGGATCAGCAGGCAAAACGTACGATACAGTTCGATGCGTACGAAAGGTGAGGGGCATGAGTCAGATCGAAGAATTGCAAAGCCGCATCACGTTGGCGATGGCACGGATCGACGCCGGGGTCAGCCAGTTGGCGGAACAGACCGGCGATACCGCTCCGGGTCCGGATCTTGCCGCAGCGCTGGAAGAGGAAAGGCGCGCCAGCGCGCATCTGGAAGACAGGTTGCGCGCGCTGCGTGCCGAACATGACGACGAGATTGCCGCGCTCCGGGCGGATCTCGACCGGGCGACCGAGATCGAGGCGCTGAAGGAGCAGATTGCCGAGTATGATCAGGCCGTGGGGCAACTGGACATGGATTTGCAACGGCTGCGCGAAGCCAACGAGCAATTGCGCAACAGCAATGCGGCGCTGCGAACGGCAAACGAGAATGGCGTTGGCAAACCGCGGCTCATCAACAAGGCGATGCTCGCCGAACTCGAGGCGCTGCGCGCCACGCGCGCGACCGAAGTGGCGGAGGTTGGCGTGATTCTGGCCCGGCTCAAGCCGCTCCTGGGTGATGCAGATGGCGCAGTCGAAACGGAGGACAGGTAATGCCGGAAGTCACAATTCGCATCGGGGGCCGCTCGTTCAACGTGGCATGTCAGGATGGCGAAGAGAGCTTTCTGCATTCTGCGGCCGGGATGCTGGACGAGGAAGCGCAGGTGCTTGCCGACCAGGTTGGCCGGATGCCCGAGGCGCGGATGCTGTTGATGGCCGGGCTCATGCTCGCAGACAAGACGGCGGCATCGGAAGAGCGCGTCAGAGAGCTCGAAACGGCCCTTGCCGAGCGCCAGGCCGAACTGGAGCATCTGCGCGACGCCCCGAAACCGGCGCCCGAACGGATCGAGGTTCCGGTGGTCCCGCAGGCGGTGACGGACACCTTGGCCGAGCTTGCCGCGCGGGCAGAGGCATTGGCGGGCGAGATCGAGGACAAGGCGCGGAAATGAGGGCGCTGATGGCCGTCACGGCCATTATGTGCGCGCCGCTGGAAACCTTCGCGCAAGATGGCCCTGACATCTCCAGTCACATCTTTCAATGTGAACGCGGAGTGCTGCTGCCCGTCACCTTTATCACCCCGCCGGACGGAGCCGGATTGGCGGTGATGCAGGTCGATGGCAAGCAGGTTGCGATGCGCGCGCTGCCGACTGCATCCGGCGTGCGTTATGTCTCACTTGACGAGCAGGACAGCTATCGGCTCCATACCAAAGGTGACGAGGGTTTCGTGACCCATATGGCCGCGGACCACACGGCCGAGGAAGAGCCGGTGCTGCGCGGTTGTGCGATCACCAGGCCGTAGCAACCGCAAGGCACGTACCGTGAGGACCGCTGGCAAAACAAAACCGCCCCTGACCGGGGCGGCGATGTCGATCTGTTGTTTTCGTGAGGGTCAGCCGTTGGCTTCGCGAATCTTGTCCGCCGCCTCCTTGTCAAAACTCACGCCCTTGTTTTCGAACAGGGTGTCGAGTTCGCCGGACAGGGTCATCTCGGTGACGATGTCACAGCCGCCGACGAATTCTCCCTTGACGTAAAGCTGAGGCACGGTCGGCCAGTCGGAAAAATCCTTGATTCCCTGACGCATGGTTTCGTCCGCCAGCACGTTCACATCGGCGTATTGCACCCCCATGTAGTTCAGCACCCCCGCGACGCGCGAAGAGAAACCGCATTGCGGCATTTCCTTGGTGCCCTTCATGAACAGCACCACATCGTTGCTGGTGACGGTATCCTTGATCTGGGTTGCGATATCGCTCATCTCGCTATCCTTGTCTCGCGCCATGTCCCTAAGGCGTGCGCGTTTTAAGTTGTCGTGTTCCGGCAGACCGGTGATCTGTCGCAATCGGTTCGGTTGGTTATGCCGGTGCCTTGGTCGTCAGCGCCAGCGCATGCAATTCCCCGCTGGAGCCGTCCATTTTGCCCTTGAGGGCCGCATAGACCGCGCGTTGCTGTTGCACCCTGTTCTGCCTGCGAAAGCTCTCGTCGATGACTTCGGCGGCATAGTGATTGCCGTCACCCGCCAGATCGGTGATCGAGATCTTTGCATTCGGAAAACTCGCGCGGATCAGTTCTTCGATTTCATGGGCCTGCATTGCCATGTGGTGCGTTGCTCCTGCTGGTTCTGAATAGATTTAGGGTGATGCCGCTCAGGGCGCAAGGGATTGCGTCGTGCCAATTCGGCCCGGTACGCCGCGCGCCCGGCAGGGCGCAGGCCGTCTCAGGGGCGCAGGCGCTTGCCGAATGCGGCCGGATCGTCCTGCATCTGCCGCAGGATGAGATCGGCCCAGCAGGTCATGAGCCGCAGCGTCTCGCCGTCGAAATGATCCTCTGCCTGCAGGCTCTGCGCGTGGGGCACGGTGTCGTCGGCGGCTGCCAGAAGCGCGGGCACGAAGCAGGGCGCGCCGATCCAGTGGCTATCCATCTGTTCGGCGTCGTCTCGATAACGGGTGATGAACCAGTCGCAGAGCGATCGGGACAGGCGCAGCCGTTCGAACGGGCGCTGTGACGGCGTGGCATGAAGCAGGCGCCCGAACTGTTTGCCGAACGGAATGGCCGAGGGGTGTTCAGGGCCAAGTCGCTCGGCAAAACGGCGTTGCAGCAGGCGCATGAGGGCGAGATCGGCGAGAGAGAGCGAGGCATTTGCATCGCTGATGTCGGCAAGCTCGTAGGGGCGGCCTTCAAGGATCAGCCCCAGGAAGTCATGACGCACGTCGCCACGGGCCAGGCGATCCCGCGTGAACGGGCGCACGATCAGCCGGTCGCCGAACACATCGCGCCACTTTTGCAACCGCGCGACATAGTCGAGCCGTCCCCGGTCATCCATCCGCGTGGCGAATTCCTGCATGTCGCCGGTGGTGTGACCGTTTTTGAGGTTCTCGGCAAATTGCGACAGAAAACGACTGGTATGCGGTCGTACATATGCGATGACCCGCAAGCTTTCGGCATGGTCGGGAATATGCTGATGCAGGGCCGCGGCGACCCGGTTGGGCGACGAGAATTCGAACAACTCGGTCGAGATCACCCCCACATCCCAGTCCGCAGAGGCAAAGCTGCGCCCGATGGCGCCCCAGCGCTTGTCCATCAAGTGCTTGTGCGTGGTCAGGGTGCGGGCCAGCATCCCGTGCTGCATCGGGCGCGGATAGAGCAGGGTGGTCCCCGGTGTTGCGACGCCGGACCCCGCCAGCGTGGTCTGGATGGTGGTCGATCCGGTCTTGCAGTCGCCGATATGCAGGTAGAGCTGCTGTGTCATTGCTCAGGTGAGAGCGTCGTGAAACGCGCTGCGATAGGTTCGGGACAACTCGGACAGAGGCGCGGATACAGAGCCGATCTGAACCGTATCACCGGTAAACCGGCCCACCGACGCCACCGTGACGCCGGCCTGACCGGCAGCGATCATCAGCGCCTCGGCCTCGTCGAAGTTGCAGGCCACGAGATAGCGCGCCTGATCCTCGCCGAACAGGAATTCGGTCGAGGCGTCGTCAAGGTGCACGCCGACGCCCGCGCGCTCGGCGAGTTCGAATGCGGCAAGCGCCAGCCCGCCATCCGACAGATCGGTGCAGGCGGTCACGAGCTCGCGATTGGCACGGATGAATTCGCCATTGCGTTTTTCGGCGTCCAGATCGACCGCCGGGGCGTCGCCATCCTCGCGATTGAAAACTTCGGCGAGAAGCGCGGATTGACCGAGATGACCGACGGTGTCACCGACCAAGATCGCCACATGCCCGTCGCGCACGTCGCAGCCGATGATGTCGTCGGCGTGATCCAGCAATCCGACCGCCCCGATGGTCGGAGTAGGCAGGATCGCCGCGCCGTCGGTTTCATTGTAGAGCGACACGTTGCCCGACACGATCGGCATATCGAGCGCCGAACAGGCCGCGCCGATGCCCTTGAGCGCACCGACGAACTGGCCCATGATCTCGGGCTTTTCCGGGTTGCCGAAGTTCAGGTTGTCGGTGGTTGCAAGGGGCCTCGCGCCCACGGCACACAGGTTGCGCCATGCCTCGGCGACCGCCTGTTTTCCACCTTCTTCGGGGTTGGCGCGGACATATCGCGGCGTGACATCGCTGGTAAATGCCAGTGCCTTGTCGCTGCCGTGCACCCGCACGATGCCCGCGCCAAGGCCCGGTGTCCGTGCGGTGTCGGCCATGACCATGGTGTCGTATTGCTCGTAGACCCATTGCTTGGCGGCGTAGTTGGGCGAGGAAATCAGCGCCCGCAACCCGTCGATCGGATCGATGCCCGGCACGTCGGCGAGCGGTTCTGCCGGCGGGGTGGGAACCCAGGGGCGATCGTATTCCGGTGCGGACCCCGAGAGGGTCGCAAGCGGCAGATCGGCCATGACCTTGCCCTGATGTTCAATGATGAAACGATCCTCGGCGATGGTTTCACCGACGATTGCGAAATCCAGATCCCATTTCTCGAACACGGCGCGTGCCTCGGCCTCGAGTTCGGGATTCAGCACCATCAGCATCCGTTCCTGCGACTCCGACAGCATCATTTCGTAGGCGGTCATGTTCGGTTCGCGCTGCGGCACCGCGTCAAGATTGAGCCGCACGCCAAGCCCGCCCTTGTCGCCCATTTCGACCGCCGAACAGGTCAAACCCGCCGCGCCCATGTCCTGGATCGACACGACCGCGCCGGTCTGCATCAGTTCGAGCGTGGCCTCCATCAGGCGCTTTTCGGTAAACGGGTCGCCGACCTGGACGGTGGGGCGCTTTTCCTCGATGGTGTCGTCGAACTCGGCGCTGGCCATCGTCGCGCCGCCGACGCCGTCGCGTCCGGTCTTGGCTCCGAGATAGACGACCGGACGGCCGACACCGCTGGCGGCGGAATAGAAAATCTTGTCGCTGTCGGCGAGTCCGGCGGCAAAGGCATTCACGAGACAGTTGCCGTTATAGGCGGGGTGAAAGCGCACCTCGCCGCCCACGGTCGGAACGCCGAAACAATTGCCGTATCCGCCGATACCTTCGACCACGCCATTGACCAGTTGCTGGGTCTTGTGGTGCCCGGTCTCGCCAAAGCTGAGCGAGTTCATGGCCGCGATCGGACGTGCACCCATGGTGAACACGTCGCGCAGGATGCCGCCGACACCGGTCGCGGCGCCCTGATAGGGTTCGATGTAAGAGGGGTGGTTGTGGCTCTCCATCTTGAACACCACGGCCTGACCGTCGCCGATATCGACGACACCGGCATTCTCGCCGGGGCCGCAGATCACCTGCGGTCCCGAGGTCGGGAGCGTGCGCAGCCATTTCTTGGACGACTTGTAGGAACAATGCTCGTTCCACATGGCCGAAAAGATGCCGAGCTCCGTGAAGGTGGGCTCGCGGTCGAGAATACGCAGGATTTCCGCATATTCATCGGGTTTCAGCCCGTGGTTTTCGATCAGCTCAGGCGTGATGGCAGGCTCTTGCATCCGGACGTTCCCCAGGGTGGCGTAATGGCGCCGTTGTTAGTGCAAGCCGCGTCCGGGGAAAAGCCCTGTTCCCAACTTGCCGCAATTGCGCCGTTGAAACCGGCGCGGAGCGGACGACACGGTGGGCGTTCGCCATGATGCGCAGCGTCACCGGTTTGCGGCAGAGCTTCTATTTCTTGGCGTCCTGCTCTTCGATCTGTGCCTGCACGACACCGCTGGCCGCGGCCGCGACGGCCTGTTTCTCGGTATCGCTCATCGTGTCGTCATGATCGAGGCCGGGTATGGCCACGCGAACCTCGCGGCGGGCGAATTCGATCCCGTTCTCGGCGAATTCCTCGCGGACGCGATTATAAATCTCCTTGCGGATGGTGAATTGCGTGCCGGGCTTTGCCATGAACTTGCCGCGCATGACGATGCCCACATCGTCGAATTGCAGCACGCCCTGGCTCTTGAACGGTTCGAGGAAATCGTCCTTGTAAAGGTCGTCCTGCATCATCTCAGCACCGATCTTCTTGAAGATCTTCTTGACCTTGTTGGGATCGGTGTCGAACGGTACGGTGAACATCAGCTTCATGATGACCCAGTCGCGGCTGAAATTGGTGACCTTTTCAATGCTGCCATAGGGGATGGTGTGCACGTTGCCGCGATGGTGGCGAAGCTGCATCGAGCGGATCGAGATTTTCTCGACCGTGCCCATGGTGCCCCCGACATCGACATATTCGCCGACGCGGAATGCATCGTCGATCAGAAAGAAGATGCCAGAGACAATATCCGTCACCAGCTTTTGCGCGCCGAAACCGATGGCGAGCCCAAGGATACCGGCGCCGGCAAGAAGCGGGGTGATGTCCACGCCCAGTGCCCCGACCGCCAGCAGCGCAAAGATGACCACAATTGCCACCTGCGCGCAGAGTCGCAGCAGCGGAAGCACCGTGGCCAGCCTGGAACCGCCGGCGCCGCCGCCTTCGCCACCTGCGCTGTCTTCGCTGACCGGTCCTGAACTGGTCTGCTCCTTGGCCAGCTTGCGATTGATCCAGAGCGAGACAACCTCAAAGACGATGTAACCGATGGCGAGTGTGATCAGGAATTCGACCAGCCGCGCTCCGACACCCTGTCTTTGCGAGGTAAAGTCGGCAACGTGCATGTCCCACGCATTCGCGATGAGCAGGATCACGATGCCCGCGATCAGAACGCGACCGATCCGGATATAGCTGCGTTTGGTGGCGCGATAGGCCTTTTCCGCAATCGCGCCTTCTCCGATCATCGGCGGCACGAGATGGCGAACCAGTCCGCGCACGAGCATGTCGAGCGGTGGGGCGAGAATGAGCCAGAACATCGTCGTGTAATGCGCGCCCTTTTGCAGGGCTGCGGTTTGGCCGAGCCCCGTCAGCGTCGTGACCAGCACCCACATGACCGCAGCAACAGCCACCACGTAATAGGGGTAGTTGCGGGAAACCAGTTCATCGAACTCCGACCGATCCGGGTCCGAACCACGCATGAGTTCGATCAGCCCATCGCGCGCGGTCCAGGCGATGATGATGATATAGATGTAGACGGCGGTATCGAGCCAGAAGCCAAGACGTGTTTCGGCCAGCGGATAACCGAAGTTCAAATTGAAACCGACCACGAAAATGGTGAAACCGCACAGCAGGATGAGACCGACGAGGTTCCGGTGCAGGTACACGGCCCACCTGTCATCGAGGCTGACGAGGCGCAGGGCGGGTTTTGCCGGTGCGAGGACAAGACGCGAGACCGCCGCGGCAAGCCGTGGCCACCAGACGAGGTAGGTGGCAAAAGGGGCTGCAAAGCTCGCCTGTTGCGCATCGAGCAGCGCTTTGCCGACGGCGCGGACGGTGATGTAGAAGATGATGAGACCGAAAATCTCGCGCATGAAGCGCCGGAAGAGAAAGTTCAGTGATTCCGACAGGGTGGCCGTGTCCGAATGCGGAATGCTGCGTTGCCAGCGTTTGGTCAGACGTTCAGCCAGGTATTCGACGCCAAAACCGATTGCCAGCGCGATCGCCGTCAGGCCGAGCAACTTGAACACGCCGCCAGCGCCGCCGAAATCACTGAAAAAGATCGCGATGGTCTGTCCCTGCTTCTGGACGAGCGTGGGCAGTTTGGCAATCGCATCAAGGGGATTGGAGTAGAAGGCGACCCAGAGGGTATTGAGACGGCTGAAGAATCCCGGCCTTGAGGGGTCACCTTCGGTTTCGGCATCCGCCACGGCATCGAGCCGATCCAGCAACATGGCCCGCACCTGATCGTCCGACATGCGCGCAACCATCTCGCGCACGGCGTCCTGGGTGAGCGGTTCGGGAAGTTCGGTCAATGCGGATGTATCGCCGTTGTCTGACCCGCGGTCCGCCGCCTGTGTCTGGCTCTGGACTCCGGTTGCGGCGGTCAGCAGGGCAATGACGGTCAAGACCACTGCGCAAAAACGCGAAACAAGACCCATAATTCAACTCCCCGGCGATGTATTCCTGTTGTTGTCGCTCTCATTGGCGTGAATTCGCTGAAAATTCAACATATTTGGGCATTTCAAATCGGTCGGGCGTGCCGCTGAGACGGGAATGCGGCG
Source organism: Alphaproteobacteria bacterium (assembly GCA_030431825.1). Lineage (GTDB taxonomy): Bacteria > Pseudomonadota > Alphaproteobacteria > Rhodobacterales > Rhodobacteraceae > Sedimentitalea. The sequence goes on from JAUIIJ010000003.1 coordinate 80,429, forward strand.
GCGCGGGCCAAAAAAAAGGCCGAGCACTAAGCTCGGCCGAAGTCCAACAGGGAGGTATGAAGTGATGAGCTTTTGGGCATCAATCGCTTCACAAGTTCAATTAGGCGTCGGTTTGTGTTCGATCAAGGCCCATAATGACGCATCAATGGCAAAGCCGCTATGCGCCTATTGCATGTCTTGACTATTCTCAAGTGATCTCAAATGTTTACGGTAAGTAATGATTTCTTCCTGGACGAAGTCCCGAAAGGCGGCAATCCGCTGAGATTGTCGCAGTTCCTCGGGGTAGGCGAGGAACACCGGAACATCGGCCGATTCAATTTCGGGCAGGACCCGCACCAGTTGCGGGAAATCGTGAGTCACGTAATCCGGGAGGACGCCAATTCCGACATTGTGCAAGACGCCTTGCAGAACGCCGAAATAATTGTTGATCGTAAGCGTCGAGCGTGGATTGTACGCCATCAGTGACTGCACCAGCGTTGCGCCCGCCACGGCCTGTGCGGCGTCGGTTTTCTGACAGATCAGCCGATGGTCCGCGATATCTTCGATGGTCTGCGGAATGCCGTTCTGATCCAGGTATTCGCGGGATGCATACATCAGCATCTGTACCGACATCAGGCGCTTGCGGATCAGATCGGCCTGGCTTGGCTCTTTCATCCGGATGGCAACGTCCGCTTCGCGCATGGGCAGGTCCAGAACGCGTTCATCGAGGATGAGGTCAACCTTGAGTTCCGGATATTTTTCATAGAGCTTGGGCAGGCGCGGCGCCAGCCAGAGCAGCCCGAAGCCAAAGGTCGTCGTGACGCGCAATTCGCCAAAAACCTCTTCTTCGCTGTCCTTGATGCGCGCTGCGGCAGTTTCCAAGCGTTTGGACATGGAATTGGTCGCGTCGAACAACAATTCGCCCTGCTCGGTCAGAATCAGACCGCGTGCGTGGCGATGAAACAGCGTGGCGCCGAGCGTGTCTTCGAGCGCGCGGATTTGCCGGCTCACGGCCGATTGCGACAGATTGAGCCGGTCCCCGGCGTGTGTCAGGCTGCCGGCATCTGCAACGGCGTGAAAAATTCTGAGCTTGTCCCAATCCATCGGTGAAGCCTTTGATCCTTTGTGTTGACCCATAAGAAGGGCCGCCATGCACTCCTTGCAACAGTCGTATCGTCGCGGCAATCGTGTTTTTGGACTATACGGGTCAGGGTTTATGACCTATTATTCGTTCTCAGCAAGCATAATCATGTATAGCGGGAGGCCAACATGAGCACGCAAAAGATCTCGTTGAATGATCGTTTCGACCTGAGCAAAAGCCCCATCATGCTCAACGGGACGCAGGCGCTGGTCCGATTGATGCTCATGCAAAGCGCGCGCGACAAGGCGGCAGGGCTGAATACGGCGGGATTGGTGACCGGGTATCGGGGATCGCCACTCGGGGCTGTCGACCTGCAGATGCAACGCGCCGCGAAACCTCTGGCAGAACATGATGTGACGTTTCAGTTGGGATTGAACGAGGATCTCGCGGCGACCGCCCTTTGGGGGAGTCAGCAGGCGGAATTGCGCGGCGACGGCAGGTACGACGGTGTGTTCGGTCTCTGGTACGGCAAGGGGCCGGGCATCGACCGTTCCGGCGATCCGATGAAGCACGCCAACATGGCCGGCACCAGCCGTCATGGCGGTGTTCTGATGGCGATGGGCGACGATCACACCGGTGAATCGAGCACGGTGCTGCATCAGAGCGAATGGGCGCTGGTGGACGCCTATATGCCCGTGATCAGCCCGGCGGGTGTGCAGGAAATCCTCGACTACGGCATCTATGGCTATGCCCTGTCGCGATTTTCCGGGCTCTGGGTCGGATTGAAGACGATGAAGGACACCATCGAGGTGACCTCGGTCGTGGATGGTGATCCGATGCGCATGCAACTGGTCATGCCCGAATTCGAGATGCCCGAAGGCGGGCTGAACATCCGTCTGGTCGATACGCCGACCGCGCAGGAAGCGCGTGTGATCGACTACAAGCGCTTTGCCGCCGAAGCCTTTGCGCGCGCCAACCGGATCGACAAGCGTGTCTGGGGCAAACCCGGCGCCAGGATCGGTTTTGTCGCGGCGGGCAAGAACTGGCTGGACCTGGTGCACGCGATGTCGTTGCTGAATATAGATGAGACCGAGGCCGAGCGCCTGGGCATCACGACCTACAAGGTCGGCCAGACCTTTCCGCTTGACATGGACAGCTTTCATGAGTGGGCCGAGGGTCTGGATCTGATCGTCGTTGTCGAGGAAAAACGCAAACTGATCGAGGTACAGGTCAAGGAAGCGATCTTTGACGATCGTGGCGGTCGCCGGGTGTATGGCTGGCACAAGGGCGACACGTGGGAGCACGGTCGCCGGATGGAGCTGTTCCCGACGCGCGGCGCGCTTGATCCGATCATGATCGCCGAAAAACTGGGGGAGATCCTGCTCGAAGAGGGGCGGGAAACCGACGGAATCCGGGCGGGCATGGCTGCGCTGGATGATGCGCGCCGCAACGACAATGCCGAAGAGATCGCTGCGCGGCTGCCGTATTTCTGTTCCGGTTGTCCGCACAACAGTTCTACCAGACTGCCCGATGGCAGCCGCGCCTATGCCGGGATCGGTTGCCATTACATGGCGCAATGGATGGATCGCTCCACGATTGGCTATACCCATATGGGGGGTGAGGGGGCGAACTGGATCGGTGAGGCGCCGTTTTCCAAAACCAGGCATGTTTTCCAGAACCTTGGCGACGGCACGTATAATCATTCCGGTATCCAGGCCATCCGCGCGGCGCAGGCCGCCGGGACCAACATCACCTACAAGATCCTGTACAACGATGCCGTGGCGATGACAGGCGGACAGCATAACGAAGGCGATCTTGATGCGCCGCGCATCGCGCGAGAGTTGAAGGCCATCGGGATCGAACGTGTTGCCGTCGTCTATGACGAAAAGGAAGAGCCCGCGCGTGATGTCTTTCCCAAGGGGCTGGAATGGCACGAAAGGGCCGAGATGGATGCCGTGCAGCGCGAATATCGCGAGATCGAGGGTGTCAGCGCTATCATCTATATCCAGACCTGTGCCGCGGAGAAGCGACGCCGGCGCAAGCGCGGCCAATTCCCCGATCCGGACAAGCGCGTCTTCATCAATACCGATATCTGCGAGGGCTGTGGCGATTGCGGGGTGCAGTCGAACTGTGTGTCGATCGTCCCGGTCGAGACCGAACTGGGCCGCAAGCGGGCCATCGACCAGTCCAGTTGCAACAAGGATTTCTCCTGTCTCAAGGGCTTCTGTCCGTCTTTCGTGACGCTCGAAGGCGCGAGGATCAGGAAGGAAGCCACCACCGAACTGACGCTGCCGGATCTGCCGGAACCCGAACTGCCCGAGATCAACGGCACGCATAACGTGGTGATAACCGGCGTCGGGGGTACGGGCGTCGTGACCATCGGCGCGCTGATGGCGCAGGCCGCGCAGATCGACGGCAAGGGGGCCGGCATGATGGAGATGGCCGGGCTCGCCCAGAAGGGCGGTGCGGTCCATATCCACTGCCGTCTGGCCAACAGGCCCGAGGACATCAGCGCGATCCGGGTTGCGACGGGCGAGGCGCATGCCCTCATCGGCGGTGACCTGGTTGTCAGCGCCGGGTCCAAGACGTTGGGTCTGACCAAGACCGGGCAGACCGGCGCGGTGGTTAACAGCCACGAGATCATCACCGGGGATTTCACCCGCAACACCGAGTTTGCGCTTCCGTTTGATCGGCTGGAACTCGCGTTGCAGGCGCGGATCAAGGATCGGCTCGACCTGTTCGATGCGTCGGATCTGGCGCGCGCGACACTTGGCGACTCGATCTTTTCCAACATGATGGTGTTCGGCGGCGCGTGGCAGCGCGGATTGATCCCGTTGAGCTATGAGGCGATCACCGGCGCGATCCAATTGAATGGCGCGGCGGTGGAACGGAACCTGCGGGCGTTCGAAATCGGTCGCTGGGCGGTTCTCTATCCCGAAGAGGCGGCGGGATTGTCACGACCCAAGGTGATCGCACTGCCCAAGACGCTGGACGAGACCATTGCCTATCGCGCCGATCACCTGACGCAGTATCAGAACAAGCGACTTGCAAGGAAATATCGTAGCTTGCTGGACCCGATCGAGCATGCGGACCTGAAAGAGGCGGTTGCCAGGGGGTATCACAAGCTGCTGTCCTACAAGGACGAGTACGAAGTTGCGCGTCTGTTGCTGAGCAGTGAGGAAAAGGCCGCTGCAGAGTTCGACGGCGATTTCAAGATGACGTTCCACCTGGCGCCGCCCATTCTGGGGGGCAAGGGATCGGACGGGCGTCCGAAAAAACGCGAATTCGGCTCGTGGATGCGGACGCCGCTCAAGCTGTTGCGCGGTCTCAAGGGGCTGCGCGGCACGCCGCTGGATGTGTTTGGCTATAGTGAAGAACGCAAGATGGAGCGCGCCCTGATCCGACAATACGAGACGGATATGGCCGAAATCCTGCCCAATGTCACCGCGCAGACGATGGAGGTGGCAATTGCATTGGCGCGCTTGCCGCTCGACATTCGCGGCTTTGGTCCGGTCAAGGCCGCAAGCGAGGCCAAGGCGGCGAAACGGCGCGAGGAATTGCTGGCGACATTCCGCAGCGGCGGTTCGAAATTCTCGGAAGCTGCGGAATAAGGCGATTCGCTTGAAATATCTCGCATCACCAACGCATTGATATCTTTGATTTCAGGCAGCGTCAGGCGAGTCAGGTCTATCGCGAAATGCCATAGGAAAACTGATACAAAACTGATGTATGCCGCCTGAATATGACAGGTGGCGGCCGGGTCCGTTACGCAACGATGGTGGCCTGCATGAACTCACGCCGGCATGTGGTGCGCGACATTTCCTATTCTCACTCCGCCGCGTCGCGTGGCGGTCGCGCCATGATCCGTCTGATTGAAAACAGCACCGGAAGGATCAGACTGATCCGGCGCGCGAGGGGCTACCAAGAGGACGTGGCGCGGGGGCGGGATTTCTGGTCGGTGATGGTCGAGCGATATGGCCTTACGCTGAATGTGGTCGGGGGATCGCTGGCCAATATTCCCGCGGAAGGCCCGCTGATCCTGATTGCGAATCATCCTTATGGCATCCTCGACGGTTTGATGATGGGGCACATCCTGTCGCGGACCCGCGGGGATTTTCGCATCCTTGCGCATCGAATCTTTCGCAGGGCCGAGGAGCTGGAAAGAGTCGTGTTGCCGATTTCGTTTGACGAGACCAAAGAGGCGGTGCGCCAGAACATCGAGACCCGCAAGACGGCGCTTGGCTATCTGGAGCGGGGCGGCGCCATCGGAATCTTCCCCGGCGGCACGGTCAGCACCGGGGTCAGGCCGTTTTCCCATCCGATGGATCCGGGCTGGCGCAGCTTTACCGCGCGGATGGTCGCCAAGTCCGAAGCCACGGTGGTTCCGCTGTTTTTCGAGGGTCACACCAGCCGATTGTTCCAGATCGCCAGCCATCTGCATACGAACCTGCGCATGGGTTTGCTGCTGAAAGAGTTTCACAAGCGCGTGGATCGTCCGGTCGAGGTTGTGATCGGAAAACCGCTGGGGCGCGACATTCTTGCGCCGATGACCAAAGACTCGAAAGCGATGATGGATTTTCTGCGAAAAGCGACTTATGAGCTGTCTCCAACGCCATTGAAGTCTTATGACTATGGCTGTGAGTTTGAGGACAAGCATCGCGCTTGAGCAAAATGGCAGTAGGTATTTTCGATTCCGGGCTGGGCGGGCTGACCGTTCTTGCGGCGGCGCAGAAGCGCTTGCCCGATGTGGATTTCCTGTATCTCGGAGACAGCGCGAACGCGCCATACGGGGTGCGCGATGCGGATGACGTGTACAATCTGACGACCAGGGCGGTCGAACGCCTGTGGGACGCGGGCTGCGATCTGGTGATTCTGGCCTGCAATACCGCGAGCGCCGCGGCGCTGCGCCGGATGCAGGAAGGCGGATTGCCCAAGGGAAAACGCGTGCTGGGTGTCTTTGTCCCGCTGATCGAGGCGCTGACCGAGCGGCAATGGGGGGACAATTCGCCGCCCCGCGAAGTCGCGGTCAAGCATGTCGCGCTGTTTGCCACCCCGGCAACCGTTGCCAGCCGCGCCTTTCAGCGGGAACTGGCGTTTCGGGCGATCGGCGTGGATGTCGAGGCGCAGGCCTGTGGCGGTGTCGTCGACGCGATCGAAGAGGGCGACATGATCCTGGCCGAGGCGCTGGTGCGGAGCCATGTGGACGCGCTCAGACGCAAGATGCCGCATCCGCAGGCTGCGATTCTGGGATGCACGCATTATCCGTTGATGCAGGAGGCGTTCCAGGACGCGCTTGGCCGGGATGTGCAGGTATTCAGCCAGGGCACGCTGGTGGCCGATAGTCTCGCGGATTATCTCGAACGGCACCCCGATATGCTGGGAAGGGGCGAGGGTGGCTATCTTACCACGGGCGATGCCAGCCGTGTGAGCGACCGCGCGACGCAATTCCTGCGACGACAGATCACGTTTGCCGCGGCCTGATCCGGATCAAGGCGCGACCCAGACCTCTCCGCTAGTCCTGTCCTTGCTGGCACGGGCTGCATCTCTCTACCCACGATCAAAGAACGATTCATGACATGACCCACAAAATCGCAATCCTTGGTGCCAGCGGCTATACTGGCGCAGAACTGATCCGGCTGATTGCCGGGCATCCCCACATGGAGATCGTCGCCCTGTCCGGCGAGCGCAAGGCCGGTATGAAGATGACCGATGTGTTTCCCCATCTGCGCCACATGGCGCTTCCGACCCTGTGCAAGATCGACGAGATCGATTTTTCCGGCGTGGACCTGTGTTTTTGCGCCTTGCCGCACAAGACCAGTCAGCAGGTGATCCGCGATCTTCCGGCGGATCTCAAGGTGGTCGATCTGTCGGCGGATTTCCGGCTGCGCGATCCCGAAGCCTATCACAAATGGTATGGCAACGCCCATGCGGCGCTGGAGCAACAGGAGAAGGCGGTTTACGGGCTGAGCGAATTCTATCGCGAGCAGATAAAGGGTGCGAGACTGGTTGCCGGAACCGGATGCAATGCCGCGACCGGGCAATTTGCGTTGCGCCCCCTGATCTCGGCGGGCGTGATCGATCTGGATGACATCATCCTCGATCTGAAATGTGCAGTGTCCGGCGCGGGGCGCAGTCTCAAGGAAAACCTGCTGCACGCGGAACTGAGCGAGGGCTACAACGCCTATGCGATCGGCGGCACGCACCGGCATCTTGGAGAGTTCGACCAGGAATTCAGCGCGTTGGCGGGTCGGCCGGTCAGGGTGCAGTTCACTCCCCACCTGATCCCGGCAAACCGGGGCATTCTGGCGACGGTCTACGTCAAGGGGGATGCGCATGAGATTTACCGGGCCTTCGAGAATGCGTATGCCGACGAGCCCTTTGTCGAACTCCTGCCGTTCGGCGAGGCGCCGAGCACCCACCATGTGCGTGGATCGAATTTTGTTCATATCGGCGTCGCCGCCGACCGGATCGAAGGCCGCACCATCGTGATCGCGGCGCTGGATAACCTGACAAAAGGAAGCAGCGGGCAGGCGTTGCAAAACGCCAACCTGATGTTAGGTGAGGACGAAACGACCGGTCTGATGATGGCGCCGCTGTTCCCCTGACGCGCGCAGGCGGTTCGGCGCGGGACGCGCAACGAGGAGGTACGGGATGCGAAACCTGAAAAAGCAACGCCGGATGCAGGTGATCGCGGTGGCGGCGGTGTCGTTGCTGCTGGCGACGGCGCTGATCGGATACGGGATGCGCGACGGTATCAACTTCTTCCGCGCGCCGAGCCAGGTTCTCGAGGAACCACCGGCGCCGAGCGAAGTGTTCCGAATCGGAGGGCTTGTCGAGGAAGGTACGCTCGAGCGCGGCCAGGGCGAGGTGATCCGCTTTTCGGTGACGGATGGCGGGGCGTCCGTACCGGTGACCTTCTCGGGGGTTCTGCCCGATCTGTTCGCCGAGAATCAGGGGATGATCGGCACCGGAAGCTATATTAACGGTGTCTTTGAAGCCACTGAAATACTTGCGAAACACGATGAAACCTACATGCCGAAGGAAGTCGTGGATGCGCTCAAGGAACAGGGCGTTTACCAGGAGCCGAGCGACAGCTGAAGGTCGCCTCCGTGGCACGTCCGCGCTTTGTGATCGGCGGTCGTTAACCAATCTTGTGGAGATTTTCCGGCGTTGGTTCGGGAGACTTCCATGCAGAGTGTTCGTCAGATTGCCGAAGAGATCGTCGCCCGCGAAGGCGGCTATGTGGATGACCCGGATGATCCGGGCGGGGCGACCAAATACGGCGTCACGATCCATACCATGCGACGGCTTGGCCTTGACCTGACCGGGGACGGCGTTGTCGGCGCAGCGGATGTGCGCGCTTTGAGCCGGGCACAGGCGGTCGATATCTTTGTCACGCATTATTTCGAGCGTCCGCGGATTGCGGAAATGCCTTCAGCACTGCAACCGAGCCTCTTTGACATGTACGTGAATGCAGGCGGCAATGCGGTCAAGATCCTGCAGAGGATGCTGCGGGACATGGGCTATGCGGTTGCGGTCGACGGTGCCATCGGGCCACAAACACTTGCGGCCGCACGGGATGCGGCGGTGCCGGACGGGCTCGCGTTGCGTGACGCCTATGGCGTTGCCCGGCGCAATTACTATTTCCGCATTGCCGACAAGCGGGCCGCAAGCCGGAAATACGCCCGCTCCAAAGCCGGGGGCAAGGGCGGCTGGATCAAACGCGCCGAAGAGTTCCTGTCGCCCAGGTTCCACATGACACAGGCGCAATTCCAGAGGAGGGTGGCAGCATGGGGTTGATCCAGGGATTCCTGAGCCTGATGTTTGGAACGGGGCGAAACGTGATCCGTGAAACCGCCGAGGTCTTTACCGAAAATGCCGAGGCGAGTGCCAAGCGCGCCGTTTCGGTGCAGGGGCAGGCCATGCAGCAATTCGGAGCCGAATTCGCCCTGCCACGCAGCGGATGGTTTGACCGGTTCATGGACGGGCTCAACCGGTTGCCCCGTCCGGCGCTGGCGCTTGGAACGCTGGGGCTGTTCGTGGCTGCGATGGTCGATCCACTCTGGTTCGCCGCGCGGATGCAGGGAATCGCGCTGGTGCCCGAGCCCTTGTGGTGGCTTCTGGGGGTTATCGTTTCCTTCTATTTCGGCGCGCGCCACCAGGTGAAGGCACAGCAGTTTCAGCGCGAAGTGGCGACCACGATGGCGCGGGTGCCGCAGGTCATGGAGACTATCGACAGGCTTGAACGCATGCGGGCGGATAGCCCCGGTGCCGCCGATCCGGGACCCGATGTAAAACTCAGCATGGCCGTGCTCGACCCCGGCGATAATCCGGCGCTGGAAGAGTGGAAGCGGAAGCGTCGGTCATAGGGGTTGCGACAATGTGATCCTGTCGGGGCGGTGAAAAGCATTGGCCCTCCGCCAGCAGCGGCCTATACCAGTGGGCATGATTACAGAACTTGGTCACTTCGCCCTGATCCTCTCGTTTATGGTTGCCATCGTGCAGATGGTGGTGCCGCTTGTCGGGGCGCATAAGCGCTGGCCGGGCTGGATGGCGTTGGCCGATCCCGCCGCCACGGTGCAGTTCATCCTGACGGCGTTTTCCTTTGGCGCGTTGACCTGGGCTTTCGTAACCTCCGATTTCAGCTTGAAGCTGGTTGTCGAGAACAGCCACTCGGCCAAGCCGATGCTCTACAAGATCACCGGGACCTGGGGGAACCACGAAGGTTCGATGTTGCTCTGGGTGCTGATTGTCACCCTGTTCGGCGCGATGGCATCGTGGTTTGGCGGTGGTTTGCCACCGACGCTCAAGGCACGCGTGCTTGGCGTGCAGGCGGCGATTGCGGTGGCATTCTTCGCCTTCATCCTCTTTACCTCCAATCCGTTCCTGCGTCTTGCCGTGCCACCTTTTGACGGGCAGGATCTGAACCCGCTCTTGCAGGATCCCGGATTGGCCTTTCATCCGCCGTTCCTCTACCTGGGTTATGTCGGGCTGAGCATGGCGTTTTCCTTTGCAGTGGCGGCGTTGATCGAGGGGCGGGTCGATGCCGCATGGGGGCGTTGGGTGCGGCCCTGGACCCTGGCCGCTTGGATCTTCCTGACTATCGGAATCTCGCTCGGGTCCTGGTGGGCCTATTACGAACTGGGCTGGGGCGGGTTCTGGTTCTGGGACCCGGTCGAGAACGCATCCTTCATGCCGTGGTTGCTGGCCACTGCGCTGTTGCATTCGGCGATCGTGGTGGAAAAACGCGAGAGCCTCAAAAGCTGGACGATCCTGCTGGCGATTCTCGCCTTCGGCTTCTCGCTCATCGGGACGTTCATCGTGCGATCGGGGCTGTTGACCAGCGTGCATGCCTTTGCCAACGATCCGGAGCGGGGCGCTTTCATCCTCATGATCCTGGTGATTTTCACCGGTGGCGCCCTGACGCTCTTTGCGATGCGTGCGGGGGCGCTCGAGGCCAAGGGCGTGTTCGGGATCGTCAGCCGGGAAAGCGCGCTGGTGGCGAATAACGTGGTTCTCGCGGTGGCCTGTTTCGTAGTGTTCATCGGGACCATGTGGCCGATGGTCGCCGAGATGTTCTTTGATCGCAAACTCAGCGTTGGCCCGCCGTTCTTCAATCTCGCATTCACCCCCTTCATGGTTCTGCTCGGGATCATCCTGCCAGTGGGCGCCATGTTGCCGTGGAAGCGGGGGCGGCTGGCACGTGCCATGCGACCCTTGCGCGGTGCTTTCATCCTGGCGCTCGCGCTTGCCACGCTGGTCTGGGCGATGCAGACGGGACGCAGCGCCCTGGGTCCTGTGGGCGTGTTCCTCGGGTGTTGGATGGTGTTCGGCGCCCTTGTCGATCTCTGGTCGCGCACCGGGCGCAAGGGCGACCGGCTGGGCCGGCTGGGCCGGTTGCCGCGGGCTGACTGGGGCAAGGCCTTTGCCCATGCCGGGTTGGGCGTTACCATGTTTGCGATTGCCGGGCTGACCGCCTGGGAGGAAGAGGACATACGGGTGGCGACGATCGGTCAGCCCTTCAAGGTCGGTGCCTTCACCTTGACGTTGCAGGACGTGGTTCAGGATACCGGCCCGAACTACCTGAGCACGACCGGCATTGTTTCCCTGCAGCGGAATGATCGTGTTATCGCAGAGCTGCAGCCGGAAAAGCGTCAGTACCCTGTTGCCCGGATGCCCACGACCGAGGCGGCCATCGATTATCGCTTTCTGCGCGATGTTTACGTCGTCCTGGGAGATCCGCAGGAGGGTGAGGGCTGGATCATGCGGACCTATATCAAGCCCTTCGCCAACTGGATCTGGGGTGGCTGTCTCCTGATGGCATTGGGAGGCGCGCTGAGCCTGTCTGACCGGCGTTTTCGCGTGGCGGCAGGGGCGCGCCGGATCGCGGCGAACGAGGTGCCGGCAGAATGATGCTGCGCCTCGTTGTCGTGCTGCTGTTCTGTGCCTCGGCTGTCTTTGCGGTGCGACCGGACGAAGTGCTTGACGACCCGGCGCTCGAAGCACGTGCGCGCGAGTTGAGCAAGGAACTGCGCTGTCTTGTCTGCCGCAACGAGAGCATTGACGAAAGCAATGCCGACCTCGCGCGGGATCTGCGCCTTTTGCTGCGAGAGCGGCTGGTGGCCGGCGACAGCGATGAGGCGGCCATTGCCTTTATCGTCGATCGCTACGGAGAATACGTGCTGTTGCGTCCGACAACCGGCGGCTCGAACTGGCTGCTCTGGGCTGCCGGGCCGATGATGTTGTTGCTGGCGGGGGGCATCGGCCTGCGATACCTGCGCAAAAGGGCCGACGCGACCAACCCGCAAGAGGATTCGCTGACTGAAGAAGAGCAGGAGAGATTGCGCCGAATTCTGGATGAATAACGCGCCGTTCCTCTTTTCTTGTGCGGTCCGTTGGTTCACTCTGCCGCCGAACAGGTACATGAGGGCACGATGGACTATCAGACAATCAGGGTCGAAATTTCGGACGGGTTGGGCGTACTGACGCTGAATCGTCCCGACAAGATGAATTCGCTGACCGGGCAGATGCGGGCCGAGATCGACCACGCGATGCGCGACATGGCCAAGTCGGCGCGCGTCATCGTGCTGACCGGGGCCGGGCGCGCCTTTTGTACCGGGCAGGATCTGGGCGATTCCGGGGATGCCACGCAAGTCGATCTTGAACGGGTCCTGCGCGACGAATACGCGCCGATGCTCGAAGCGATTTACGACTGTCCGGTGCCGACCATCGCGGCCGTGAACGGGCCGGCGGCGGGTGCCGGGGCCAACCTCGCCCTTGCGACCGATATCGTGATCGCCAGCGAAAGCGCGTATTTCCTTCAGGCATTTGCGCGGATCGGTCTCTTGCCCGATGCGGGCGGAACATGGTTCATGCCCCGGCAGATGGGTTTTGCCAAGGCGATGGGTGCGGCGCTTTTTGCCGATAAGATCACGGCGCGGCAGGCCGACCAGTGGGGCCTGATCTGGGAAGCGGTGGCCGACGAGGAGTTCGAGGCCCATTGGAAGGCGCGCGCCGGGCAACTGGCGGCAGGTCCGACTCTGGCCTATGGCGCCATCAAACAGGCAATCCGCGGCAGCTTTGGCAACAGCCTGCCCGAACAGCTCGAGACCGAGGCGCATTTGCAGGGGCAATGCGGCAAGTCGAGGGATTTCCGCGAAGGCGTGCTGGCCTTCATGGAAAAGCGCGCACCGTCCTTCGAAGGACGCTGAGCCTGAAGCCGGGTGGCCCGAATGGTCACCCGTCAGCCTTGAAACTGAAAAACCCGCGGTTCATGCCGCGGGTTTCTCTGTACCGGCCTGGCGCCGGATGGGTCCGGCAACACCGATCAGCGGTTCTCGATATCGATATAGTCGCGCTGTGTTTCGCCAAGATAGAGCTGGCGCGGGCGACCGATCTTGTTCTGCGGGTCGGCGATCATCTCTTTCCACTGGCTGACCCAGCCGACGGTCCGTGACACGGCAAAGATCGGCGTGAACATGGACGTGGGGAACCCGATTGCCTCGAGGATGATGCCCGAATAGAAATCGACGTTCGGGAACAGTTTCTTTTCGGCGAAATACGGATCCTCGAGCGCCTGTTTCTCAAGCTCCTTGGCGACTTGCAGGACGGGGTTGTCCTCGATGCCGAGCAGGTCGAGAACCTCATCGGCGGATTGCTTCATCACGGTCGCGCGCGGATCGAAATTCTTGTAGACACGGTGGCCAAAACCCATCAGCCGGAACGGATCGTTCTTGTCCTTGGCGCGGGCGATGAACTCGGGAATGCGGTCGGGCGTGCCGATCTGCTTGAGCATTTCGAGACACGCCTGGTTGGCGCCACCATGAGCCGGCCCCCAGAGACAGGCAATGCCCGCCGCGATGCAGGCGAACGGGTTCGCACCAGATGACGATGCCAGCCGCACGGTCGAGGTCGACGCGTTCTGTTCGTGATCGGCGTGCAGGGTAAAGATGCGATCCATCGCGCGGGCGACGATCGGGTCCACGTGATACTCTTCGGCGGGAACCGCAAAACACATGTTCAGGAAGTTCGCCGCATAGCTCAGATCGTTGCGCGGATAGATGAACGGCTGGCCCACGGAATATTTGTACGCCATCGCCGCGATGGTCGGCATCTTGGCAATCAGGCGGTGGGTCGCGATCTCGCGCTGGCGTTCGTCGGCAATGTCGGTGCTGTCGTGATAGAACGCGGACATCGCGCCAACCACGCCCACCATGGTTGCCATCGGATGCGCATCGCGCCGGAAGCCACGGAAGAAGTAATGCATCTGCTCGTGGATCATCGTGTGACGGGTGATCGTGGTTTCGAACTCTTCCAGTTCGGGTGCCGTCGGCAGATAACCATAGAGCAGCAAAAAGCAGACTTCGAGGTAATGCGATTTGCTGGCCAGCTGGTCGATCGGATAACCGCGATGCAGCAGCTCGCCCTTTTCGCCATCGATGAATGTTATGGTACTGTCGCAGCTGGCCGTCGACGTGAATCCGGGATCATAGGTAAAGACGTCTGCCTGCCCGTAGAGCTTGCGGATGTCGAGAACGTCGGGACCCGCCGTGGGCGAGTAGATCGGCAGGTCGTAGGACGTGCCGTCGATTGTCAATGTCGCGGATTTCGTCGATTCAGTCATATAAGTCCCTTCCTCTTATGTCCACGGGGCGGGGCTTTGCCAGACCCGTGCGGGGGCTTGCCGTGCGATGGCACGGCACTGCTTTTATCGGCGTCGTGTGACCGGGACATGAACCCCGACTTAACCGGACGCGTCGTTCAGCCTGTTCAGGGTCTCCTCTCGTCCCAGAACAAGCATCATGTCGAACACCGAAGGCGTGACGGCCCTACCTGCCAGCGCAGCCCGAAGCGGGCCGGCGAGCTTGCCGAACTTGGTACCCTGTGCTTCTGCAAAGCTGTTGAGGGTCGCTTCGAGATCGTCTCGCGTCCAGCTAGCATTTTGCAACTGCGGCGTCAATTCTGTCAGTATACCATTGGATACTGAATCAAGTGCCTTTGCCGCCTTCTCGTCGGGGACGATGGGGCGGCTCGTCAGCACAAAATGCGCCTTTTCAAGGAGTTCAGGAAAGGTGCGCGCCCGATCCTTGAGGTAAAACATTGCAGATTCAAGATGTTTTCCCTGATCCGGTGTCAAGGGCGTGCGTTGCGCGGCGGCCAGGTAGGCCTCGGTTTCCTGCCGCAGTGCAGCATCATCCGTCACGGCAATGTGTTGCCCCGAGAGGTTCTCGAGCTTCTTGAGATCGAAGCGGGCAGGGCTTTTGCCGATTCCGTTCAGATCGAACCATTCGAGTGCCTGAGCGTCGGTAAAGAACTCGTCATCGCCGTGGCTCCAGCCCAGCCGCGCAAGATAGTTGCGCATGCCGGCGGTGGGGTAGCCCATCGCCTGATATTCCTGTGCTCCCAATGCGCCGTGCCGCTTGGACAGTTTCTTGCCATCGGGACCGTGAATCAGCGGAATATGCGCCCAGACGGGAACCGGCCAGCCCATCGCGTCGTAGATCATCATCTGCCGCGCGGCGTTGTTCAGGTGGTCATCGCCACGGATCACATGGGTGACGCCCATGTCGTGATCGTCCACAACCACGGCGAGCATGTAGACCGGTGTGCCATCGGCGCGCAGCAGCACCATGTCGTCCAGCTGATCGTTGCGAATGGTGACATTTCCCTGAACTTCGTCGCGGATCACGGTCGTTCCATCCTGCGGCGCCCTGATACGGATCACGTGGGGCGCATCGGGGTGGGTCGCGGGATCGGCATCGCGCCAGGGGCTGCGGAACAGGGTGGATTTGCCCTGCGCCCGGGCCTCTTCGCGAAAGGCGGCGATCTCTTCCTGGGTGGAAAAGCACTTGTAGGCCTTGCCCTCGGCCAGCAACTGCCGCGCCACCTCGGCATGACGCGCCGCGCCCTCGAACTGGCTGATCACATCTCCGTCGTGATCGAGCCCGAGCCAGGACAGCCCCTGGAGAATCGCCGCCGTGGCCTCGGGGGTCGAACGCGCCCGGTCCGTGTCTTCGATCCGCAGCAGAAACTTGCCCCCGCGGCCCCGCGCATAGAGCCAGTTGAACAGAGCCGTGCGCGCGCCGCCGATATGGAGAAATCCGGTGGGAGAGGGCGCAAAGCGGGTAACTACGGGGTCGGACATGTGCGGGGCTTACCTCTTGGCAGGGGGTGTTTGCATCTCGTGATGCGACGGTCGGGATGCCAAAAAGGCCGACCCGGCACCATCGCTGTGGTTCGACGAGGCGGATACCGGTTTTTGCGGGCAAACGGAAGAGCGGCGTAGGACGGACCCTGACGCATGTCCGTCGGTCGGGCGCGTCGCGAATATCCGATCGCGGTTGCTAACAATTTGATAACCATGCTCCGGCTACCATCGCGCATGTGTGACATGCCGGACGGCGGAGGTCGGAAATGCGGGGCCTGAAACGGGCGCTGATCTGGGGCGACATGGTGCTGCTCGGCCAGAGAGGCCATCTGTTTCCATGGGCGCCGGTTTGTCTCGCGATCGGAATCGGCAGCTACTTTTCGCTTCCGGTCGAACCTGATGCGCTGGTCTATGCGGCGCTTGGCGCATCGGGTTGCATCTGTGCGGCGGCGGCCATCTGTCGGCCGGGGGGCTGGTCGGCGCTGGCATGGGCGGCGGTTCTTGTCGCGACGGGTTTCGGCCTGGCAGGACTGCGCGCCCATCAGGCCGCCGCTCCGGTGCTGAACTGGCGCTATTACGGCCCCATAGAAGGGCGCGTTGTCGCGATAGATCGCAGCGCATCGGACGCGATGCGGGTGACATTGGATCACGTTGCACTCGAGCGCGTCGCGCCCGCCCGGCGGCCGGATCGGGTGCGCATCTCGCTGCATGGTCCGCCGGTGCAACTCGAACCGGGCCAACGGATCATGACCACCGGGCATCTTTCCCCGCCACAGGGACCAGTCGAGCCGGGCGGTTTCGACTTCCGGCGGCATGCCTGGTTTCAGGGGCTGGGCGCGGTCGGTTATACGCGCAACCCGGTATTGACGGCTCGGCCCGCCCGGATGGGGCAGGACGGGCTGCGCGTGTTCACCCTGCGCATGGCGGCGTCCGAACGGGTGCGCAGCATCCTGCCCGGCGATGTCGGAGGCTTTGCCGCTGCGGTAACCACCGGCGACCGCAGCGGCGTCGGGCAGGGGGCGCTGGATGCGCTTCGCGCCAGCAACCTTGCACATCTTCTGGCCATTTCCGGGCTGCATATGGGGCTGCTGGCGGGCTTCGTATTTGCCGTGTTGCGAATGAGCCTGTCGTTGCTGCCGCCCTTGGCGCTGCGCATTCCGGTCAAGAAGGTTGCGGCGGTCGGTGCGCTGGCCGCCGCGGCGGTCTATCTCGCCCTGTCGGGTGGCAATGTCGCGACCGAACGGGCGTTCATCATGGTGGCGGTCGTCCTCGTGGCCGTGCTGGTGGACCGGCGCGCGTTCAGCCTGCGGGCGGTGGCAATGGCCGCGCTGGTGGTGCTGATCCTGCGTCCCGAGGCGTTGCTGGGGCCGGGATTTCAGATGTCGTTCGCGGCGACGACCGCCCTGATCGCGTTTTTCGGCTGGCTGCGCGATGCCCAGTTGCCCAGGGCGCCGGGTTGGGCCAAACCGGTACTGGGCGTATTGATGTCGTCGGCGGTCGCGGGGCTTGCCACCGCTCCGGTCGGGGCGGCCCATTTCAACACCCTGTCGCATTACGGGCTGATCGCCAATCTGATGTCGGTGCCGCTGATGGGGGCGCTGGTAATTCCGGCGGCGGTGGTGGCCCTGTGCCTTGCTCCGTTCGGTCTGGAATGGCTCGGGCTGGTGCCGATGGGCTGGGGTCTGTCGTGGATTTTGGGTGTCGCGCAAACGGTGGCCGGGCTGTCCGGAGCGCAGGGTTATGTGCCCGGTCCGGGTCCGCTGGTGCTGCCGATGATCGCGTTGGGCATGTTGTGGCTGATGCTGTGGCAGGGGCGCGCGCGTTTCGCCGGTATCCTGCCGGTTGTCGTGGCCTTTGGCCTGTGGTCACAGGCACAGCGTCCGGCAATACTGGTGGCGGATAGCGGCGGGCTTGTCGGGGTGATGACCGCTGATGGGCGCGCGCTGAGCAAGCCGCGCGGGGCGGGGTTCGTCGCGCGCAACTGGCTGGAAAACGACGGTGATGGCGTCGGTCAGGAAAAGGCGGCATTGCGGTGGCCGGGTGACGGCGGCAAGGTTCGGATCATGACCGCGGGAGAGGCCGAAATCGTCCACGTGATCGGCAAGACCGGCGCGGCGCAGATGGCGGCCTGCACGAGCAATCAGGTGGTGGTTGCATCGGTGCCGCTGAGTCTTGACGGGCCATGCGATGTTTACGATCCCGGACGATTGCTGCGCACCGGCAGCCTGGCGATCACGAAACACGGCATCATCACCGCGCATCAGGTCGCCGGACAACGGCTGTGGAATACGCGCGCGCCGCGGAAAACCCGTGTCGCCAAGGTTCAGTAGGTGCGGATCAACCCCACGAGCTTGCCCTGGACCTTGACCTTGTGTTCGGGCAGCACGCGGGTTTCGTAGGCCGGATTCGCGGCCTCGAGCGCAATCGATCCACTGCGCCGGTAAAAGCGTTTCAGGGTCGCTTCCTGATCCTCGATCAGCGCGACGACAATATCGCCGTCATCCGCGGCGGCGGTTTCGCGGATCACCACCACGTCACCATCGTTGATCCCCGCGTCGATCATCGAGTCCCCACGAACCTCGAGCGCATAATGTTCTCCGGAGGCGGACAACATCTGCGACGGCACGGCGACGTGATTTTCGACATGGCTGATTGCCTCGATGGGAACACCGGCGGCGATCCGCCCCATCAGCGGCACATCCGCAGCACTGTGGTCTGTCCGGCTGGCACGCGCCGCGCGACCGGCCGGCGCCTTGCCCCCCTCGACGACGCGCGGTGTGAACCCGGCCGTCGGCTCTCCGCCAAGACTTTCGGGCAGGCGGACAATCTCGATCGCTCGGGCGCGATGTGCGAGGCGGCGGATAAAGCCACGTTCCTCGAGCGCGGTAATCAGGCGGTGGATGCCCGACTTGCTGCGCAAATCCAGCGCGGCCTTCATTTCGTCGAAACTCGGAGGGACACCGTCACGCTGGACGCGCTTGTGAATAAACTCCAGCAAATCCAACTGCTTCTTGGTCAACATTGCCTGAACCTCTTGCCTGTGGGTTTGCATTTGTTCTAGTCATGTTCCCGGTTTGTGTCAACTCTCTGGCCGGTTGGGTCAGAGCGGCAGGTAATTGACCGGTGTTCCGGCCTGCAACGGCGGATCGTCGGGCGCGCGCACCAGGAGCGCGTTGGCCTGTGACAGGATGGTCAGCAGCGAACTGTCCTGATTGTCAAACGCAGTGACCTGACCATCCGCGACCACCGCGCGCATGTAATGTTCGCGCGGGCCATTGGCGGGCAGGGGCGCGTCCAGTTGCGCCTGGCGCAGGGGCGGCAAGGCGGTCCCGAGGCCCAGCATGGCGCGGATCATCGGCGCGAGGAAGATATGCCCGCACACCATCGCCGAGACCGGGTTCCCCGGCAGGCCAACCATCGCGGCGCGGCCCAGCCGCCCGGCCATGAGCGGTTTGCCGGGACGCATCGCGACCTTGTAGAATGACCGCTCCATTCCGAGATCCGCCGCCGCCTGTGCCACCAGGTCGTGATCGCCGACCGAGGCCCCGCCGATGGTCACGATCAGGTCTGCACCGGTGGCGAGATCAAAGGCGGTGCGCAGTGACGACAGGGTATCGCGCGCGATCGGCAACAGGCGCGCGCTGGCTCCCAGCTGTTCGACCATGGCCTTGAGACCAAAGCTGTTTGACGCGATGATCTGGTCGGGGCCGGGTGTCTCGCCGGGCATGACCAACTCATCCCCGGTGGCGAGAATCGCGATCACCGGTTTTCGCGTGACCGGGACACGGGCGATGTTCATCGACGCCAGCAGAGCAATATCCTGCGGCGCAAGGATCCTCGGGGCCGAAATCGGTGTGCCGCTGGTGAAATCGCCGCCGGCAGGGCGGATATTGGTCTTGCTGCCCGGATCGTCGGTGATCGTTATGACGTCGCCATTGCGGCTGATGTCTTCCTGGATGATCACGAAATCCGTGCCATCCGGCACCGGCGCGCCGGTAAAGATGCGCACCGCCTGACCGGCGCCGACCGGGCCCTCGAACCGATGCCCGGCGGCGGCTTCGCCGATCACCTTGAACATCGCGTGCAGTTCGACTTCGGCGGATTTGACCGCGTAGCCGTCCATCGACGAGGCCGCAAAGGGCGGTTGATCGCGCATGGCGCGGACCTCGCGCGCGAGCACGCGCCCCGCCGCGTCGATCAGGTCGACCTCTTCTGCGGGCAGCGGTGCGATCAGGTCGAACAGGGCCGCACGGGCTTGGGAAACAGGAATCATTCCGCGGTATATCGCCCTGATTTTCCGCCATCTTTCAGGACAACCCGGATGCCGCCGATCCGCATCTCCTTGTCGACGGCCTTGGCCATGTCATAGACCGTCAGCGCGGCCGTGGACACGGCTGTCAGCGCCTCCATCTCGACGCCGGTCTGGCCCGTGGTCTTGACGGTCGCCTCGATCGCGACACCGGGGAGGTCCGGCTCGAGTGTCAGTTCGACAGAGGCCTTGCTGATCGCAAGCGGGTGGCACAGCGGGATCAACTCGGGTGTCTTCTTGGCGCCCATGATCCCCGCCAGCCGGGCAACGCCCAGAACATCGCCCTTTTTCGCCTTGCCCTGGGAGATGATGTCGTAGGTCGCGCGCTGCATGCTGATATGGCCGCGTGCAACGGCCACGCGCGCGGTGATGGCCTTGGCGGACACATCGACCATATGCGCGTCCCCCTGCGCATCGAAATGGGTCAGCGGCATCTCACATGCCTCCGGGCGTCAGCGGGTTGCCAAGCAGCGCACGCGTGGCGGCGGTCACGTCCTGCTGCCGCATCAGGCTCTCGCCGATCAGAAAATCACGCACGCCATAGCGGGCCATCTCGGCCAGTTCCGCCGGGCTGTTCAGCCCGCTCTCGCAGACGATGGTACGGTCCGCGGGGACCAGCTTGCTGAGGGTGCGGGTGACGTTGAGCGAGGTTTCGAAGGTTCGCAGATCGCGGTTGTTGATTCCGATCAGCCCGCTCTTGAGTTGCGTTGCGCGTTCCAGCTCTTGCGCATCGTGCACTTCGATCAGGACGTCCATGTCCCACTCGAGGGCGGTAGCTTCGAGTTCGGCGGCCTGCGCGTCGCTGACGCTTGCCATGATGATCAGGATGCAATCCGCGCCAAGGCTGCGGGCCTCGACCACCTGATAGGGGTCGTACATGAAGTCCTTGCGCAGGGCGGGCAGGGTGCAGGCCTCTCTCGCGTCGGTCAGAAACGCCTTGGCCCCCTGGAAGCTGGGGCTGTCGGTCAGCACCGACAGGCAGGCCGCGCCACCGGCCTCATAAGCCTGCGCCAGCGCGGCGGGGTCGAAATCGGCGCGGATCAATCCCTTGGACGGGCTGGCTTTCTTGATCTCCGCGATCAGCCCGTACCCATCCCGGCTCGCCTGTTGCAGGGCGTCGGCAAAGGGGCGCACCGGGCTGGCCATCCGAGCGGCGGCTTCGACCTCATCGATCGGTTGCGCCGCTTTGTCGGCTGCAATCTCTTCAAGCTTGTAGGCCTTGATCTGGTCGAGAATCGTTGCAGTCATGCGGCCTCCTGTGTGATGCGCGCGAGCGCGGTGATCTTGTCGCGGGCGGCGCCGCTGTCGATGCTTTCGACGGCCATCGACACGCCATCGCGCAGGGTTTCGGCCGCCTCCGCCACGACCAGCGCGGCGGCGGCGTTGAGCAGAACCGCGTCGCGATAGGCCGAGGGCGCGCCATCCAGCAGCGCCGCAAAGGCGCGCGCGTTCGCTTCGGGGCTGCCTCCCAGAATGTCCTCGAACGGATGAATCGGCAAGCCCGCGTCCTCGGGGTGCAGTTCGACCTCCCTGACCGTCCCGCCCTCGAGCGCAGCGACCCAGCTCACACCCGTGATGGTAAGCTCGTCGGTGCCGTCGCTGCCATGCACCAGCCACGCCCGTTCGGAACCGAGTGCGCCAAGCGTTTCGGCCATCGGGCGGATCATCTCGCGCGAGAATGCGCCGGTCAGCTGGCGTTTGACCCCGGCCGGATTCGTGAGCGGACCGAGAATGTTGAAGATCGTCCGCGTCCCAAGCTCGGTGCGGCTGGGGCCGACATGGGCCATGGCCGGATGATGCATCGGCGCCATCATGAAGGCGATTCCCACCTCATTCAGCGCCTTTTCAACCACTTGCGGGCCGACCATCACGTTGATCCCCATCTGGGTCAGCGCATCTGCCGCACCGGATTTCGAACTCAGGTTGCGATTGCCGTGCTTGGCAACGGTGACACCGGCACCGGCGACGACGAAGGCGGTTGCGGTGGAAATATTGAGCGTTCCCTTGCCGTCGCCTCCGGTTCCGACAATATCCATTGCACCGTCCGGGGCGCTGACCGGGTTGCATTTCGCACGCATCACAGCGGCGGCAGCGGCAAATTCATCAACCGTCTCGCCACGCGTGCGCAGCGCCATGAGCAAGCCGCCGATCTGGCTGGGCGTGGCTTCGCCATCGAAAAGGATGCCAAAGGCGGCCTCGGCCTCGTCGCGGGTCAGCGGGCGTTCGGCAGCGGCTCCGATCAGCGGTTTCAACTCATCGCTCATGCCGGGACCTTCAATTCGTTCAGAAAGTTCCGGAGCAGATCATGACCATGTTCCGAGGCGATCGACTCGGGGTGAAACTGAACGCCGTGAATCGGCAGATCGCGATGTTGCAGGCCCATGATCGTGCCGTCCTCAAGCTCTGCGGTGATGTGCAGGCAGTCGGGCAGGGTGTCCCTGTCAACGACGAGCGAATGATAGCGGGTGGCCTCGAACGGGCTGGGCAATCCGGCAAAGACGCCGGCGCCGGTATGATGCATCTGGCCCATCTTGCCGTGGACGATTTCATGACAGCGCACCACCTTGCCGCCAAAGGCCTGACCGATGGTCTGATGCCCGAGGCACACGCCGAGCAACGGCGTGCGGGTTTCGGCGGCGGCCTCGGTCAGGGCCAGGCAGATGCCGGCCTGGTCCGGATCGCAGGGGCCGGGCGACAACAGGATGCCCGCCGGCTTCAGGGCCATCGCCTGTTGCACATCCAGCGCGTCGTTGCGGTGAATCACGACATCCGCGCCCAGTTCGCCAAGGTAGTGCACGAGGTTGTAGGTGAAGGAATCGTAGTTATCGATCAGCAGCAGCATGGGGCAATCATTCGCCTATGGCGTCCGTAGGAAGCGGTTTTCTCGGTGCACATACATGTTCAGGGTTGCCGGGCAGCGTCAAGTGCGCATAACCACGGGCGGCGTCGCGCGGGCCGGGCGCGGGCGGCGGCGGATCAATCAGACGGAGCAGGACGACATGCGCGGGTTTCTGGGTGGAATTGTCTTGGGGCTTGTCCTGTGCGGGGTGGGCCTTGCGGCGCTTTCGGTCTGGTCGCCCCTGGCGCCCGCGCCCGAACTGATGCCGGCGGCGGTGCAGCCCAAGACGCCCGCCGGCGCGGAACCGGGGCGCGTTGCGTTGTCTGCGGATCCGGTTGGCCGGCACGCGCCTCCGGTTTCTCCGGCCGCGCACCAGCCGCAAGCCGGCGATGTGACCGGCATTGCCGCGATCCAGTCCCGGATCGAAAACCATCCGGCCGCGGGCACGAATGCCGATGCGCCCGCCGCGCCGCGGGCGGACGCCGCGCGGGTCGCGGTGCCGCAACGTTCCGATCCCGTGCTGCCGGGCAAGACACCGGGCGCCGCCCCGCAACCGCCCGAGCGGGAACAGGGTGGCGGAGCGGATACGGTGGCACCGGCCGGTATCGGCGCCGCCGACCGGCTGGACCCGGCGGAGCGCCTGTTTGCCGGGGGTGGCGGCGAACGGCTGCCCTCCGCCATCAGCGTGACCCGCGACAGCGCCGTTGACGGCGAGGCTCCGGCGGCGGTGGTGCCGCAAACCGTTTCCGATCCGGCACCGCAAGCGCCGGCCCTGTCCGCGCCCGTCCCCGATATCGCCGACGAACCCGACCTCGTCGCGGATACGGACGTGGCCTCGCCGACGGTGCCGCAGGTGCTGGCGCGCACCGCGGTGACACCGGCGCCACCGATCACCGTCGCGCCGTCGCCGGATGCCGTGACGCAGGTTTCGGATCAACCGGAACCGACCCTGCCGCGCATCGCCCCCTTGCCGCAGGCCGGCGTCGAGCGCGACGTGACACGCCCGCGAATCGGGACGCCGGTGATTCCGCTGACCGAACGCGACAAGCCCATATCCTCGCCGCAGGGCGAAACCGGGCAGACCACCGACATGCCGCCGCTTCGAAAATATGCCGAACCGTTCGCGAATGCCGGGGGCGCGCCGGTCATGTCGATCATATTGACGGATCAGGGCGACGTGCTGCAGGCGCTCGACATCCTGCGCGACCTGCCCTTTCCGGTGAGTATCGCGGTCGATCCGGCGATGCCCGACGCAGCCGCGCGCATGGCGCAATATCGCGGGGCCGGTCACGAGGTCATGGCCCGGATCGGGATGCCGGACTTTGCCACCGCGCGCGATGTCGAGGTGTCGCTGGCGGCGAGTCTCGACATCTTGCCGGAAACGGTCGCGGTACTGGAAAACGAAAACGACAGGTCCGGAGCGGAGGCAGCCGCGCAGCTTGTCGCCGCCGTCAACGGCAGCGGCAGGGGACTGGTGATGCGCAATATCGGGCTGACTGCGTCGCTGCGGCTGGCGCAGGGCGACGGAGCGCCGGTGGCCGCCCTGTTTCGTGAGATCGACCGTAAGGGGCAGGGGCCGGCGGCGATCGAACGCAATCTCGATCAGGCGGTGTTTCGCGCCAGCCAGGACGGCCGCGTCGCGGTCACCGGGAGTCTCGCGCCGGAAACCGTCGCCATCCTGCGCGACTGGGTCGCCGGTCACCGGGCAAGCCGGGTTGCACTCGCCCCGGTCTCCGCGCTGTTCGGGGCGGCTGCAAATCCGTCCTAGCCGGTGAACAGAAAGGTCGGAAACCGGGTCAGGGCGGCATCGCTCGTCAGGGTGTTCGCGCCTTCGGTGCCGCTGCTTTCGCAATGGTCGTAGAACGCGAGCATCTCGGCCAGTGCCGCCATCCGCGCCGCCCGCACATCGGGGGCCAGGAACGGAGCGTGGGTTGACAGGTAGAGCGCCGGACGCTGTGCCCTGAGCCACGGCAGCAAGGCGGGCAGGACATCGAATTCCGCGCCCTCGATGTCCATCTTGACGAGCGACACACCGGACAGATCCACCGATCCGGCGAAATCTTCCCAGCCGATGGTCAGCACATCCGTACCCCGCGCCCCGTCGGCGTTCAGAAGGCTGGTCATGCTGTCTCCCGGCTCGCCGCCAAAACTGGCCATGCGGGCGACGCCGACCCGCTGGCTGATCGCGGCGGCGAAGGCGCTGACATTGGTGATGTCGTTCAGCGCGATGTTCCAGGCGAGCGCGCGGAACGCCTCGGGGTCGGGTTCGAAACACCACACATGGCGGGCCTTGCGTGCGCCATATAGAACCGTGGGTCCGATCCATGCGCCGATATCGAGATAATCGTGCTGCGCGTCGAGGACCCTGTCGAGCACCGCAAAGGTCTCGGGTTCCCAGGTTCCCGCCGCGGCCTTGCGCCAGAACTTGCTGTGATAGGGATCAAGCCGGAACGGTTCACCCGCCAGCGTCCCGTCGTAGAATCCGCGTGCACGGTACATCATCTTGCGCGCCCTGGTCAGCACCGCGCACCTCCTGTCGTGTTTCGCCTGCGAGCCCTTGACCTGCCCCGAACATCGCCGCATGTAACGATGAGTACCGATTTCTATCAAAGTGGGGGGCCGACAATGGCTTTTGAACTACCTGACCTTCCTTATGCACATGACGCGCTCGCATCCAAGGGCATGTCCAAGGAAACGCTGGAATATCACCACGACCTGCACCACAAGGCCTATGTGGACAACGGCAACAAGCTGATTGCCGGCACCGAGTGGGATGGCAAATCGCTGGAAGAGATCATCACCGGCACCTACGATGCGAATGCGGTCGCCCAGAGCGGCATCTTCAACAACATCAGCCAGCTTTGGAATCACAACCAGTTCTGGGAAATGATGGGTCCGGGCGATGCCGGGATGCCCGGGGAGCTCGAGTCGGCGTTGACCGAGAGCTTTGGCAGCATCGACAAGTTCAAGGACGAGTTCTCGGCCGCCGGCGCGGGTCAGTTCGGCTCCGGCTGGGCCTGGCTGGTGAAAAACGCCGACGGTTCGCTGGCGGTCACCAAGACCGAAAACGGTGTGAACCCGCTCTGCTTCGGTCAGACCGCGCTTCTCGGATGTGATGTTTGGGAACATTCCTACTACATCGATTTCCGCAACAAGCGTCCGGCCTACCTGACCAACTTCCTCGACAATCTGGTCAACTGGGAAAACGTCGCCAGCCGCATGTAAGCAGGCCGGATATCACACGGACGAGACAGCCCCGCGCCCCGGTGCGGGGCTGTTTTCATGTGCGCCGATGATCTTCGCGGCCAGAGCAGTCCGGTGGTGGCGCCCGCGACAGTGACGTGCCGGGCGACATCCGGTCGTGGCGCCCGACAGCGGCCAGCGGCTTGACCCTCAACATCCGGCATGTCACCGCTGTGGGCGGGGGCGCGGGGAGAACGCATGACCGACACCGGAAAAGGCATCCTCGCGATGATCGGCGCGGCAGGGATCTGGGGTATTTCGCCGGTCTATTACAAGCTGCTGGCACATATCCCCGCCGCCGAGGTCATGACGCATCGCACGGTCTGGTCGCTGGTGTTCTTTGCCGGTCTGCTGGCGGTCCAGGGCCGGTTGATCGAGATCGTCCGGGCATTGCGAACGCCGCGCCGTCTTGGCCTGATCGTGCTGGCCTCGCTCATGGTGTCGACGAACTGGTTCCTGTTCATCTACGCGACACAGATCGACCGCAATACCGAGACCAGCCTTGGCTATTACATCTACCCGCTGGTTGCGGTTCTGGTGGGCCGTTTCGCCTTTGCAGAGCGGCTGGGTGCGGCGCAATGGGTGTCGGTTGTGCTGGCAGCGGGGGCCGTTGCGGTGCTGGCACTGGGGCTGGGCTCCTTGCCCTGGATCTCGCTGACGCTTGCAGCCACCTTCGCCCTTTATGGCGTGATCAAGAAGTTGCTGCCGGTCGGGCCCATCGTTTCGGTGACATGCGAAGTCCTGATCGCGGTGCCGGTGGCGCTTGCGGTGGCCGTCTGGCTTTACAGGCAGGGCGACATCGATCCGAGCTATTCGGCGGGTGATCTGGTGTTGTTGGTCGGATCGGGTCCGATTACCGCCTTTCCGCTGATCCTTTTCACCATCGCGGCGCGGCGTGTGCCGATGGCGACGGTCGGTCTGCTGCAATATCTCAACCCGACATTGCAGTTTCTCTGCGCCGTGCTTCTGTTCGGCGAGGTGTTTACCCCGTATCATCAGGTGGCGTTCCCGATGATCTGGATCGCGCTCGCGATCTATTCGGTCGCCACCCTGCGTCAGGACAGGGCCGCGCGCAGAGCCTCCATCGCGCCGGTCGGCGTGTCGACCCAGGTGATGAACCCGGCCAGCGATGCATCGGCAAAGCCATGATCGATGACATGGGCGATCAGGGCCTTCAACGGCTGCCAGTAACCTTCGGTGTCAAGCACGACAATCGGTTTGTCATGCAGTCCGAGCTGCCGCCATGTCAGGGCCTCGAACAGCTCGTCCAGCGATCCGGCGCCGCCGGGCAGAACCACCACCGCGTCGGCGTTCATGATCATCACCTTCTTGCGCTCGTGCATGGTTTCGGTGACGACATAACGGGTCAGATCGGTCTTTCCGGCCTCAAGATCCACCAGATGTCCCGGGATCACGCCAAAGGTATCGCCGCCGGCCTTTTGCGCGGCGCGGGCAACTTCGCCCATCAGCCCGACGTCGCCCGCGCCATAGACCAGCCGCCAATCTTCCCCCGCGATCGCCGCGCCCAACGCGCGCGCCGCCTCTGCATAGGCGGGGTGGGTGCCGTTTCGCGATCCGCAATAGACACAGATGGACTTGACGGGCATGATCGGGCCTTTCGTGCTGGTTGCCGGGGAAATGACAGGTTTTGACCGGTGATAGCCGGATTGATAGGCTGGCTCAACCGTGCGCGCGGGCCAGGCTGCGCGTGGCTGGGATGAAGGGAAGATCATGGCTGAACAGTCGGCACCGCCCGCAGGGCGCGCGCGCCTCTTGATACTCGGGCTCCTTGCTGGGGCGCTGGTCGCCGGCGGGGCGTATTACCTGAATGAACGCATCTTTCCGGGTGCGGCTCCAGACCCTGAAGAGCGCGTCGCGCCCGTGGCCGAGAACCCGACGGTTGAAGAGGGACCAACGCAGGTTGCACAGGGCATCGCGGTCGACGCGAACGCGATCTCGGAAAACCCGACGCTGGAGCCACCGGTTTTCGATGTCGTCCGTGTCGATCCGGACGGCAACACCGTCATCGCCGGACGCGCCGCACCGGGGAGCCGGGTTGCCATCCTGATGGGCGATGACACCGTCGAGTCGCCGATTGCCGGGCCGGATGGCAATTTCGTCAGCCTGCTGTCGCTGCCGGTTTCCGACGTGGCGCGGGTTCTGACGCTGCGATCGGAGCGGGATGGTAAGACGGCGGTGTCGCAAGAACAGATAATCATTGCGCCGTCGCCTGCGAACACGGGCACGGGGTTGAGCGTACCCGTAGACGAGACGACGCCGGTGGCGGATGCGACCGCCGCCCGGCTTGGGATCGGCGACAGCGACATCGGGGCGACACCGGCCGCGACCTCGGCGTCTCCGGATGCGCCGCAGCCCGCGCTGGCGCCGGTCACCGCCCCGCCGCAGGCGTCGGTCACCGTCCTGCGCGCCGATGCCGACGGGGTCGAAGTGATCCCGCCCGCCGCGGCCGATGCCCCCACCGCGTCGCAGGTGGCGCTGGATACGATCAGCTATTCGACGTTGGGCGAGGTGGTGCTGCGCGGCACGGCGCAGGCCGGTGCCGCGGTTCGGGTCTATCTCGACAACAAACCCGTGACGGACATCGATACCAACGCCAAGGGACGGTTCCGGGGCAAGATCGGCGCAGCGGAGCCCGGCGTCTATACCCTGCGCCTGGACGAGGTCGGCCCGGATGGACAGGTGCTCAGCCGCCTGGAGACCCCGTTCAAGCGCGAGTCGCCGGATGCCCTGCAACCGGCGAGCGGCGACGTCCAGGATCCCGGATCGCCGGTGCGCGCGGTGACGGTACAGACCGGCGATACGCTCTGGGCGATCTCGCGCGAGCGCTATGGCGACGGGGTGCTGTATGTCAAGGTGGTCGAGGCCAACCGCGACAGCATCAGGAATCCCGATCTGATCTATCCCGGACAGGTGTTCACCATACCCGACTGATCCGGACCATGCGGTCGGACGGGGCTGGCAAACCATGCCGGCAGGGCCTATGTCAGGCGAAATCTCTCGGGACTTCTCATGCCGCCTTTTCAAGACACAGAAGCGCGCGAGGCGCGATTTTCCGGCCTGCGCACCATCCGGCGCGTCGCACCCTACCTCTGGCCACGTGACCAGGCCTGGGTCAGGCGGCGCGTGGTGCTGTCCCTGATCGTACTGGTGCTGTCCAAGCTGATCGCGGTCTATACACCGATCCTCTACAAGGGCGCGGTCGACAGCCTCGCGGGGGATGGCGCGTCGACGCTGGCGCTCGGGGCGATCGGGCTGACCGTGGCATATGGCGTGGCACGATTGATGAGCGTCGGCTTTCAGCAGATGCGAGACGCGGTTTTTGCCCCGGTCGGGCAACGGGCGTTGCGACGGCTGGCGCTCGAGACGTTCGAGCACATCCACCGGCTGTCGTTGCGCTACCATATCTCGCGCAAGACCGGCGGCCTGTCCCGGATCATCGAACGCGGGGTCAAAGGGGTCGAATTCCTGCTCCGCTTCCTGATCTTCAGCATCGGACCCCTGATCCTCGAATTGCTGCTGGTGGGGGTGATCCTGACCGTGCTGTTCGATGTCTGGTATCTGGTGATCGTCGCCGTTACCATCGTGCTTTATGTGGCGTTCACCTTTGCGGTGACCGAATGGCGCGTGAAGCTGCGCCGCCAGATGAACGACCAGGACACCGACGCCAACCAGAAGGCAATCGACAGCCTGCTGAACTATGAAACCGTCAAGTATTTCGGTGCCGAAGCCCGCGAGGCCGCGCGGTATGACGTGGCGATGAAGGGCTATGAAACGGCGGCACTCAAGACTGCCTATTCGCTGGCTTTCCTGAATTTCGGCCAGGCCCTGCTGATCACCGGCGGGCTTGTCGGGGTGATGATCCTCGCGGCCCTCGGGGTTCAGGGCGGCAGCCTGACGGTAGGCGATTTCGTCATGGTCAACGCCTACATGATCCAGATCACAGTGCCGTTGAACTTTCTCGGCACGGTCTATCGCGAAATCCGCCAGTCGCTGGTGGATATGGGCGAGATGTTCGACCTGCTGGAACAACCGGCCGAGATCACCGACAAGCCCGGTGCGCCACCGCTGCGGGTGAACGGCGGCGAGATCAGGCTGGCGGACGTGCATTTCGGATACGAGTCCAATCGCGAGATTCTCAAGGGGATCAATCTCACCGTTCCGGCGGGGAAAACGGTGGCCATCGTGGGGGCGACCGGGTCGGGCAAGTCCACCATCGGCAGGTTGCTGTTCCGGTTCTACGATGTGACCGGCGGCGCGCTTTCCATCGACGGGCAGGATATTCGCGACGTCACGCAAGACAGCCTGCACGCGGCGATTGGGGTTGTGCCGCAGGACACCGTATTGTTCAACGATACGATCCGCTACAACATCGCCTATGGCCGCGATGGCGCGACGCAGGACGAGATCGAACAGGCCGCGCGCGATGCGCAGATCCACGATTTCATCGCGGGGCTTCCCGAGGGGTACGATACCGCCGTCGGCGAGCGGGGGCTGAAGCTGTCGGGCGGTGAAAAACAACGCGTGGGTATCGCCCGTACCTTGCTCAAGGATCCGCCGATCCTGTTGTTGGACGAGGCGACCAGCGCGCTGGACAGTGACACCGAACGCGAGATCAAGGACGCGCTGGATCGGGCAGGCGAGGGGCGCACGGTGATCACCATCGCGCATCGTCTTTCAACGATTGCCGAAGCCGACCAGATCGTCGTGCTGCACCAGGGCGAGATTGCAGAACTGGGCACGCATGATGAATTGCTCGCCCGCGACGGGCGCTATGCCAATCTGTGGAACCGGCAGCAGAACGATCAGGATGCCGCGTGACAGGGCCGCATCGCGACGGCGTCCCTATTCGGCGGCGCGCAGGGGCGGCGCGTCGGTCGAAGCCGGCGTTCGGGTTTCCTCTGACGGTTTGACCGGCCCCTGTGGTGTGGCGTCCGGGTCGGTGATTTCGTCCCAGATGATTTCGTCGAGCCGGATCTTGCGCGCCGCGCGATCCAGCCGCATGTCCCGGGCAGCCTCGGTCTGCGCACCGCCGGTGATCCGCACCAGCAGGTGACCGATCCAGGACGCATAGGTCGAGAACCACACGCGCAGCGCCAGGAAAGACGGCGTGACGATCAACGTCAGAACCGTTGCAATCCCGAGGCCGAACACCACTGCCGTTGCCAGTTGCTTCCACCAGAGCGCGGTCGGGCTGTTGATCGAATAGCCGCCATTGATGAAATCAAGGCTCAGTCCGAACATCATCGGTGCCAGACCCGCCATCGTGGTGATTGTCGTCAGCAACACCGGGCGGATACGCGCCTCGGCGGTGCGGATGATCGCCTCGATGCGCGGCATGTACTGGCTGAATTCCTGATAGGTGTCGATCAGCACGATATTGTTGTTCACCACGATCCCGGCGAGCGCGACGATGCCGGTGCCGGTCATGATGATCGAGAACGGCTGCTGCATCACCATCATGCCGATCAGAACCCCCGTGGTCGACAGGACCACGGCCATCAGGACCAGCACCGAGTTGTAGAAGCTGTTGAACTGCGCCAGCAGGATGATGAACATCAGCCCCAGGGCCCCGAGGAACGCATTCTGAAGGAAGGCGCCGGATTCCTCCTGCTCTTCCTGATCGCCGGTCCATTCCCAGTCGATACTGGCGGGAAGCGGGTTGGTTTCAAGCCATTCGGTGATCACCGCGATGCGCTCATTGGCATTCACGGGCACGAATTGCACGTCACCGGATGCCACCGCGCCGCGCAGGTCATCAACGCGCACGCCGTCGCCCAGATGCACGATCTCAAAGCGGTCTCCGGAGGTGTTTTCCAGCGTTGCGCCCTGCGGGGTCATGCTGCCGTCCAGCGCCCGCACCAGCGCACGGCGGTCTTCGCCGCCGCTGTCGGCATCGCGGGCCACGAGCTTGAACAGGGCGCTGCCCACATCGGCCTTGACGTCAAAGATGCGCTGCTGGTCGACGCGGTTGATTTCGGCGAGCTTGGCGACCGGTTTCCTGGTCACGAAGTTGCTCAGCGGCACCAACCCGTCGTCGGTGCGCACCTTCATCGAATCCAGCGTGCTCAGCACCCGGTCCTGTTCGGGCAGGCGCACGCGGATTTCGATCTCTTCGTCGCTGCTGTCGACCCGCATGGTGTCGAGCAGGATGCCGCGTGTGACCAGTTGCACCATGCCGCCGACCGTGGCCACGTCCGCGCCGTACCGTCCCGCCTTTTCGACATCGACATCGATTTGCCAGTCGATCCCCGGAAGGGGCAGCGTATCCTCGACCTTGATCAGGCCGGGCAGGGTGTCGAAATAGGCGCGCGCGGTCCTGGTGGCGGTGGTCAGATCGGCCCAATCGTCGCCCTTCAGGCGCAGATGGATCGGTTTGCCGGAACCCGGACCCTGTTCCAGCGGCAGGATCTCCGCCTCGAATCCGGGGATTTTCGCAAGTTCGGCGTTCAACTGGTCGATCACGAAATCGCCGTCATAGGCGGGCGCGGTCACGTCGCGTTCCAGCTTGCCAAAGAACCAGCTTTCGCGGGCGGTGGGACGGTCTTCCCACGGGATGATCTCGAACTGGACCTGACCGACGGTGTCCTGCGGGCTTTGCTGTCCGGGGCCGCCGGTATTGAGCCCGCCGCTGCCTGCAAAGGCAAAGACATTGATCACCGCCGGGTGGGCGCGGATCACCTCTTCGACCTGGCGCACCATCTCGTCGGTTTCCTGCAGTGACAGGTTGCCACGCGCCCGCACGAAGACGCTGGCCTGTTCGGGTTCGGATTCGACAAAGAACTCGACGCCGCGCGAATTGGCGGGGAACAGCACGACAGCCACATAGAACACGGCGACAAAGACCGATGCGATGGCGACGATCGGCATGACCGGATTGCCCGCAATGAACTTGATGAAGCGGCCAAACGCGGTCAGGCGGTGGCCGGACCGCACCGCGCGCGGTGCCCGCTCGATCCGGGCAGCCCCGAGCGTGACCGAGGCGGCAAAGCACCCGAACAGAAACACCAGCGCACCAACGAGCAGGCCCGCCACGCCGCCGGTTCCCGCCGGCAGCAGGTATGCCGGGTTCAGCACCTGCATCGCGCCGATGAACATCATGTACATCGCAACCGGAACCAGCGCCGCACAAGCCACCCAGGGCAGGCGGGCGCGCAGGGTGTCCGAGATGCGGCCAAAGAGGCGGCTCATCCGTCCGGTGACGCCCCCCATGACCGGCAGGTAGACCAATGCGACGATCAGCGATGCGGACAGCACGAAGATCAGCGTGACCGGCAGCATCCCCATGAATTCTCCGGGCACGCCCGGCCAGAACAGCATCGGCAGAAACGCACAGAGCGTCGTCGCCGTCGAGGAGACGATGGGCCAGAACATCCGCTGCGCCGCCTCCACATAGGCGTGCATCGGGCCAACGCCTTCCTTGATCCGCTTGTCGGCATATTCGACGACGACGATGGCGCCATCCACCAGCATGCCGACCGCGAGAATCAGCCCGAACATCACGATGTTCGAGATCGTCACGCCCATGATGGCCAGGAACATGAAACACAGCAGGAACGAGGTCGGGATCGCGAACCCCACGAGCAGCGCCGCCCGGCTTCCGAGCGCACTCAGGACCACGATCATCACCAGTGCCACCGCAGTCAGCACCGAGCCTTCCAGCTGGCTGACCATCGAACCGACGACGCGGCTCTGATCGTTGCTGGTGCCCACCTGGACCACGGCCTGCAATTCGGGCGGCCACTTTGCCTCGCTCCGCGCCAGCGTTTCCTTGACCAGCGCAACCGTGTCGATCAGGTTGAAGCCCTTGCGCTTGACCACCTGCAGGGCAACCGTGCTTTCGCCATTGAAGCGGGCAGTTCCCTCGCGGTCCTCGAAGGTGAAATTGATCTCGGCCAGTTCACCCAGGGTCACCACGCGGTCGCCGTTGGTCTTGATCGGAAGGTTATAGACATCGCGCGGCTCGTCAAAGCTCGACGGGATCTTGACGCTGAACTTGCCCTGGGCGGTTTCCACCTCACCGGCCGCGATCAGCTGGTTGTTGTTCTGAACCACGTTGATCAGTTCGAGCGCGGTGATGTTGTAGGATTCCAGCCGCAGCGGATCGATCACGACTTCGAGCATCTCGTCGCGATTGCCGGCGATCCCGGCTTCGAGAACCGCATCCAGCGCTTCAAGATCGTCCTGCAATGCCTTGGCAATGCGTGCCATTGTCCGTTCGGGCACCGCGCCGGTCAGGTTGACGATGACGATGGGGAATTCCGAGAAATTGATCTCGGTAATGCTGTATTGTTCGGCGCCGTCGGGGAATTCGGCCTGCGCCGAAATCATCGCGTCGCGCACGTCGGCCATGATCGCGGTCTTGTCCCAGCCAAAATCGAACTCGAGCGCCACGCCCGCATAGCCTTCGGCGGCGGTGGCCGACATCTTGTCGAGCCCGTCGAGATCGGCCAGCTCGGTTTCCATCGGCTTGACCAGCAGGCTTTCGGCGTCCTCCGCCGAAATGCCGGGAAACTGCACCGAGACGAAGAGCGCGGGGATCTCGATATCGGGCTCGCCTTCCTTGGGCAGGTTTGCATAGGCAAAACCGCCGATGATCAGCGACAGCGCGATGAAGGCCAGCACCATGCGGGCCCGTTCGGACGCCCAGGTGACGATACCCGTCATTGCGTTGGCTCCTGGTAGGCGGGTTTCACGAGAACGCCCTCGGTCACAAAGTCCTGGCCGACCACGATCACGTCGGTTTCGTCCTCGAGTCCGCTGACCCAGATTCCGTCAACCTCGTCGCGCAGCAGGCGAACCGGACGGAAATCGACCGTGTTGTCGGCCAGCACGATGCGCACGCCCAGTTGCCCGTCATTGTTCAAGGTCAGCGCCGAGGCGGGCAAGCGATGCGCCGAGGTTCCGTCCGCCGAAATGGCAATCGCGGCGGTCTGGCCATCGCGGATGGACATGTCCGGATTGGGGGCGGTGATCTCGACCTCGAAGGTACGTGTCGTGGGGTCGGCGGAACGGCTGATGAACTCCACCGTGCCCTGCACGCGCCGCCCGTCGGTCAGTTCCGCGCCCGCCATGGCCCCGAGCTCGATGCGATTGACATCGGCCTCGGGCACGTACCCGACCAGCTTGATCGGGTCGAGCTGGATCACTGTCGCGCACAGGCTTCCCGCCTGCATCAGGCTGCCCAGCTCAGCGGTATCGGATTCCAGCAGCCCGTCGAACGGCGCGCGGATGGTCAGGCGGTCGATTTCGCGTTCGGCGGCGGCGACGGCGGCCGCGGCGCTCTGGATGCCGGCCCGGGTGGTTTCCAGTCCGGACCTTGCCGCCGCGAGGCCGGCCTCGGCAGAACGGACGGCGGCCTGGGTCGAGGCAAGCCGGGTTTCCGACGCATAACCGCCCTTGGAGAGCTTGTCTGCCGCGTTGTTGTTGATCAGCGCCTCCGACAAGAGCGCCTCGGCTTCCGCCAGACGGGCTTCGGTTTCCGGTTGACGGGCCTTTGCTTCGCTCAGGCGCGCCCGCGCCTCGGCCAGGCTGGCTTCGCGGGTGCCAACATCAAGCTGGCACATGATATCCGAAGCCTGCACGAACGTGCCCTTGGGCAGTGGATTGGAGACCACGGTCGCCGATGTTTCGGCGCGAACCTCGACCTGGCGGTCGGCCGCCGTCTGACCACGCAGGATGACCGCACTGTCGATCTGCTGTGCCATGCTGCGCAGAACAACGACGCCAACCGCGTCCGCTGCGTCGGAGACGGCGGAGTCATCACCCGGTTGTGCCGTCTCGGTGGCGTCATCGCCTCTTGCAAACGCAAACAACGCCTCGCGTTCGAACACGATTGCATAAAGCCCAAGCGTCACGAGGATGGCCGTGATGACGGGGATCAAACGCATCTTGCCTCTTTCCACTTCAATTGAATTGGCCAAAATCAAAACACCCGGAACGAAAGGGCTTTCTGGCATATAGGCGCTTTTACTACTAAACTAACCAGTTCAGATCAATTTTTTTTCACAGGATGCACGGTGCGCGGCAGATTTGCGTCACAGCGGCCACTTGGCTTGTAACGGTATGCAGGATAAGAGGGGGCCGTTGCCCGATATCCGGGCGGAACAAGGCCCCGCAAACGGGGTACCACGGGACCGGACACAGGGCCGAACAACGCGGCCAGAGACAGGGCCATAGACAGGGCAAGGCATGAGCGACAGCGACAGTTTCATCGAAGAAGTGACCGAAGAGGTACGCCGCGACAGGTTGTTCCTGATGTTCCGTCGCTATGGCTGGATTGCAATTGCGCTGATCGTGCTGATCGTTGGCGGTGCTGCGTGGAACGAATACCGCAAGTCGCAGGAGCGTGCGTCCGCCGAGGCATTGGGCGACGGGATCATCGCGGCGCTGGCGGCCAATGATCCCGCCGAACGCGCGGCTGCGATGGAAGAGGTCACGGCGGATACCCCCGGCGGCGCGGCGGTGGTCGACTTTCTGATCGCGGCGGCAGAGGCGAACGCGGGCGATACCGCGGGGGCCGTGGAGCGGCTGAACCGGATCGCGACAAATGGCGATGTTGCCGAGGTTTACCGCCAGATTGCCAGTTTCAAGGCGCTGACCATGCAGGCCGATACCATGCCCGCCGCCGAGCGCCGGGTGCAGTTCGAGGCACTCGCGCAGCCGGGTGCGCCGCTGCGACTGCTGGCCGAGGAACAACTGGCGCTGATCGAGATATCCGAGGATGATACCGACGCGGCGGTGACGCGGCTTCAGGCCATTCTCGACGACGCCGAGGCCACCCCGGACTTGCAACAGCGGGTCTCTCAGTTGATGGTGGCGCTTGGCGCGACACCGCAGGTCCCATCCCGTATCCAGGGGTGATCGCTTTTGGCGTCCGCGCGCAGCAAGGGAAAGACAGGCAGGGATTTTAAGATGGCACCGTTTCGAGCATCCCGTTCCGGGTTGGCCCTGCTGGGCGTTTTGCTGATGACCGCAACCGCCTGTTCCGAAAAGGAACAGATTCTTCCCGGTCAGCGCGAGGATATCCGCCCGCTCGGCGACGATGCGGTGGCCACCGCCGCCACGGTTGTCAATGAAAGCCGGCCGATCCGGCTGCAGTCGCAATCAGTCAATGCCTCGTGGGCGCAATCCTTTGGCACGCCGGCCTATCGTACCGCAAATGCCGCATTGCGCGCCGCGCCCCAACGTGTCTGGTCGACCTCGATCGGTTCCGGCAACAGCCGCAGGCAACGCATCACCGCATCGCCCATCGTTGGCGGCGGGCTGATCTATACGCTCGACAGCGGTGCGCGCGTTTCCGCCGTTGCGCCGACCGGCGGGGTGGTCTGGAGCACCGACCTGATTCCGTCCAGCGACAAGGAAGGTCAGGCAACCGGCGGCGGCATGGCCTATGACAACGGAACGCTTTACGTATCATCGGGATTCGGACGGCTGGCGGCGCTGGATGCCCGGACGGGGGCAACGCGCTGGATTCAGAAACTGGACTCGACCGGCAGTGGCATGCCGCTGGTGCGGGACGGGCTGGTGTATCTCGTGGCGGGTGACAACATCGCCTGGGCGGTCAAGGCGTCGGACGGACGCATCGCCTGGCAGATCGAGGCCAGCCCGAGCGTCACCAATGTCCTGGGCGCGCCATCGCCGGTTCTGGCGGGCGATTTCGTGGTGTTCGGTTTCGGATCGGGTGACATCGTGGCGGCGTTCCGTCGCGGCGGCATCCGGCGCTGGAACGCGACGGTGGCCGGTCAGCGCACGGGCCGCGCGATCTCCAAGATCGGAGATGTGACGGGCGGGCCGGTCGTGGTCGGAAACCGGGTCTATGCAGGCAACCATTCCGGTCGCATCGTCGCACTCGACGTTGCGGATGGCGAGCGTATCTGGACAGCGCGCGAGGGCGCGCTCGGACCGGTCTGGCCGGCCGGAGACAGTATCTTTTCTGTCACCGACCAGAACAAGCTGGTGCGCATCAACGCCGCCGATGGCGGCGTGATCTGGGCCGTGGATCTGCCCAATTTCGTCAAGGACAAGCCCCGCAAACGGGGGGCGAGCTTTGCCAATTACGGCCCGATCCTGGCCGGCGGGCGCATTGTGGTTGCGTCTTCGGACGGTCAGCTGCGCTTTTTCAGCCCTGACAACGGGGTGCTGACCGCGTCGGTTCCGGTGCCCGGCGGCGCAAGCAGTTCACCGGTGGTTGCGAACCGGACGCTCTACGTGATGGGCGGCGATGGTGAACTGCACGCTTTCCGTTGAGCGCCGGATGCGTTAAAGGGCGCATCTGATCCGGATCGAAAGCAGAAACCATGCCCTTCACCCTCGCCATCGTGGGCCGCCCGAATGTGGGCAAGTCCACATTGTTCAACCGCCTTGTGGGCAAGCGTCTCGCGCTGGTTGACGACACGCCGGGCGTCACGCGCGATCTGCGCGAGGGCGAGGCGCGACTGGGTGATCTGCGGTTCACGGTGATCGACACCGCCGGGCTCGAGGACGCGACGGATGACAGCCTGCAGGGGCGGATGCGGCGCCTGACCGAACGGGCGGTGGGCATGGCCGACATCTGCCTTTTCATGATCGACGCGCGCACCGGGATCACGCCGACGGATCAGGTTTTTGCCGAGATCCTGAGAAAACGCAGCGCACATGTCATCCTCGCCGCGAACAAGGCAGAAGGCGCGGCAGCGGATGCCGGGGTGATCGAAGCCTACGCGCTTGGCCTTGGCGAGCCGATTCGGATGTCGGCGGAACACAACGAGGGGCTTAACGACCTATATGCGCAGCTGATGCCGCTGGCGGATGGGTTTGCCGCACGTGCCGCGGCCGAGGCACCGGTCACGGATGTCGAGCTCGACGAATCCGGCGATGATATGGCGGTGCCGGTCCCGACGATGGACAAGCCGTTGCAGGTTGCGGTGGTCGGGAGACCGAACGCGGGCAAATCGACCCTTATCAACCGTATTCTCGGAGAAGACCGGCTGTTGACCGGGCCGGAGGCGGGAATCACCCGCGACGCGATCTCGCTGACCACCGAATGGGCCGGCACGCCGATGCGCATCTTTGACACCGCCGGTATGCGCAAAAAGGCCAAGGTGCAGGAAAAACTCGAGAAACTCTCGGTCAGCGACGGGCTGAGGGCGGTCAAGTTCGCGGAGATCGTGGTTGTGTTGCTGGACGCCCAGATCCCGTTCGAACAGCAGGACTTGCGCATTGCCGACCTTGCCGAACGCGAAGGCCGGGCGGTTGTCGTGGCGGTCAACAAATGGGACGCGGAAGAGAACAAGCAGGAAAAGCTGCGCGATCTGCGAGAGGCGTTCGAACGCCTGCTGCCGCAATTGCGCGGCGCGCCGCTGGTCACCGTCAGCGCGCTGACGGGCAGGGGGCTCGACCGGCTGCACGCCGCGATCCTGCGCGCGCATGAGGTCTGGAACCGTCGCGTGCCGACCGCTGCGCTGAACCGCTGGCTTGCGGGCATGCTCGAACAACACCCGCCGCCGGCCCCGCAGGGCAAGCGGATCAAGCTGCGCTACATGACCCAGGCCAAGACGCGGCCGCCGGGATTCGTGGTGATGTGTTCGCATCCCGACAAGATGCCGGCCAGCTATTCACGCTATCTGGTGAACGGCCTGCGCGAGGATTTCGACATGCCGGGCACGCCGATCCGATTGCATATGCGGGGACAGAGCGACCAGAACCCGTACAAGGGGCGCAAAAAGAGCGGCCCGAGCAAGCTGCGCAAGCATATTTCGGGTCGCAAGGCCTGATGCGCTGACGGAAGGCAGAGGCTAAGGCGTTGCGCGACTGACTTGAAACATCTGGTATCGCTCAACGCGTTGAAATCCCTGATTTCAGGCAGCGTCGGGGGATTCAGGTTCATCGCGAAATGCTATAGCTGCGCGCTCGGGATAAACGCGTGGGTTGAGCGTTTTCATTGTCGAAAGACCAGATACGTGGTATTTTCCATGCATTTATCAAAGGTTTTTCATCATGAAGCGTATAGCGGTTTTTTGCGACGGAACCTGGAATTCACCCAGCCGGCTCGACTGGACCCATGTGGTCAATCTCTACAATGCGGTTGACCAGAAGCTGGATGTACAGATTGCCCATTACTTTCCCGGCGTGGGCACCGAAACATCGAATGCCGGATTCTTCGGCGGGCTGCTGAACCGGACCGGTGGCGGCGCGTTCGGTTGGGGGCTCGACCGCAATATCAAGCAGGCCTACGCCTATGTCTGCAAGGTCTATGAACCGGGCGACGAGCTCCTGATCTTCGGGTTCTCGCGCGGTGCATATACCGCCCGGTCGCTGGCCGGAATGATTCGAAAATGCGGCATTCTGCAGGATTACAGTGGCCCCGCACTGAGTGCTGCGTTCAAACTCTACAAGAGCGCGGGAGAGGAAAATCGCCCGGATTCGCCCGGCATCATGGCCAGACGCAAGCAGATCTCCCCGCGTTTTGCCACGTCCGAAGCCGAGCGCAACGCGCGCAATGACGGCTCTGCTGTGGTCAGGATAAGCTATATCGGTGTGTGGGATACGGTCGGCTCGCTGGGCATTCCTCTGGCGCTGCTTGGCGGTATCGCGAGCCTCTGGAACCGGCGCTACGCGTTTCACGACACCGATCTGTCCAGCATGGTGACGAGTGCCCGGCATGCGCTGGCGCTGGATGAGCGGCGGGCCTTGTTCGAGCCTTCGCCGTGGAACAATCTGGATGACAGCGAGGCGGGCCCGGGTCTCAACAACGGCGATACCTCGGACAACCGGCCTTTTCAGCAACTCTGGTTCGTCGGCGATCATGGGATCGTCGGTGGCACCGGCGACAGCGCAAGCCTGTCCGCAATCACCTTGCAGTGGATTGCCGAAGGCGCACAGAAGGCGGGCCTGACCCTGCGGGCGGATGCCAATATTCCCGCGGTCCCGCCCAACCCGGTTGATGACGTGGCGGTCCTGCGCGACCCGTCGCCGATCTACAATATCTCGCCCGATCTTCTGGTCTGGCGGAACGGGCCCGAGAAACTTGCGGATGCATCGCCAACGGTGAAGCAACGCCTTGATGCGATGGGCGGCTATCGCCCGCTGAGCCTGAAGCGCCTGTTCCCGGACCTGTACTGACCCGAATTGCCGTTTTTCCGGTATTCGGACCAGACTTCTTGATTGCCCGTCGTACGGAATGCCAACCCCGCCGGTTTTTGCCATGCCGGTCGGTCGGGAAACCTGCCAATACGCGGATCTCAGGCAATTCCGCATATTCCGCAGTCATTCCGGAAAACAGGTTATCCGGACCCGAGCCGTCGTTTCAATCAACTGACACGGCTTTCCAGTTCAGCTGCCTCTGGCTGGTTTCGCTCTTCCTGAATGAAATGCGCGCTCTTGAGCAATCTTTCAATCAGGCGCTTTGCTTTCTTTCCCTCTGCAACGGGGCGTGCCGGTTGTTGATCGAATGAGCGGTATTTTTCCGGAATGGGCATTCCTTCACGGTCTGTAAACAGGCCTTGCCTGAGAAGGTCCCGCGAAAAGCTGCAAAGGAGCATGCTTTCAACATGCATCCCATCGACCTCCAGGATTTCGTGATTTTCAAACAAGAGATGGATATAGGTGACAGCGTCCCGGGGCGCGTCGGCGGCGATACCGTCAACAGCGCACAGCTTCTTGGCGGCGACAAGAACTTCTTCGTTGTCGAACATGCGCCTGGCCACGATTGAACGAACGACAACCCGGTGCTGCGGAGAGAGGGTAACGTCTGATTTCGGACTGTCGGGTGCAAGCGCATTCGCGCCAATCCGGATCGGCAATTGATTTGGGTTCCTGACCAGCTCCGCAGGAGTGACGTGGCGCTCGCCTATCCAGAGAACAGGTTGATAGCCATTGTCCAGCGTCCAGACCAGATCGCCGATTTCAAGTTCGTGGGCCGGAACCTTGCCACGTATGGTTTCGACGTTGCAGGTTTCGGTCAGGCAGAGAACCGCATCGCCGGGGGTCAGGGTATTGATCGTCAGGTTCCCCAGGATGTCCCATTGATAGCTCTCTCCGGGTGCAAGATCCCTAAAGTCCATCATGGCCGTGGATGTCGCGTCTGCGGCGGCCCCTTGGGTGGGGACAATCGGGGACAATGAGGCGGGACTGAAAAAGTCCAGAACACCCCCATCTGGGGAGGTGTCGGTCAGGGCAATTCCACTGCCTTCATTGAAATCGCTGGTGCTGCTCTTCAATCCGACGGGAATAACGTAAATTGTGTAAAACGCATTGTTTGGATCGGGCGTGCCGGTCAAATCTGAAAGTGTGACTTCGCCACCGGGAATTCCCGCATTTGTGTGCAGCACCCCGTTATGCCGGTAAACGCTGACAACAAAATCAGCCGGATCTTCATCTGGACCAAGCACGACTTCGACGTATTCGCCGCGATTGGCACCTCCGCCGCCTCTGAAGTTGAGTTCAGAAATGAATGCCATGAGCGTTATTCACATTCCATATATTCAATATTGATTAAATACTGAGCGAATGTGGCCATCCTGTGAAGTGCGCCTTTTGTCTCAATCGGAAAGACACGGGCCGGACCGACCGCAGCGATGGGTTTGACGGGTCATTTGTCCATGAAGCGGGCAGGGTGACGCATCGGAAAACCGGTTTCAACGTAAGGGCGAGCAAGGCGCAAATATGCGAACGTCCGGAATGACCGATCGGACAACACCCAAGCTCGGCCAATTTCCGCCAATGCCGATTCTGACGTGAAAACGCGATCCGGGGCAAGCCTGCATCATCCAATGGGGCCTGAAATCAAGTGTTTCAACGCGTTAGACGATACCGGATATGACAATTCAATCGCGAAACGCGCTATACCATTGAAGATCGGCGCGAATATTGACAGGAATAGGACAGCGACTCCCGTCGTTTTGCCGTGCAATCGGCCGACCGTCACGTCTCGGGTAGATGACATGAATTTGCGAGAACACACGCGGAAATACTGCGACAAGGACAACCGTATCGCGAGCCTCAGCTTCTTTGGCACTTTCGCGGTCTATTTCATCTCGCTCTGGCTGGCGATCAGCCAGTCCGGCCATTGGTATATCCTGATTCCGGCGATGATCGTGCATGCGTTCTCGGCGGTGCGCCTTTACGTGCTGCAACATGACACGGGGCATCACTCGCTGTTTGCGACGCGCGGGCAGAATGAACTGGCGGGCCATGTGCTGTCGCCCTTTACCTTCGCGCCGTTCGAGGTGATGAAACAGAATCACAACCTGCACCATGCCGGTGTGGGAAATCTGGATCATCGCGAAACCGGCGAGATTCATACCATGACCCTGCGCGAGTGGAATGAGGCGGGGTTCTGGACGCGGCTGCAATACCGGCTGTATCGCAATCCTTTCATCCTGGTGCCGGCGGGCGCTCTGTTTACCTATTTCATCCGCTATCGCTGGCCCAAGAATACCATGAGATTTGGCTGGAAAGGGGTGGTTCTGCACAATGTCGCGGTTCTGGCATGGGTCGGACTGATCTACCTGCTCGCAGGCTGGCACGGGCTTGGTATCTACTTTGCGGCCTCGATGCTGGGCGGAATGCTGGGCGTGTTCCTTGTCTATCTGCAGCATAATTTCGAGGACACCTACTGGGATCGCCGCCCGGATCTCGATCCGCAGATTGCCGCCATCCAGGGGTCATCCTGTCTCGATTTCGGGGCGTGGTTCGATCATGCGGTCGCCTGCATCACCCTGCACGACATTCATCACCTGAATTCCCGGATCCCCTCCTACCGCCTGCGCGCCTGCCACTACAGCCTGCCCGACGATGTCGCCCCGCGTCGCATCGGATTTCTCGAGGCTGTTGCGGCG
This sequence comes from Alphaproteobacteria bacterium, assembly GCA_030431825.1. Lineage (GTDB taxonomy): Bacteria > Pseudomonadota > Alphaproteobacteria > Rhodobacterales > Rhodobacteraceae > Sedimentitalea. The sequence goes on from JAUIIJ010000003.1 coordinate 124,364, forward strand.
CTGAACCTCAAGCTGTGGGATGAGGAGCAGGGCCGTCTGGTGCCGTTTCCGCCGGCCGATCAACGGGCTGGCCGGGCTGCGGATTCGGCCACCGGCTGAGCGGTGCGTACAGGGGACCGATCGACTTGACACAGCACGACACCAATACCGCCAATGCGATCGCCTTTTACGATCTGATGTTCAACCAATGCAGACCGCGCGAGGCGATCGACCGGTATGCGGGCGAGGTCTATATCCAGCACAACCCGCATGTGGCGGATGGCAAGGAGGCGTTCATCGACTATTTCGAGCGTATGGCCGCCGAATATCCGGGCAAGCACGTGCGCTTTGTCCGGACGGTGGCGGAGAACGATCTCGTTGTGCTGCATTGTCATCAAACCTGGCCGGGCAGTGACGACTATGCCGGAATGGATATTTTCCGGTTCGATCCGCAGGGCAGGATCGTCGAGCACTGGGACGTGCTGCAGGTCATCGGCGAGTCATCGCAGAACGACAACGGGTTGTTCTGACGTTCCTCTGGCAAGCTCTGCCGGCGTTCCGGCTGTTATGCGCGCCGTGACGCCGCCAGAGTCACGCCCGCAACGAGGCCTGCTCCGGTTGCCGCCAGCCATGTCACCACGGTGGCATCGTCCCAGCCCGCAACCGTGATCGCGATCAGCGCCCAGACCACGGAGAACCCGAATTCGGGGAAGTTCCCGGCAAATCGAAGGGTCGCCACAGACAGCGCGAGCGCCAGCAGCAGGGCGAGGATCGCCGCAGTCGTCTGTCCGGTAATCCCGTATCCCGCCAGAACCAGGCCGACGGATACGCAACTGGCCGCGGTCAGCCAGCCGGCGTAAAGCCCGACAGGGGCGCGTGCGAGCAAGCGGTCGTGTTCCGGCGTGCGCAGCAAGGCCACCATCGCCGTGGCCCACATGATCCAGATCAGCGCGGTGGCGCCGAGCGGGCTGACCATCGCCACCGGCAACCAGGCGGCGCCAATTCCCACCGACAGGGCGAGGGCAGGGCGCATGGGCATCCAGTCGGCCGCGCGCGCCCGTGCGAACAGCCCGAAACCGGCGCTGACCAGCAGCCAGAGATAGATCACGCCCCAGATGGCAAAGGCATAGCCCGCGGGCTGAACCGGGGCGTCGCGCTGGGGCACCGGGAACAGGTCGGGATCGAAGCCGCCGAAATCCGGCACCAGCAGGGGCGAGGTGACGAATGCCAGCGTCGTCGCGGCGACCAGCACCGCAGGCAGCAATGAGCGGCGTTTGATCACGTCAGCGCACCGTCTGCCGAGAGCCGGCGGCGACCGCCCAGATAGGGCGCAAGCACGTCGGGCAGGTCCACCGATCCATCCGCCTGCTGGCCGTTCTCAAGCACGGCGATCAGGCAGCGCCCCACCGCCAACCCGGACCCGTTGAGCGTATGCAGGAACTCGGGCTTGCCGCCGCCCTCGGGACGGAACCGTGCGTTCATGCGACGCGCCTGGAAATCACCGGTGGTCGAGACCGACGAAATCTCGCGATAGGCATTCTGACCGGGCAACCACGCCTCGATGTCATAGGTGCGCCGCGCGCCAAAGCCCATGTCGCCCGTACACAGGATCACCGTGCGATAGGGCACCCCCAACCGTTCCAGCAGATCCTCGGCACAGCGCAGCATGCGCTTCTGCTCGGCATCGCTGTCGTCCGGATGGGTGACCGACACCATCTCGACCTTCTCGAACTGGTGCTGGCGCAACATCCCCGCCGTATCCTTGCCGGCGCTCCCGGCTTCGCTGCGGAAACACAGGGTATGCGCGGTCATCCGGATCGGCAGGGCGGCGGCCTCGAGTATCTCGTCCGCGACCGTATAGGTCAGCGGCACCTCGGACGTGGGCACCAGCCACCAGCCGTTGGTGGTCTGATAGCTGTCTTCGCCGAATTTCGGCAGCTTGTCGGTGCCATACATCGCCTCGTCGCGCACCAGCACGGGCGAGTTCATCTCGGTCAGCGCGTTCTCGTCCACATGGGTGTCGATCATGAACTGGGCCAGCGCGCGGTGAATCCGCGCGACCGCCCCCTTGAGCATCACGAAGCGGCTGCCCGAGATCTTGGCGGCAAGCTCGAAATCCATCGACGCGGCGACGCCGGCGATCTCGAAATGCTCCCTGGGGTCAAAATCGAAGCTGCGCGGTTCGCCCCAGCGGTTCACCTCGACATTGTCGTTTTCATCCGCCCCGTCCGGCACATCGTCCGCCGGGGTGTTGGCGATCCGGGCCAGCTGATCGGTCAGCTGCGCATCCAGCTCCTTGGCCTCGGCCTGCATCGCGGCCACCTCGGCCTTTTTCTCGGCGACCAGCGCGCGCAGCCGTTCGAACTCGGTCTCATCGCCCTTGGCCTTGGCCGCACCGACCAGCTTGGACGCCTTGTTCTGCTCGGCCTGCGCCGCCTCGCTGGCCTGAATCTTGCTCCGCCGCGCGGCGTCAAGTTCGAGCAATGCCGCCGACACCGGCGCATCCCCCCGCCGCGCAAGCGCCGCGTCAAGAGCCTCGGGATTTTCGCGAATGGCGCGGATGTCGTGCATGGGTCTGTCCTTGATCCTGCGAGTCGTTTGACGCGTTATGCCTCATCATCCCGCGCTGTGGTAGAGGACGCTTCACCCAGAGGCGCATCCCACGTTCGCGGGTCCTCGAGGTCGAAACCGATCTGTTTCTGCCACGCGCGCCACTGCTTCTTGAACAATAACCAAGCGTGCTCGTCGATCTCCGGCCAGTCCGGACGGGTCAGGCCCTCGGGCAAAATCACGGTCTGATCGCCAAACAGGGAATCGACCTGTTCCTGCGATATGCTAACATCGCTAAAATCAACGGATCTCAGCGCCGCACCTCGAAGAGTAGCGGCGCTGAGATCCGTTGAAGCATCCATCCGCGCCTCCAGGAGGTCCGCCCCCTGCATCCGCGCCCACCGGAGGGCCGCCCCCTGCATCTGCGCCCCCAGGAGGACCGCCCCCTGCATCTGCGCCTCGCTGAGGACCGCCCCCTGCATCTGCGCCTCGCTGAGGTCCGCCCCCTGCATCCGCGCCCCGCGGAGGTCCGCCCCCTGCATCCGCGCCTCCAGGAGGACCGCCCCCTGCATCCGCGCCCCGCTGAGGTCCGCCCCCTGCATCCGCGCCTCGACGAGGACCGCCCCCTGCATCCGCGCCTCCCGGAGGACCGCCCCCTGCATCTGCGCCTCCCGGAGGACCGCCCCCTGCATCTGCGCCCCGCTGAGGTCCGCCCCCTGCATCCGCGCCCCGCTGAGGACCGTCCCCTGCATCTGCGCGTGATTGAAGCGGGCATTTTCGAATTGCCCCCGGATCATGTAGGCATTTTGCAGACAGGTGCTACGCAAATCCAATAGATAACCAATCCATTCGCCCTCTGAATTACGATGCCCTTCAATCGCGATTTGCCGGGTGCTTCTTCGGCCAAGCACGGTCAGGGCGACCTGAATGTCTTCCCGTGGTTTCCTGAGTTGCCGCGCCGAATCTACAATCTGGCGACGAGAGGGCATTGCTTCTATGTCGATATCATCGGCTGCAAAGGCTTCGCGCCAGTCTTTCGGAAACGGTTCAGCAAGTGTGTCAGGCGCATTCTGCCGGATATAGGCGCAGAGGATTTCCATCACCTGCACATGATCCCGATCACTGTCCTGCGCGATCCGCTCCAGTGCATAGATTGCACCGATCCTGACTTCCAGGTTTGGCCGCGTCCGGTTTGCAACTCCCCAATGGCCATACTCGATGTCAGTGGCACCCTCGGGTATCTCCGCGCCATCGTCGCGGCCTTCGAACGCGGTATGGGTGACATCTTCAAGAACATAGGTCACGTTCCGCCAGACCCTGCTCACGGTTTTTTCGGCGCCAAGCCCTTCGACCGCCTTGTTGATTCTTTCGGTGATGTGGCCCTGCTCGGCGACATCGACCTGTTTCTGCGCCACGATTGAGCGCCACACCAGAAAAGGTACGCCAACAACCGCCGCGACGGCGAGACCGGTATTCCGTATCACAACGCTTTGGGCTTCGTGGTCGCTCAATACGCCGACGCCGATAATGGCCTTGAAGAACGCGAAGAGCAGCAGCACGATGATCGCAACGATCGCCAGCGCAACAAGTTGGATGAGCCAGCGAATCCTGGAAAAATCGATGTCATCACTCAGCCCGAGCAGATCGCGGAGACTTGGTTTGTCGCGTTTCACAATTCGCTCCGCGTGAGGCAGGGACTACCGATTCCCGTCATGACGCCCTTTGATATCATGACGCTCCTGCGCATCACCACAAAAGTACCGGCCATGCAGTCCGCAGTCTTGCGGGAATGCGCGAGCGCCGTGCCGCGCGGCTGTCAAAAACTGCGCATGCGCCGCCTTGCAAACGCGCGGTTCTGCGCATAGGTTCCGCCGACATCGCGGGCCGGGGTCCGCCCTTCAATCAAAGGAACATCTCATGGATGGTGGCGCACTCGCCCAGTTTCTCCCGCTCATTCTGATCTTTGCGATCATGTATTTCCTGCTGATCCGTCCGCAGCAGAAAAAGGTCAAGCAGCATCAGGCCATGGTCGAGGCCGTCCGCCGGGGCGACCAGATCATCACCCAGGGCGGGCTGATCGGCAAGGTGGTCAAGGTCAAGGACGACAACGAGGTCGAGGTCGAACTGGCCGAGAACGTCAAGGTGCGCGTCGTCAAGTCGACCATCGCCAACGTCATAAGCAAGACCGAGCCCGCGAACTAGGTTCGCGTTTCATCCCTCGGAAAAGGCAGGGTCATGCTGCAATTCGAATTGTGGAAGAAGGTGCTGATCTGGGCGATCTGCGCGGCCGGCCTGTGGCTGGCGCTGCCCAACGCGTTCTATACGCGGGTCGAGACGCACAACGACGCGCTGGCGGCGATGGACGTGCAGGGCCGGACGCAGACGCTCGAGGATCAGGCCGCGCTGTGGCCCGACTGGATGCCGAGCGCGCTGGTCAATCTGGGGCTCGACCTGCGGGGCGGCGCGCATCTGCTGGCCGAGGTCAAGGTCGAGGATGTTTACGAAAGCCGGATGCAGGCCATGTGGCCGGAAATCCGCGACACCCTGCGGCCGGAACGCGCGACAATCGGCACGATCCGTTTGCAACCCTCCGATCCGCAGGAGATTCGGGTCAAGATCAGCCAGCCCGAAGGCATGCCGCGGGCGCTCGAGGTGGTGCGTGAACTGGCCCGTCCGATCCAGACGCTGACCGGTGTGGGCGCCAACGATATCGAGGTGCGCGGCGAGGGCGACATTCTGATCGTGACCCTGTCGGAGGCGGAAAAGCTCGCCAGTGACGATCGCACCGTGCGCCAGTCGCTCGAGATCATCCGCCGCCGGATCGACGAGGTGGGCACCCGCGAGCCGACGATCCAGCGCCAGGGATCGGACCGTATCCTGATCCAGGTGCCGGGAATCGGCAGCGCATCGGAGCTCAAGGACATCATCGGGACCACCGCGCAGCTGACGTTTCAGCCGGTGATCGGACGCGGCAGCGATGCCAATGCCAATCCCGGCGTGGGCAATGTCATTGTTCCGTCGCTGGATGAACCGGGCGTGTTCTACACGCTCGAGGCCGCGCCGGTCGTCACCGGTGAGGAACTGGTCGATGCGCAGCCCGCCTTTGACCAGAATGGCCGGCCCGCGGTGAATTTCCGGTTCAACACGTCGGGCGCGCGCAAGTTCGGCGACTATACGCTGGAAAACATCGGCAGCCCCTTTGCCATCGTGCTCGATGACGAGGTGATCAGCGCGCCGGTGATCCAGAGCCATATTCCGGGCGGCTCCGGCATCATCACCGGCAATTTCACGGTCGAGGAAAGCACCAACCTCGCGGTGCTCCTGCGCGCCGGGGCCTTGCCGGCGGAACTCGAGTTTCTCGAAGAGCGGACCATCGGTCCCGAGCTTGGCCAGGACAGTATCGACGCGGGCAAGGTGGCCACGATCGTCGCCTTTGCCGCCGTACTGATCTTCATGGGGCTGAGCTACGGATTGTTCGGCCTCTTCGCCAACATCGCCCTGATCCTGAATATCGGCCTGATCTTCGGGCTGCTGTCGCTGATCGGCGCCACGCTGACCCTGCCGGGGATCGCGGGGATCGTTCTGACCGTTGGTATGGCAGTGGACGCGAATGTTCTGGTTTTCGAACGTATCCGCGAAGAACTCAAGACATCGCGCGGGCCCGCCCGTGCCATCGAACTGGGTTATGAAAAGGCGCTGAGCGCCATTCTGGACGCCAACATCACCACATTCATCACGGCCGTGATCCTGTTCGCGATGGGGTCGGGGCCGGTGCGCGGGTTTGCCATCACGCTGGGGCTGGGCATCCTGACATCGGTGTTCACCGCCATCTATGTCACGCGGCTCATCATTGTGACGTGGTATGACCGACGTCGCCCCAAGACCATCGAGGTTTGACATGCGCCTGAAAATTGTACCCGAGCAGACCTCGTTCGATTTCTTCAGCCGCTGGAAATTGTGGCTGGGTATTTCTGCGGTGCTGGTGCTCCTGGCGTTCGGGTCGTTCATGGTCCGCGGGCTGAATTACGGGATCGATTTCCGGGGCGGCACGACGATCCGCACGGAAAGCGTGCAACCCGTGGATGTCGGGGTCTATCGTGATGCGCTGGCCAAGCTCGACATCGGCGATGTGCTGATCAGCGAGGTGTTCGACCCGGCCTTTGGCGATGATGAGAACATTGCGATGATCCGCATTCAGGCCCAGGACGACCAGGAGGCGGCGACCGCCGAAACCATCGCGGAGGTCGAAGCCGCGCTGGCTTCGGTATCTCCGGACATCCGGTTTGTCTCGGTCGAATCCGTTGGCCCGAAAGTGTCGGGCGAACTGATCCAGACTGCCATCATGGCGGTGGCGCTCGCGATTGGCGCGGTGCTGATCTATATCTGGCTCAGGTTCGAATGGCAGTTTGCTCTGGGGGCCGTCGTTGCTCTGGTGCATGACGTGATCCTGACCATCGGCATATTCTCCGAGGTGCAGATCAAGTTCGACCTCGCGATCATCGCCGCCTTGCTGACCATCGTCGGCTATTCGCTGAACGACACCGTGGTGGTATTCGACCGGGTGCGTGAGAATCTTCGCAAATACAAGAAGATGTCACTCGCCGAGGTGCTGAACCTGTCGATCAACGAAACCCTCTCGCGCACATTCATGACGTCGATCACCACGCTTCTGGCGCTTGTTTCGCTGTTCGTTCTGGGCGGCGACGTGATCCGGGGCTTTGTCTTTGCGATGATCTGGGGCGTGGTCGTGGGGACCTATTCGTCGATCTTCGTGGCATCGGCGGTGCTGCTCTATCTCGGCGTCAAACGCGACTGGACGAAACCGAACAACACTTCGGGCAACCAGTTTGCCAATGTCGATGCCTGACCGTGCATCGCTTGTGTCGGCCTCGGACTGAGCAGCGTCCGGATACGCGCCGGACAAACGGGCCGGACGCTGGTGCCACAGGCATTGGCATCTGGCCCTAATCATTCCGACATGTTCCGTGCAGACTTCTGCGGATGAACATGCTCGCTTCGCTTCTGACACCCGAGTTTCTGCTGCTTGCCTGCGCCGCGATGACGGCGGGCATGGTGCGCGGGTTTGCGGGCTTTGGCACCGCGCTGATCTATTTGCCGATTGCGGGCATCGTGCTCGACCCGGTTTCGGCGATCATCACGCTGGTAACGATGGATGTGCTCGGGCCATTGCCGATGCTGCGGCGCGCAGCCCCCGACACCCATCGCGCCGACCTGACGCGGCTTACACTGGGCGCGGTGCTCGCGCTTCCCGTCGGGCTGGCGGCATTGTTCGTGCTCGATCCCGGCGTGTTTCGCACTTTCGTGTCTGTGGTGTCCCTGACCATGCTCTGCGTGCTGATGTTCGGCTGGCGTTACGCGGGTGCATTGCGGCCCCGTGCGGTGTTCGGCACCGGTGCGGCGGCGGGGTTCCTCGGAGGGATTGCGGGCATTCCGGGGCCTCCGGTGATCTTCGCGTACATGGCGAGCCCGCACCCGACACGCGTGATCCGTGCGAATACCACATTCTTCCTGTTCTTCTATGATTGCGCGATTCTGACGATGATGCTGATCGCCGGGCGTCTTGCGACCGAACCGGTGCTGACCGGGCTGGCGCTTGCGATTCCGGCGATGGCTGGAAACATACTGGGCAGCAGGCTATTCATACCGGGTTATGAAAGCCTGTATCGCGGCGTTGCCTATGGGCTGATCTTTGCGGCGGCGGTGGCGGGGCTGCCGATTTGGGGGATGGGACACTGACATGCGGCTGAACGAGATCACCTACAACAACGCGATCCCGGTCGATGGGTACGGTCCGGGGTTTTTCCGCATCGGCGGGAAGGTCCATGAGGGCGCGGTACTGACCGGTCCGGACGGAACAACCGCATGGTCCGGCCTGGATGAAACCGCGCCCCTGCTGTCCCTGTCCGGCACGATCGATGTTCTGCTTGTCGGCATGGGCGCTGAAATTTCACATCTCCCGCCGGCCTTGCGCGCGTCGCTCGAAGGCGCCGGTATCGGTGTCGAAGTGATGAATTCGCCTGCGGCCTGCCGAACCTACAACGTGTTGCTGGCCGAGGGGCGGCGTATCGCCCTGGCGCTGTTGCCGGTTTAGGCTTTTTTGCCACCGGTCAATCGGTTATTCGCCCTTTATGACCCTGTCTGTTTCGGACCTGTCCATAACCCGCGGCGGCGTACCTGTTCTGCAGGGCGTGCGGTTTGCGCTTGCGCCCGGTCAGGCACTTGTGCTGCGCGGACCGAACGGAATCGGCAAGACGACGCTCTTGCGAACGATAGCAGGGTTGCAGCCGCCATCGGCGGGGCAGATCGACGGCGCAGAGGATCGCATCGCCTACGCGGGGCATTCGGACGGGATCAAGCCGACGCTGACGGTACGCGAAAACCTCACCTTCTGGGCAAGCGTCTTTGGTGCCGGTGGGATCGGGGATGCGTTGCGCGCGTTTGACCTCGACGACCTTGCCGAGCGTCACGCGGGCAACCTCTCGGCGGGGCAGAAGCGGCGGCTTGGCCTGTCGCGTCTGCTGGTCACCGGACGACCGGTCTGGGTGCTGGATGAACCGACCGTCTCGCTGGATGTGGCGGCGGTCGCGATGTTCGCCGATGCCGTGCGGGGCCACCTGCGGCAGGGCGGCAGCGCCCTGATCGCGACGCATATTGATCTGGGTCTTGATGCCGAAACGCTCGATCTTGCGATGTTCAGGGCGACGCCGCGCCCGGTCGATGATTTTGACGGAGATTTCCTGTGATCGCGCTGTTGCTCCGCGACCTGAAACTGGCCTTTCGCGCTGGCGGCGGCTTTGGGCTGGGGCTGGCGTTTTTCCTGATTGTCACCGTGCTTGTCCCCTTCAGCGTCGGGCCGCAATCCTCGCTGCTGGCGACCATCGCGCCGGGCGTGTTGTGGCTGGGGGCGCTGCTGGCCTGTCTCTTGTCGCTTGACCGGCTGCTGGCGCTGGATTGGGAGGATGGATCGCTCGACCTGCTGGCCACGGCGCCGTTGCCGCTCGAGGCGGTGGTCACGATCAAGGCGCTGGCGCACTGGATCACCACCGGCTTGCCGCTGGTGCTGGCCGCGCCGGTCTTGGGGGTGCTCCTGAACCTGCCGCTGCCGGGATTTTCTTGGCTGGTGATCTCGCTGCTGACGGGGACGCCGGCACTGTCGGTCATCGGCACCTTTGGCGCGGCATTGACGGTCGGGCTCAAGCGCGGGGGGCTGCTGCTGTCACTGCTGGTTCTGCCGCTTAATGTGCCGACGCTGATCTTCGGGGCCGAGGTCGCGCGGCGCGGCGCGGTTGGCATGGAGACATCCACGCCGCTGCTGTTGCTTGCGGGGATCACTGCGGCAACGGTCGCCTTGCTCCCTTTCGCCAGCGCGGCGGTGCTGCGCGTCAATTTGCGTTGACCATTGTCAATTGAGAAGCGCACCGACTCGGACTAGATAGGCATCATGTCATTCGCAACCAAAGCCAATGCCCTCTGGGAATACGCCAACCCGAAAAAGTTCCTGACCACGTCGGAGCGGGTTCAACCCTATATCTGGAGCGCGGCGATCCTCTGCCTTGTCGTCGGACTGATCTGGGGATTTTTCCTTACACCCGACGATTATCGGCAGGGTTCGACCGTCAAGATCATCTATCTGCATGTGCCCTCGGCGCTGATGGCGATCAATGTCTGGCTGATGATGCTGGTGACCTCGCTTGTCTGGCTGGTACGACGGCACCATGTGAGCGCGCTGGCGGCGCGGGCGGCGGCTCCGATCGGTGTTGTCATGACGATGATCGCGCTGGCCACCGGTGCGATCTGGGGCCAGCCGATGTGGGGCACGTGGTGGGCATGGGATCCCCGGCTGACGTCGTTCCTGATCCTGTTCCTTTTCTATCTCGGTTATATCGCGCTGTGGGAAGCCATCGACAATCCGGATACGGCGGCCGATCTGACATCGGTGCTGTGCCTTGTCGGCTCGGTCTTTGCCATCCTGTCGCGCTATGCCGTGAACTTCTGGAACCAGGGCCTGCATCAGGGGGCGTCGATCATGCGCGCGGCGGCCGTCACCGGTGCCGATACCGAGGAAAAGGTCAGCAACGTCTTTTTCTACCCGCTGCTTCTCTGCATCATCGGGTTTGTCCTGCTGTTCGTGGCATTGCTGCTGTATCGCACCGGCACCGAGATACGCGCCCGGCGCATCAGGGCGTTGCTGGCGCGGGAAAGGGTAGGGGCATGATGCCCGATCTTGGGAAATACGCCGAGACGGTAATCTCGGCCTATGTGGCGTCTTTGCTGCTGCTGGTGCTTCTGGTGCTGCTCAGTGTCTGGCGTGGACGCAAGGTGCGGGCCGAGATGGCCGCTCTGGAAAAACGGATATCGCGCAATGGCTAGGATTTCGCCTCTGATGATCGCTCCACCGCTGATTTTTGCGGGCTTCGCGCTTCTGGCGGCTGTCGGGATGTTTCGCGAGGATCCCGACGCGCTGCCATCCGCGCGCAAGGACCAGCAGGCGCCGCCGGTGGTGCTGAGCGAACTGCCGGGCAAGGTGCCTTTCGACGATGCCACCCTGCGTCAGGAGGGGATCAAGCTGGTCAATTACTGGGCGAGCTGGTGCGCGCCCTGCCGGGTGGAACATCCCAATCTCGAAGCACTCGCCGCAGAGGGCCTGCCGATCTACGGTGTGAATTACAAGGATGAGCCGGCCAATGCCCTGGCATTCCTGACCGAGCTTGGCGATCCATACGAACGGATCGGCGCGGATCGCGACGGGCGCATGGCGCTGGACTGGGGCGTTTACGGCGTTCCCGAAACCTATCTGATCGACGATACGGGCACCATCCTGCTTCGCATCGCCGGACCGATCACGCAGCGCGTGATCGACCAGACGCTGCGACCGGCAATCGAGGCTGCACAGAACAAACCCCAGGGCTGAAACGCCCTGCTTGTCTTGCAACGCTTTAATTCAAATATTTCAATTTACTGCGTGACGTTATTCATGTATCGGATTAGCCGCGCAACACTCTAGAGGCGATAGCCACCCGAGACGGTCAGGACCTCTCCGGTGATGAAATCCGCCCCATCCGAGGCGAAGAACCGCACCGCCTTGGCGATGTCTTCGGGGCGGCCGATGCGCCCCAACGCGGTTTGGTCCACGAAGAGCTGCGTCAGATCGGCGTCGCGCGGGGTGTCGGGCGCGTTGATCGCACCGGGGGCGATGGCATTGACACGAATGCCCCGGCCTCCGAGGGTCCTGGCCATGCCTCTTACCCATGTGTTCAGCGCCGCCTTGCTCGCCGAATAGAGCACCGCCGACATTGCCGGCAGCACCGCGTTGACCGAGGAAATCGCGATCACGCGTGCCCCCGGTTGCAGATGTGGCAGCGCCGTCCGCAGCAACGCGTCATTGACCAGCACATTGACCTGGAACAGGTCGCCGGGGGTGGTGTCGGCCGCGCCATCTTCCAGGATCGCGCCGGCGTTCAGTACCAGCGTATCGAGCCGCCCATGGGCCTTCAGCACCGTGTCGATCACCTGCTGCGCCGCGTCCGGGGCGGTAAAATCGGTCCTGATCGCAAGCGTATCGGGATGTTTGCGCAAGACATCCGTTGCATCGCTGTTGCGATGGGTGATCGCCAGCGCGTGATCCCGGCCCAGATCCTCGGCAATGGCAAGACCAATGCCGCGCGCCGCACCCGTGACCAGCGCAACGCGTCTCATCGGCGGACCTCTGGCCGGTAAAAGGGGCGCCGGATGAGGCGCCCGATTCCCGGTTCCGGTGTCACGTCAGCCCGCCTTGGCGAGGTCGCGCAACACGTAGTGCAGCACGCCGCCATGCTCGATATACTCGATTTCGATTGCCGTATCGATCCGGCACTTGAGCTTGATCTCCTTTGTCGAGCCATCCGCGAAGGTGATGGTGCAGGGCACGACCGCGAGCGGAGTGATCGTGTCGAGACCCGAGATCGAGACGGTTTCATCACCGGTCAACCCAAGAGACTTGCGCGTGTCGCCGTCGGTAAACTCGAACGGAATCACGCCCATACCGACCAGGTTGGAGCGGTGGATACGCTCAAAGCTCTCGGCGATCACCGCCTTCACCCCGAGCAGTGCGGTTCCCTTGGCCGCCCAGTCCCGCGACGATCCGGCCCCGTATTGCTCGCCACCGAATATCACCAGCGGCGTGCCCTGCGCCTGATAGTCCATCGCCGCGTCATAGATCGAGGTCTGCGCACCATCCGGACCTTTGGTATAGCCACCTTCGACACCGTCCAGCATTTCGTTCCTGATGCGGATATTGGCAAAGGTGCCGCGCATCATGACCTCGTGATTGCCGCGGCGCGAGCCGTAGGAGTTGAACTCGCGGACAGGCACCTGACGTTCGATCAGGTATTGGCCGGCAGGCGTGGACTCCCGGAACGAACCTGCCGGGCTGATATGATCGGTGGTGATCATGTCACCCAGCAAAGCCAGCACGCGCGCACCCTCGATATTGGTGATGACGCCTTTGTCTTTGGACATGCCCTGGAAATAGGGCGGGTTCTGGATATAGGTCGAATTCGCCGGCCAGTCATAGGTTTCCTGCTGCGGAACCTCCACGCCCTGCCATTTCTCATCGCCCTTGAACACGTCGGCATATTTCGACTGGAATGCTTCGCGGGTCACGGTCTGCTCGACCAGTTCGGCAATCTCTTGCGCCGAGGGCCAGATATCCTTGAGATAGACGTCATTGCCGTCCTGGTCCTGGCCAAGCGGTTCCTTTGTGATGTCGACATTCATGTCGCCGACAAGAGCATAGGCCACGACCAGCGGCGGCGAGGCCAGATAGTTGGCGCGCACATCCGGGCTGATCCGGCCCTCGAAGTTGCGGTTGCCCGACAGCACCGATGTCGCCACCAGATCGTAATCGTTGATCGCTTTCGAGATCGGCTCGTCCAGCGGGCCGGAGTTTCCGATGCAGGTGGTGCAGCCATAGCCGACGAGGTTGAAGCCGATGGCGTCGAGATCCTTCTGAAGGTTCGCGGCCTCCAGATAGGCGGACACGACCTGAGAGCCGGGCGCAAGCGAGGTCTTGACCCATGGCTTGCGGGTCAGCCCCTTTTCACGCGCCTTGCGCGCCAGCAGCCCGGCGCCGATCATCACATAGGGGTTCGAGGTGTTCGTGCACGAGGTGATCGAGGCGATCACGATCGAACCGTCGTGCAGCTGATGGCGCGCATCACCGGACTTGTACCAGCCTTTCCTGTGATGGCCGGTGTCGCCGGGCACGTCCAGCGGTTCGGGCGCGCCACCTTCGCCTTCCCAGCGGACCTCGGATTTCTCCGACACGTCCTTGCCGCTGCGCAGGCCTTCGATGTAGGTGCCGAACGCCGATGCCGCGTTGTCTAGCGCGATATAATCCTGCGGCCGCTTCGGTCCCGAAATCGCCGGCACGATGGTGCCCATGTCAAGTTCGAGCGTGTCGGTATAGATCGGGTCATAGGACGCATCGCGCCACATGCCGTTTTCCCTGGCATAGGTTTCGACCAGAGCGATGCGATCCTTGTCGCGCCCGGTATTGGTCAGATAGCGAAGGGTTTCGCCATCGATCGGGAAGAAACCGCAGGTCGCGCCGTATTCCGGCGCCATGTTGGCAATCGTCGCCCGGTCCGCCAGCGGCAGGTTGTCGAGCCCGTCGCCATAGAATTCGACGAACTTGCCGACAACGCCCTTTTCCCGCAGCATTTCCACCACCTTGAGCACCAGGTCGGTGCCGGTGGTGCCTTCGATCATCTTGCCGGTCAGCCTGAAGCCGACGACCTCGGGGATCAGCATCGAGATCGGTTGCCCCAGCATGGCCGCCTCGGCCTCGATGCCGCCAACACCCCAGCCCAGGACCGCTGCACCGTTGACCATGGTGGTGTGGCTGTCGGTTCCGACCAGGGTGTCGGGATAGGCGACCTCCTGGCCATCCTGATCGGTGTCGGTCCAGACGGTCTGGGACAGGTATTCGAGGTTCACCTGATGGCAGATGCCCGTTCCCGGCGGCACGACACGGAAGTTGTCGAACGCGGTCTGCCCCCATTTCAGGAAGGTATAGCGCTCCATGTTGCGTTCGTACTCGCGGTCGACATTCATCTGGAAGGCGCGCGGGTTGCCGAATTCGTCGATCATCACCGAATGGTCGATGACGAGATCCACCGGGTTGAGCGGGTTGATCTTCTGCGCGTCGCCCCCGAGAGCCTTGATGCCGTCCCGCATCGCGGCGAGGTCGACCACGGCGGGAACGCCGGTGAAATCCTGCATCAGCACCCGGGCCGGACGATAGGCGATCTCGCGCGGGTTCTTGCCGCCGTTCCTGCCCCATTCGGCAAACGCCTTGATGTCGTCGACGCTGACGGTCTTGCCATCCTCAAAGCGCAGCATGTTCTCAAGAACGACCTTCAACGCTGCGGGCAGGTTGGCGAAATCGCCCAGCCCGGCCTCGGTGGCTGCCGGGATCGAATAATAGGAAATGGTCTTGCCATTGACGCTCAGTGACTTGCGTGCCTTGGCTGTGTCCTGTCCAACGGTGATGGGCATCTGCGGCCTCCCTCTAAGAGTCGTGGATTGCGGAATTGGCTCACATTTGTCTGCATCAGGAGCGGCGCGGGATCAATAGCGTTCACCGGCATGTTCTCTGCCGCAGATGCGCCGGCAGACCGCTCCGAGTCACATTGACGCGAGCCATGCATTGCAGATTCGTCAAGAAACCTTGATTGGCAAATCCGGGCCGACATGGTTAGACCCGTGCACAGATCAGGGAAATCGCTTCACATGAAACTGCTTGCCGCTGCAACGCTCGCCATCTGTGCCACCACGTCCACGGTTCTCATCGCGCAGGATCGCGACGTCGTCGTGGAATTGTTCACGTCTCAGGGATGCGCATCCTGTCCGCCCGCCGACGCCATCCTGCATCAACTGGCGGATCGGGACGACGTGATCGCATTGGCCTTGCATGTGGATTATTGGGATTACATCGGCTGGAAGGACGAATACGCGCTTGCGAAAAACTCCAGCCGTCAGCGCCGCTACGCCGATGTCGGCGGGCGCGACATGGTCTACACGCCGCAAATGATCGTCAACGGGGTCGATGATGTGGTCGGTGCCCGCGCCGGGGAAGTCACCGCCATCATCGAGCGCGAAAAATCGCGCAAGCCGGTCGTCGAACTGTCGGCGACACGCGAGGGATCACGGTTGTCGATCCGCGCGGAGCCTGTGGCGCAATCGCTCGCAGGTCCGATGACCGTTCAGCTCGTGCGGTATTCGCCCCTTCGAACGGCGAGGATCACCAGAGGGGAGAACGCGGGCAATGAACTGGATTACGCCAACGTCGTCGAAGACTGGTCGGTGGTGGGAGAGTGGGACGGCCGCGAACCCTACCGGCAGGAAACCGAACTGACCGGCGAATTCCCGGCAGTCGTCTTGCTGCAATATGCCGGACAAGGCGAAATCGTCGCGGCGGCGGCAATCGATTAACCCGGCGCGATCACCGCACCCCAGGCGCCCGGCATCGTCCAACGCCATACGGACGGCCCTTCTGATGCTTCAGGCTGGTTTCCAGCGCCGGTGTATCCAGAACCACTGGTCCATATGCCGGCGCACCAGCGCTTCGAGATCGTCGTTGAGTTGCTGCGTCATGGTCGCGGGATCGGAATGGGCAATCGGCTCATGCATCTCGATCCGGAAATTGAGCCCATCCGGCTGGCGGATCGCATAGGCAGGGATCATCGCCGCATCCTGCTTGATCGCAAGCTCCGCAGGCACCGTCGACGTGATCGCCGGCTGGCCAAAGAAATCCAGCTCGATGCCTTCCTGTACGTGCAGGTCGCCGACAATCGCGATGATCCCGCCCTGCTTCAGATGGCGCACCATCTCGATCATGCCGCGGCGTCCCTGTTCGAACATCGGGGTGCCGATGGTGGCGAGCATCTTGCGATAATGTTCGTTGAAATACGGGTTGGCCATGCGCCGGTAAAGCCCGCCCATGCCAAAACCCAGCGAAATCAGTTTGGCACGCGCCGCGTCGTAATTGCCGAAATGCCCGGTCATCAGGATGACGGGCCGTCCCGCGTCGCGCGCCTCCTGCAGGGCGGCAAGGCCCGGACCGCCGATTTCCGCAGAGCGGGCACGGTCGATGAATTCCTGCCCGGAATAGAATTCGATGAGCGAGCGCCCGGCGTTGTCGCAAACCGCGCGGCACAGGCGCTGCACTTCGGCGTCGTCAAGCTCGGGGCAGGTCAGGTTGAGATTGTCACGCACCCGGCGGTTGAAACCGGCCAGCGGTGCCATCACATGCGCGACCAGCCAGCCCATCGCCGGGATCCGCATCTTGTAGGGAAGCAGTTTGAACCCGCCGATGAGGGCGCGCAGAAACAGGTTCGCCGTGTAATACCTGATGCGCTGGGATCGGGAAAGTTCAGAAAATTCTGCCGGCATTCGGGACTCTCAGCGGCGAAACGTCTCGCGGTGCCAGACATACAGACCTGCGCCGGCGATCACAAGGGCACCGAGAATGGTCCAGCTGTCGGGCAGTTCGGCAAAGAAGAGCGACCCCCAAGCGGCGGCAAAAACCAGTCCGGTATAGGAATAGGGCGCGAGCATGCTTGCCTCGCCCTGGCTGAACGCGCGGATCAGCGCCAGTTGACCCGCGGTGCCGGCAAGCGTGATGGCCCCGATCAGCCCCCAGGCGATCAGGTCGGGGGGGTGCCAGGCAAAGGGAACGGCAAGTGTCAGCAAAACGGTGCCGACCAGCCCGGTGTAAAACAGCGAGGTCCAGACGTCTTCGTCCGGACCAAGGCTTCGCGTCAGCAGCGAATAGGCCGAGTAACAGGCGGCCGCGGCGAGTGGCAGCAACGCGGAAAGCGAGAACACCGCGCTGCCGGGGCGAATGATGATGAGTGCCCCGATCAGTGCGACGATGATGCCGCCGATCCGCCGCAACCCCAGCGGTTCGGACAGGAACAGGGCCGCGCCGAGCGTGATCAGGACCGGGTTCAGCGCCATGAGCGCGGCCGCGTCCGACAGGGGGATCATGCTGATCCCGGTGAAAAATAATGCCGTGGCGCTCATCAACAGGATGGAGCGCAGGAACTGGAGCACCGGATGGCTGGTACGGACAACACTGCGCAGACGCGGGGCGACCAGAACAAGCACCAGCGCCATCTGGCCGGCGTAGCGTGCCCAGACGGTGGGCAGGATACCGATGCGCGGCGCAAGCGCCTTGGCCGAGGCATCCATCAGCGTGAAACAGAAAATCGCCGTTATCATGAGCAGAATGGCCCGACCACGCGTATCGTGCAGAGTGATGTCGCTCATCATTGCGCCTTGGCTGGAATTACGCGGACGAGAGGAGGGATTCCGCTGACGTCATGGCAACGTGATAGTTGATATGTTCAGCACTGTCCATCGCGCGCGGTCGGGATCGGGGCCGGGCAGGTCCACGCAAGTGGATTGGTGCCGGGCGGTCGCAGCTGTTTCCCGGCGTGTCCAACCGCGATATGGATCGGGGCGCGTCGTCGAGCGCGGCTATTCTTCTGCCTCGTCGGGAACGATCAGTTCCAGATCGCCCGACTGCTCCTGCGCCCGGATCGCGGCGATCACCTCGGTCATGGCGGCTTCACCATCCCGCGCCTTGACCTTGCCTCTTTCCTCTACCTCTTCGCGCACACTGTCCGCGAGCCGGCTCGGCATGTTTCCGAGCAGGAATTCGGCAGAGCGTCGGGTATCGTCATCGGTTGCAGCGGCGAGAGCGGTCACAAGCACATCCTGTTCTACTGCGCGGACCAAGGCGGGCACGTCGCGCGGCCGCACGCGATCGGGAATGTGGGCAAAGATGAAGATCGATTTGCGCACCGTGCTGGCGAATTCCTGATCGGTTTCGTCCAGTCCTGTCAGCATGTCGTCGCGGGTCGTGGCGGCAGACTGGTTGAGAATGGCACCGATCCGCGCCCCCGGTGCGTCATCGAAGGCAACGGGCGCCTTGTGGTCGAGTTGCGAGGCGAGCGACAGGCCGATCCTGTCCACGGCGTCGGGGGTGACCTTGCCGGTTTGCGAAACGGCATAGGTGATACGCCGCGCCAGTGGACCGGGCAGCGCGCCGAGCAGTTCCGCGGCCTTGCCGGTGTCGAGTTTCGACAGAAGTACGGCAGCAACCTCGATACACTCGGCCTGCGCCATTCGGACCAGATCCTCGATGGGAAGCGCCCTGAGACGCGCCCAGGGATCGCCCGCCTGTCGCACACCCGCCTCCTTGCGCAACCGTGCCGCGGTCTGGGGGCTGATTTTTCCGTCCATGGCCGAGATCGCCTCGGCCAGCCCCTTGGGAAAGGACAGTCCGACGCCATCCAGAACCCCGGCGAATTCCTCGACCACCGAAAACAGCGTGGTCCGGTCGATGAGACCCATCGAGCCCATCTGTTGAATCAGCCGCGCCTGCAACTCGTCCGGCAAATCCTCGAGCGGGAGATCCGCCCCCTCATTCAGCAGCAGGCGCACGACAATCGCCGCCTTTGCCTTGGAATTCAGTTTGCTGACCGGGGCCGGGGCCTCTGCCTGCGGAGTGTTGGTGCCCGTCGCCGCAATCGGCAAGCTGGAAACCTGTGTGAGTTGCTGCATGCTCTGGCCGCGCCTTCATGACCTGATCCGTGAACCGGGTCAGACTAGGGCACAAGCCGTAAACAAAGCCTGAAAATCAATAGTTATAGGTCATGCCGGTCCGGATCGCTTCGCGCAGGGACATCTCGGCCCAGCTGCCGCTGCCTGCGCGCGCGTTGATCTCGCGCCACTGCGCGATGGCCTCGTCCGTGCGGCCTTCCTCGACAAGGCCCTGTCCCATGTAGGAGCGGGCCAGGATATTGTCCGGGTTCCGCTCGATCGCGCGTGCATAGAAGATTTTGGCCTGGGCGGTGTTTCCCAGCTTGCGATGGGTAAAACCCCAATAGGTCAGCACACGATCATCCGATTGATCGCGCATCGCAATCAATACGCCCTGTGCATCAGCATAGCGACCGGCATAGGCCAGCTCGCGCGCGGCGTCATACAACTCGTCGCTGTTCAGCGTGGCGTTGTCGGGGGCCACGCATTTCTGCGTTGCCGGGTCCCAGACCTTAACGCCCTTGCAGGATTTGGTTGTGCTGGTCGGTTTTGGTGGCGCATCGTCACTGGCGCCAAGGGCAATCCCCGGGATCGCAGCCAGCAACAGAAGGGCGACATGAATCTTCGGTTTCGACATGTTCTGCTCTGCCGCCTTGCCGGGCACTCGCGCCCTCAGTTCGCGGAACATCCGGTTCCGGGCGTTCGATGTCGGCGGCGCGTGCGATCAGCTGTTGATCTGCTCGACGCAACTTTCAGAGACGGCATCCCATGTCGTGCCGGGAGCACAGGATTGCGCCTGATGCTTGCGATCCGAGCACATCGCGAAGGACATGGCGGGCAGGGCGACAAGCACCAGGGTTGCTGCGACAGTCTTGAGGGTCATGAATGATCTCCAGTCAGGTTCCGGGCATCGATCTTGGGCATTCACGGCAGAGTGTAGCGCGCTAGCGTGGTTTCTCAAAACGAAAAGGGCCCGGACTGGCACAACCGGGCCAATCCGGGCCATGTCTGACTGCGCTGCTGCGCAGCAACCCTAGTCCTTGAAGACGCGCGCGAAAATCGTGTCCACGTGCTTGGTGTGATACCCGAGATCGAATTTCTCCTCGATCTCTTCTGGCGACAGCGCCTTGAGCACGTCTGCATCGTTGAGCAGTTCGGTCTTGAAATCCTTGCCTTCTTCCCAGACCTTCATCGCGTTTCGCTGCACCAGCTTGTAGGAGTCCTCGCGCGATACACCCGCCTGGGTCAGGGCCAGCAGAACCCGCTGGCTCATCACGAGGCCGCGGAATTTGTTCATGTTGGCCAGCATGTTGTCGGGATAGATCACCAGCTTGTCCACCACCTGGGTCAGGCGCGCGAGCGCGAAATCCAGCGTGATCGTGGTGTCGGGGCCGATATTGCGCTCGACCGAGGAATGGCTGATGTCACGCTCGTGCCAGAGCGCGACGTTTTCCATTGCCGGGATCACCGCCATGCGCACGAGGCGGGCGAGACCGGTCAGGTTCTCGGTCAGCACCGGGTTGCGCTTGTGCGGCATCGCGCTGCTGCCTTTCTGGCCCTTTGAGAAAAACTCCTCGGCTTCCAGAACCTCGGTACGCTGCATGTGGCGGATTTCGATGGCGATGTTCTCGATCGAACTGCCAACAACGCCAAGCGCGGCAAAAAACGCGGCGTGGCGATCGCGCGGAATGACCTGGGTGCTGATGGGTTCGGGTTCGAGCCCCATCTTGGCGCAGACATGCTCTTCGACCGCCGGATCGATATTGGCAAAGGTGCCGACCGCGCCGGAGATCGCGCCGGTCGCAATCTCTTTGCGCGCGGCCTTCAGGCGGTTCATGTTGCGATCCATTTCGGCGTAGAACCGGGCAAAGGTCAGACCCATCGTCGTCGGTTCGGCGTGAATGCCGTGGCTGCGGCCGATGCGCACCGTGTCCTTGTGTTCGAGCGCGCGGCGTTTGAGCGCAGCGAGCAGTCCCTTCATGTCTTCGATCAGGATGTCGGCGGCGCGTACCAGCTGCACGTTGAAGGTGGTGTCGAGCACGTCCGAACTGGTCATGCCCTGATGAACGAAGCGGGCCTCGTCATTGCCGATGATCTCGGCCAGATGCGTGAGAAAGGCAATGACATCATGTTTGGTGACGGCCTCGATCTCGTCGATGCGGGCAACGTCGAACTCGACATCCCTGGCTTTCCACACCGCTTCTGCGTTTTCGCGCGGGATCACCCCGAGATCGGCCTGCGCGTCACAGGCATGGGCCTCGATTTCGTACCAGATGCGGAATTTGGTTTCCGGGCTCCAGATGGCGACCATGTCAGGGCGGGAATAGCGGGGGATCATTGGCAGCGGCACCTTTTTATGATTGTGCGAGACTTGCGCCGCCTCTTAAACCGGTGGTGCAGTGGCGACAAGCCGGGAGAGACAAGATGGGACGGTTTGCCCAGAATCCGATGACCTGCCATGCGTGAACGGGCGCGCGGCCTGCGGGATTTTACCGGTCGATGGACCTTGCAGCGCGTGATCGAACACGCCGACGGCACGCATGCGCGTTTCGACGGGCACGCGGTTTGGAGCGAGGATGGCGAGGGCCTGATGCAGGAGGAAACCGGGGCGTTGCGTATCGGCGACGGCAAACCGGTGACGGCAACGCGCCGGTATCTCTGGCGGCCGGAATTGGCGGTCCATTTCGACGATGGCCGATTTTTCCACGATGTCCCTCCCTTTGGGGGCGAGACGGCGCATTGGTGTGCGCCCGATCAGTATGACGGCGTTTACGCGTTTCCGTCATGGACGGAATTTCGCGTGACGTGGCACGTGGCAGGGCCGCGAAAATCCTATCGCATGGAAAGTCTCTATCGCAGGATTGGCTGCTGACCCCGTTACCTGCGGCGGCGCAGCGCATCCAGCGCGGTCTTGTTGACACAATACATCGGGGCCGCATCCAACCGCGCGCTGCGGTCCTGCAGCCTGCGGCAATCGGCCTGGGCGGAACAGCCACTGCACCTGATCGCCATTGCGCGCATCATCGGTGCATAGCGCTGCGGGTCACGGGCAACGAGATCCGCAACTTCCGCGCGCAGGCGTTCGGCCATGCCGTTCACAAGATCGGTGCTCATGCCGAGTTTCGAGAGAAGACCCATGATCTTTGTCCTTGTCGTCGCGCAGTCGGGCCTGCGCTATCCTTGCGATTGTCGCATGATAGCGCCGAAAGCGAATTGACCTGAATCAACCGCAAGGGTTCTGCAGGGGCAAAATCTGCTTGTTGCACTGCAGCATCTGCGGCATCAAGGTGCCAGACCGACCACAAAACAGGATATTTCAAATGACCCAAGCCGTCCTCACCCAGGCCATCGGGCCGAAATCCGGCACCGCGCTGCGCCTGAAACAGGCTGCTCTCGTGCTCGCGGGCATTCTCGCTCTGGCGGTGGCCGCCAAGATCAAGGTGCCGATGTGGCCCGTTCCGATCACCATGGGTACGTTTGCCGTGCTCTCCATCGGTGCCGCATATGGCGCACGGCTCGGGCTGGTTACGATCCTCGGCTACCTGCTTGTGGGCGCGCTCGGTTTCGACGTGTTCGCCGGCTCCTCTGCCGAAACGGCGGGTCTGACATACATGATGGGCGGCACCGGCGGCTATCTCGTGGGATACGTGCTTGCGACCCTGGCGCTTGGCGCGCTGGCGGCGCGTGGCTGGGACCGGTCCTTCGGGACGATGGCTCTGGCGCTGCTGATCGGCAACGCGCTGATCTACATTCCGGGTCTCGCGTGGCTCGGCCATCTCTATGGCTGGGACAAACCGATCCTCGAGTGGGGCCTGACCCCGTTCCTGGTTGGCGATGCGATCAAGCTGGCGCTGGCCGCCGTGCTTGTGCCGGCGCTCTGGAAACTCGTGGGCTCCGTGCGTCACTGATCGACGGTGTCACAACCTGACCAACGACGGCCCCGGAGTTTCCGCTCCGGGGCCTTTTTTGTGACCTGTCCACGATAGATGCTGTCGGCGAAAGTTCGAAAGCCGCAATACGAGTGCTCTGCGCCTTGTCACCGCGCGATGGTTGCGCCGGTTTTTATCCGAGTTTGGGAAACAATGCTTCGAAAGTGAAGATTTTGTAGCAAACGACGAAACCAATCGTCGCGCTGCATTGAGTATTGGCGGACCCGAAACTGCACATCTCGTCACGAAACCCTAACAATTCACTGAAATTGAGGAATTGCCTGATGAGCGGAAATCCGCTCTTCTAGTTGCGGCCTTCCTTTCCGGTCTGGCGCTGCGACCGAAACCGGATGTGGCGGGCGATACATAACCATCAAATGGAATAGAATTATGGATATTACCGGAACCAACAGAAGAGACATTCTGAGCGGCACGGCCCTTGATGACAACATCCGTGGGCTGGGCGGCAACGACGTTCTTCGAGGGCTGGACGGCAACGATGTACTGGACGGCGGGAATGGCCGCGATGTCCTGCACGGAGGCGCGGGTGACAATTTGTTTATCGGTGGCGTCGGCGACGACACCTATGTGCTGAGCGGTCGCTATGAGACAATAGAAGTCGGCCTCGGCGACGACCGCGTCGATCTCGGTTCGTTTTCGCAGGGCGACGGGTATCTGACGCTGTACGCCCACGCGAACGCGCTCGGTCTTTTCGCGCTCATAGATGGCGAAGAGGATTTCGGTGTCCTGCGGATCGACAATGGCCTCAACGATGAGGGGCTGGTGTTTTTCGATGACCTCAACAACGCATTGCAGCTCGATTTTTCAAAGCCCGAAGGCGGCATGGGGCTCATTGGAACCGCCTATGACGACACCTTCCTGATCGATCCCGGCGCGCAGGGCTGGATTCAGATCCGGCCGGGCGAGGGCGAGGACCTGATCCAGATCGAGGGTGCGGCTGGCACAGTGCGACTGGACTATTCCGATCAGACGGACGGTATCTTTGCCAATCTGAAATTCGGGACCGTCATTGACGGCAGCCCGGGGTTTGTCATCGATCGCATCGTCGGCGAAGGTCATGTTTCCGAACTGCGGGCGACGGATCACGACGACATCATCTATGGCAGCAGAGAGGACGAGACATTCATCCTGCGGCAGGGCGATGATTTTCTTTCGGGTGGCGGCGGCGTGGATACGGTCAGGTATGACCGCTCGGGTGTCGAGGCGGTGAACGTCAACCTGGCCCAGCGTTCGGCCACCGGCACCTGGAACGGTGAGGAATTTACCCACACGCTGAAGAACATCGAGAATATCAGGGGGTCGCGCAATGACAACGACCGTCTCATCGGGAACAACAAGGACAATCACATAGATGGCCGCGGTGGCGCCGATTTCATCCAGGGCAAGCGCGGTGACGATGTGCTGATTGGCGGCGGCGGGAATGACAAGTTCATCTTCCGCAACAACGACGGGGATGATGTCATCGTCGACTTCAATACCGCAAGCAACGCGGAAAAGATCAACCTCAGGGCTGTCTCCGCAATCACCAGTTTCAACGATCTCAGGGCCAACCACCTGACCGAGGTTTCGGTTCAACCGGACGGTTCGCCATCGCCCGTCCCGACCGCCTTCATCGATGATGGCGCGGGGCTGACAATCCTGCTCCAGGGGGTGCGGATGGCCGATCTGGAGAGTGGTGACTTCATTTTCTGAACCGATGGCGGGCACCTGCAACGGGTGCCCGCGACCGTCGGTGTCACGCGCCCGACGACATGCCCGGTCTTTCGTCAGTCGCGTTCATCCTCGCGCGGCCGCGTTTCGACACGTGCGCCATGTTCAAGCGTCTGATGCACCGGGCATTTGTCGGCGATCTCCATCAGCCTCTGGCGTTGTTCATCATCCAGTTGCCCCTCCAGCGCGATGCGGCGCACGAAGGCATCGATACGGTTGGACTGGTTGGTTTGCGCGTCGCGCACATGCACCTTGTCATGGCTGACATCGACGGAGACATGATCCAGCGGCCATCCCTTGCGGCGTGCGTACATGCGGATCGTCATCGAGGTACAGGCACCAAGCCCGGCGGAAAGGAGCCCGTAGGGCGAGAGGCCGCGATCGGTGCCTCCGAACCCTTTTGGCTCGTCGGCGTAGATGTGGTTCTCCGGCCCTGACTGGACATCCTGCAGGAACCCGTCGGGATCGGCCTCCGAGACCCGCACGATTCCCTCGGGCGGGCCGTCTGCCGTGGCCGGTGAGGCCAGATCGACATAGCGCGTCAGCCAGGCGGCGATGACATCCGCGGCATATTCCGCGTCGGCGGCACGCGAAATCAGGTGATCCGCATCGTCCAGTGTGACAAAGCTCTTGGGGTGCTTTGCCGCCAGGAAAATGTCGCTGGCGTTCGCGATCCCGACAGTGTCGTCGCCCGGCGCGTGCATCACCAGCAGGGCCGCGCGAAGGGACGATATGGCCGGGGCAAGCTGCTCGGCGCAGACATCCTCGACAAATTCCCTGCTGATGGTGAACGGACGCCCGGCGAGCATGACATCCGCCGACCCCTTTTGCCGTATTTCGGACAGCGCGCCGGAAAAGTTATGCGTGACGTGGCCCGGATCAAACGGGGCGCCGAGTGTAACGACCGCCTTGACGCCATCGATTTCAGGCGCGGATTTGAGCACCGCGCTGCCGCCGAGCGAGTGACCGATGAGCACGTCGGGCGCCATGTCCCGCGTGCGCAGCCACTCTGCCGCAGCGACCAGATCCTGCACGTTGGATGAAAACGACGTGTTGGCGAACTCGCCCCCGGAATGCCCGAGACCGGTAAAGTCGAAGCGCAACACCGCAATTCCCATCCCCGCGAGCCGGCCGGCGATGCGGCGCGCGGCCTGGATGTCCTTGCCGCAGGTGAAACAATGCGCAAACAGGGCCGTCGCGAGAACCGGACCATCGGGGAGATCGAGCCGCGCGGCCAGGGTGCTGCCATCATGGCCGGGAAAGGTGACGCGTTCTGTGGGCATGCTGTCCTCCGTTTGTTACCCCGACATGGCCGCAGTCGCGCCGCGTGGGAAGGGAGGTCACGACAACGTGTTGCCGCTCATCCCTACATTTCAGACGGCAGGCCGTCAGCGCCCCATCAACGCCGCGTCGAACGGATATCTGGTGAGGTTCTCGTAACCGTCTTCGGTGATCAGCACCTGATCTTCGAGCTTGATCGAGAAATCGCCCCCCACCTCGCCGACGCAGGCTTCGACGCACAGCACCATGCCCGGCTCCAGCGCATAGTCGAATGCCCCGGGAACCGCCTTGTCCGGATAGCTCACCAGCGGCCATTCATCGCACAGCCCGACCCCGTGCATCAGACAGCCGTATTTCTGGGCCTGATACTTGTCGTCCAGACGGTGCGCGCGTGCGGTCAGTTCGGGGATCGTCACACCGGGTTTGAGCATCTCCATGTTGGTCATGATATGGTCATGCGCGTGTTGCATGGCATAGATCATGTCCGGCCGGGGCGACCGGTCGCCGATCCACCAGCTGCGCGATATGTCGATGCAGATGCCATAGCTGCCCACCAGATCCGTATCGAAGCTTATGATCTCGTTGGGCTGGGCGATGCGGTGGCCGCATTCCTGGAACCACGGGTTGGTGCGCGGGCCCGAAGCCAGCAGGCGGGTTTCGATCCATTCACCGCCACGGCGGATGTTCTCGGCGTGCAGCACCGCCCAGATATCGTCTTCCGATGCCTCGGCAGCGGGCACCTTGGCCCGAGCGAAATCCTCCATCGCTCGCATCGCGGTTTCACAGGCATGGCTGGCACAACGCATCGCGCGGATCTCGTCGGGGCCCTTCACGGCACGGGATTTTTCGGTGACCTCTTCGCCTTCCATGATCTCAAGGCCCTGCGCCTGCAGCGCCCGCAACCCGTGCAGCATCATCTTGTCCACCGCCAGCCGCATGTTGCCGGGCGCATGTTCGGCCAGCAGCACGCGCACTTCGTTGGCAAAGACATCGGCGGCGACGTCCACCTTGTCGCCCCGGTCGAAATAGAACAGGTCTGCACCGCTGCGCCGTTCCCGGACAAGGGGGTTGAATTTGCTGAGAAAGGGGGAGTTCTTGTAGTCCCAGATCACCATATGGCCATCGGCGCAGAGCAGGACCGCGCGGAACGGATTATGCGCATTCCACAGCTGCATGTTGGTGCTGTCGGTAGCGTAGCGGATGTTCAGGGGATCAAACATCAGCAGCCCGCCATAATCGCGATCGACCAGGTGTCGCGTCAATCTTGCCCAGCGGTATTCGCGCATCGCCGGCAGATCGGGCAGCACCAGCCCCGCCGCCTGCCACTCGGACAGGGCGAGCCGGGTGGGGCCGATTTCCATGCGGTCCTGATTATTGGGGGTTCCATCGCCCAGTGTTTCACCCCGGCTGGGATCGATCTTGCGCGTGTCGCGGTAATGAGTATCCATCGCCCACCTCCTCGGAGAAGGGTGCGGGGCGTCGGGCCGGATTTCCGCTTTGAAAGCGACGGACGCCATGTCGTTTTGCGACCGGATCAACCAGTGCCGGCAACACGTTGTCACCTGCTCCGGACATCAGCGGTTGAAGGCGATGGGCACGGCAAAACTGTAGACGGGTTTTGACAACCCCCGGGGCGCGGCAGGAAATCTCCCGGCAGAGCGGACCGCGCGCAAGGCGGCCTCGTCGATATACGCATTGCCCGAGGAACTGATGATCGAGGCTCCCTGCAGCGTGCCGGCCGAACTGACCGAGATGCGTATCTTGACGCTCCCGGATGCGCCGCGCGCGGCGCGGGGGTAGGACTTGCGCCGTTCGATCCGCGAGCGGATTTGCGCGCCCCATTGCGACACGAGACTTTGACGCTGCCCCTTGCTCAGCGTCGCGGTGGACTGGCTGTTGGCAAGCCCGGCCTGCTGACCGCCCCCCTGTCCGGCGGCAACCTGTGCCGCGCTCGCCGCTGACGACCTGCTTTTCTGGGGGGCTTGCTCGGTCTGGGTCTTGCGCGGTTGCTGCCTGGGGCGCTCTGGTCGGGATTGCGGCCGGATGTCGGCAATTTCAGGCTGCTCTGCCTCAGGCTCCGGGGTGTCCTGCAACGGTTCGGGCGGCTGAGGCGGCGGTGGTGGAACGGTTGCCTGCGCATCCGGCAGGGTTTCCGGCCGAGGCAGGGCCAGCCCCGCGATCCGGGGCAGGGCCGGGGCGAGCGGCGCATCGGGGGTGGCCTGTTGCGGCACATCCGGCGTTTCGACTTGTGGCTGTGCCAGCTTTGGCGGCGTGCGTGGCGACGGGGTTTCCGGGGGTTTTTCCCAGGCCTCGACCATCTGCTCGATGCTGGCAGTCGACGCCTGCAAAGACATCAGTGCCTCGCCACCCTCACCGGATGACGCGATCCCGGCCTCTGACGCCCGAAGAGTCAGAAGCGCCAGGTGCATCGCGGCGGCCAGCGCCACGAACGCCAGAATTTCCGCCAGACGTTTCATTGCTTGACCGTCACCAGCTGGACAACGCGAAATCCCGCAGCGCCCAGTTTCGGCATGAGAGCCGCCAGCCGTGCGGCATCCAGCTTTGCATCGGCGCGCAGGATCAGTGGCGGCGGCGCGTCTTCGGGGCAGGGTTCGGCGGCGCAATAGCTTTCGCGCGCAGCGGCCAGTGCCGCAAGCGCCTCGGCCTCGCCGATGATGTCGAGATAACCGATCTGCCCCTCTGCATCCATGTAGAGACGGAATTCACCCTCTGCGCTTTCGGTTTCGGCCATCACCGGCGGTTCGACATCAAACGGCTCGGGCGGGGCGATCTGGGCAGACATCAGGAAAAAGATCAGCAGCAGGAATACGACATTGATCATCGGAACGATGCTCTCGGTCGGTTGCCTGCGTGGGGGAGAGGAGAATTGCACGGGACTACTCGATCAGGACCAGCGCGGAATATCCGGCCGTCGACAAGGTTTCCATCACGGCGATGACCCGTTGCAGATCGGCGGCCTCGGCAGGGCGCAGGATGATGGTGTCATCCGGCTTTTCGGTCAGCGCGTCGATCTGTGCAAGCAAGGTCTCGGGCGACACGGTCACGCCGTTCAGCAACAGGGCATCGGGCTGGATGTCGATCAGTCTTGGCGGGCCGGAATAGCCTTCGCCGCTCGCGGAACCTGCAACGTTCAACGGGATATGCATGTCGATGCCAAAGCGCGAGGCCAGCATGAAAAACACCAGCAACAGAAAGACCACGTCGATCATCGGCGTCAGGCTGGGTTTGCGCCGGGGGCGGTCTTCGGCGAAATCGAACATTATTCGGCCGCGGCGCGGAGGGCCGGTTCGGGGGCGTGAATCGTCGGGCGCAGGAAAATCCGGGTGGCGGCGTCTTCCATTTGCAGGCGCAGGCGATCGACGACACTTTCGAACCATGTCAGGGCCGCCGCGGCCGGGATCGCCACGGCCATACCCGCCGCCGTGGTCAGAAGCGCTTCCCAGATGCCGCCGGCAAGGGTGGCGGGATCGGCGCTGCTTCCGGCTTCCTGCAGGGCCTGAAACGCCGCGATCATGCCCATCACCGTGCCGAGCAGCCCCAGAAGCGGTGCGATGGTTGCAATCAGTTCAAGCGGGCGCAGGCCGGAACGGGCACCGGCAATCAGGTTGCGGGCGACGCGGGCGGTTTCTTCGCGGGCGGCCTCGTCGTCCAGGGTCGGATCGTGTCGCGCGGTCATCGCGGCGCGGGCCAGAACGGCGCGGCAGGTGCGGCGATTGCGCAGCAGGTCGAGCGCGGCGTCTTCGTCGCCCTCCGACCACAGGGCCACGGCGCGCTTGGCGCGGGCGCCACCGGACCACGCCCCAAGAATGGCCAGCCGCCAGATCTTCCAGAGGATCAGCGCGAGGGCCGCGACGCTGAGCGCGGAGATCGCCCAGATGGCGGGGCCGCCGAGCAGGATGAACTCGTAGAGCCGGTTCAATGCCTCGGTGCCGAGAACCGTCGATCCGTAAAATTCCATACCGCGTCTCTTTCAGGCCTGTTCGATGAAACATCTCTGTCGCTATTTATACAGAGTGTTTTTGTCAACATTTATCCAGAGTATTTTTGTCGTGTTAAGGTCCATTGCGCGCGGCCGCCGGACGGATCCTGCGCGGTGATATGCGGATCAATGGAAATCCCGACTGGGAAACAGGTGTGAAAGGCAGCAGCAGACGTGTATTCAAAATACTCTCGGTGTCCGGCGATAGAAACCGTCGTTGACCCGGATATCTAACGATCCGGATCGATCAGCCCAAGCCCGCGCAGGTAGATTCCGATCCCGGTTTCCAGAAGTTCCTCGGGGGGAAAGGGCGAGCGGTTGCCCGGCGTGGCCCGCGCATAGAGTTCGACGACGCCGTGACTGAGTGCCCAGATATGCGCGCTGAACATCGATGCGGGCGGGCGCTTGTGGGGCGGGATATGTTCGGAGAGATCCTCTGCCGCCCGTTCCAGCACGTCATGCGCCCGGGCCGAGGCGGCGGCGAGCTCGGGCGTACGATTCACCGAAATCCCGCTTTCGAACATCGCGATATAATGTCCGGGATGTTTGCGCGCAAAGGCCAGATAGGCGCGGCCCGTCGCCTCGAACGCCGCCAGCGCCGAAGGTTGACCCGAGTCATAGGCATATTGCATGAGATCGGCGAACATCTCGAACCCCTGCCGCGCCGCTTCGGCGATCAGGTCTTCGCGGCCGGCAAAGTGTCGATACACCGCCGCCGGTGTCACGCCTGCCTGCTTGGCCGCCTCCGACAGGGTAAAGCCGGTCGGTCCTTTCACCTCGATCAACTCGAGCGCAGCGTCGATCAACGCCTGCCGCAGGTTGCCGTGATGATAACCGCGTTTAGACATCCCAGATGTCCGGTCCACCGCAGACCTTGTCGTCAATATGTCCGAGGGCCTTTGCGCTCTTGCGGTCGTAGTCCATGTGACCCAACACCACACGGATGGCATTCAGCCGGGCGCGCCGCTTGTCGTCGGACCGGATGATGGTCCAGGGCGCGGCCTTGCTGTGCGTACGCTCCAGCGTTTCGCGGATCGCGTCGGAATATTCGTCCCATTTCCGCAGCCCCTCGACATCGATCGCGCTCAGCTTCCATTGCTTCAGCGGGTCCGATTCCCGTGACAGAAAGCGACGCAGCTGCTCGGCGCGGCCGACATTGATCCAGAACTTGAAGAGAAGAATGCCATCTCCCACCAGCGATTGCTCGAACGGCGCGACCTGGCGGAAAAACCGCTCGCGTTCCTCTTCCGTGCAAAAGCCGTGCACCTTTTCGACGACCGCCCGGTTGTACCAGCTCCGGTCAAAGAACGTGATCTCGCCGGCCGAGGGCAGGTGGTCGATATAGCGCTGGAAATACCACTGGGTCTGTTCGGCATCCGACGGTTTCGGCAGCGCGATCACCTTGGCGCCGCGCGGGTTCAGATATTCGCGGAATCGCTTGATCGTGCCGCCTTTGCCCGAGGCGTCGCGGCCTTCGAACACGATCACGATCCGCTGGCCGCTCGACTTGACCCACGCCTGCATTTTCACCAGTTCGATCTGTAGCGCGCGCAGTTCCTTTTCATAGACCTTCCGTGCCAGCCGCTCGCTATGCGGATAGGTCGGTGACAGGATATCGCCCTTTTCCGCGCGCCGAATCGCGTTTCTGACGTCTTCGGGCGCATCGTTCTTGAAATAGGCACTGATCGCGCCGTCAAACGGGAGTTCCATCGACCTGTCCTTTTGTCTGTCTTTTCAGCAATATGGGATGTTAACAGGTTTAACGCAAACCCGCACG
Organism: Alphaproteobacteria bacterium; assembly: GCA_030431825.1. Classification (GTDB taxonomy): domain Bacteria; phylum Pseudomonadota; class Alphaproteobacteria; order Rhodobacterales; family Rhodobacteraceae; genus Sedimentitalea. Next base: position 156,222 of record JAUIIJ010000003.1, read on the forward strand.
TGACGCGGCACGGTCGATTGCGGCAACGATCTCGTCCTCCGAGGTGTGATGCGGCATATGGCCGATCCCTTCCAGTCGCGTCAGGACCGCACCCGGGATCTGATCGACCAGCTTTTCGGAATGGATCGACAGGCCGACGGTCTCATCCGCGGTGCCGTGGACGATCTCGGTCGGTACGGAGATCCGGCCATAGTCATCGACCTGTGCCTTGATCTCGCCCAGCAGATTGGCGCGCTGGTCGGCATTGGCGCGCATCGAGACGCGCCGCAGGGTCAGGGCGGCGCCGACCTCTTCGGCATAGCCGTCGGGCGGGCTTTGCGGCGCAAAGATCGAACGGATGGTGCGCTCGATACGCTCTTCGCTGACCAGCGCGGTAATCAGCGGCACGACGATGCGGCTGCCCCAGTCGGAGGAGGTCACGCGATAGAGCGGGTCGAGCGGAATGGTCCACGGGTTGGAAGGTGCCGAGATCGGGACCAGCGCCGCGAGATCCTCCGGATAATGGACCGCCCAGGCCAACGCCACCGCGCCGCCATAGCTGTGCCCCACGACGATGGGCTTGCTGGCGCCAAGCTGTTCGGCGGCTTGCCGCAACAACGTCGCCTGCTGGCGCAGACTGGCCCCGGTCGTGTTCAGCCGATCCGTATAGCCCAGACCCGGACGGTCGATGACGTAGACGCGGTAATTCTCGGCCAGCCGGGGGGCGAGGGAAAAGGTCATGTCGCGCGTGCTGCCGCTGGCGCCGTGGATCAGAACGAGATCGGGGCCGCGCCCCATCACCACCGCATGCACATCGATGCCACCGACGCGCAGGAACTGACCCTGCGGCGGGAAACGCTGTTCCGCCGCGGCTTCGCGTTCCTCGGCGCGCATCAGCAAGAGGACCCAGCCGAGGGTCAGTGCGACCAGTGCCACGATGAACAGAGCGAGTGCCTTGAGCGACATAGCCATGATCAAGCGCGCAGGTCAGTCGTTTCCAGCCCGATCTTCGCGATGTCAAAAGGCGTGGTCTCGTAAACCTCGTTGATCCAGTTGCCATAGAGCAGATGCGCGTGGCTGCGCCAGCGGTTCTGCGGCGCCTTGGCCGGGTCGTCGCCGGGATAATAGTTGATCGGCACGTTGATCGCGACGCCTTCTGCGACGTCGCGGTCATATTCCTGTTTCAGGGTATCGCTGTCATATTCGAAATGGTTGAAGATATAGAGCGCGCGATGCGCCCGGTCCTCGACCAGGCAGGGGCCGACCTCGTCGCTGCCCAGCAAGGTGCGCAGGCCATCGGCGGCGTTGATTTCGTCCTGGCGCATCTCGGTCCAGCGCGAGACGGGGATCACGCAGATATCGGAAAACCCGCGCAGGTAAGGCGAGGTGGGCGCGAGATTGTTGTGCCCGAAACAACCGAATGCCTTGCGATCCAGCATGTGTTTCCTGACGCCGTGAAAATGATTCACCATCGCCATGCCGCCCCAGCAGACACCCAGCGTGGAGTGAACATTGGTCTGGGTCCACTCGAAGACCCTGGTGATCTCGTCCCAATAGGTGACCTGATCGAAATCCAGATGCTCGATCGGCGCGCCGGTGATGATGAGCCCGTCGAATTTCGTATCCTGCAGATCCGAAAAGGGGCGATAGAAGCTCTCCATGTGATCGGCGGCGGTGTTCTTGGCCTGATGTTCGGACATGCGGATCAGGGTGAGTTCGATCTGAAGCGGCGTCGCCCCGATGAGCCGGGCAAACTGGGTTTCGGTCTGGATCTTCTTGGGCATCAGGTTCAGCAGACCGATATGCAGAGGGCGGATGTCCTGCCGTGCGGCCTGATCCTCGGCCATGACCATGACGCCTTCCCGGGTCAACACCTGGTAGGCGGGCAGGTCGGCGGGGATCTTGATGGGCATGTCGGAGTTCCTCTTGCTCGAGAGCGGTAGATAGCCCCGCCAGCGCGCGCTGCCAAGAGGGCGGGGCCGCACAATATGGTGTTGTATGTCGTTGGGATTGCGCTAACTCGGTGTGATGTGACCTGGAGACATCTGATAACCGATCGGAGGACCGATGCTGAGATTTGCAGCTGTTTTTTGCCTGGCAGCGACCGGCGCGCTTGCGCAGGAGGATGATCCGATGGCGCTTCAAAGATGTGTCTGGCGATGCCTGGCGGATTCCCCCGGCGCCGCGAGCGCCGAGTATAACGAATGTGTCGCCCGCTTGTGCACGGAAGACGGCGCACCGTCCGGCGCCGGAGCGACATCTTCCTCGCCCGCGGCGATCTCCGGGACATGGCGTGGCGGCATCGCCGCCGATGGGCGCACCGTCTTCGCCGGTGTAGACAGCCCCGCCGGGGATGGTTCGGGCCTGTTTTACATGTGCGACACGGCGGGGCAGAGCTATCTCATGCTCTACGCGGCGGATGCGCCGCCGGGCGCTTTCCACCTGGAGGTGGCGGGGCAGCGATATACCCTGAATTTCGACATGGCGCGCCAGCAATTGACCAGCAATGTTGCACCACGGCAGGGCGTGTTGTCTGCGCTGGCCAGCGGATCATCGGTTTCGGTCGTCAACCCGCTTGGCGACCGGATGTTCCAGGTCGGCCTGGGCAATTCCCGTTCGACACTGGAGCAGGCCTATTCCGCCTGTGGCAGCTAAGGCGTTTGCGGGCAGGATCAGGCCGCGCTCACGCTGTTGCGGTGTTCGATCGCCGTGGCGATGAGATCGTCGAAATCGCCGGCGTCGCGCAGGCCCGCGATCTGATCCGCGCTGACCGTGATGCCCCATCTTGCCATCGCCTCGTAACGGGGCTGACGATGCGCGAGCGCCTGTGCATAGGTCCAGCGCACAAAGGCATCCGGATCAACATCGCCCTCTTCTACATTGTTTTCGCGCAGATAATTTTCCCACACCCGCGTCAGGAATTCGGGCTGGTACGACATCGGCTTGGGCGCCTTGTCAAAGCGGCGGATCAATTCCTGCATGTGAGCGTCGTCGCCCTTGATCCAGACCATCAATGTGTGCCGGGCAAGTTCGGACAGGATCGGGTCGTCGGGATCCGCCGGGTCGACCCATTCGCAGATCGAGCCACCGGTATCGCAGATGAAGTTGCAATAGCCATAGAGCCGTCGTGCACGGTCGATGAAATACTCGGTGTCCAGCAGCGCATGAATCTCGGCCTGCCGGAACTGTTCCTGACGGCGGCGGTACTCCTCCATGCTCAGCCCGCCCCGGTCCACATTGCCCGGCTTGCCCAGATAGGCCGATACCGGGGTCAGGTTGGCAAAGCTGATATTCGATCCGATATAGATCGAATCCGACAACAGCAGTTCGCGCAGGAACGGCACCTTCATCGCTTCGGCCTTGGCGTTGTCGGCGATGTACTCGCCCATGTAGCGTGTGCCGATGCGATAATCGATGCTGTAGTGGAACCAGCCACCGGCATCGCGCAGCATCTGGCTCGCGTGGGTCTTGCCAAGGCCGGACATGCCAAAGAAAAGTATGCGTTTGGAGGGCGCGGCGCGCCAGTCCTGTGCCGATTGGTAGATCATCAAACCCGTTCCCTTTTTGCCTAGCTACTCAGCCGGGCGGGCGGGGTCAATTGCGCGGTTTTCCGATCTTTCCGTTCAGGATCAGCAAGCCGAGAGCCAGCAAAGCGAACCCGGCAAAGGCGCGGGGATGAAGCTCTTCCGCACGCATCCATGCGCCAAGGACGATGGCAACCGGCGGGATCAGCAACGTGACCAGCATGAGATTGCCGCTCCCGGCCATGTGCAGCACCCGGTAGTAGAGCAGGTAGGCACCGGCGGTGGCGATCAGCGCGAAATAGCCGATTGCAGCCCATGTAACCGGTTGAAGATCAAGGGCGACAGGGCCGTCCACGACGAGGGCCGCGGGAAGCATGATCACTGTCGAGCCGGTCAGCATCCCGGCGGCGGCCACCTGTGGCGGCAGATGTCCCAGACGTGCGCGGGCCCACGCGCCGGCAAACGCATAGCTGACCGTTCCGGCGAGCACGGCAAGCTGCGCCGTGCTGCGCAGATCGAAATTGGCAAGGTTGCTTGCGCCGATGGCGGTCGCGACCCCGGCAAAGCCGATCCCGACACCGGCCGCTTTGCGCAGGGTCAGCCGTTCGTCGGCAAACACGATCGCGGCGACAAGCACACCGAAAATCGCGGTGGCGGCGTTCAGGATCGAAGTGAGACCGCTTTCGATATGCAATTGGCCCCAGCTCATCAAGCCGAAGGGAATGATGTTGTTCAACAGGCCCATGACAAGGAATGCGCCCCAGACGCGCGGGTCGCAGGGGATCGGCAACCGTGTCGCGATCACGACAATCCAAAGGGCGATCATGGCCCATCCGGTGCGATGCAAAACCGTTGTCGTCACCGGAATTTCATCAAGCGCGACACGGATCGACAGGAAGGAGCCGCCCCAGATCAGGCCAAGCAAAAGCAGTTCGCCCCAGGCGCGCGGGGATAGCGTTTTCTGTTCACTCATGCCGCCTTATGTCGGGCGTTGACCGTCCATTGCGACCCGGATCTTGCGGGTTTCCGACAGGATGTTCAGGTAATTGGCGACAAAGATCACCGCCGCGCCGACGAACACCCAGACATCCAGCGCTTCGTTATACAGCAGCATGCCGATCACCGCGATGGTCGGCAGCCGGGCAAAGTCGATCGGCATGACCACGGTCGCGGGTGCGATGGCCAGTGCGTTGGTGATGCAGAAATGGGCGAGCAGCCCGCCGAGGGCGATCACGACCAGCCACGGCGCGGTCTGCAGGTCCGGAAGCGCCACGTCCCCGTCGAACCCCGCTGTCAGCAGACCAAAGCCCAACTGCATCACGGTCAGCCAGAACATGATGCAACCGACGCTTTCGGTGCGGGTCAGCCGCTTGGTGAACATGCCGGTAAATGCAAAGAAAATCGCTGCGGACGCGGCCGCGAGAATGCCGACATTGACACTGTCCGGACTGGGCCGGGCGACAATCAGGATACCGACAAAGCCGAGCGCCGCCGCAAAGGCCCGCATCGGAGTCAGGCGTTCGCCCAGCACCAGCGGAGACAGGATGATGATCCAGAGCGGCGACGTGAATTCGAGGGCAAAGACCTGCGCCAAAGGGATCAGGGTGATCGCATAGAACCACAGGTTCTGGCCGCTGAAATGCACCAGATTGCGCAGGAAATGCAGTCCGAACCGTTGTGTCGATACCTGATGCAACCTGCCGGTCAGGCTCAGAACCGCGACCACGATCACCACGCCGATGGCACTCCGGTACATCATGATTTCAAAGGTATCGAGCGCAAAACTGACTTCGCGACCGGCCACGGCCATCGACGAGAACGAGGCAATGGCCCCGGTCATCCAGAGAGCGGCGCGCAGAGTCGGTGACAGTTTTGCGGATTCTTGCGACACAAATTTGCTCGTTGGCTCGGAGCGATCAAAGATCGGTAGCTGGATACGCCCACCAGGGGGCCATGCCAATTTCTCTTTGTGGAGATTGAGGCGGCCCTGTTTCAGCGATCACGTCTGTTGGTAAGTCTATCATCAAATCAATCTGATCAGGTGTGGCTCGCCATTCTCCTCTTCTAGGGTAATCGCCGGACGTGTCTTGCCACATTGTTGTTTCTGACAACGAAGTAAATTGAGCGTATGAACGGCCAGCCCTACCGAAGGAATAAACAGTTTCCGCAGAGTCACTGAGGAGGCAAATTCCGACACCGAATGTCCCATATCCGAAAACCAAGTTACGCGCGGACATTAATACATCAAAGTCTTCGCGCAAGTTGCCGTTTTGGAGAAGTACCGGAATTTGGAGTTCTGACAGATGTTGTTGTAGTGCTGCGACGCAAGGGTTTCTGGTGTCTTGAAAAACCAATCGAACGCGATCTATGCCCAATCTTGATCGTGCGCGTTCGATAGCCAGCTTGTAGAACGCAAATGGGGGAGGGGCGTAATCGCGATGCGGATTCTCTTCAAAAATATCACCAGACCGAATATGTATCGTTAGACATCCTGGTTCTTCAGCCTGCGGCGATACGAGATTGGTGGCTGGCATCAGGTACTTCTTGAGCACTGTTCTGCGATCGGGCATTCTAGCCCCCAGGCGCTCCAGACGTGCTTGTTGAAAGTAGCAGCTACTCAGAAAAACGCCGAGTTTTCTGGTGTCATAATCGTGGGGCAGAACGGTGAGTTCTCCGCACGAAGCAGGGGAATCGACCGCAAATAGTTCATTTTTCGGTAACCTGATGTATTCAAGACCCAGACTTCTCGCCAAAAGCATAGCGTTGCTGATCTGAAGCAGGTTGTTGCCCATCTTGCCATAGGCGTCGACTGACAAGCCAACCAAGTTCGATTGGCCACCGGTTGCGCTGGTTTGGATGACGTATGCGCCTGATGAGGGTGAAGATATCGGGCGCGCGCGTTCGGAGCGCAGGCGTGTTCGAACCCACGTGGCAAAGGTCGATCGACCAGCTTTCATTCCCATTCAATCGTTCCCGGAGGTTTGCTCGTGACATCATAGGTGACGCGGTTGATGCCCTTGACCTCGTTGATGATGCGGGTGGCGGTTTCGCCCAGGAAATCGTGGCTGAACGGGTAGTAATCCGCCGTCATGCCATCGACCGAGGTGACCGCGCGCAGGGCGCAGGCATAGTCATAGGTGCGGCCGTCGCCCATTACGCCCACGGTGCGCACCGGAAGGATGGCCACGAATGCCTGCCAGATTTCGTCATAGAGACCATGCTTGCGGATCTGGTCGATGTAGACGGCATCCGCCTTGCGCAGGATTTCAAGCTTGTCGCGGGTGATCTCGCCGGGGCAGCGAATCGCAAGTCCGGGCCCCGGGAAGGGGTGACGGCCGATGAAGCTGGCGGGCAGGCCAAGCTCGTGACCCAGAACGCGCACCTCGTCCTTGAAGAGCTCGCGCAGCGGTTCGACCAGCCGGAGACCCATCTTCTCGGGCAATCCACCGACATTGTGGTGGCTCTTGATTGTGACGGAAGGGCCCCCCGAAAACGATACGGATTCGATCACGTCGGGATAGAGCGTGCCCTGGGCGAGGAATTCCGCACCTTCAATGGTATCCGCGTATTTCTGGAACACGTCGATGAACAGCTTGCCGATGATCTTGCGCTTGGTTTCAGGGTCGCTGACACCCTCGAGTTCGCCGAGGAACAACGCGCTTTCATCCGCGTGGATCAGTTGCAGGTTGTAGTGTTCGCGGAACATCGACACGACTTCCTGCGCCTCGTTCATCCGCAGCAACCCGTGATCGACAAAGACACAGGTGAGTTGTTCGCCGATGGCTTCGTGGATCAGGATCGCCGCGACCGAGCTGTCCACCCCGCCGGACAGGGCACAGATCACCTTGCGGTCGCCGACCTGTTCGCGGATCTTGCGGATCATTTCCTCGCGATACGCGCCCATCGTCCAGTCGCCGGAGAACCCGGCGGCGCGCACAAAGTTCTCGTACAGCGTCTTGCCGTTGGGCGTGTGGTGCACTTCGGGGTGGAATTGCACCGCGTAAAAGTTGCGTGCAGGGTCTGCGGTGATCGCAAAGGGCGCACCGGGCGACGTGCCGAACACCTGGAAACCGGGGGCGATTTCGGACACGTGATCGCCGTGGCTCATCCAGACCTGTTCGCGACCGGTGCCATCCATGAACCAGCCGTTGAGAAATTCGACGCGGGCCTCGGAGGGCGAGACGTAGGCGCGCCCGAATTCCGCGGTGGCGTGTTCGCCGGCTTCGACCCGACCGCCGAGATCGTGCATCATGACCTGCTGCCCATAGCAGATGCCCAGAATCGGCACACCGAGGTCGTAGACCGATTTGGGCGGGCGGGGACTGCCCTCGCGCATGACCGAATCCGGCCCGCCGGAAAAGATCACCGCCTTGGGCGCATACTCTGCCAGGAAGGCGTCGGTCACGTTCTGATAGGGATGGATTTCGCAATAGACATTCAATTCGCGCAGGCGACGCGCGATAAGCTGCGTTACCTGGCTGCCGAAGTCGATGATGAGAAGGCGGTCATGGCTGGTCTGGGTCATGTGCTGGCTTTAGGATGGAGCGGGCGGACTGGCAAGAGGAATGGCAGCACCGCGCGGCCTCAGCCCATCGAGTCCGAACTTTGCTTGCCCCGCTGGGTGGCTCGGCCCACGTCCACGCGATAGCTCCAGAACGCGATGGCGGACCAGGTCAGGATATAGAGGATGCCGGTCAGCACGACCACGACACCGGGCAGGGGGCCGACATCGGCGCGCCCGAGTGCCTCTTGCAGTGAGGTCACCGGGGTCGGGTGCACCGCCAGTTTGCCGGCAAAGGCGATCGACTGGATCAACAGGATCCAGAGATAGTTGCGCCGGATCCGCCGCCCGATCGCGATCAGCAACCCGACATGATAGCGCGGGCGCATGTAGTCCTGCGCCAGCACCTGTTGCCAGTTATCCTCCATGTGAAGGTCGCCGTCATACAGCAGCGGGGCGTAGAAGTGGGTTTCCAGCCAGCGGGCGCGGGCGCGCCAGACGCTGAAATAACGGTAGCGGCGGGCTTCCAGCATCAGGAACAGGATGATGAGCACTCCGACCAGCACCAGCGGCAGCGGCGAGGCGTCGGGCGAGGCGAACGAGATCGACAATGCGACGCCAAGGGTGACAACCGCCCAATTCGTCGTGGTATCGAGCCGGGTGCGCCAGATCGTGCTTCGGTAAACCTCGCCGCGATAGAGATGCGCGACCGCGCCGATTTCCGCCGCGTTCAGTGTCTTGCGGACTGATTCTGTTTCCGAAATGACGCCGCCCTCCCATGGCTGACCATCATAATGCCCCGCCATTTACCCCGGGTCAAAGCGTTCGCCAGCGGCACATATGTCGCTTTTACCCCGCATGCGCCGCAATCTTTCCCGGCAAGGGTGTCGGGTTGCGGTAAACCACAGGCGCAGAAGCCGTTTTCAACAGGGGACGAGGGCATGACCGAAGCAAGCACCAGACGCAGGGCAAGAGGTGGCGGCGGCGCGGCGCGGCGCGCCGAGCGGACCGCGGTCAGTGTCGAAACGGCAAGGTATATTGAACGCAACATTCCGAACTTCGAGGTTCTGACCCCCGAAGCGATCGAGATCATCGAGGCGAATGCCGAAACGGTGCTGGCCGAGATTGGCGTGAACTTCGTGAACAATCCGGCTGCGCTGGAACGCTGGCGCGCCGCCGGTGCGGAAGTGGATGGTGAACGTGTCCGGATTCCGCGCGGACTGGCGCGCAAGCTGTGCGAGACCGCGCCGTCGCGTTTCGTCCAGCACGCCCGCAACCCCGCCCGCAACGTCGAGATCGGTGGCAAGAGTTTGGTTCTCGCACCGGTTTACGGCCCCCCCTTCGTGCGCGACGCCCACGGCGGCCGCCGCTATGCGACGATGGAGGATTTCCGCAAGTTCGTGAAACTGGGCTACATGTCCAAATGGCTGCACCATTCTGGCGGCACGGTGTGTGAACCCACCGATATACCGGTGAACAAACGTCATCTCGACATGCTGTTCGCGCATATGACGCTGAGCGACAAACCCTTCATGGGATCGGTGACAGAGCCGAGCCGCGCACAGGATTCGGTCGATATGTGCGAGATCCTGTTCGGCAAGGACTTCGTTCAGCAGAACACGGTGATGACATCGCTGATAAACGTCAACTCTCCGCTGACTTTCGATGACGTGATGATGGGCGCGCTCGAGGTTTATGCCCGCAACAACCAGGCCTGCATCATCTCCCCGTTCATCGTGGGAGGCGCGATGGCGCCGGTTTCGGTTGCAGGTACTCTGACGCAGGTGCTGGCCGAGGTGCTTGCCGGAATCGCCTATTCCCAGCTGATCCGACCCGGTGCGCCGGTGATCTTCGGTGCCTTCGTGACATCGATCGACATGAACAGCGGTGCGCCGACCTTCGGCACGCCCGAGGCCAGTCAGATCCTTTATGGGGCTGGTCAACTGGCGCGACGCCTGGGCCTGCCGTTCCGCTCGGGCGGTGGCCTCTGTGCGTCAAAACTGCCCGATGCACAGGCGGCCTATGAAACCGCAAATACGCTGAACGCGGCGCTTCTCGGCGGGGTGAATTTCATGTTGCACGCCTGCGGCTGGCTGGAGGGCGGTCTGGTCAGCAGCTTTGAGAAGTTCGTGCTCGACGCGGATCAGCTTGGCGTCTTGCACAAGCTCGCGCAGGGCGTGAGCGCAGACGAGAATGCACAGGCCCTCGGGGCGATTTCCGAGGTTGGCCCGGGAGGTCACTATCTTGGGTGCGAGCATACGCAAGCGAATTTCAAGACGGCGTTCTGGCGCTCGGAAGTGTTTGATTACAAACCCTTTGAAACCTGGGAAGAAGAGGGCGCCCGCGATTCGCAGACGCTGGCGTCGCTTCGTGTGGCGCGCCTGCTGGAGACCTACCAGCAGCCGGCAATCGACCCGGCAATCCAGGCCGAACTGGAAGCCTATGTCGCAGCCAAGAAAGACTCGATGCCGGACGCCTTCATGTAACGGGTTCCGACCGGGCGGAGCGTAGCAGCTCGGCTTCGCCCATCATCGCGATCAGCACATCGACATGCCGCGCGAGCGCATAGCCCGCGTCATCGCTGTTGCGCTGATCGTTCAGGGTGCGCTCGATTTCCATCAGCCGCATGATCGCCGCCGCGGGGCGCGGCAGCGTGCCATAACCGAGCAGACGCTGCAGGTGCCGGTCACGGCGATATTCCCGCGCGCCGAATTGCGCCGCGCGGATCAAAAGCTGTGGGCGGCGCAAGGCACTCAACATGCTCATTACATCTTGCATTTTCCGAAATCCCTTTCCCTCGTTTTCCTGATGGGACAGATCTATCGCACAACTCTCACGGGTGTTGCGCTCATCGCGATACCAGCGCGCGCGGGTTTCACTACTGTTTATCATTTAAAAACAATGGTGAACGGGAGGGTGCTCCATTAACTCCAGAGTAATAGAATCGCCCATAGGTTGTTGGTTAATGAAGAGGTAACCGACACTGCCCTGGCGATTTCGAGGACGGATCAACATGGGAAATCAAGTTGTAACGGCGCTGCCAAACTGGGTTCCGGAGACCGTTCAGCGGTATCTTGCCCATACCGAAGCCGGCCAACCGATCCGTGATCTGGCCCGGAATGCGAGCTGCCACGCCTCTACGGTCCTGCGACAAATCCGCAAGGTCGAGACCCGCCGCGACGATCCGCTTGTCGATGCGGCACTTGCGACGCTCGCGGACCTTCATTTTTCAATGCCCCGGCGCAGCGCCCAGATTTGGCGCGGCCCGGCAACAGTGACAAAGGAAACGACATCAATGAGCCATAGCGCAAAAATCCGGGTTCCGACGCCAGATGCGGCCACGCTTGAGATCGAAGCGCGCCGCGTCTTGCGGCGCCTGTGCGAAAACGGCGCCGTGCTGGCGGTTGCAGAGAACATGGAGAAGGCGGTGATCGTGCGTGACGGGGATGGCGTGACAACCACCCGAACCGCAGTTGTGGATTGCGAGATTGCCCAGGCCATGGCACTGAAAGACTGGATTTCATGTGCCAATCCGGGGCGGGTCAGCCGCTATCGCATCACTGCGGCCGGGCGCGCCGCGCTGGGGCAACTGCTGGCAGAGCAGGAAAACCGCGCCCGGCAGGAAAAAGAGAGCGGATTTGCCGAAGCCCAGGCGCCTTTCCTGGTCGCGGGCGAGGCGGGGCCGGCAATGCCCCGCAACGCGGCCACGCCGCCGCGCCGTACCCGATACAACCTGTCCGAAAGCCCGTTGATCGCGTTGGCCCGGCGCAAGGATCGCGATGGCAAGCCATTTCTCGACGACGAGCTGGTGCGCGCCGGCGAACGGTTGCGCGAAGACTTCGAACTCGCCCAGATGGGTCCGCGCGTCGCACAGAACTGGGATCGCTTTCTGACCGGCGGTGCGCGCGGCGGGTTCGACGCGGGGTGCGACACGCCCTCACGCCCTTCGGAAGCGCGCGACCGGGTGGCGCGGGCACTGTCCGATCTGGGTCCGGGATTGAGCGACGTGGCGCTGCGGTGCTGCTGCTATCTCGAGGGGCTGGAAACCGCCGAGAAAAAGATGGGCTGGTCCGCGCGCTCGGGCAAGATCGTCCTGCGCATCGCGCTGCAACGTCTCAAACATCACTATGACGGGCAGAACGAGCCCGACCGCATGATCGGCTAGCGTCCGACCGTGCCGACCGACACGTCACAGTTTGCTGTCGGCTTCGTCAACCAGATCTTCCGCTTCGTTATATGCATCCTCGGCGGCCTTGTGCTGATCGGCGACGGATTTGATGAGGCTCTTCATCTTGCTCTGATCGTCATGCGCGGCGATCAGTTTGGCCTGCTTCTTCTGCGCGGTCTGCAAATCCTTGTTTAGGCTTTCGAGCGTTTTCAGATGCACGGAAGCCTTTTTCAGCCAGGATTTGGCGCTTTGAACATCTTTCTCCAACTGCTTCTTGCCCGGAACATCCGACGGTATCGTCTCGAATTTCTGCGTGGCACACAGCAGGCGGGCCTGTTTCGTGCATTTTTCGACGTTGCGAGCCAGCCGTTTGGTCTTGTTATCGACCTGTTGCCGCTTGGGGTTTTCCAGCAACATATCCGGCAATTCGTCGCCTTTGACCGCCTTGAGCGCCTTCGTGACAACCGCATCTCTCGATTTCTTGAGATTTGCGCCGAAGAATGCCTCCTTGGCCTGCAATGTTCCAAATGCGTCTTTCGACGTGGCCAGATCGGCGAGAATCGCGGTCGCCTTGTCGGTGCATTTCCTGAGCGTCTTGTTTGACCGTGCCGTTTGCCCGGCCTTTTTCATCTCTTTCTCGAATTCGTCATGGGTGCGCTTGAAGTCCTGAAACCGCTTTTTGGCATGCGCACTATGCTCATCGAGAGACGTGACCAGCGCCTGTTGTTCGCCCAGCGAGGCCTCCCAGCCGGCCAGGGCCTTCTTGAAATCGTTGTCCGAGAGAAAGTCCTTCCATGTTTTGCCGGTGACGCCCTTCTTGATGGCCGCCGGGATGCTGTCGGACAACTTGTCCTCGAGGTCATAGGCCGTTTTGCGGTTGGCCTTCATTTTCGATTTGAGTGCCGCCCCCTTGCCCGGCGGACAGACCCGGGCGACTTCCTTTTCCATCGCGATACACTTCTTTTCGAAGACCTTTGCCTTCAGTTCCCAGGATTCAATATTCGGCACAGGGCACCTCGCTTTCGCTTTGACTGCGGACAGACCGGTTTCGGCCGGACATCACAGCATCCGGGAATCAGTATTGCGGCGGAGCGGGCGTCAGACAAGGAACTGGTTCACACAAGGGAAGCGGGTCCGAATGCATAGCACCCATGTGCCGCTGGCGGTTCTCATGACGCCGCGTTATGTTAGGTAGCACTGCAACCGCCGCAACAGACCGGAACCCACATGACGCGAGACCTGAAAATTCCCGAACAGCGCCATCCGGAAAAGGCGCATCGTCCGGACAATGCACAGCCGAAAAAGCCAGCATGGATTCGCGTGAAGGCACCGGGCGGCAAGGGGTATGCGGACACGCGCAAGATCATGCGCGACAATAATCTCGTGACCGTCTGCGAAGAGGCAGGGTGTCCCAATGTCGGCGAATGCTGGAGCCAGGGGCACGCCACCATGATGATCATGGGCGAAATCTGTACTCGCGGTTGTACCTTCTGCAATATCGCCACGGGGCGACCGGATACGCTGGACGCGTTCGAGCCGGGCCGCGTGGCGCATGCGGTGGAAAAACTCGGACTGAACCATGTGGTGATTACCTCGGTGGATCGCGACGATCTTCAGGATGGCGGCGCCGAACATTTCGCCCAGACCATTCGTGCGATCCGGCATCGCAGCCCGAAAACCACGATCGAGATTCTGACGCCGGACTTTCTTAAATGTGACCCGTCGGTTCTCGATACCGTGGTCGAGGCGCGGCCCGATGTGTTCAACCACAATCTTGAAACGGTGCCGGGGCTTTATCCGACCGTGCGTCCGGGCGCGCGCTATTTCCATTCGCTGCGGCTGTTACAGCGGGTCAAGGAGCTGGACCCCGCGATTTTCACCAAGTCCGGGATCATGGTCGGTCTGGGAGAAGACAGCCAGGCGGTGAAGCAGGTGATGGATGACATGCGCGCCGCAGATGTGGATTTCCTCACCATCGGGCAATATTTGCAGCCGACGCCCAAGCATCACCGGGTGGATCGTTTCGTGACGCCGGAGGAATTCGAAAGTTACGAAAAGGCCGCGTTCGGCAAGGGCTTCCTGATGGTTTCGGCCACGCCGCTGACCCGCTCGTCATACCACGCGGGGGATGATTTCGCCCGCCTGCGCGACGCGCGCCAGGCGAAGCTGGGTCTCGCCTGAAGATTTCCGCCCGCGCCTTGTTTCCCGGCTCCGGGGACGCTCTCAAGCGTGGTTGCCATCCGCCGTCTCGCACGCACCAAAGCACGGCCGCCGCATAGTACAGCGGGTTTCAGGGGTTTCACGAAGCTCTCTCGGTGAATCGTACCTTGCCGATATAGGGAAGGTTCCGGTTGCGTTGCGCAAAGTCGATGCCATAGCCGACCACAAATTCGTCAGGGATTTCGAAACCGATCCAGTCGGCGCGAAAATCGACCTCACGCCGACTCGGCTTGTCGAGCAACGCGATGGATTTCAGGCGGGCGGGCTTGCGGCTGGTCAGCAGGCCGATGACATGGTTCAGCGTGTGCCCGGTATCGACGATATCCTCGACAACCAGCACGTCACGACCTTCGATTGCGCCGCGCAGATCCTTGAGAATGCGGACCTCGCGGCTGCTTTCGGTGCTGTCGCCATAGGATGACGCCTCGAGGAAATCGACCTCGATCGGCAGGTCGAGCTCGCGAACAAGGTCGGCAATGAACACAAAACTCCCCCGCAGCAGCCCGACCACCACCAGCTTGTCGGTGTCGGAAAACTCGCGGCGGATCTTCCGGCACAAATCTTCGATGCGCGCCGCAATCGCCTTGGCGGAAATCAGTTCGTCGATGACATATGGCCGCTCTGCCATGGTCCCCCCTTGATCTTTTGGGCCAATCATACGACACGACGCGCGACTGTCATCCACGAACTGCCGGACCCGAAAACATGCCAAGCCATTCGGAAACCCGACCCATGCCGTACACTGCCGAACAGATGTACGATCTTGTCGCGGATGTGGCGTCTTATCCCCGTTTCCTGCCGTGGTGTGCCGCAGCCCGCGTGCGCAGCGTCAAACCGGAAGGCGACTCCGAGGTGATGGAAGCGGACCTCGTGATCAGCTTCAAGGTCTTCCGCGAACGCTTTGGCAGCCGCGTGACGCTCTGGCCCGCGCAAAAGAAGATCGACACCGAATATATCGACGGGCCGTTCAAGTTCATGAAGTCGAACTGGGCGTTCAGGGATACGGCAACCGGATGCGACGTGTCGTTCCGCGTGGACTTCGAATTCAAGAACGCGATCCTGCAACGGGTCATCGGGCTGGTTTTCAACGAGGCGATGCAGCGTATCGTGCGGGCCTTCGAGGCACGGGCCGCAGAGCTTTACGGCCCCGCCGAACAGAGTTAGCCGCGCGCCGCTTGATCGTGTGACGGTGCTATGTGCCAGGGGGCTGACCGCGTTCCGATAATGCGGTCATCAGAAGCGTCAGGGCGTGATCGCGGGCGGCGCTGCGCACCTGCGCGCGTCCCCGTGCGCCAAACTCCACGGTTTCGGTGAAAGTGGCATGCCCCGTCATCGCCATCCCGAAGCAGACCCGCCCCTCGGGTTTGAATTCCGAACCGCCCGGACCCGCGATGCCGGTGATCGACACCACGAGATCGGCGCCCGAGCGGTCAAGCGCGCCATCCGCCATTTCCCGTGCAACTTCTTCGGACACCGCGCCGACACGTGACAAGGTATCGCCACTTACCCCCAGCATCTGTTGCTTTGCGGTGTTCGAATAGGTGACAAACCCGCGGTCAACCACATCGGATGATCCTGCCACATCGGTGAGAGCGGCGGCTACCATACCGCCGGTGCAGCTTTCCGCCGTGGCAATCCGAAGGCCTGCGGTGCGGGCCAGGGCGAGAAGCGCGCCGACATCTACCATCCCATCATCCCGTGCCACAATCCGGCCAGCAGCATGACGCCAAGGGCGGCAAACACCCCGGCGATGACGTCGTCGAGCATCACCCCGAGCGGATCGCCGCGCCGGTCGGCCCAACCCACCAGCCAGGGCTTGCCGATGTCAAACAGCCGGAACAGCAGAAAAGCCCCGACCCAGCCGGGCCAGAGTCGCGTGATGTCCAGATCCATCGACCAGGTCGCGTAGCTGAGCGGTGCAAGCGCGATCAACTGGCCCGCAACCTCGTCGATCACGATTTCGGAGGGGTCGTGATCGGCGCTGTTTCGGGTCATGATCCGCGTCGCCCACAGCCCCGCGAGGAATGTCGCGGCGATGGCGATCAGCAAAAGGGGAAAGCCGCCGATCACATGAACCAGCCAGCCCAGTGGCAGCGCCGCCAGCGACCCCCAGGTGCCCGGTGCCGGGCGCAGGTAACCGACACCGCAGACCGTCGCGATCAGATCCGCCAGCCGCTTCATGCCGACACCAGAGTTGCGGTCGCAATTGCGGCAATGCCCTCGCCGCGCCCGGTGAATCCGAGCCGTTCCGACGTTGTCGCCTTGACCGATACACGGGCCATGTCCATGCCGGTGATTTCAGCGAGACAGGCGCGCATCGCCGCAGCATGCGGTCCGATCCTGGGTGCCTCGCAGATCAGGGTGACATCCACGTTGCCCGGAGCCAGGCCCATGCTCCGCGCGAGGTCAATGGCGTGACGCAGGAAAATGTCGCTGGCCGCGCCTTTCCACTGCGGGTCGCTGGGCGGAAAATGCTGACCGATGTCGCCGCGCGCCAGCGCCCCGTAAATCGCATCGGTCAGCGCATGCATGCCCACATCGGCATCCGAATGCCCCTGCAAGCCACGATCAAACGGCAGCGTGACCCCGCAAAGCGTGACCGCGTCGCCAGGTCCGAACCTGTGCACGTCGAATCCGTTTCCCAGCCTGATATCCATATGCTCGCCTTTTTGGTTCTGCGTGCGTCGCCGGTTTCCGGCGCGCCACGCCCGCTGTTTAGGCTTTGGGTCAATCTGTGGCAATCACCCCGGATGCATTGCACAATAATTGTGCAAGCGCATTCCGTTGCGGCAGGATTTCATGCCTGAGCGTTGTATGCCGGGGGGGCGTCCACTAAACCCGGTGCAACTGCACAAGGTTTGGGCATGTGACGCCGCAATTCGATACATCTGTTCTGACGCCGCCGGTCGTGCTTGCGCCGATGGCCGGAATCACCGACCGCCCGTTTCGTGATCTGGTCCGGAGTTTCGGGGCCGGACTGGTGGTCAGCGAAATGGTGGCCAGCCAGGAAATGGTCCAGTCCAAGCCCGGCGTGCGCGAGCGTGCGGAACTGGGCGCGGATGTGGCCAACACCGCGGTTCAACTGGCCGGGCGCGAGGCGCACTGGATGGCCGAGGCGGCGCGGCAGGTCGCCGATCGCGGCGCGGCGATCATCGACATCAACATGGGCTGCCCGGCCAAGAAAGTGACCAACGGATATTCCGGTTCGGCGCTGCTCAAGACCCCCGATCATGCCCTGCGTCTGATCGAGGCTGTGGTGGCTGCGGTGGATGTGCCGGTCACGCTCAAGACGCGTCTGGGCTGGGATGACACCTGCCTCAACGCGCCTGATGTTGCCCGGCGTGCGGAATCTGCGGGGTTGCAGATGATCACGATTCACGGGCGTACGCGGTGCCAGTTCTACAAGGGCAGCGCCGATTGGACGGCGATCGCGCGCGTGAAGGAGCAGGTGAACGTGCCCGTCATCGCAAATGGCGACATCATCGACACCGCGACTGCGCGATGCGCGCTGGCGCAATCCGGCGGCGACGGCGTCATGATCGGGCGCGGGTCGCAGGGCAGGCCGTGGCTGCTGGCCAAGGTGGCCCATGACCTGTGGGGCGCGCCCGCACCCGACGTGCCGCAGGGTGGCGCGCTGGTGGCGATGGTCTGTGGCCACTATCAGACGATGTTGTCGTTCTACGGCGCGGAGCTTGGCCTGCGGGTCGCCCGCAAGCACCTTGGATGGTATATGGATGACGCGCGCACGCGGGCCTGCCTGCGTCGGCAAGTGCTGACGTCGAAGGACCCAAAGGAAGTGTTGCGCCTGTTGCCGGATGCGCTTGCCCGCCAGCCGGAGAACGCGGCAGCATGATCACGGATGCAAATATCTGGGCCTCTTTGCCGGTCCCTGCATTCCTGATCGATGTCGGGGACAGGATCATCGATGTCAATTCGGCGGGCGAGGGGTTCCTGAACCTGTCGGCCAAATCGATTCTCGGCGCGCCGGTCTGGGACGTGATTGCCATCGATGCGCCGATCGAGGACGCCTTTGCGCGGGCGCGCGCGAACGGCACCCCGCTTTTCGTCAACGATATCGATGTCGGGTCCGGCAGTCGCGCACCGCTGCAATGTGCGCTGCAAATCGCGCCGCTTATCGCGGATCCGAGCAAGATGATCATCATGATCTCGCCGCGCGAACTGGCCGGGCGCATGACGCAGAGCCATTCGGTGAAATCGGCGGCGCAGTCTGCCATCGGAATGGCCGAGATGCTGGCGCATGAAATCAAGAACCCGCTGGCTGGAATCACCGGCGCGGCGCAGTTGCTGAGCATGAACCTGCCGCCGGAAGAGCTTGAACTCACGGATCTTATCGTCGTCGAGAGCCGGCGTATCGTGAAGCTGCTTGAACAGGTGGAGCAGTTCGGAAACCTGTCACCGCCGGAGTTTCGCGCGGTGAACATCCACGATGTTCTGGACCGGGCACGCCGTTCGGCCCTGCTCGGGTTCGGGGCGCATATGCGCATCATCGAGGATTACGACCCGTCGTTGCCACTGGCCTATGGCGATCCGGATCAGTTGTTGCAGGTGATCCTGAATCTTCTGAAGAACGCGTCCGAGGTGGCGGACCCATCCGGCGGAACAATCCGGATTCACAGCTATTTTGAGCATTCCTTCCGGCTGCGCCGTGCCGATGGCCGTGGCCAGTCCCTGCCGCTTCAGGTCGAGATCATCGATGACGGACCGGGCCTGCCCGAAGATATCCGCGCCGACGTGTTCGATCCGTTCGTGTCGGGACGCGAGAACGGCACCGGGCTTGGCCTGGCGCTGGTAAGCAAGATCATTTCCGACCACGGTGGCTGGATCTCGGTCACATCGGTGCCGGGGCGCACGGTGTTTCGCCTGTCGCTTCCGCGCGTTCCCCGCAGCCTTGACAACGAGGAGACTTCCTGATGGACGGCACGGTACTTGTCGCCGATGACGACCGCACGATCCGCACGGTTCTGACGCAGGCCCTGACGCGGGCAGGGTGCAAGGTGCACGCGACCAGTTCGCTGACGACCCTGATGCGGTGGGTCAGCGAGGGAAAGGGCGACGTCGTCATCAGCGACGTGATGATGCCCGACGGGAACGGGCTCGAGATGCTGCCCAAGATCGCCGAGGATCGACCGGGCCTGCCGGTGATCGTCATCTCGGCGCAGAACACCATCATGACGGCGATCCAGGCGGCCGAAGCCGAGGCGTATGACTATCTTCCCAAGCCGTTTGACCTTCCCGATCTGATGAAACGGACATCGCGGGCGCTTGAACTCAAGCGGCGGGCGCCCTCCGGGACCGCCGAACCGGCCGCCAGCGAGCGCCCCGAGGATTTGCCGCTGGTGGGGCGCACGCCCATCATGCAGGCGCTGTACAGGCTGGTTGCCAAGGTGATGAACACCGACCTGCCGGTGTTGATCTCGGGTGAAAGCGGCACGGGCAAGTCCCTGATCGCGCGGGCAATTCACGACTTTTCAGACCGGAGAACCTTGCCGTTCATCTCGGTGACCAGCGCCGATCTCCAGGAACTCGAGGGGCCGGCGCGGGTTCTGGCACGGGTCAAGGGCGGCACCGTCCTGATCGACGAAATTGCCGATGTCGACGACGAGATTCAGGCCCGCATCGTGCGGATGATCGATGCGCCGGGCGATCATGTTCCGCGCTTCATGGCGACCGGGCAGGGGGATCTTGCCGAAGCGATGGAGAAGGGCGGGCTGCGCAAGGATCTCTATTACCGCCTGAGCGGCGCGACCGTGAATGTGCCGGCGCTGCGCGAGCGTGTCGATGATATTGCGTTGCTTGCCGAACATTTCCTGGGCCGGGCCGAGCGGGAAGGCTCGGTCAGGCGGCGGCTCGGCGACGGGGCGCTGGACCTGTTTCGCGCCTATAGCTGGCCCGGCAATGTCCGCCAGCTTGAAAACACGATTCGCCGTCTTGCCCTGACCAGCCGCGCCGACGAGATTTCGCGCGCCGAGGTCGAGGTGGTGCTGGGCAACCAGCCGGAAGTGGAGCCGGTCCTGGGCCAGGGCAGTACGGAAAAGCTCTCGGCCTCGGTCGCCCGTCATTTGCGCCGCTATTTCGACCTGCATGGCAGCATGCTGCCGCCGCCGGGGCTCTACGCGCGCATTCTCAGGGAAATGGAGATCCCGCTGATCGAGATCGCGCTCGAGGCGACGGGCGGTAACCAGGCGAAATGCGCCGACCTGCTCGGCATCAATCGCAATACTTTGCGCAAGAAGATCACCGATCTCGATATAGAGGTGACACGGCGTCGCAAATTGATGTAAAACCGCCACATAACCGTGGCAGGCCGGTGTCATTCGACGATTGCGCCGGGACAAGACCACGAAATATGGCGGTACGCCGTGCGAGCGGCACATCAGTATGAGGACGACACGTGACAGCCCGGTCACAGAACAGGCCGTTCATGACATTCAACCGCTGGCGCAAGACCAGGCGTGCCAAGAACGTGGGCACGCTGGGTCTGGTGTTGCTGGGGCCTGCGCTGGCGCTGGCCACGTTCATGGTGCTCGGCCCCTTCGATCAGCACGCCTCATCGCCGTCGCTGCGCTTCATCTTTCTGGCCGATCTGGTCTATATCCTCGTCGTTGCGACGCTGGTCCTGGGTCAGGTCGCGCGGCTGATCGCCGCCCGCCGGGCGCGGTCTGCGGGGTCGCGTCTGCACCTCCGG
>JAUIIJ010000043.1 GCA_030431825.1 Alphaproteobacteria bacterium
CGCGGGGGAAACGAAAGCCCTTCAGGCGTGGCATCGAGGTGGGTATCGTCATGCTGCCTCGCTATCCGAGAAGCGAAGTGCGATCAACTTGGCAGTGCCGTCCAGCGTCCTGTTCTGACCTTCGGCTCGAAAAACCGCACAGAGCGCGCCACAGACGCGCTCTGTGTCGTATGTAATCAGTGTCAGCGCTCCTTCTTGAAGAAGGTTTCGAAACGGTCGGCAAGCATCCTTGAGGTCAGCGGATCATTGACCCGCGCCATCGCCCCTTCGGCAATGTGATCGGGCAGGATCGCGCGGCGGGCCTCGATTAGGTCGCCGAGGAACTCGGCGGTGAACTCCGGGTGCGGCTGTACCGTCAGAGCCTTGTTGCCGTAGGTCAGCATCGCGTTGGCACAGAAATCGGAGGATCCGATCACCTCGGCGTCCGCGGGCACTGCCGTCACCTGGTCTTGGTGCCAGGCCATGATGCGGTCACGGCGGCCATCTGCACCGGTGTAATCCACCGGACCGACAGACCAGCCGCCCGCGAATTTCTCGACCTTGCCGCCAAGCGCCTGCGCCAGGATCTGGTGGCCGAAACAGACACCGACAATCGGCACGCCCGCGCAATAGGTCCGGCGCAGGAAATCCTCCAGCGGGGGGAGCCAGTCATGGCCCTCGTAGACGCCGAACTTCGACCCGGTGATCAGCCAGCCGTCGGCCTCGTCCACCGCCTCGGGGATGACCCCGTCAAGCACCGGGTAAGTGACAAAGTCGAACCCGCGCCCATCCAGCAACCGCTTGAACAGGTCGTCATAATCGCCGTGCTTGTCGCGAAGCTCAGCCGGCGTGCGGCCGGTCTGCAATATTCCGATTTTCATCCCTAGTGTCCTCAGAGATTGCGCTTGCTGCGGTTCATGTGCAGGGCCGTCACGATGATGCCCAGCGAAACCAGCCCGATGATGATCGTCGCCAGCGCGTTGACATCGGGGCTGACCCCCAGCCGCACCTTCGAGAAGATGACCATCGGCAGGGTCGATGCACCGGGGCCCGAGACGAAGCTGGCCACCACCAGGTCGTCAAGACTTAGCGTGAAGGCCAGAAGCCAGGCCGAGACCAGCGCCGGCGCGATCACCGGCAGGGTTACGTCGAAGAAAACCCTCACCGGCTTGGCGCCTAGGTCCTGCGCCGCTTCTTCGATGGAGAGATCCATATCGACCAGCCGCGACTGGATCACCACCGCCGCATAGGCCGCGCCGAAAGTGGCATGGGCAATGATGATCGTCAGGACGCCGCGACTGCCCGGCCAGCCGATCAGCCCCTCCATGGCAACGAAAAGCAGCAGCAGCGACAGGCCGATGATGACCTCGGGCATGACCAGAGGCGCAGTGATCATCATGCTGAGCAGCGACTTGGCGCGGAATTTCGAGAACCGGATCAGCACGAAAGAGGCCACGGTGCCGACGGTCACCGCCAGGGTGGCCGAGACAAAGGCGATCTTGGCGCTCACCCAGGCAGCTTCGAGGATCTGCGGGTCGCGGAACAGTTCGGCGTACCACTTTGTCGAAAACCCGCCCCAGACCGTCACCAGCTTGCTTTCGTTGAAGCTGAAGATGACCAGCGAGATGATCGGCGCATAAAGGAACGCAAAACCGAGAAAGGCGGTGATTTTGAGAAACCTGGACTTGCCCTGCATCAGCTTGCTCCTTCTTCGACGGCCTGCGCCTTGCGCAGCATCATGATCGGGATGACCAGCACGAAGAGCATGACGATGGCTACCGCCGAGGCGATCGGCCAGTCGCGGTTCGAAAAGAACTCGTCCCAGAGCACCCGCCCGATCATCAGCGTATCGGGTCCGCCCAGCAGTGCCGGGATTACAAATTCCCCGACCGCCGGGATAAAGACCAGCATGCAGCCGGCGATTATCCCGCTGGCCGAAAGCGGCAGGGTGACGGTCAGGAAGGTGGTGACCGGCCTGGCGCCCAGATCGGCCGAAGCCTCGATGTAGGATTGATCCAGCTTCACCAGGTTGGCGTAGAGCGGCAGGATCATGAACGGCAGATAGCTGTAGACGATGCCCACGTAGACCGCGAAATCGGTTTGCAGCATGATCAGTGGCTCGTCGATGATGCCGGTCCAGAGCAGGAAGTTGTTGATGATGCCGTTGGCCTTGAGAAACCCGATCCAGGCGTAGACGCGCAATAGGAACGAGGTCCAGAACGGCAGCACCACCAGCATCAGCAGGATATTGCGCTGGTTCTCGGGCGAGCGCGCGATCAGATAGGCCATGGGATAGCCGATCAGCAGCGCGATCAGCGTCGAGATCCCGGCGATTTTGATCGATTCCAGATAGGCCGAAAGGTAAAGCGGGTCTTCGAGCAAAAACAGATAGTTGCCGAAGTTCAGGTTAATGTTGAGCAGCCCGTCGTCCCATTCCCAGATCGGCAGGTACGGTGGGCGAGCGATCGCCGCCTCGGACAGCGAAATCTTGGCGACCACCAGGAACGGGATCAGGAAGAACAACAGCAGCCAGAGCGTGGGGATGGCAATCACCAGCCCGCGCCCGCCAAGGCCCAGCCTCTGCAGAAGTCCGCCGAGGGCCTTGCCGCCGGGCAGCCTGCTGCGGGCATTCGTTTCGGTGTGTGCGAACATGCTCATGACGCCACCACGACACCAGCATCATCGGCCCAGCCGACCCAGACCTTGTCATCCCATCTCAGCGCATCGTCATCGTCGCGGGTCAGGTTCGACTGGCTCACCCGCACACGCTTACCGCTGTCCAGGCGCACCTGGAACACCGAAGAATTGCCCATATAGGCGATCTCGTCGATGGTGCCGGAGACCTTGTTGCGCATCTCGCCGAGGTCCGTCCGGCTGATCCGCACCTTCTCGGGGCGCACGGCCACGGCCATCTTCTGGCCCTCGACGCCGCTGATGCCATGCGGCACGTAAATGTCGCCGCCCAGCTCTTTCGACGAAATGACGACGTGATCCTTGCCGTCCTCGATCACCCGGCCCTCGAACATGTTCACCGAGCCAATGAAATCGGCCACAAAGCGCGATTGCGGGTATTCGTAGATCTCATGCGGCGTGCCGGTCTGGATGATCTCGCCCGCCGTCATCACGCCGATGCGGCTCGAAAGCGTCATGGCTTCTTCCTGGTCGTGGGTCACCACGACGAAGGTGACACCTAGGCTTTCCTGGATCTTGATCAACTCGAACTGGGTTTCCTCGCGCAGCTTCTTGTCGAGCGCACCGAGAGGTTCGTCCAGCATCAAAAGCTTCGGCTTCTTCACCAGCGCCCGGGCCAGCGCCACGCGCTGCCGCTGACCGCCGGAAAGCTGGTGCGGCTTGCGCGCGGCGAACTGGTCCATCTGGACCAGCGACAACATTTCGGTGACGCGGGTCGCGATTTCGTTTTTCGGCAGCCCGTCGCGCTTTAACCCATAGGCGATGTTCTTTTCCACCGTCATGTGTGGAAACAGCGCGTAGGACTGAAACATCATGTTGGTGGGGCGGGCATAGGGCGGGATGCCGGCCTGATCCTGACCATCCACGATGATCTGGCCGGATGTGGGGGTTTCGAACCCCGCCAGCATCCGCAGCAGCGTCGACTTGCCACAGCCGGAGCCGCCGAGCAGGCAGAAGATCTCGCCCTTGTAGATATCGAGAGAGACGTTTTCGACGGCAACGAAGGCGCCGAACTTCTTGGTGATGTTCTTGATCTGCAGGAACGGCGTCGCGTTGGGATCGGCCCAAGGCTTCGCGTCGGTGGTCAGTTGGCCTTCAGACATGACAGCCCCCTTGAAGGTTCGTGAGAAGGTGCCGGAGCCCGGCGTCGCGGGCTCCGGAGCGCAGGCTTACTTGCCGGTCTTGATGGTGGTCCAGGCGCGGGTCAGCGACCGGTCGTAGCGCGGCGTATGCGGCTTGATCGAGAAGAGCTTGGAGCGGATCTCGTCCGATGGATAGATGCCGGGGTCATTCTTGACCTCGTCGGCCACGAACTCGGTCGCCGCGGTGTTAGGATTGGCGAAGTAGACGTAGTTGCTGATGTCCGCCGCGATCTCGGGCTGAAGGATGAAGTCGATGAACTTCAGCGCATTTTCCGGGTTGGGTGCGTCGTCGGGAATCGCCATCATGTCAAAGCCGACCTGTCCGCCTTCTTTGGGAATGGCATAGGTCAAGTTGATCCCCTGCCCGGCCTCGTCCGCACGGTCGCGGGCCTGGAGCACGTCGCCGGAATAACCCACCGCGACGCAGATATCGCCGTTGGCCAGGTCATTGATATACTGCGAAGAGTGGAAATAGCGGATGTGCGGACGCACCGAAAGCATAAGCTCGGTGGCCTTTTCCAAGTCGCCCTTGTCCTCGGAATTCGGATCGAGGCCGAGGTAGTGCAGCGCGGGCGCCATGATCTCGGAGGGGCTGTCCAGCACGGCAATGCCGCAATCGGCCAGCTTGGCGGCGGTCTCGGGATCAAAGACCATGTCCCAGCTGCCGATCTTGTCTTCGTCGATGCGCTCGGACACCATGTCGGTGTTGTAGCCCAGCCCGGTGGTATACATCATGTAGGGCACACCATAGGTGTTGTCCGGGTCGTTGACCGCGACGACCTTCATGATCTCCGGGTCGAGGTTGCCGTAATTCGACAGCGCCGCCTTGTCGATCTCGGAATAGACACCGGCCTGCGCCTGGCGGGCCAGAAACTCGACCGAGGGCACCACCACGTCATAGCCGCTTGAACCGGTCAGCATCTTGGCTTCGAGCACCTCGTTGCTGTCATAGACATCGTAGTTCACCTTGATGCCGGTCTCGGCCTCGAACTTCTCGATGGTGTCTTCAGCCACGTAGTCCGACCAGTGATAGACATTGAGCTCGCCTTCGGCCGAGGCCGCGCCAGCGGTCAGGGCCATCACAGAGCACATGGTTGCAAGGGTCTTCATAGGTTTCCTCCCTAAGGTATTGAAGATCATACTAGATGCCGAACTTGTCGCGCAGCGCGTACCACCAGGATCCGACCATCGAGTAAGGCACGCGGAACATGCGCCCCCCCGGGAAGGGATACCAAGGCACGTTCTCGAACACGTCGAAACGGGTCAGATCGCCGTCGATGGCCTCGGACAGGATCCGCCCGAAGGTGTGCGAGCCGGTGACGCCGTGGCCGGAATAGCCATGCGCAAAATAGGTGTTGTCGCCGATCCGGCCCATCTGCGGCACGCGGCTGAAGGACAGGGCGAAGTTGCCGCTCCAAGCGTAATCGATCTTCACGCCCTTCAGTTGCGGGAACACCTTGTCCATGTTGGCGCGCAGCTTGCCCTCGATATCGACCGGATCGGTGCCGCCATAGACCGTGCCGCCGCCAAACAGCAGCCGCTTGTCGCCGGACAGCCGATAGTAATCGAGGATGTAGCGGATGTCCTCGACGCAGTGGTCCGTCGGCAGCAACGCATTGGCACGCTCTTCGCCCAAGGGTTCGGTCGCCATCACCTGAGTCGACACCGGCATCACCCGCCAGGTCAGCGTCGGCACCACGTGGCCGAGATAGGCATTGCCGCAAAGCACCAGCGTCTTGCAGGTCATCGTCCCCCTGGCGGTCTTCACCACCGGGCGTGCGGCCTCGGTATCGACGTCGGTGACCGGGGACATCTCGTAGATCGTGCCGCCCAGTTTCTCGAAGGCCGCCGCCTCGCCCAGGGCCAGGTTCAGCGGGTGCATGTGGCCGCCGGAATGGTCGATCAGCCCGCCCTCGTATAAGTCCGAGTTGATGTGGCGGCGCAGCTGATCTTTGTCGAGCATCTCCTGGTTCTTGATACCGTAGCTGGCCCAGAGGTTCATCCGCTCTTCCAGCTCGCGCATATGCGCCTTGGTCAGACCAGTGAAAATGTTGCCCTGTTTCAGGTCGCACTTGATGTGATAGGTCTTGACGCGCTCGCGGATGATCTCGCCGCCTTCCTGCACCAGCCCGGCGACGAAGGTAGCAGTGTCCTGGCCATAGCGTTTCTTGATGGTCTGCAGGCTGGCGTTCAGTCCGTTGACGATCTGCCCGCCATTGCGCCCCGATGCGCCCCAGCCGACCCGTGCGCCTTCGATGATCGCGACCTTGTAGCCCTTTTCCACCAGGTGCAGCCCGGTCGAGAGTCCGCTGTAGCCGGCGCCGATGATGCAGACGTCGATCTCGTTGGCTCCGGTCAGCTCCGGACGCTCGGGCGACGGGTTGGCCGAGGCAGCATAGTAGCTCGAGGTGTGGCTGCCGTCACCGGCATAGGGATGAGTCATCGCGTTCATCATACGACCTCCAGGTAAGAGTGATATTCGAAGTCCGTGACATGGCGGGCAAAGCGCTGAAGCTCTTGCGCCTTGCATTCCACCAGCATCTTCTGCAGCCTTTTGGAAAAGACCTCGGGCACATGCTTGCCGCGCTTGAAGGCGTCGATGGCACTGGCCCAGTCCAAGGGCAGATGCGGCAGGTCGAGCTGGTAGACATCGCCGACGATCGGGTCTGCCGGGGTCATCTTCTGCTCGATCCCGACCAGCGCGCCGCCCAGGACGCTTGTCAGCATAAGGTAAGGATTGGCGTCCGCGCCGGCGACGCGGTGTTCGATCCGCCGCGCCTTGTGACTGCCACCGGGAATGCGGATCGCCGCGGTGCGGTTTTCATAGCCCCAGGCTACGCTGGTCGGCGCATGTGCGCCCGGCATCAGGCGACGGAACGAGTTTTCGTGCGGCGCGAAGGTCAGGCTGTTTTCCTGCATCGTCGCCAGCAGACCGGCGACCGCGTTCAGCATGACCTCGGTGCCCTCTTCACCGCCATTGTCAAAGACGTTCTCGCCCGCCTCGTTCAACAGCGAGAAATGCACATGAAGGCCGCTTCCGGCGCGGTCGCCATAGGGTTTTGCCATGAAGGTCGCCGCAAAGCCGTGCTTGCGCGCAACGCCGCGCACCAGCCGCTTGAACAGGACCGCATCGTCGGCTGCGCGCAGCGGATCGGCGACATGCATCAGGTTGATCTCAAACTGCCCTGCCCCGTTTTCCGAGATCGCCGCATCGGCAGGAATGTCTTGGGCGGCGCAACAATCGTAGACCTCGTTCAGGAAACAGTCGAAATGCTGCAACTCGTCGATCGACAGAACTCCGTCGGAATCCAGCCGCTTGCCGGTGACCGGCGACAGCGGCGCTTCGGGGCGGTCGCTGGACGGATCGCAGAGATAGAATTCCAACTCGGTGGCCACCACAGGCGTCAGGCCCAAAGCCTTGTAGCGGTCAACCACATTGCCAAGCGCGCGGCGCGGATCGCCGGCAAAGGGCGTGCCGTCCTCCTGACGCATCCAGAGCATCGCCATGGCGGTCGGCCGTTCGGTCCAGGTGACAGGCAGAAGATCGCGCCCGGTGAAATCGCACAGCCCGTCGCTGTCGCCGGTTTCGAACACCAGCTCGCTGCCCTCGATATCCTCGCCCCAGATATCGACACCGGTAACCGACAGGGGCATCCGGATACTGCCGTCGACGACCTTGTCGGCCTGATCCACCGGAACCCGCTTGCCCCTCAGGGTGCCGTTGAGATCGCAAACGCAGGCAAAGATCGACTCGATCTCGGGGCGAACTGCCAGCCATTTTGTCATGTCATGCTCCGGCATCTTCGCTCCCCAGCCTTGACGTGATAATTTGTGATATCATTTGTACCTTTTAGATTTCATTTAGCTCTTGTGTCAACTTCTTTTCCAAATACTATCACAAAGAGGAAGATTTAGCAGGTAAGACAATGGCCAAGCATCATCAGCTCGACGTCCCCGAGATCCCCATGCGGGCGGATCTCACGACCCAGGAGTATGTTTACGAACGCCTGCGCTACGCGATCATGGTCGGTGCGATTCCCCCCGGCACCAACCTCACCATGCGCGGGCTGGCCGAGGCGATGGGGCTCAGCCCGACGCCAATCCGCGAAGCGGTGCGCCGGCTGAGTACCGAACACGCCATCGAGGTGCTGCAAAACCGGCGTATGACGGTGCCGAATATGAGCCTGGGTCGATTCGAAGAGTTGCTGGCCCTGCGCATCGCGCTCGAGGTGCACGCGGCGGAACGCTCTTTGCCCTATATTTCCAACGTGATCATCGACGAAATGCGTGCCGTAGACCGGCAGATGGACGACGCCCTGAGCGATAACGACCTCGACCAGTTGACGATCCTGAACCAGACCTTCCACCGTACGCTCTACAGGGCCAACCCGCACCAGGTGTCCATGCCGGTAATCGAGAGCGTCTGGCTGCAGATGGGTCCGTTCCAGCGTCAGGTGATTGAAAACATCAAGGAATACTACACCGTCGACCGGCACAAGGAGATCCTCGACGCCCTTTCCTCACGCGACGTGGCAGCACTGCTCATTGCAACGGAGAGCGACATACGCGAAGGCATGAGCCGTAGTGCGCGTCAGCAGTTGACGAAAGTGCCTGGCGGCAACCAAGTAGCCTGAGTCAGGGACGAATTCAGGGAAATCCCTGCCACGATCTTGGTCGAGACCGCAGTACTCAGTTCAAATTTGCATTGGCGCTTGACAATTTGTGATATCATTTAATATTAAGTGATATCACATCCGAAAAGGAGACGCGCGTGGCCACCGATTGGCATGAAAAAGCCCGAACCCTCGACATCCCGTCGCAGATGATGATCAACGGAGAGCTGGTGTATGCCGCTTCGGGCAAAACCTTTGCCTCGGTCAGCCCCGTCGATGGTCGCCACCTGGCCGATGTGGCCTGCGGCGATGTAGAAGACGTAGACCGCGCCGTCGCAGCCGCGCGCCTGGCTTTCGAGGATGGCCGCTGGTCGGCGCGTGCCCCGGCGGAGCGCAAGCTGGTTCTGCGTCGTTTCGCCGACCTGTTGCGCACCCATCGCGACGAGCTGGCGTTGCTGGAAACCCTCGACATGGGCAAGCCGATTGCGGACAGCACCTCGATCGACACCCGCGCCGTAGCCAATTGCTTCGACTGGTATGGCGAGGCCATCGACAAAATCTATGACGAGATCGCCCCGACAGCGCCAGGCACCGTCGCCATGGTCACGAAGGAGCCGCTAGGCGTTGTCGCCGCAGTCGTCCCGTGGAACTTTCCGATGGTCATGGCGGCCTGGAAAGTGGCGCCTGCGCTGGCCACCGGCAATTCGGTGATCCTTAAACCGGCCGAGCAATCGCCGTTGACCGCGATCCGTCTCGGCGAGCTGGCGCTCGAGGCCGGCATCCCGCCAGGCGTCTTCAACGTCGTGACCGGCGACGGGCCGGAGGTGGGCCGCGCGCTCGGGTTGCACATGGATGTGGACGGGCTGTTCTTCACCGGCTCGACCCAGGTGGGCAAGTACTTTATGATGTATTCCGCGCAATCCAACCTCAAGCGGCTTGGGCTGGAGCTGGGCGGCAAGAGTCCTAACATCATCCTGTCGAGCTACCGCGACACGGTGCACGCGGCAACGACTTCGGCGCATTCAGCATTTTTCAACCAAGGCGAGATGTGCACCTGTCCCAGCCGTCTGATCGTCGAACGGTCGATCCATGCTCAGGTGGTGGAGACCCTCGTCGAGATCGCAAAGAGCTATGCGCCGGGCGATCCGTTGGACCCCGCCACGAGCATGGGCGCGATGGTGGATGAACGGCACACCGGTCGCGTCCTGCAGTTTGTCGAGCATGCAGCCGAGGATGGCGCAACTCTCGCGACCGGTGGCCGACGTGCCCGGCAGCAGACTGGCGGCTGTTATATCGAGCCGACAATCTTCGACAATGCGTCAAATGACATGCGCATCGCTCAAGAAGAAATCTTCGGCCCGCTGCTGACGGTCATCCCGGTCGACAGCGTCGACGAGGCGGTCAAGATCGCCAATGAGAGCTGTTACGGGCTGGCCTCGGCGGTCTGGACCGACGATCTGTCAATCGCGCACAAAGTGTCCAAGGGCATCCGGGCCGGTCTGGTCTATGTTAACTGCTATGACTGCGATGACCTGACCACACCCTTCGGCGGATTCAAGGAATCCGGAATCGGGCGTGACAAGTCATTGCATGCTATTGATAAATATGTGGAACTGAAAACCACATGGATGAATGTCGCCTGTCGAGACTGAGTTGCGATCTCTTGAACTCAGCGGACGGACACTCGGAAAGCTGCCCAGCGTTGCGTTACGTCACCGCCCACGTTGCCCGCGCGTTGGCGGCTCCGGATGCTGGCGGTGGGGTTCGGGATCCGATCAGGGCAATCTGTTCCTCGCTGTTCGCAGCGAAGTTTCAGCCCATCAGCTACCCGGTACTGCCCGTAGTCTCGCTTGGTGAGGATGCCGACACGGCCACGCAGCGCGAAGTCTTAAATATCCGCCACCATTCGCTGTTTGCACCGCGCGATTTCCACCTGTCGCAAAATTTCGAGATGATCAAGCCAATGCTCATCCCGAATTTCCATTTTCACAAACTGATCCGGGACAAGAGCCCCGGATCTGACCGGAGCTTGAGTATTGGCAATATGTGCTGCGATCAGGTGGGTGAAATCTGCGATCTTCTCCAACGGGCAACGCCAGAGGCGGGAAAGGGCCAAAGGTTGTCGAGGTGACCGCAGCGCAGTGCCGAAACTGCTTGCACGGACACGGCAGGGTCGCGCCCTCGTCAACAATGGCGCGACTCTTTGGTTCTCAGTTCTGGCCCAGAAGAACGTCCAGTGGCACGGACTTGGAGATCGTCCACTGATCCACCACCGCCGGGCTGCCATCGGTAATCTCGATGATCTGCATTTCCGCAGTGTTCTGATGATGCAATTCATCACTGAAAGAGCGGGGACCGAAGACAGTGACTTCGTTCTGCATTTTTTCAAGCTCTGCCGCGACGTCCGCTCCGTCCAGGGTACCCGCGCGTTCAACTGCCTTGGCCCAGAGGTCCATCAGGATGTAGCCCGGGTAGGCATAGGAGCTTGAAGGCCGCGCGCCGGTTGCCTTTTCATAGGCAGCGTTGAACTCTTCCACACCCGTGCGCGGATCGTCACCGTAGATCGAACCCTGGACCGGGACCACGAAGCCCGAAAGGCCCGGCGTTGCATCCAGCCAGTAAGATCCGTCAACTGCCGAGCCGTTGAGGATCAGGGAATTGATGCCCGCGGCGCGGATCTGGCGCACGGCCGAGGCTGCGCCAGGGATATAGGAGCACAGCATGATCACGTCCGGCTCGTTTGACAGTGCCTTGATCCGGGT
Source organism: Alphaproteobacteria bacterium (assembly GCA_030431825.1). GTDB lineage: Bacteria > Pseudomonadota > Alphaproteobacteria > Rhodobacterales > Rhodobacteraceae > Sedimentitalea. The sequence goes on from JAUIIJ010000043.1 coordinate 11,188, forward strand.
GATCTGGCTGGCGATCGAGGCGTCGTCGTTCTTGAACGTGTCGCGCCCGACGATCTCGGTCCCGTCGAGTTGCGGGAACATCCAGTCAAAGCCGCTGCAGATGCCCTTGTTGTATTCGATCGTGGTGTCGAGCAGGACGTAGCCGGTCGTGGCATCGCGCTTGGCGTGGCTCCATTCTGCCATGGTCGCCCCCTGCACCGCGGCCAGCACAGAGCCCGAAAAGGTAAGCGGGCCCACGCCCTGAATGCCCGCCTTTACGTCCTCGGCACACAGGAAGAAGGACACCATCCCCTCGGCTTCGGCCGACAGGGCTGCGGGAGCGCCGAAGTCGTAATCGCAGCTGACGATCATCATATCGGCGCCTTCGTCGATCACCTGCAACCCGGCCTTGGCCGATTGCTGGCGGTCGGTTTTGGTGTCCGCCTCAACCCACTTGATCTGCCGCCCCATCAGCCCGCCATTGGCGTTGATCTCGTCTATGCGGATCTTGGCGGCCGTGGCGGCGGGCGTGTCGTAAGCCTCCATCCAGCCGGATTTCGCGATCGCGAAGCCCACTGTGATGTCTTCGGCTGCTGCAGGCAGGGCCAGCGCCATCAGGGCCGTGGCAAGCGTCAGGTGTTTCATTTTCTGTTTCTCCTCAGTTGGTGGTTTGTGGGTCGTGCGTCAGGGCTGCGCGGGGCTGCGGAAGCCGCAGCTTGAGTTCACGTCCTTCAGTCAGACCCGAGGGACGCAGGACCAGAACCAGGATCATCACCAGGCCGATCACGACTTCCTGTGTTCCGGAGGGCAGGGACAGGCTCGCTTCGCCGATCGTCACGCCCTGTTCCGCCCGCACCAGCAGTTCGATCATCAAGGACAGCACAAGCACGCCGCAGACCGCGCCGGTCAAGCTGCCGATGCCGCCGACCACCAGCATGGCCAGCGAGATGAAGGTGATGCCGAGATAGAAGCTGTCGGGGTTCAGAACGCCGATGGAATGGCCCAGCAGCGCGCCGGAGACGCCGGTGAAGAAGCCCGAAACTACCAGCGACCACAGGCGGTGACGGTACATGTTGATGCCCGAGGCCCGGGCGGCAACCTCGTCTTCGCGCGTGGCGCGCAGGGCTAGGCCAGAGGCGGAATTGGCGTAGAGGTTGGCGGCCAGGATCGCCGCCAAAGCCCAAGTCAGGGCCACCCATTGATCCACGTAGCGCGGCAACCCGACGACGGATGAGGTGGCGCCGGTAACGCCTTCCCAATTGGAATAGACCGTGTTGACGATGGCGAGGAAAGCGAATGTGGCGATGGCGGCGGCGATACCCGTCAGGCGCAGGATTGCCGCGCCCGACACAAGCGCCACCAGGGCCGCCAGCAGCCCGCCGGCAATCGCAGCCGGCAGGACGTGCCACTGTGCCTCCATCAGCCAGGTCGGAAGATCCGGCAGAAACAGCGCCTTCGACTGCGGGCGCAGGGTCAGCCAGGCCGAGCAATAGGCGCCGATGGCCATGTAGCCCGCGTGGCCAAAGCTGATGACGCCGGAGTTGCCAACGAAGATCCAGAGCCCGACAACCAGCGTCACACGGATCAGCGTCTCAGTGAGGGTGCGGGCCAGCGCCTTGTCTCCGAAGAGCGTGACCAGAATGGCGATGACAACGAGGACACCTGCAAGAAGCAAGGGCGTGGAATGAGCGGCAATGCGGTTTCGGCAATGTTCGGACATGGTCTCAGATCCTCGGCTTGGCAGAGGCCGGGACGAACAACCCCTGCGGACGCAGCAGCAGGCAGACGATCACCAGCGTATAGAGAAAGGCATCTCGGAAAGGACGCGCATCGAGCGGCAGGGCGGCTTGCAGAAGGACCGAGACGGCACCGATCAGGAACCCGGCGGCAACCGCGCCGGGCAGCGACCCCATCCCGCCGATCACCGTGGCGATAAAGGCAACCAGCATGATCTGCCCGCCCACGCGGACATCGGCAACGCCGCTTTGCGTGACCATGATCAGCGCCACCGCAGCAGCCAGCGCGCCGGAAAGGGCAAAGGCACCCGTGATGACCACGTTGGCCCGCACGCCCAGAAGCCGCGCCATGGTGAAGTTCTCGGCCGCAGCGCGCATCTCCAGGCCCAGCCGGGTCTTCCTGAGAAGCAGCGCAAGGGCCGCAACCACGATCAGCGTCGTCGCGATCACGATCAGTTGCAGCAGCGGCACGCTGGCACCTGCCAGTTCGACTGGCGTGTTGAGCTCGGGCCAGAGGCTGATGGCCTTGGGCCGTCCGCCATAAACCGCAAGCAGGATATTGCGGATCACGAAACCCAGCGCGAAAGAGGCCACCATCATCGCCACCGGATCGGCCCGGCGCAGGTGCCGGAAGACGGCGTATTCCGACAGCACGGCGATAAGCGCACCGATACCAAGGACAAGCGGGATCAGTATCAATGCCGGGGCCTTGCCCAGGAACATCACCGCCACCGCATCGGTCGACGGCACGATCAGGGCAAAAACGCAAAAGGCGATGTATTCGCCATGCGCGAAATTCACCAGGTTCATGACACCGAAAATCAGGGCGATACCCAGTGCGGCCATGGCATACAGACCGCCGAGCGACGCCGCGTCGAAGAAAAGTTGAGCCAGGTTTGTCATTCTGCCGCCTCCATATCCGAGTTGGATCGCGGGGCGCCGAAATACGCCTGCGCAAGGGCTTCGCGGTCGGCCATGTCGGCGGCATTGCCTTCGCCCACGATCCGTCCGCCCCGCATCAGGATCATCCGCCCGCCAACCCGCGCGGCCCGGAGCGAACTTTGCTCGACGATCAGAAGCGTCAGGCTGCGTTCTTCCTGCAAGGCACAGAGCGTTTCATAGACCTGGTCCACGATCTTCGGGGCCAGCCCCAGCGACGGTTCGTCGACCATCATCAGCTTGGGGTTGGTCATCAGGGCCCGGCCGATCGCCAGCATCTGCTGCTGTCCCCCCGACAAGGCTCCGGCAGCAGCATGCCGGCGCTCTGCAAGGATCGGGAATGCGTCGAGAATTTCGCCGACATCGGCCTCGACGGCCTGGACATCGCGGCGCATCCCGGTGCCGACGCGCAGGTTTTCCTCGACGGTCAGCGCACCAAAGATTTCGCGCCCCTCCGGTACCATGGACAGGCCCAGGCGGGCGATCGCCTCGGGCTGCCTGCCGGTGAGAAGGTCGCCGTCCATCTCGATCCGGCCATGGCTGGTGGCCACCGCGCCGCTGATCGCGCCTAGAAGCGAGGATTTGCCGGCACCGTTCGGCCCCGAGACGAAGACCCGCTCGCCTTCGTTGATTTGTAGCGACAGGTCTGTGACCGCCGGGATCTTGCCGTAGCGGACAGAGATATCGAATACACCAAGCTTGGACATCATGCAGCCTCCTGGTCTGCACCGAAATAGGCATCGCGCACCCGCTGGCTGGCGGTGATCGCGTCGCGGTCGCCTTCCTCGATCAACTGTCCGGCGTCGAGCACATAGACATGCCGGGTGACCGACAGAACCAGGCCGACATTGTGCTCGATTAGCAGGACGCCGGTGCCAAGCTCCTCGGTGGCGCGCCGGATAAGGTCTGCGAGGTCGGCGGCCTCGTCCTCGGACATGCCAGCAGCGGGTTCGTCGAGCAGCAGGAAGCTCGGCGAGAACATCAGTGCGCGTGCAATGCCCACACGCCGTTCATCGGTATAGGGCAGACCGGCGGCGGGCTTGTCAGCCAAATCGGCAATGCCCATCCAGTCGAGCACGCGCAGCGCCTCGGCATCCGACGCGTGGCGGCCGTGCCCTAGCCCGACACCGGTGACCGCGAGATTGTCGCGCACATCGAGCCCGGAAAACAGCCGACCGGCCTGGAACGTGCGCGCGACGCCCGCCCGGCGCAGTTCATGCGGCGGGAGCGTACCAATGTTGCGGCCGTCAAGGCTCACCTCGCCCTGGCTCGGCGCCTGAAAACCGCTGAGCACGTTGACGAGCGTGGTCTTGCCGGCACCGTTCGGACCGATCAGCCCATGGACTGCGCCCGGAGTGACTTTGAGTGTGACATCGGTCAGGGCCTTGAAGCCACCGAAGGCCACCGTCACCCCGGACGCCGCCAGGGAGAACTGGTCATTTGACATCGCGCCCACCGATCATGCCTCGGCCAATGACTTGGACGTGGCCGGTTGCCGCGCGCCCGTATCAGCCACCAGCACATAGGTCCCGGTTTCGTGCAGGTTCACGGTCCAACCGGGTTCGACAACGATCGTGGTGGTCACTTCCTCGATCACCGCGGGTCCATGCAGGGTGTCGCCGGCACCAAGGGACGAGCCGTCGTAGACCGGTGTGTTCTGAGCGATGCCGTCGGCGCTGAACACCATGTCGCGGTGACCCTTGAGCGCCGATGCGGCGCCCTGCCCCGGGCCGATCCGCATCCGCCGGGGCTTGTCGACATGGCCGGTGATGGCGCTTTCGACATTGACCACTTCGACGGCATTGTGCGGCTCGTCGTAGGTATAAAGTTCCTTGTGACGCGCGTGGAACGCTTCCTTGATTGCCTCGAGCGAGTTCTCGGTGACTTTGAAGGGGCTGATTTCGACCGTGCACTCATGCACCTGCCCGACATAGCGCATGTCGAGCGTGCGGCTGATCGAGATGTTGCTGTCGGTGAAGCCGTCGCCGGCAAGGTCGTCGCGGCCACGCGTCTCAAGCCCATTGAACAGATCGTCCAGCGTCCGTGCCGCTTGCTTGCCTTGCAGCCGCAAAGGCGCCGGGGCCATGTAGTTGTACTTCACGTCCGAGATGATTTGGCCATAGGCGCAAAGACCGGACGCGAGCTTGTTGACCAGCACCTTGGAAATGCCCATCTCACGCGCGAGGGCGGTGATGTGGGCCCCGGTGGCGCCGCCCGCCCCCATCAGGACGAAATCGCGGGGATCGTAGCCGCGTTCGACCGATACGCGGCGGATGGCGTTCACCATGTTGTTGTTGACGATGGTGAACATGCCGTGCGCGGCCTTTTCGACGCTGATCCCCAGCGGATCCGCAAGCTGCGTCTTGATCGCCGCGCGCGACTTTTCGAGGTCGAGCGGCAGGCGGCCACCCACCAGACCATCGGCGTTGAGATAGCCGAGCACGAGATTCGCGTCGGTGGTAGTCGGTTGTTCACCGCCCTGGCCATAACAGGCCGGTCCGGGTTCGGATCCGGCGGATTGCGGCCCCATCTGCATCAGCCCCATCTCGTCGATCCAGCCGATCGAACCGCCGCCTGCGCCCAGAGTTTCCACCTGGATCATCGGGATTCCGATGCGGTAGCGCAGGAAGTCGATGTTCTTGTTGACGTTGGCCTTGCCGTCTTTCGTCAGGGTGATGTCGAACGAGGTGCCGCCCATGTCGCAGGTGATGATGTTCTGCTCATCCCAGGGCGCGCCCACGTCCAGCGCCGCCTGCGGCGCGGACGCCGGGCCGGAGTTGATGGCATAGACCGATTGATCGGACACCACCTTGCCCAGGGCCAGGCCGCCGTTAGACTGGAAGTAGCGTACCGGGTTCTTCGACCCGAGTTCGCGGAAATAGGCATCGATCGCTTCGACATAGCGCTGCAGGATCGGCGCCAGGTAGGCATTGACGATGGCGGTCGAGGTGCGGGTGTATTCGCGTACCTGCGGGTAAAGCTGGCTGCCGATGGTCAGGCGTACATCCGGCATCATCTCGCGGACGATCTCGGCGGCGCGCATCTCGTGCTCGGGGTGAAGCACCGACCAGACAAGGCTGATGGCGACCGATTCCACGCCCTCGGCGATGAAATAGCGGCAGGCGTTGCGCACGTCTTCTTCGGTCAACGGCGTCCGCACCGAGCCGTCCGAAAGGACCCGCTCGCGCACGCCGCGGCGCAGATGGCGCGGCACCAGCATCGTGGCAGGCGGATAGTCGGGATCGTAGCGATAGCCGTCCTCCTTGTGGCCCAGCCGGATTTCGATGGAATCCTCGTGGCCCTTCGTGGCGATCAGACCGGTCTTGGCCCCGGTATGGGTGATAAGAGCGTTCAGCCCGACGGTCGTGCCGTTGATGCAGAGATCAGAGTTCGACACGATCTCCTGTGCGGTCAGTCCGGTTTCCTCGGTGATCAGCGTCAACCCATTGCGAATGGCCTTAGTGGGTTGGTTCGGTGTCGAGAGCACCTTGAAGATCTGCACCTCACCCTCGGCATCGGCGAGGATGAAATCGGTGAAGGTGCCGCCGGCGTCGATGCCCAGACGATATTTGCTACGCATGATTTTGTTCCTTTATTGTAAGGGGCTTCAGGCAGCCGCGCGGGCCTTGGCCGTGGCGTCTTCGTCGACGCTCAGCGTTTCGGGGTCGGCAAAGACCACCCCGTAATCCAGCCGGGCGCCTTCCAGGCTGACCAGCCCGTTGCGGATGTCTTCGATGACTTTGCGCACGTCGCGTTCGAACGGGTTGCCGAAGCCGCCGCCGCCCGGGTTCTTGTTGGCTGCGCGTTCGCCCGGATTGATGGTTTCGATCACGTTGTCGGTAATGATCTCGGTCTCGCCGTTGCGGGTGACTTCCAGCCTGCCGACCTTGGGCTCGATCAGGGTGGATTTCGCGCCGCCAGCGCCCATGGCGGGGATGCGCCGGCCCTCGCCAAAGGTGACAAGCGTCATCGGTTTGTCGAGCGGTTCGACCTCCCAACAGGCACCGGACCCGCCGCGGAATTTGCCGGCGCCGCCCGAGTCGATCATCATCGAATAACGGTGGATGATGATCGGGTAGGAATGTTCCAGCATCTCGATATCACCGCTGGTCAGCGCACCGAAACAGCACTCGGGTCCGCGCACGTGCCATCCGTCCTGGCTTGCCGTGGCGCCGGCGCCCGAGATGATCGAGGCCAGCACCATGGTGACATATTCCTCGTCATGGCGGGTGTCCCAGCCGGCGATGTTGCAGCCGTTGGCGTGGCCCCATGAGGCCGAAACCTTCTCGGGCGCGGCCTGTTCGAAGGCCAGCCGCACCGCGTCGGTCAGCGTCTCCATCGGCGTCGTGGTGCAGTTCGCGTGCGGGGCCGGGGGCTTGGCGTTGCACAACGTGCCGCGCGGCCCCATGTCGACCGTCACGTTGCGGTAAAGCCCTTCGTTGTAGGGCGGCGGCAATTGCGCGAACATCATCAGGCCCAAGTAAACGCCGGAATAGCTGTTGCCCTCGTATGAATTGATGAAATAGGGGATCTGCGGCGGGCTCTCGATCTCGATGTGACAGCTTTCGCCCTTGATGGTGACCGTCGCCGTAATGTCGAAATCGCCGAAGCCGTGGCCTGCGTCCTCCAGAACTGCGGTGCCCGAATAGGTGCCGTCCGGAACCTTGGTGATCAGGCTGTTCATGTGCTTGTTGGCCATGTCCAACAGGACTTCGATGCAATCCTGAACCGTCTGCTTTCCGTATTTGTCCATCAGCGCGGTCAGGTTGCGTGCCCCTACCTGGCAAGCACCGATCAGGGCGTTGAAATCGCCCTCCTGGTCACGGCGCGCCCGCATGTTGGTGAGCAGCATGTTCAGGATGTCTTCCCGCGGCTTGCCCTTGTCCCAGATCTTGATCGGAGGAATGCGCAGACCCTCGGCAAAGATCTCCTTGGCCTCGGGGTTGTAGCCGGCCGGAACCGGGCCACCGATGTCGGTCAGGTGCCCCTTGCAGACGGTCCAGAAGACAAGCTCGCCCTTGTAGAACACCGGATAGTACATGCACGTGTCGATGATGTGGCTGCCGGCGTAATCCGGATCGTTGTGCAGGATCAGGTCGCCCTCATGGATGTCGCCGTCGAAGAAGGCGTCGACGGCCTTCATCGCCGGGATGAGACTGCCAAGGTGGATCGGAATGTCCTGGCCTTGCAAAATCATCTCGGGCGTGTGGTTGAACAGCGCCGTCGAATAGTCATGCGCGAGGTTGAAGACCGAGCTGCGCGCCGTCTTTTCCAGTGCTAGCGTCATCTCGCGCTGCGTTGTCTCCAGAACGCCACGCACCACGGAAAGTGTGATCGGGTCGACAGGTTTTTGGGCCATGAGAGTCCATCCTTTGCTTGCTGTGCGACGGGGGCGGGTCGGTCGATCCGGCCGTTGACCCCCAGGCACATCGATCTCTGCCAACAAGGATTGTCGACGCTTTCTTCACGGTCTTGACGATGAGTGCAGGAGCGATTGACGATGGGTGCAGGAAAATTTGTCATTCCGCGCAAGAAGCTTTGACGCTAAGCGCAGCGCGCCGGAATTCCTTTGGAGAAGAAGGGTTTTCGGCGTATCAATCGAGCGGAGGAGAGAAATTTCATGACCGCCGGGCTTCGTTTTTCGACGGCCGCGATCGAGCCGCAGCACCGTTCCAGCCGATGGAACGGGGTGGTGGTGGAGTCCTATTTCCCGCTCCAACTGCAGTTTCAGGATCCGCTCCAATTCGATGGCAGGCTCAGCCGGACGTCGCTGGGTCACGTGGGGCTGTCGCGGCTGACCTCCGATCCGGTGCAATACGAACGCCGCAAGTCGCACATCAAGGGCGCGCGCGAAGAGGAATACCTGGTCACCCTGCCAAGAACGACCGCGGTGGAATTCCGGCAGCTCGGACGCGATGTGCGGTGTGACCCGGGCGGTTTTATCATCGAACGCGGCGATGAGCCGTATCGGTTTCTCTATGAACGCCCCAACGATCTTTTCGTGCTGAAGGTGAACCGACGCGCGCTGGCCGAACGGGTGCGCCAGCCGGACCGGTTTTGCGCCCGGGTAATCGACGCGACGACCGGCACCGCAGGGTTGTTCGCGGCCATGGTCAACCATACACAGGAACAAATTGACAGCCTTTCCGAGACCTCGGGCGAAACCATCGGCCGCCAGTTGCTGGAATTGCTGGGGCTGGCGCTGAATGAAGCCTCGGATGCCGGTGAAAGCGGTTATTCCTCAGTACGCGCCGCGCACTTGGCGCGGGTCGAAAAGTTCATACGGACCAACCTGAAGAATGCCGACCTTTCGCCAGACCTGATCGCCGAGAGCTGCGGCATCTCCAAGCGCTACCTGCACGATCTGTTCAAGGACGTGAACGGAACGGTCAGCCAGCGGATCCGCGACCAGCGTCTGATCGCTGCGCGGGACCGTTTGCAAGCCGCGCAGGCTCTGCCGATTTCCGAGGTGGCCTATCGGTTCAGCTTTGCCGATCAGGCGCAGTTTTCGCGCCTGTTCAAGGCAAAATTCGGGGTCACGCCGTCCGAGTTTCAGCGCGACCCACTTTCGTTCCTGAACCGCTGACCTACAGCCCTTTCGAGCGATAGCCCGCGGCGATCCGTTCGATGGACCGGCAATACGCTGCCGTCCTCAGATCGCCGACTTCGGGGCGGTCGTGCCATCGGGCGCGCCTCGACTGATAGAGACCGCGCATCGTGTCGTCGAGCCCGGAACGGACCAGTTCAAGCTTGTCCGCGCACCGCAGGCATCGCGCCTTGAAATCGGCCGACAGGGTCCAGACCTTTCCAACCGCACGGGACAAGCGTTCCTATTCGTCTACAATAAGCTGATGGCGCGACTCTTCCTGACGGCGCTGAAGGCGGCCGAAACAGATGTGGCCCAGGGGCATTGCCATTTGTGGACAGCTCCGATTTTGCAAGGGGTTTCTTTGTGATTTTGATCGTTTTGCGTAGCGGTCATTTGTCCGGCATGTTTGCGCGGCGCGTTTGACCGCTGGCCCTGATGATGTCCGCACGCTGGATAGCTATCGGTGTTGTCACATCAACGGGCCTGAAGTTGCTGGTTTACTGATGTGGGCGTAGGCAGTTTCGATGCAAACAAAGAAAATCAGCTACCAGCGTCAACGCTTTGCACCTCAGATCATTGCTCATGTTGTCTGGCTCTACGCCCGGTTCAATTTGAGCCTGCGCGAGGTCGAGGAGCTGATGCTGGAACGTGGCGTGGAGCTTTCGTATGAGACGATCCGGCGCTGGACCGTTAAGTTCGGCCCCCTGATCGCACACGCTCTACGGCGCCGGCAGCCGCGCCCCGGCGATGTCTGGCATTTGGACGAAGTCGTCGTGAAGATCGCGGGCCAGTCATATTGGCTCTGGCGCGCCGTAGACCAACACGGTGTCGTTCTTGAGGAAATCCTTCGACCGAGGCGAGACAAGCGCGCCGCAAGGCAGCTTTTGATCAAGCTGATGAAACGTTGGAGATTCGCACCCAAAAGGATCATTACGGACAAATTGCGATCCTATGGTGCCGCAAAACGCGAGGTCGCGCCCGGCCTTGATCATTGGTCTCACAAGGGCCTCAACAACCGAGCTGAAAACAGCCATCTGCCATTTCGAACACGAGAGCGAGCAATGCAGGGCTTCCGATCACCGGGCGGCTTGCAGCGTTTCGTCCCCATGAAGTCCGCAACCCGAAATCATTTCTCTGTCCCAGCCCGCCGTCGTTCCGCCCTCTCCATTCGCTACCATCGGCCCGAAGCTTTCAAGATGTGCGAAGCCGCCGCGAATGTCGCTTGATATACCATCGGTACCACGACTCGCCGAATGCGCGAGTTAACGTGACAATACCGACAATCTGGTTCGAGGAGGGCCTTCTGTCCGGCTGGTTTGCACCCGGTTCGGGAACGCGGGGCGGTCCGTTGGTCTATTCGGATCTGGCGATTGAGATCTGCCTGACCCTGCGGGTGATTTTTGACAGGCTTTGCGGCAGACGCAGGGGCTGGTGCGATCCCTCCTGAAGCTCGCCGGCCTGGACCTGCCGGCTCCCGATTATTCGACACTGTCACGCCGGGGAGCGGGGCCTTGTCTTCGCCCGGCACCACGGACACCCAACAGCCCGATCACATTGATCGCCGACAGCACCGGGCTGAAGCTGACGAGTCATGCCGGATGGATGGAAGAGAAGCACGGACCGCAAAGGCGGCGTAAATCATGGCGGAAACTGCATGTTGGGTTTGATCCCGACAATGGTGAGATCATCACCTCTGTCCTGACGACAAAGCCAATCAAAGCTGTAGCCGACCCAAGTGGGCAAATTCTAGCGACTTTTTTAACAATATCGGCTGTGACAAGTCATTTCATGCACCCCACAAATGTGTCGATTTGAAAACCACATGAACGAATGTCGGCCCAAGGTGACAGGGAACGCACAAGAAAAGGCGAAGTGCCAATCACGCGACAGTCAAGGCCGGTCCGCTCAAAGATACGGTGGCGTGCAGGCGGACACCACAACCGCGACGCGGTCAGACACATTGCGGAAACGGTGCGGCTCTTGTGAATGGAACAGGTAAGCGTCGCCGGCCTTTAACTCCCTCACCTTCTCGCCGACGGTGACTTCCAATTGCCCTGACACGACGACCCCACCTTCGCTTGCCGGGTGAGACAACATGTCGGGACCGGTGTCGGCGCCCGGCTCATAGGTCTCATGCAGAATCTGCAACCCGAAGTCCCTGGCATTGCCAACCTGTCTGAGCGTCAACCGGCCTATGCTGTCGACACGGTCGGAATAGATGCGCGAGGTCAGGTCCTTGAACTGATCGGGTGTAAAGAAAACCTCGTCGGTTTGATTCGATTCTGGCTCAAAAAACTCTGACATTCCAACACCAAGACCGCCCAATATTTTGCGCAGCGTTGCAACCGAAGGGCTACTCTTGTTGGTTTCAACCATCGAAATCTGACCATGTGGAACTCCTGCTTCCTCGGCCAGCTTTCTTTGCGAAAACCCTTGAATCATGCGAAGTTCTCGCAATCTGGTCCCAATATCGAAGTCGTCCATCACGCCGCCTCTTGCTGCAACAATCCATGAAATCTAGGCCGATGCGCCTCAAAATAAAAGAATTGTGTTGCTCATTATTTTGAGCTATTGATGCTCAAAATACTGGACTCCTTGGAGGTCACATGCCTAACATCGAAGAACTCGAACGCCGCCGGGCCAATGCCGTGGCAACGGGGGTCGCAACGCGCGGCATATATGCGGCCAAAGCCGAAAACGCGGAATTGTGGGATGTAGGCGGCCGGCGCTTCCTCGATTTTGCCGCCGGGATCGCGGTCAACAATACCGGGCACCGGCACCCCAAGGTGCTGGCGGCTGTCGCAAGCCAGGCCGGGGCCTTTACCCACACCTGCTTTCACGTCGCCCCCTACGAGGGTTACTTGCGGTTGGCGGAAAGGCTGAATGCGGCGACGCCGGGTGATTTTGCCAAGAAGACCATGCTGGTCACCACCGGCGCCGAGGCGGTTGAAAACGCGGTCAAGATGGCGCGCGCCCATACCGGGCGCTCCGGCGTGATTGCCTTTTCGGGCGCGTTTCACGGTCGCACGCTGATGGGAATGGCCCTGTGCGGCAAAGTCGCACCATACAAGAAATCCTTTGGCGCGATGCCACCCGAAGTCTACCATGTCACCTTCCCCAACGCCTTTCACGGCGTCACGCCCGAGATGAGCCTGGCGCAACTGGACCAGCTCTTTAAATCCACCATAGATCCCGAGCGTGTCGCCGCGATCATCATCGAACCGGTCCAGGGCGAAGGCGGATTCAACATCGCGCCGCCGGAATTCCTGCGCCGCTTGCGCGAAATTGCAGACCTGTACGGCATCGTGCTGATCGCCGACGAGGTGCAGTCCGGCATGGCCCGCACTGGGCGGCTCTTTGCCATGGAACATGCCGGGGTCGCGGCCGATCTGGTGACCATGGCCAAGGGGCTCGCGGGTGGGTTCCCGCTTTCCGCCGTCACGGGCCGCCGCGAGATCGTCGATGCCGCGCCGGTCGGCGGGATCGGCGGCACTTATGCGGGCAACCCGCTGGCCGTCGCCGCCGCGAATGCCGTTCTGGACGTGATCCAAGACGAGGAATTGTGCGCGCGGGCGGACGCCATCGGAGACCGTATCAAGACCCGCCTGACCGAGATTGCCGACCGGCAGGGGATGGAAGCCATTGGCGACGTGCGCGGCCTCGGCGCGATGATCGCATTCGAGCTTGTGTCGGACCGCACGTCCTGCAACCCCGATCCGGCGTTGACCCAGGCCATCGTGGCCGAAGCCGAAACACGCGGGTTGATCATCCTGCCATGCGGAACGCGCGCCAATGTCGTCCGGCTTCTGCCGCCGCTGACGACGCCGGGCACCCAGGTCGACGAGGCGCTCGAAATTCTCGAGGCGGCGCTGGAATCGGCCATAGCCAAGACCGCAAAGGCCGCATGAGGAAGGGACAAACCATGCCCAAGGATTTCGACAAAAGCAGCCGCCCCGAACTTGGGACATTCACCTGGGACGATCCGTTCCGGCTGGAGTCTCAATTGACGGAAGACGAACGGATGATCCGCGACGCAGCGTGGGCCTATGCGCAGGAGAGACTGCAACCGCGTGTCCAAGCGGCGTATGAGGCCGGGGAAACCGACCCCGAGATCTTCCGCGAAATGGGGGAAATGGGTCTGATCGGCGTGACCACACCCGAGGAATACGGGGGCGTTGATGCGGGCTATGTCAGCTACGGGCTGGTGGCGCGCGAGATCGAGCGGGTTGATTCCGGCTATCGCTCGATGATGTCGGTGCAGTTGTCTTTGGTGATGTACCCGATCCTGGCCTATGGCTCGGACGCGCAGCGCCGGAAATACCTTCCCAAGCTGGCCTCGGGCGATTGGATCGGCTGCTTCGGCCTGACCGAGCCCGATGCCGGCAGCGACCCGGGCAGCATGAAGACCGTGGCCCGAAAGACCGAGGGCGGCTATCGCCTTTCGGGCACCAAGATGTGGATTTCCAACGCGCCGATTGCCGATGTCTTTGTCGTCTGGGCCAAGTCCGAAGTGCATGGCGGCAAGATCCGCGGCTTTGTGCTTGAGCAGGGAATGAAGGGGCTTTCCGCCCCCAAGATCGGCGCCAAGCTGTCGCTGCGCGCCTCGATCACCGGTGAAATCGTCATGGACGGTGTCGAGGTCGGTGAAGAGGCACTTCTGCCAGGTGTCGAAGGTCTAAAAGGCCCGTTCGGGTGCCTCAACCGCGCGCGCTATGGCATTTCCTGGGGCGCGATGGGCGCGGCAGAGTTCTGTTGGCACGCCGCCCGTCAATATGGGCTGGATCGCAAGCAGTTCGGCAAACCGCTCGCCCAGATGCAGCTGTTCCAGAAAAAACTGGCGGACATGCAGACCGAAATCGCGCTTGGGCTACAGGCGTCGCTGCAGGTCGGGCGGTTGATGGACGAAGGCAATGCCGCGCCCGAGATGGTCTCGCTCATCAAACGCAACAATTGCGGCAAGGCGCTGGACATCGCGCGGCTGGCGCGTGACATGCATGGCGGAAACGGAATTTCCGGCGAATTCCAGGTGATCCGCCACATGGTCAACCTTGAAACGGTGAACACCTACGAAGGCACCCATGATGTGCATGCGCTGATCCTCGGCCGGGCACAGACCGGATTACAGGCCTTCTTCTGACCCAGAACTGCGGGCCTTGTCCCGGGTGAATTTCGGAGAAATCGCAATGAAACGTAACCTCGTGGACGGGGAATGGCTTCCTGCGGCCGATGCCTTGGAAAACCGCAGCCCCGCCGATGTCTCAGACCTGGTCGGACTTTATGCCCGGGGCAGTTCCGAAGATGTCGACAGGGCCGCCGCCGCTGCGCGCGCCGCCCTGCCCGATTGGGCGGCCACCAGCCCGCAGCAGCGGGCAGACATCCTGGACCGTGTTGGTGCCGCGCTTCTGGCCCGCGCCGATGAAATCGGCCGACTCCTGGCTCGCGAGGAAGGCAAGAGCTTGGCCGAGGCCAAGGGCGAAACGCTCCGCGCGGCGCAGATATTCCGGTTCTTTGCCGGCGAGGCGCTCCGGGTGTCTGGCGATGCCCTGGCCTCGGTGCGGCCCGATGTGTCGGTCGACGTCAGCCGCGAACCCGTCGGCGTTGTCGGGCTGATCACGCCGTGGAATTTTCCCATCGCCATCCCGGCATGGAAGACCGCGCCGGCCCTGGCCTACGGCAACACCGTCATTTTAAAACCGGCGGAGCAGACACCGGCCTCTGCGCATGTCCTTGCCGAGATCCTCGCCGATGCCGGCATCCCGAAGGGTGTCTTCAACCTTGTCATGGGCCAGGGATCGGTGGTCGGAGAGGCCATCGTCGGCCACCCTTCCATCGACGCCATTTCCTTTACCGGATCGGTCCCGGTTGGGCGCCGGCTGGCTGTCGAGGCGGCAAGGGGCCTGAAGAAGGTTCAATTGGAGATGGGCGGCAAGAACCCGATGGTAGTTCTGAATGATGCCGATCTGGAAATCGCGGTCCAGGCCTGCCTGAGCGGCGCTTTCTTTTCCACCGGTCAGCGCTGCACCGCATCGTCCCGGCTGATTGTCGAAGCTGGCATCCACGATGCCTTTGTCGACCGGATTTCTGAATGTGCCGATGCCCTGTGCATCGGCAACCCGCTGGACCCGACCACACAGATTGGCCCGGTGGTGTCCAGGCCGCAGTTGGACAGCAATCTCCGTTACGTCGACGTCGCCCGCGACGAGGGCGCCGAAGTTGTCGGAGGCGAGGAACTGGGCGGTGCGACGGAGGGGTTCTATCAACGGCCGGCGCTGTTTCTGAATGCTAGGAACGACATGCGGTCCAGCCGCGAGGAAATCTTCGGCCCGTGCGCAAGCGTCATCAAGGTCGGCGACTTCGACGAGGCCGTGGCCGTGGCCAATGACACGGAATTCGGTCTCAGTTCCGGCATCTGCACGTCAAACCTGAAATTCGCGCGCGCATTCCGCCAAAGCTCAGAAGCGGGGATGGTGATGGTCAACCTGCCAACTGCAGGAGTGGATTATCACGTTCCCTTTGGCGGCCGCAAAGGATCGTCCTATGGCCAGCGCGAACAGGGGCGTTATGCCGCCGAGTTCTATACCAGCGTCAAGACGGCCTATGAATTTGCGGGGTAAGACAATGCGTTCGGACGTTATTCTGTCGATCAACCCGGGGACCACGACAACCCGATGCGCGCTTTACACCTGCCATGCGGACCGCGTGTCCGCCCTGGCCGAGGAAACGCTCGATCACGACGAAACCGTCATGGCGCGATTCTCGTCCATCGCGGCGCAGCTGGACTTCCGTGCCGGGCACGTTGCGGATTTCCTCTCACGCCACCTTGGCGCGCGTCGGCTCATCGCTTGTGCAGGGCGCGGCGGGATGCTGACGCCGGTCCCCGCCGGGGTCATCCGGGTCAATCAGGCTTTGGTCGATTTTGTCCTGCATCGGCCGGTCTATCATCATGCCAGCAACCTTGGCGCTCCGCTCGCGCATCGGATCGCCGAAGACCACGGTGCACCTGCCTTCGTGGTAGACCCGGTCAGCGTAGATGAGCTTGCCCCCGTGGCGCGGATTTCCGGGTTCGAGGAGATTCCGCGCTTTTCCTTCGTACATGCCCTCAATATCCGGGCCTGTGGGCGGAGGCTGGCGCGCGATCTCGACAAACCCTTCGACAGGCTGCGCACCGTGGTGGCCCACTTGGGGGCGGGCTTTTCCATCGCGGCGCTGTGTGGCGGGCGGCTGGTCGACAGTTCCAACCGCATGGAAACCTCGCCATTCACGCCGGAACGCGCGGGTGGACTACCGCCCTTGCCGCTGATCGACCTTTGCTATTCGGGCAAGTACACGCGCGACGAATTGCTCGCCCAGCTTTACGGCAAGGGCGGCGTCTACGGGCTTTTGGGCACCAAGGACATCCGCCGCGTCGAAGCGATGATAGAAGAGGGCAACGACAGGGCGGCGCTGGTGTTCGAGGCAATGCTCTATCAGACGGCCAAGGCAATCGGGGCCATGGCCTCGGTCGCGGACTTTGACCTCGACGGGATCGTGCTGACCGGCGGGCTGGCCAATAGCGCCCGCGTCACCGGTTACCTCAAGGAGCGCCTGTCGCGGCTTGCCCCGGTCCAAGTCTACCCGGGCAGCGACGAATGCCGCGCCCTGGCCCAAGGCACCGCCCGGGTCCTGGCCGGGACCGAAGCGGCGCTGACCTGGCCGGTCAAAGCCGATAGGCAGGTGGCGTAATGGCAATCTGTAGCTTCGAAGCCCTTCGCACCATGGCGCGGGCCCGACCGGCATTGCGACTGGTGGTCGCCGGCGGCGAGGCCCCGGAAATCGCCGACGCGGTCATGACGCTGATCGCCGACGGGTTGATAGCGCAGGCCGTCGTCACCGGCGCTCCGGTCAGGATGTCCACACATTTCCCTGCGCATCTTCCGCCCACTGTTAAATTCCACCCGGCCGCCGATGCGCCGTCCTGCGCCAGGGCCGCGGTCGCCGCCATCCGCGATGGCAAGGGCGATGTCCTGATGAAAGGCCACATCGACAGCACGACCTATCTGCGCGCGGTGATCGACCGCGACACCGGCCTCAGGACAGGTGGCGCGCTTTCGAATGTCACGGTTGCGGAAATGCCGTCACTTGACCGGCTGATCGCGGCGACAGACAATGGCATCCTGCCCGCCCCGACACTGGAACAGAAACGCCGGATCGTGGCCAATACCGCGGACCTGTTCCGCGGCCTCGGCATCGCGCCGGTTCGGGTGGCAGCGGTCTGCGCATCGGAAAAGGTCTCTGACGCGATCCCGGCGACGCGCGATGCCGCAACACTGGCGCAGGACAGTGCGGAGGGCCGGATGAACGGATTTCAGATCGGCGGGCCAATGGGCTATGACGTCGCCGTTTCCGCCGACGCCGCGCGCGTCAAAGGGCTGCAATCCATGCCCGCTGCCGGCGCGGCGGACCTGCTTTTGTTTCCGACAATCGACGCCGCGAACGCGGTGGCCAAAGCCTGGAAATTCCACGGCCGGGCCCGCACTGGTTCCATCGTGCTCGGGGCACGGGTTCCGGTCCTTCTGAACTCGCGCTCGGATGCCGCGGAACGGCGGGTCAACGCCGTGCTCCTGGCGGCGGCGGTGCTGGAAGGACGCCTGGCATGAATGTTCAAACCATAGGCGTGATCGGCGTCGGGCAGATGGGCAATGGCATTGCCCATGTCCTTTCCGCCGCGGATCATGAGGTGAACCGCTGGCACTGCCAAGTTGATCGCACTTCGCTTCTCGGATAGCGAGGCAGCATGACGATACCCACCTCGATGCCACGCCTGAAGGGCTTTCGTTTCCCCCGCGAGATCATCTCCTATGCCGTCTGGGCCTACCATCGGTTTGGGCTGAGCACGGCCGATGTCGAGGACTTGCTCGCCGAGCGCGGTGTCGTCGTCAGCCGCGAGGCCATCCGCCTCTGTGTGAACCGGTTCGGTCCCCAGTTCGCGGCTTGTATCCGGCGCGATCGACCCCGGCCAGCCGACAAATGGCATATGGACGAGGTCGTCGTCCCGATCAACGGCGTGAAATACTGGCTGTGGCGGGCCATTGATGCAAACGGAAACGTTCTCGAAATTCTCATTCAGCCCCGTCGCAACGCCAAAGCTGCGAAGCGATTTTTCGACCGCTTGGTCGCCGCCTATGGCGGTCCGCGTGTCGTGATCACCGACAAGCTCCGCAGTTATACCAAGCCGATCCAGGCCGTCGCGCCTGGCGCTGACCATCGAGCACACAAGGGCCTCAACAATCGGATCGAAGGGTCACATCGGCCAACGCGGAAACGGGAAAAGATCATGGGCCGGTTCAAGTCACCGCGCCAGGCACAACGGTCTCTCGCGGCCCACGATCAGGTCAGCACGATCTTCCGCCCCCGTCGCTATCGCCTTTCCGCTCTTTCCTACCGCCACGCCAGAGCTGACGCATTCGACCTGTGGAACGGATATGCAGTCGAAATATCGGTCTAAATGCGCGGTCTCACTGACCTGCCCCCCGCAAAATCCCTCACCTTAATGTAGAGTCTGCGCCAACTCTGAAGGAGCAGACACATGCGAAAGAGCC
>JAUIIJ010000044.1 GCA_030431825.1 Alphaproteobacteria bacterium
CGGAGGCAACATAGCCGATACGGCGGATGTTGAGGTCGCGGTGCTCCTTGGAGAAGCCCAGTTCGGACGACAGGTTCTTGCGCACGATGTCGCCATCGAGAAGCGTCACCGGACGACCACCCATTTCCATCAGCTTGACCATCAGCGCGTTGGCGATGGTGGATTTGCCAGAGCCTGAGAAGCCGGTGAAGAATACCGTAAAGCCCTGCTGGCTGCGCGGCGGCTTGGTCTTGCGCAGTTCGGCGACAACCTCGGGGAAGGAGAACCATTCGGGAATTTCCAGCCCTTCGGCCAGGCGGCGGCGCAGTTCGGTGCCCGAGATGTTGAGGATGGTGACGTTGTCCTTGTCCTCGATTTCGTCATTGGGTTCGTATTGGGCGCGCTCCTGCACATAAACCATGTGTTTGAAGTCGATCATTTCGATGCCCATTTCGTCCTGATGCTGGCGGAACAGGTCCTGCGCATCGTAGGGGCCATAGAAATCCTCGCCCGCGCTGTTCTTGCCCGGGCCGGCATGGTCACGACCGACGATGAAATGGGTGCAGCCGTAATTGGCGCGGATCAGCCCATGCCAGACCGCTTCGCGTGGCCCGGCCATGCGCATCGCCAGCGGCAGCAGCGACATGGTGGTGGTCGACGCCGGGTATTTGTCGAGCACGGCCTCGTAGCAGCGCACGCGGGTAAAGTGATCGACATCGCCGGGCTTGGTCATGCCGACAACCGGGTGGATCAACAGGTTCGCCTGCGCTTCGCGCGCGGCGCGGAAGGTCAGTTCCTGATGCGCGCGGTGCAGCGGGTTACGGGTCTGGAACGCGACCACACGGCGCCAGCCGAGCTTGCGGAAATAGGCACGCAGTTCGTTCGGGGTGTCGCGGCGGGCACGGAAATCGTAATGCACCGGTTGCTGGATGCCGGTCACCGGCCCACCGAGATAGACGTTGCCCGCCGTGTTGTGCAGGTAGTTGACCGCCGGGTGTGCGTCGTCATCGGCACCGAACACCTTTTCGGCCTCGCGCGACTTGTCGGGCGTCCAGCGGTCGGTGACGGTCATTGTCGCCAGGATCACGCCTTCCTGATCGCGCAGCGCGATATCTTCGCCGATTTCAAGCGTCTCCGCAAAACCCTCGGACACATCCAGGTTGATCGGCATCGGCCACAGCGTGCCGTCAACAAGCCGCATATTGTCCACGACGCTGTTGTAGTCGGCTTCGTTCAGAAAGCCCTTGAGAGGGTTGAACCCGCCATTCATCAACAATTCCAGATCACAGATCTGGCGCGGCGTCAGATCATAGCTCTTGAGGTTGCCGGCCTCAATCTTCAGCTTTTGCGCCGATTCATAAGACACGTACAACTCGGGGATCGGAGCCAGATTGGCGAGCATGGTCATGAGGGGAACTCTCGTTTGCTTGGGTAGGGGCGATGGCCGGGCATAGCCGGTCGCGCGCGGCATAGACCCGGAGCGTCGGCAATGTCTAGGCGCAGAGATCAATTTTTACCAGTTTGTGCCATTATGGCGCGGATTTCCGCTCCACGAGGGCGGAAACTGCCGGTTTACGGGGGTCCGTGGCACGCGGCGCGGGATCGGATGATGCTCCGATCCCGTTCGTCTCTCAGCCGTCCTGCTCGGCCAGAAAACGCTCGGCATCGAGCGCGGCCATGCAGCCCATACCGGCGCTGGTCACCGCCTGGCGGTATTTGTGGTCGGTCAGGTCGCCAGCGGCGAATACACCGGGCACCGAGGTTTCCGTCGTGCCGGGTTTGACGCTGACATAGCCGCCATTGTGCAGTTCCAGCACGTCCTTGACCAACTCGTTCGCGGGGGCATGGCCGATGGCGATGAATACGCCCTTGGCCGCGATTTCGGTGATTTCGTCGGTTTGCACGTTACGCACCCGCACGCCCTCGACGCCCAGCGGGTTGTCGGCACCGATGACTTCCTCAAGCGTGTGGAACCACAAGGGCTCGATCTTGGGGTGTTTCAGCAGACGATCCTGCAGGATTTTCTCTGCACGCAGTTCATCCCGGCGATGGATCAGCGTCACCTTGGACGCGAAATTGGTCAGGAACAATGCTTCTTCCACTGCGGTGTTGCCACCGCCGACCACGACAATCTCCTGGCCGCGATAAAAGAAACCGTCGCAGGTGGCGCAGGCCGAGACGCCAAAGCCCTTGAACTTTTCTTCACTGGGCAGGCCGAGCCACTTTGCGCGCGCGCCGGTCGCCAGAATAACGGCATCCGCGATATAGGTCACACCGCTGTCGCCGGTTGCGGTGAACGGCCGGCTGGACAGGTCGAGATCGGTGATGATGTCCGACACGATGTCACATCCCATCGCCTTGGCGTGCGCTTCCATGCGCACCATCAGGTCGGGGCCCTGCACCTCGGTATCGCCGGGCCAGTTCTCGACCTCGGTTGTCGTGGTCAACTGGCCACCGGGTTCGATTCCCTGCACCAGGATCGGTTCGAGCATGGCGCGGCTGGCATAGACCCCGGCGGTGTAGCCGGCAGGGCCGGACCCGATGATCAGAACCTTGGTGTGGCGTGTTTCACCCATGACTTTCCCCAATGCAGCATGATATGTGGACGGCCTGCCCACCGGGTTGCCGATATAGCGACGGACCCCGCCGGCTTAAACCCCCTGAATTCCGGCGAATGACCGGGCACCAGAGTTGTTGCGTTGCGGCGAAATATTATTGCGTGTACCAGTGGCGCTGATATAAGAAATGAAAATTCCGAGGGAGCAGATCATGGTTGCAACACGCCTCGATCCGATTGATCGCAAGATACTGTCGGAGCTTCAGGCAGATGGGCGCATGACGAATGTCGAGCTGGCCAAGAGGGTCGGCATTTCGGCCCCGCCCTGTCTGCGGCGTGTCCGGACGCTGGAGGAATCGGGCCTGATTCAAGGGTATCATGCGGATGTGAACGCCCGGGAACTCGGGTTCGAGGTTCAGGTCTTCGCGATGGTCGGACTGGACAGTCAGGCCGAGGCCGAGTTGAGCGCATTCGAGGCGCTATGCCGCGAGTGGCCGTTGGTGCGCGAGTGTCATATGCTGAACGGCGAGGTGGATTTCATCCTGAAATGCGTGTCGCCGGACCTGAGCAGCTTTCAGAGTTTCCTGACCGGCGAGTTGCTGACCACGCCGAATGTCGCAAGTGTGAAGACATCGCTGGTGATCCGCGGCGCCAAGGACGAACCGGGGGTTCCCTTTGACATCCTCGAGGAACGTCTGAGCCGCAGTGCCTGACGTTCCCCGCCGGTATCAGGCCATGAGCGCATCGTGGTCGCCATCGCCCGCGCGCGCATAGGCCAGATCGCCAAAATCGCCAAGTTGCGAGATATGCGGGAAAAGGTCGAGATAGACGTTGCGCATCGCGTGGCTGATCTGGCGCGCGGCGTTTGCGCCGGGATGATAGGTTTCGAATTCCAGTCCAGCAACGCGAATGACCGCGTGGCGGGGCAGGCAGATGTGGAACAGTTCGACCGGCGTTGGTGGCGCGGTTTCGACGATATTCATGCCATCCTGAAATTCCTGAACCGGAGTCAGCGTCTGCAGCCCGCCTGAAACCGCCCTCAGATGGCTGGGCGTGTGCAGAATACGCGCGGACGGTCCCGCGATGACGCAGGACATCGGGCGCTGCACGCCGAAACTGTCTGCCATGATCCGGGTAAGACGCAGGTTGCGGCCCTGCGGTCCGGGGCGGCCGGGCACCAACGTCGTGCTGCCCTTCCAGATCAGCGGCTGGCTGTCGCCGTCGCGGGTCAGAATGCGGTCTCCCGGCAGCAGATCCTCGACCGAGATTGCGCCGCTTTCGGTCTCGATCATCGATCCACGGGTAAAGGCGCAAAACGCGTCTTCAAAGACAGGCAGGGCGGGCGCGATATGGCGTGTTTCGGCAATATCGCCATTGGGCAAAAGCGAACTGACCTCGTAGCGGCGCAGTTGCGGCTTGGGCTGGGCACGCGTCGCGGCGGGGTCGATCAGGGCGCCGACTTCGGTCTGGACGGCACGGTTCGCCGCGCGATTAAGCGGGATTGGGAGCGTCATGGTCTCGTGGCCCTTCTCAAAGGTCAAACCTGTGTCGGCCCCCACCGACAACACAGACCGACATAGTTGTGAATTGGTCTGTAATGCGTTGATTTTTCCCGGATACACTTCAAATTGTCAACGAAAGCACGGCATATTTAGTGAAATTGGCTCAATCCACCCCCTACCGAGTGTATTGTTGCCTCGGTTTGCTCACATTCTCGCATCTTCTTGTCAAATCCACGTTATCACCGTGACAGAGGGTCGTCGGGAATATGTCGGCGCTGTGGCGGTTCGCCCTCGCGTTGAGTCGCGGGTGATGGATTCGCAGAATCAGTTAGCGCGAACATCGCCGAATTCGAATCGGCCACCGGCCTGCGCGGCCGCTTTCGGGGTCAGAGCCGGATCACCGAGATCAGCCGGCCATAATCCGCGTCCTTGTTGTGGACGCTGCGGCGATAGGAAAAGAAACGGTCCTGATCGGAATAGGTGCAATGCCGGGTCCATTCCGCGTGACCGACGCCCGCACAGCGCAAGCGGTGCAGGCCAAATCCCTGCAGGTCGAACTGCAACCTGTCGCCCGCACCGTTGGCAAAAAAGCGCGCGTTCCGGGGGTCGTCGGCCATGAACGCGTCCATGAAT
Organism: Alphaproteobacteria bacterium; assembly: GCA_030431825.1. Classification (GTDB taxonomy): domain Bacteria; phylum Pseudomonadota; class Alphaproteobacteria; order Rhodobacterales; family Rhodobacteraceae; genus Sedimentitalea. The sequence goes on from JAUIIJ010000044.1 coordinate 4,672, forward strand.
TCGGGCCCCACTTCATATGCGCGCTGGCTGATCGACGGGCCGATCACCGCCCGCGTGTCCGCGCGCCGCGCGCCCAGAGCCTCCATTGCGTCAATCGTCGCCTCGAGCACCCCGTCCAGAGCACCGCGCCACCCCGCATGCGCGGCGCCGATGACTCCGGCGCCTGTATCGGCGAACAGCACCGGCTGGCAATCCGCGGTCAGGATCGACAGCGCGATGCCCGGGGTGGCGGTCACCATCGCGTCGGCGCGAGGCTTGTCCGAGAGCGGTGCATCGACGGTGACCACATCCGGGGAATGGACCTGGTGTACAGAAACCAATGCGTCCGGTTCGACGCCAACGGCCTGCGCGACGCGCGCCCTGTTGATCGCAACCATGTCGGCCTGATCGCTGGACCCGGTGCCACAGTTGAGCCCGGAAAAAACACCGGAAGACGCGCCGCCACGGCGGGTGAAGAATCCGTGTTTGAGAGGCGCGAGGCTGTCCGCTGTGAGGATTTCCAGTGTCATGGTTCAAGTCCGGGTGGCGGTGCGGCGGTTTCGGGGTACAGGCCCAGTGTCTTGAACAGGTTTCCCATTTCGGCGGGATGCGTCAACCGGCGATGCGCGGCAATGATGCTTTCGCGCGCCTTACCGGTCGCGGTGCTGGCGAGCCGTTGCGCACGCGCGGTGATGCCGAGGCGCTCGAGGAAAACGCCCTGTGTGCTCAGGCGGCTATGGGCACAACCGGCCTCGCGGGCGACGGTGGCGATGGCCTCGAAATCGACATGGGCACTTAGATCGGCGTCGCCGGGCGTGCCGAGAATATCGATGCTCCTATGTGCGCGCAGGGCCTGCAGCGTGTCTCCGAGCGAGCGCCAGTCGCCATAATCGATGATCAGAGCCGCACCGCCCTGACCGGCGATTCGCCGTGAGAGTGCACCGACAATCGTCGGGATCGCCGGGCAGTATTCGACAATGTCCCCGTCTCGGGTGTCCGCCAGCCGATGCTCCAGCGCGGGCACCGGGGCAGGGTCGGTGAGGCCCAGCAGCAGCCGATTTTCCTGTGCGCCGACGCGGCGCTCGCGCCAATGCGGGCCGCACCGGACGAACTGGCGGATCGGCAGAGCATCGAAAAACTCGTTGGCGACCGCGAAGAGGGGCCGGTTCGGCAGCGATTGCACGCTGCCATGCCAGGTCGGTTCATGGGGCCGAAGCGTTTCGGCCTGCACCTTCCGCAGCACCGGCGACTGTTCGATCAGGGCGATCCGGGCGGCGGCGTGGAATCCCGGCACCGCGCGCGTCGCACGCATCAGGTCGGCCATGAGCGTGCCGCGCCCCGGGCCAAGTTCCGCCAGCGTGAAAGGGGCAGGGCTGCCCTGATCCATCCAGGCCTGCGCCAGAGACAACCCGATCAGTTCGCCAAAGATCTGGCTGACTTCGGGGGCGGTTATGAAATCTCCCGCCTGTCCGAACGGATCGCGCGTGGCGTAGTATCCGAGCGTGGGATGCAGCAGGCATTCGCCCATATAGCTGGCAAGGCTGATCGGCCCGTCGGCGCGGATGCGCGACAGGATCTGCGCCTCAAGGCTCATGTGGATGGTGTTCGCCGGGCGCGCACGATCAGCCAGACGCCGAGCGCCATCATCGGCAGACTCAGCAACTGTCCCATGGTCAGACCATAGCCGCCCACGTGCCACGCAAGGCCAAGCGGATTGCCCGGTTCCACGAACTGGCTGTCCGGTTGTCGGACGAATTCGACCAGGAAACGCGCGATCGCGTAGCCTGCGAAAAATACGCCCGTCACCAGACCGGGGCGTTTGAGTGCCCCGCGCCGATAGACCAGCCACAACAGCAGCGCGCCAAGGATCAGACCCTCAAGCGCGGCTTCGTAGAGTTGCGACGGATGGCGCGCGCAGAGCCCTTCGATGCCGGGGCAGTCCTGTGCGGCGGCGCCGGGAAAGATCACGCTCCAGGGAAGGTCGGTCGGTCGCCCCCACAATTCGGCATTTATGAAATTCGCCAGCCGCCCCAGCAACAGACCGGGCGGCACCACATGGGCGACCAGATCGGCCATGCTCAGCCGTGGCAGCTTATGGCGGGCGGTATAGAGCCACGTGGCGACGATAACCCCGAGCAGCCCGCCATGAAACGCCATGCCACCCTGCCAGACCTTGAGGATCTCGAGCGGGTTTTGCAGGTAATAGCCCGGTTGGTAGAACAGGACGAACCCCAGGCGTCCACCGATGATGACGCCAATGATGATCCAGGTCAGCAGGTCTTCGATCTGGGTCGCGGTTGCCGGCGGTTGATCCGCGGGCCAGAGCGCGGGACGCCGCACCGCCATGACCGCCAGACGCCACGCAATCAGTATCCCGAAAATGTAGGCCAGCGCATACCAGCGCAGGGCCAGTTCCGTGCCGAAGAGGGAGATCGAGAACAGTTCGGGAGAGAGGTTGGGGAATTGCATGTCGCCTTCTGACCGTGCGGGCGCGACGAAGTCAACCTTGTCGCGACCGCATCGCTTGCCCATATAGGGGGTAACGCGACACGGAGACGACAGATGCAGACCCGCAACAAGATATTCGACGATATTTCACAGCTGATGACCAACGCGATGGGCGTGGCACAGGGCGCGAAGGGCGAGGCCGAGACAGCCATGAAGTCGTTGCTCGACCGTTGGCTCGCCGATCGCGATCTTGTGACCCGAGAGGAATTTGATGCGGTGCGGGCGATGGCCCAGAAGGCGCGCGAGGAGAACGATGCGCTTTCGGCACGAATTGCCGCGCTCGAAGCCAGGGCGAACGACTAGGGCGCAGGCCCAAACCGGAAGAACCGGCGCGGTCCTGGCCGCCAGGATTGGAGTGCGGATGATCCATCCGCGCCGAATTCGCCAAGATTTTGGCAACATTTACATTCTGTCCACAACTTATTGCGGGCTCCCCCCAAATAGGGGGTTGTCAGAAACTGTTATGCGTCGCACCATATATTGTATGAGACCGGGGGATCGCCCCGGCTTGTAGAGCAGTCAGCTAGCGCTTGGGGCGCTACGTCGCCCCCGCTGCTAGAGATCAGTGAGGTGGCATCATGGCCCTTTCCGAACAGTATCTGGAAGACGACATTCACCCGATTGATATTGTCGAACATATTGCGTCCGATCACGATTGGGATTTCGACCGCATTGGCGACGACCAGATCGCGATGGCCGTCGAGGGACAATGGCGCACCTATTCGATCACGCTTGCCTGGTCTGCCTATGACGAAACCCTGCGCATGGTGTGCACGTTCGAACTCGAACCGCCGCAGGAAAAACTGCCGGCGCTGTATGAACTGCTCAACCAGATGAACGATCAGACATGGGCGGGCTCGTTCACCTACTGGGCCGAGCAGAAACTCATGGTCTATCGTTATGGCCTTGTGCTGAGCGGCGGTCAGACGGCGTCTCCCGAGCAGATCGACACGATGATCAGCGCGGCGGTTCTCGGGGCCGAGCGCTATTATCCTGCGGTGCAGTTGATGATCTGGGGCGATCGTACCCCGGCAGAAGCGATGCAAGTCGCCATTGCAGAGGCTTACGGGCGCGCGTAAACCCTTGCCCTGAACCGGTTGGGAAGGGGCAATCATGGACATGAATGATGTGGCGGACCGCGGGCTGGTCCTGTTGGGGTGTGGCAAGATGGGATCCGCGATGCTGGCCGGCTGGCTGGATGGCGGTCTGCCTGTCGGATCGGTCTGGGTGCTCGACCCGTACCCGTCCGACTGGGTCAAGTCACAGGGCGTGCATGTCAATACCGACCTGCCCGCAGAGCCTGCGATCATCCTGATTGCGGTCAAGCCGCAGATGATGGGCGATGCGCTTCCCGCAATCGCGGCCAAGGGTGGCGGCAAGACATTGTTCGTCTCGGTTGCGGCGGGGACGCCGATTTCCGCCCTTGAGGACATTCTGGGCGCGGATTCTGCCATCGTGCGGGCCATGCCCAACACGCCGGCCGCGGTTGGCCGCGGGATCACGGCGTTGATCGGTAACGCAAGTACCGGCGCCGCTCATCTTGATCTGGCCGAATCCCTGTTGTCGGTGGTGGGACAGACCGTGCGGCTGGACAATGAAGGCCAGATGGATGCGGTGACCGGAGTCAGCGGCTCGGGCCCGGCCTATGTATTTCATATGATAGAGACGCTGGCCGCCGCAGGCGAAGAACAGGGATTGCCGGCCGACCTGGCGATGAAGCTGGCCAAGGCCACGGTGGCGGGTGCGGGCGCACTTGCCGAAGCCGCGATCGAGGCCCCCAGCCAGCTGCGCGTCAATGTCACCAGCCCGAACGGAACGACCCAGGCGGCGCTTGAGGTTTTGATGGATGAAGACACCGGTTTCCCGGCGCTGCTGAAGCGCGCGGTTGCCGCGGCGGCGGACAGATCCAGAGAGTTGGCAGATGGCTGAAATCAGTTTCGACGATTTTCTCAAGGTCGATATTCGCGTCGGCACGGTCCTGCGTGCGGAACCTTATCCGGAAGCCCGAAAACCGGCTATCAAGCTGTGGATCGATTTCGGGGACGATATCGGCGAACGCAAGTCATCGGCCCAGATCACCGCACATTATCAGCCAGAAATGCTGGTCGGTAAGCAGGTGATGGCCGTCGTCAATTTCCCGCCGCGCCAGATCGGTCGTTTTATGTCCGAGGTGCTGGTTCTGGGGCTGCCGGACGCGGCGGGCGAGATCGTTCTGATCGGGCCGGATGGAAACGTGCCCGTTGGCGGGCGCATGCACTGAAATGCGCTCTCAGGTGCCGCCGGGTCCGATGTCTCCGACGGCCTCACGCCAATGTCGGCGGCAGAGCGAGACATATGTTTCATTGCCGCCGATCTGAACCTGTGCGCCCTCGGTGATTGCGCGCCCGTGTTCGTCCTGACGGATCACCATTGTCGCCTTGCGCCCGCAATGACAGATCGTGCGCACCTCGCGTATTTCGTCGGCCAGCGCCAGCAGGGTTGCCGAGCCGGGAAACAGCTCGCCGCGAAAATCGACCCGCAAGCCATAGCAGAGCACGGGCAGGCCCAGGTCATCGACCACCCGCGCCAGTTGCCAGACTTGCGCATGGCTGAGAAACTGCGCCTCGTCGACGAAAATACAGGCAATCGATCCCCGCTTTTGCCGGCTGTCGATCATGGCAAATAGGTCGTCATCCGGCCCGAAGATGTCAGCCTTGGCGCCGATGCCGATGCGAGAGGCGATGCGCCCGGTGCCGGCACGGTTATCCACGCTGGCGCTCAGAAGGTAGGTTTCCATGCCATGTTCACGGTAGTTGTGCGACGCTTGCAACAGAAGCGTCGATTTCCCGGCGTTCATGGTCGAATAATTGAAGAAAAGCTTGGCCATTCCGCTGTCTGAAGCGTTTCGCGATTAACTTGAAACATCTGGTATCACCTGGCGCGTCGAAATCTCTGATTTCAGGCAGCGCTGGCGGTTCAGGATTGTCTCGAAACGCTATAGCCGGTTTCACAGCGATATAGAAGCGGTCCGGTTGCAGATGCAGAAGCGGCCCGTGGCCTCTCGCGGATACGGTCAGCAGAGGGGATGCTGACCGTATTGCGCTTTCAGGGACCGCGGACTTGGTGCGGTCCGCGGCCAACTCTTTAAACACTGCCCGTTCGGGCAAAACCTGCTACCTATACCCCCCACTCCGAGAGGTATGGAAAATGTATGACATATGGATTATGAGGGCGGTATGGGAAAACCCTGCTGACATTCCCCGTCAGACGAAAGACATGCGTACCAGTTGGGACCAAGTGAATGAACGAAGCCGGCAGTTACCTGAAAAAGCACACGGAATCGTTGATCAAGGATGTGGGCATCGAAGCCGCCTGCCAGATCACGGGAAAGTCAAAGGCGACGCTGGGGCGGTATTACTCGGAACATGACGAGCATTCCGACCGCTTCATTCCGGTGGACGCGGTGGCCAAGCTTGAGGCCGAGTCATCCTTTCCGCATGTGACCAGCGCGCTTGCCGAACTCAGGAAAATCACCCTGTCCTATGACGACCGTCATCCCAACACGCCCGATAGCGGTGGCATCAACCATGACGTGATTGCCCTGAGCCAGCGGTTCGCGATGCTGATGTCGGAATATCACCAGTCCATCGAAGACGGTGTGATCAGCATCAACGAAGCCAAGCGGCTCTTGCGCGAGACGCTGATGTTGCAACAGGTGCTGATCGACATGAAACTGCATCTGGAAGAGGAACAGCGCGGGCAGAACGGCACTGCCTGATCCGCGCTCTCTGCCGGGTGTGATGACGTGCCAGACCCGTTACCCGACGGGTCGTGCCAAGCCACTCGTGATGCCGGCGTTCACAAACTCCCCGGACCGTTTTTCAGGCGTGACGGCGCAGCAGGACCGAGCCCACCGAGTACCCCGCCCCGAACGAACAGATCAGCCCGTGATCGCCGTCTTGCAGGTCGTCGGAGTATTTCGAAAAGGCGATGATCGAGCCGGCAGACGACGTGTTGGCGTAATCCTGGAGGATGTTGGGCTGCTCATCCGGTTCCGGCGTGCGACCGAGCACCTTGCGGCCAATGAAATCGTTCATCGACTTGTTCGCCTGGTGTAGCCAAAGACGTTTCAGTTCATCGGCGCCGACCCCGTTCGCGGCGATGTGATCGGCGATATGGTCGCTGACCATCGGAACGACCTCCTTGAACACCTTGCGCCCGTTCTGCATGAACTGCATGTCTCGGCGATCCTTCATTCCATCGGGGCGCGAGCGGCGCAGAAAACCGTTGTTGTTGCGGATGTTGTTGGAAAACGCGGTGGCGCAGCGCGTCGACAGGATCTCGAAATGGGCTCCGTTTGCGGTGTCCGTGCTCTCGATCAGCGTGGCGGTGGCGACATCGCCAAAGATGAAATGACAATCCCGGTCGCGCCATTCGAGATGGGCCGAGCAAATCTCGGGATTGACCACCAGTGCCGCGCGCACGGATCCCGCGCGCACCATGTCGGCCGCGGCCTGAATGCCAAAGGTTGCCGAGCTGCATGCGACGTTCATGTCAAAGGCGAAACCCGAGAGTCCGAGCAGGTTCTGGATTTCCACTGCGATCGCGGGATAGGCGCGTTCCATGTTCGACGCGGCACAGATCACCAGATCGACGTCATCCGCGCTGCGCCCGGCGGCGGCGAGCGCTCTGGTCGCGGCATCCACGCCCATTTCCGCCATCAGGGATGGTTCATCGTCGCTGCGCTGGCGAAGCAGCGGATGCATCACCCTGGGATCGAGGATGCCGGTCTTGTCGATGACATGGCGCTGTTCGATGCCAGACGCCTTGACGATGAACGCTTCGCTGGACGGTTCCTTGGCTTCGATCTCACCTGCGGCGATGGCCTCGGCGTGCTCCTCGTTGAACAGCTCGGCATAGGCGTTGAACGCATCGACAAGCTCCGCGTTGGTTATGGTCTGTTCCGGGGTGAACAGCCCCGTGGCGGTGATGGCAGGTGTATGTGTCACGGTGGCGTCCTTCCGGGTTCAGAAGAACTTAGCCACGCCAGGGCCCCGTCACAAGGGGGGTATCCCTGTCGCGCCCGGCGGGCAGGGCTGCTAGCCCTTCTGGCCGATCCGGCTTTCGGTGCCGGCCCGGATTCGCCGGATGTTTTCGCGATGCCGCCAAAAGACGAGCAGCGTGACCAGAACGCCAAAGATCAGCGTGGTGCCATATCCGAGAAAAACGGCGCACAGGGTCGATCCGGCAGCGGACACCAGCGCGCCCATCGAGGATATGCGCGTGACGGCAGCCGCCAGCAGCCAGAGCGCACAGCAGGCAAGACCGACGGGCCAGGCCAGCGCCAGCCAGATGCCGATGAAGGTTGCCACACCCTTGCCGCCCCGAAACCCGAGCCAGACCGGATAACAGTGTCCGAGCATCGCGGCGAGGGCCGCGACCTGAACAGAGTCTTCGGGCGCGAAGGCCCGCGCGATCAGCACTGCGGCGGCTCCCTTGCCCCCGTCGAGCAACAAGGTCAGCGCCGCCGCCGTCTTGTTGCCGGTGCGCAGGACATTGGTGGCGCCGATGTTGCCCGAGCCGATCTCGCGCAGGTTGCCGAGCCCCATGATACGGGCCAGCACCACGCCAAATGGGATCGAACCAAGGCCGTAGCCCACGAGCGCCCAGAGGATCAGCTGGGCAATGGAAGAGTCCAAGGGGGGCATCAGTCTCTCCGATAGACCGGTGTACCGGCAACATAGGTTGCGAGAACCCTACCTTGCATCCGCTGCCCGTCAAACGGTGTGTTGCGGGATTTCGACTGCAGGGTCGCGCGGTCGAGCACAAAGGGCACGTCGGGATCGAACAGCACCAGATCGGCCGGCGCTCCGGGCGCGAGCCGGCCGCTGTCGAGCCCGAGCCGCCGCGCGGGATTCAGTGACAGGGCGGTAAACAATGTCGGCAAGTCGAGCTGGTCGCCGTGATATAGCCTCATGGCCGCAGGGAGCAGGGTTTCCAGCGCCACGGCGCCGCTGGCGGCCTCTTCGAAGGGCAGGCGTTTGCTCTCTTCATCCTGCGGGGTGTGCATCGAGCATATGATGTCGATCAGCCCGCTGTGCACCGCGTCGATCACCGCAAGACGGTCGTCTTCGGAACGCAGCGGAGGCTTGACCTTGAAAAAGGTGCGATAGTCCGCGACATCCAGTTCGTTCAGCGTCAGGTGATGAATGCTCACCCCGGCGCTGATGTCCAGCCCGTTCCGCTTGGCACGGTCCAGCGCAGGCAGGGCGCGGGCCGTGGTTATCTGGTCGGCGTGATAGCGCGCGCCGGTCATTTCCAGCAGCGCGATGTCACGGTCCAGTCCCATGCGCTCGGCCATCGGTGACACGGCGGGCAGGCCACGCAGCGAAGCAAATTTGCCAGAGGTGGCACAGGATCCGGCGGAAAGACCCGGTTCCTGCGGATGGGCAATGACCAGCGCACCGCAGGCGCGGGCATAGGTCAGGGCGCGGGAAAACACCTTGGTGTTGGTCACCACATGGTCGCAATCGGTAAAGGCCACCGCACCGGCATCCATGAGAAACCCGATCTCGGTCATTTCGCGCCCCTCGCGCCCTTTGGTCAGGGCCGCCATCGGCAGCACGTTGACAGGCGCGGCGGCATTGGCGCGGCGGGTCACGAATTCGAGCGTTTCCGGATTGTCGATGGTTGGAATGGTGTCGGGGCGGGTCACCATCGTCGTGACCCCACCCGCCGCCGCCGCGAGCCCGGCAGAACGATAGCTTTCCTTGTGACGCTCGCCCGGTTCGCAGACCTTGACCCCGATATCGACGATGCCCGGCGCGAGGCATTTGCCATGACAATCGACCGGCTCGACATCTTCGGGCAGCGCGATCTCGGCGCCGGCGGCGACGATACGGCCGTCACGGACAAGCAAACTGCCCGGGGCGTCGGTTCCGGCTTCGGGGTCGATCAGGCGGGCATTGGTAAACAGAGTGGCGGTCATCGGCGATGCCTTTCGATGGTCGCTATGGTTTCGTCCGGGTTGGCCTGATACTTTATCAGGTGCTTGTCGCCACCCGTGGTGATGACCTGCACGAAGGAGGACATCCTGCGCAGCGTCGCAATCCGGTCGAGCGGGATGGTCCGGTCGCCGGCGCCGGTGAGTGTATCGTCACCGAGCTGCCAGGTCTCCGCGAGCTGCTCGGATGCAAGAAACCAGCCACGCAGGGCAATCGCCCCTAGACCGGCGATCGCGCCGGTCCAGACATGCGGGCTGTCAATCAGCCAGAGCAAGAGCATCGCCAGTGCCATTGCGACGGCGGCAAGGACAATGTGGTGCCGCACATAGGTCTGACGGTCGGCGGTGAACCGTATCGGCGCATCTGTCATCGGATCACCATGTAGAGCAGCAGCGCGACGAGGATCATGACTGCCGCGAAGATGCCGCCACCGATGCGGCGGGCGCGGGCACGGGCCTCGCGCGGGGAGCGGGGAACGCCGGTATTGGGCCGCGCGCTGGCCGGAACAGGCGCCGGTCGCGCCGTCCAGTCGGTGGGTGTCACCGAATACACGCCGATCGGGACCAGTGCCGCACCGGGTTTCAGCGTCATCGCGCGCCCTGCGAACGCACGGCTGTGCAGCAGCAGCACATGACCCGTCACATCCGCAAGGCCAGCGCCAAGCTGGTCTTCGGGAACGGCGTGGCCTTCGGTCAGGTAGCCGCGCAATCCGAGATCTTCCAGATCGCTGACGGGGAAGATCTCGACATGGTCGGTGTCCAGCCCGCTGACTCCGAGCACGTCGTCAAGCGCACCGGCTTCGTTCAGAAACCGGATCTGTTCGCGCGGCATATCGAGCGAGAACAGCCGCAGGACGCCGGTTTCCTGCGCGGGTATCGTGAAAAGGTCGCTCATGCTGCGCTGGACCTGGCATTGCGCAGGTTGCGGGCCAGAAGTTCCATGGCCGCCATGCGGATGGCCACCCCCATCTCGACCTGGTCCTGGATCACCGACCGGTTGATATCATCCGCCAGCGTTCCGTCGATCTCGACGCCGCGATTCATGGGGCCGGGATGCATGACGATGGCGTCGGGCTTGGCCAGCGCCAGCTTCTCTTCGTCCAGCCCGTAGCGATGGTAGTATTCGCGTTCGGACGGGATGAACCCGCCATCCATGCGTTCGCGCTGCAACCGCAACATCATCACCACGTCAACATCCGCCAGCCCCGCGTTCATGTCGTCATAGACCTCGACCCCGAACTGATCGATCTGCGAGGGCATGAGCGTGGGCGGGCCGATCAGGCGTATCCGGTTTTCTGTCTTTCCCAGAAGCAGGATATTGGAGCGCGCCACGCGGGAATGGGCGATATCTCCGCAGATCGCGATATTGAGCCGGTGCAGACGCCCCTTGGCGCGCCGGATGGTGAGGGCATCCAGAAGCGCCTGTGTCGGGTGTTCATGCCGACCATCCCCGGCGTTGAGAACCGCGCAATTGACCTTTTGTGCCAACAGGTCAACGGCACCTGAATGCGGGTGGCGCACGACCAGCAGATCGGGGTGCATGGCGTTGAGTGTCAGCGCGGTGTCGATCAGCGTTTCGCCCTTCTTGATCGAACTGGCCTGCATCGCCATGTTCATCACGTCGGCACCGAGCCGTTTGCCGGCGATTTCAAAGCTGGCCTGCGTGCGGGTCGAGTTTTCAAAAAACATGTTGATCTGGGTCAGACCGGCGAGCACGTCGGAATGTTTGCTGGGGCCCCGGTTCAGCGTCACATAATCATCGGCAAGATCGAGAATTGTGGTGATGTCGTCGGGGCCGAGCTGTTCGATACCCAGCAGGTGGCGATGGTCAAAGGACATGGGCGCTCCGCGTGTTGGCCTCTGCCTTATAGGTAGCCTGAGAGATGCGGGCAAGCGGCGCGGGCGGCGACAGGGCGGCCTCTTGCTGCGATGTCGATTGGGCGTTTCATTTCGCATTTGCCCGGCCTAGAGTTGCGTCATGTCTATCGCTCGCCTGCTCTGTGCCGCCCTGTCTCTTGCCCCGTTGTCCGCGATGGCCGACGCTCCCGTGATCGAAGCGGTCACGGTGCGCGAAGGCTCCGACGGACTGACCTTCGACGTGAGCCTGTCGCATCCCGACACCGGGTGGGAGCATTATGCCGACGGGTGGCGTGTTCTTGACATGGAGGGGAACGAACTGGGTATGCGGGTTCTTCATCATCCGCATGTCGATGAGCAACCCTTTACGCGCTCGCTCGGCGGTGTCGTCGTTCCCGAAGGCGCGACGCAGGTGCAGATCGAGGCGCGATGCCTCGTTGATGGCTGGTCGGGGCAGACCATGATCGTGACGCTGCCATGACGTGCCGCGTCATGGGGCGCTGATTCTGAGAGGCGGCTGGTGCCGGTGCAACGTCACGCCCTGTGATAGGGGCCGCCCGCGAGGATATTGGCGGCGCGGTAGAGCTGTTCGGCCAGCATCACCCGCACCAGCATATGCGGCCAGACCATTGCGCCAAGCGACAGGCTGAAATCCGCTTCGGCCCGCAGCGAAGGGTCAAGACCGTCCGCGCCCCCGATCAGGAATGCCAGGTCCCGCTGGCCATCGTCCCGCCAGCCCGCAAGGCGGTTGGCGAAATCGGGAGATGAGAGAGTGCGCCCGCGCTCATCCAGCGTACAGGTGATGGTGCCGTCGGGCAGGGCGCGCCGCAGCAGGTCTGCCTCGCCGCTCATGCCGCCGCCCTTGCGGTCGTCAACTTCGATGATGTTTGCCGGTCCAAGAGCCAGCGCGCGACCCGTTCGCCCGAACCGGGACAGGTAGTCGTCAATCAGCGATTTTTCCGGTCCGGCCCGCAAGCGGCCGACCGCACAGATCGTTATGCGCACAGCATCTTTCCCGCCGGTTTACCGGCAACCGGACTCAGTTGGCGGAGGACGAGCCGCCGGACGGCAGCCACATCTTTTCCAACTGGTAGAACTCCCGGACTTCGGGACGGAAAATATGCACGATGACATCGCCGGTATCGATCAGGACCCAATCCCCGGTATCCTTGCCTTCGACCTTGCTGCTGCGTCCGAACTCCTGCTTGAGCCGGTCGGTGAGCTTTTCGGCCATGGCCGACACCTGCCGCGTCGAGCGCCCCGAGGCCACGACCATGAAGTCGCCGATCTCGGTCTTGCCGCGCAGGTCGATCTGCACAACATCTTCCGCCTTGTCGTCGTCAAGTGAGGTGAGGATACGCGCCAACAGCGCTTCGCTTGTCGGCTTGGGTTGGGCCGTCATGAGACCGGCCCGATCGTCAGCGGGGAGACCCGCTTCAGCATGGATTGACAGGACATCGTCCTCCTTCTGGCACGCCGACAGCCCCCCGGCGCTGGGGTATCTTCAAAATAGCAACCCGGGCGTCGCATTTCAATTGGCTGTGGCACCATCATCACCTGGTTGTCACCCGGCGGCGTCATCGTTCCGTGCAGGTTGTGCGGCTGTTCCGCCCGGATCGTTCAGCAACCGCACCTCACGCTGCGGGAACGGGATCGAAACGCCGTGCTCCTTGAAGATGTCCCACAATGCCAGATACACGTTGCCGCGCACATTGGTCAGGCCGCCCGTGGGGTCTGTGATCCAGAAGCGCAGGATATAGTCGACGCTGCTGTCGCCAAAGCCGACGATATGACAGACGGGCGGGTTGGGCTGCACCAGCACGCGATTGACGCCGGACGCAGCCTCGATTGCCAGCGCGCGAACCTTGTGCGGGTCGTCGTCATAGGCGGTGCCGAAATGGATATCGAGGCGGACCAAGTGGTTGGAATGCGTCCAGTTCACCACCTGGTTGGCGATAAGGTCCTCGTTGGGGATCAGGTATTCAAGCCCCTCACGGGTGACGACAGACACATAGCGCGCGCTCAGCGAATCGATCCATCCGAACGTGTCGCCCAGCGAAATCACGTCGCCGGGCTTGATCGACTTGTCGAGCAGGATGATCAGGCCGGAGACCAGGTTGGACACGACCTTTTGCAGACCGAACCCAAGACCGACGCCGATAACACCATATAGAAACGCCAGCCCCGTCAGGTCGAATCCGATGGCCTCCGCGCCGATATAGATCGCCAGACCGTAGAGCAGCAACTGTACGCCCTTGGTGGTCAGTTCCTGCATCGACGGCGACAGGTCCTCGTTCTTGCGAACATTTGCGATGAACATGTGCGTCAGCATCCGCGCGCCGGCAATCAGTACCCCCAGCACGACCAGTGCCGATATGACCGACAGCGCAGAGATTCTGGTTTCGCCGAATTCGATTGCCATCCGGTCGAGAAATGCCGTGATCTCGTCCAGCGCGTTCAGGAAATAGAGGGTGGCGTAGATCCACAGAAACCATCGCAGAATGTTGCGCAGCGGCCGGTTGCGCACGAATTGCACCGCGAGTCCTATCGACAGCCAGACCGTCGAGAGCGTCGCTGCCAGTCCGATGAAATAGCTTCGCGACGGCCATGTGATCTGCTGCATCACGAGATAGACAAGCCACGCAAGTATCGAAAACCAGATGAGCAGCATCCGGCGGCGTATCTGCACCAGCAGGCGCAGACGCCATTTGGGCCAGCCTTCACGTGAACGCGCCCACTCCTGCAGCCTGGGTTCGGTCAGCACCTTCAAAAGCCATGCCAGCGCGATGAGAGCGAGAATGATCAGGATCTGGTAGAGGCGCCATCCGGGCATGAGAAACAACGCCACGGTATCGCGTGCTTGCCCGAGATAGAGCAAGATGGTCTGGATCAGGCTGCTGGTAACTTCGGTGACCGGGTCCATGTCGCTCCTTTTTTTGATAAACACGCTTGCATGGCATGTGACGGGTTGCAAGCGGCGCTTGCCGCCGGTCCGCCCGGTTGCGTTCGCGCACTGACCTTCACGATCAACCTTGAATGAATCCGGAGGCGGATGTATCTGATCGGCATGATTTCAACCGTCAAGCCAAGACTCGACCTTCAGGATCGGCTCCGCCTTCGCGAGCGGTTCTTTGGCGCAGCCCGCACGGTGCTGGCGCGGCTATAGGCCTGCGCGACCGTTCACACTGTTCAGATTCTAGCAAACGGGAGAGGACCGATGTCCCCCAAGACACTCTATGACAAGATCTGGGATGCCCATGTCGCCCACGAGGACGAAGATGGCACGACCCTTCTCTATATTGACCGTCACCTCGTTCATGAGGTGACCAGCCCGCAGGCGTTCGAGGGGTTGCGGATGACCAACCGCACCGTACGCGCGCCCGACAAGACCATCGCGGTGCCCGACCACAACGTGCCGACGACGCTTGACCGGGTGGACGGCATCGACAACGAGGAAAGCCGGATCCAGGTCGAGGCGCTCGACAGGAACTCCAGGGATTTCGGTATTCACTATTACCCGGTCAGCGACGTGCGGCAGGGCATCGTGCATATCGTCGGCCCGGAACAGGGGTGGACCCTGCCCGGCATGACGGTGGTCTGCGGTGACAGCCACACGGCAACCCATGGCGCGTTCGGCGCGCTGGCGCACGGGATCGGCACCTCCGAGGTCGAACATGTTCTGGCCACGCAGACACTGATCCAGAAAAAGTCGAAGAACATGAAGGTCGAGATCACCGGCAAGCTGCGTCCGGGCGTGACGGCCAAGGACATCACGCTGTCGGTCATCGGTGAGACGGGCACCGCCGGCGGTACCGGATATGTCATCGAATATTGCGGCGAAGCGATCCGCGATCTGTCGATGGAAGGGCGCATGACCGTCTGCAACATGGCAATCGAGGGCGGCGCCCGTGCCGGGCTGATCGCGCCCGATGAAATCACGTTCGAATATTGCAAGGGCCGCCCGCACGCGCCCAAGGGGGCGCAATGGGAAGCGGCGATGGCATGGTGGAAAACCCTGTATTCGGACGATGACGCCCATTGGGACAAGGTGATCACCATCAAGGGCGAAGACATCGCACCGGTCGTCACCTGGGGCACCAGCCCCGAGGATGTGCTGCCGATCACGGCCACCGTCCCCGATCCGTCCGACTTCAATGGCGGCAAGGTCGGTGCGGTGCAGCGGTCGCTCGAGTATATGGGCCTGACGCCGGGCACACCGCTGAGCGCCATCGAGATCGATACGGTTTTCATCGGCTCCTGCACCAACGGGCGTATCGAGGATCTGCGCGCCGCTGCGGAAATTCTTCGCGGCAAGAAGATCAAGGATGGCATGCGGGCGATGGTCGTCCCGGGATCCGGCCTGGTTCGTGCGCAGGCCGAGGAAGAGGGCCTTGCCGACATCTTCAAGGAGGCCGGGTTCGAATGGCGCCTCGCGGGATGTTCCATGTGCCTTGCGATGAACCCGGATCAGCTTTCACCGGGCGAACGCTGCGCGGCGACGAGCAACCGGAATTTCGAGGGACGCCAGGGGCGTGGCGGCCGCACCCACCTGCTCAGTCCGGCGATGGCTGCCGCCGCGGCTGTCACGGGACACCTGACAGACGTGCGAGAGTTGATGTAGGGTTGACGCAAACAACCTCAGAGGGACCAAAGAAATGAAAACCTGGACAAAATGGCTGATTGTGGGCGTGTTGTCGCTCCTGTTCGGACTGTTCGTACTGGCGAATCCGGTTGCCGCATCGATTGCCGTGACAACATTGGCGGGCGTTCTGTTCGCGATTTCCGGCGGATTTCAGCTTGTTGCAGGCTTTGGCGAAGAGCGCGGCACATCCAAGGCGCTCGGTATCGGGCTCGGTATCCTGATGCTGTTGCTGGGCGTGTCGTTGCTGTTCCATCCTCTTCAGGGTGTGATCTCGCTCGCGACGCTGGTGACCATTCTGTTCGCGGCAAGCGGTATTACCCGTCTCATCGCGGCGTTCCAGATGCGCGAAACATCGTTCTTCTGGCCGATGCTGATATCGGGCGCGTTGTCGGTGCTGCTCGCGGGATACATAATTGCGAACTTCTTCGAAATCGCGCCGAGCCTTCTGGGAATCCTTCTGGGTATCGAACTGCTGTTCAACGGGATCGGCCTAATCGTGCTGGCGTTCTTCCTTCGCACCGCGAGGGGTGAACTCCGAGACAGGCTCAACGCGAAATACGACAAATAGACATACCGGGGTGTCATCAAGCTCACCCGGCGGAGACGAAAATGGACAAATTCACGACAATCACGGGGATCGCGGCGCCGATGCCGTTGATCAATATCGACACCGATATGATCATCCCCAAACAATTCCTGAAGACGATCAAACGATCGGGCCTGGGCGTCAACCTGTTTGACGAGATGCGCTATGACGACGATGGCAACGAGCGGCCTGACTTCGTGCTGAACAAGCCGCAGTACCGCGAGTCCGAGATTCTGGTTGCGGGCGACAATTTCGGCTGCGGCAGTTCTCGCGAACACGCACCCTGGGCGATCAAGGATTTCGGGATCCGCTGTGTCATCGCGCCAAGCTTTGCCGACATTTTCTTCAACAACTGTTTCAAGAACGGCATCCTGCCGATTGCCTTGCCGCAGGAGGCTGTCGATGTGCTGATGAAGGATGCGGAAAAGGGCGCGAATGCGCGCATGACCGTCGACCTTGAAGCCCAGACGGTCACGACCTCGGATGGCGAGAGTTTCAGCTTCGAGATCGATCCGTTCAAGAAACATTGCCTGCTCGAAGGGTTGGACGATATCGGCCTGACGATGGAAAAGGTCAGCGCGATCGACAGCTACGAAGCAAGGACCGCGCAGCAGCGTCCCTGGGTCTGACCCGGAGCATGCATGCACGCCTGCGAAAGGGGCCGCGTCTGGCATGCGGCCCTTTCCGACCGGGGCCGCTGGCATGTGGAACCGCCCGAACGCCGATAACGATCCGCGGCAGAACACATGCATGAGTTGATTGCCTGCGGTGCGAAAATGATGCAAACCGGCATCAGTCGGGCGCAGTTGCGCGTCGGTCTGGCGGTTCAACTCAACAGGGGCTTGAGCGAGCATGGTCCGTTGCGCAGTACTACCGTAACAGGACGTTGACCACCCGGTTGTGTCGCCGCTCAGGGTGGTATCGCGGTGCAGCAGGTTTCGCTGACGGTCCAATTCGAGGGGAAAGTAGCAGTGTTTAAACGGATCACCGGTGCACTGATGCGCGGCATTCTGGTGGCAGTGATGATTGCGACGCCGTCGTTGTTGTTGCCGGACTACACCACCGATGCGACCGAAATCGTGGCCCTGCTCGCCATCGTTGGCGCGGCCCTGACCTTTGCGGAGTATTACGCCAACTATCCCAGCATCGTCGAATTCCGCGATGCACCTCCGCTCAACAGGCTTCGGTTCGTGGCCTTGTTTCTCATGGTTCTGTTGCTGACGCTGGCTTGCAAGAACGTCTACGAGCCGACGGCGGTAACGAACCTCGCCAATGACATCGGACGCGCGCTTGGGCGCTTCAGCGACTTTCCGTATTCGCCGGTGCGCCTTGTCACGGGCATGTTGTGGGATGGCATCTCGAGCACGACCCTGCAAAAGGTGCGCGACGCCGCAGGGGTCGCCTATGTCATTGCCCTGACCAGTGTGGTCCTCTTCATCGGTGCGGTACGGCTTTTCGGCTGGCCCACCCGCAACGGGGCATTCAACGTGTGGGTCAACCTGCCACGTTTTGATCCGACCGCCGGCGGCGATGTGGTGTACCGCCTCAAGCGTGACGGCCTTGTCAACGCGGTGCTGGGCTTTCTGCTGCCGTTTCTGATTCCCATCCTCGTCAGAATGGCCTCGGACATGATCGACCCGATCACGCTGGCGCATCCGCAGACATTGATCTGGACGATCAGCGCCTGGGCGTTTTTGCCCGCGAGCATGATCATGCGGGGCATCGCGATGATGCGCATTGCCGAATTGATCGAGGAAAAGCGGCACCGCGCGTCCCAGGAGTCCGATCCCGTCAATCTGCTATGATGGCCTTGCGGGCGCTTGCGCTCTGCGCGATGGGCCTTGTTCCGATCGTGTCGCCGGCAGAGGGCGAAACCCTGCGTGTGGCCACCTTCAATACCGAATTGCAGGCCGATGGGCCCGGTCTGCTGTATCGGGATCTGGGACGCAAGGATTCGAAACAGATTGCTGCCGTCGTACGCGTCATCACCGAGACCGCGCCGGACATCCTGGCGTTGCAGGGCATCGACTGGGATCATGACGGTGCGGCGCTTGCTGCGCTTATTGATCTTCTGGACGCAAACGGGGTGTCCTATCCCTATAGCTTTTCGGCACAGCCCAATTCCGGGATGGCGACCGATCTGGATCTGGATGGTGATGGCAGGCTGGGTGGTCTCGGCGATGCGCAGGGTTTCGGGGCCTATACCGGGCAAGGCGGACTCGCCATTCTGTCCCGCTATCCCATCCTGGGCGACGACGTGCAGGATTTCAGTGGCCTGCTCTGGCGTGATATGCCGGGTGCCATGCTGCCGCAGCACGAGGATGGCTCGCCGTTCCCATCCGCCGCGGCGCTGGCAATACAGCGATTGTCGAGCACGGCACACTGGATCGTGCCCATCGCGCTGCCGAATGGCATGGTCCTGTCCGTGATGACCTTTCATGCAAGCCCGCCGGTGTTTGATGGCCCCGAAGATCGCAACGGACGGCGCAATCATGATGAAATCCGGCTGTGGCAGATGGTACTGGACGGTGCATTCGGCGACCTGACCGGGCCCTTTGTGCTCGCCGGGGACGCCAATCTCGATCCCTACGACAGCGCCGGCAGAACCGAGGCCATGCGCGCCCTGCTGGCGGACCCGAGGCTACAGGATCCGCAGCCGGCCAGCGATGGCGCGGCGGCGATGCCGCGGCAGGGGCACGAGGGCGCGGACGCACTCGATACCGTCGATTGGGACGGGGTCGGGCGCCTGCGTGTCGACTATGTTCTTCCGTCCGCGCAGTTGGCGGTCAGCGACGCCGGGGTGTACTGGCCCCTGCCGGGCGCACGAGGCCATGACGACGCGCTAGCCGCCAGCCGGCACCGCCTTGTCTGGGTGGACCTTGTGGTCGACTGAGGGCAATTCGACCGCCGATGCCAAAGCATCACGCACCGGGGTGTTGCGGAAGCCGGGCAGGATCCGGTCGAACTTCGCCCGGTCGAGCCAATGCGGCGTGTCCCAGAGATAGCGCATCTCGAGCAGACACCCCGCCATCGGCCAGAACGGTCGCGCGAGGGCCAGGGGACGCCATGACATCCGCCGCAGTCGTGCGCCGTTGGGATGGATACGGTTCAGCACATCGGCCATGTCGCGCCCGCTCATCGTGTAGCCGGGAAAGGGAATGTCGGTAAAGCCCGGCAAGGTTTCGCGCCGCTCGGCCAGTTGCACGACGGCGCGGCAGATGTCCGGCAGATAGGCCCAGGCATGCGGAATGCCCGGATCGCCGGGATAGGTGAACCGTCCCTTTGCCAGCGATTTCGTCAGCACCTTGTCGAACCAGTTGCCCGAGTGTGCGGTGTCGATGAAGTCGCCGCCGCGCAGCATGATCGTGCGTATCGGTGCCTGCCGGTAGGCTTGCTCCATTTCGATCCGCAGACGTCCCAGCGGATTGTGCGCGTCATGTGGCGTCTCCGCTGTCCACGGGGCTGGCGTGTCGCGACCGAAGACATAGACATTGCCGGGCAGGATCACGGTTGAGCCGTTCTGCCTTGCGGCTTCGATGACCTGCGCATGGAGCGCGGGCAGCTGCGCGGCCCAGTCGGTGTAGGGTGGGTTCCAGCCGTTGACGATGATGTCCGCGCCGCGCGCCGCAAGCGCCAGATCATCGCGTGCACGGTCAAAGTGCCGTACCATCCAGCCGGCGCCGGAAAATTGCGCGGCGGCATGACGGCCAAAGCGGCCGTTGGAACCGAGTATCAGAGCAGTTTGTGGCATGTCATCTCCTGAACGAAGTCGTTTCAGGAGCAGGTCTACCCACTTATCATTCGTATATATATTGTCAAATTTTAGCTATCATGTATTCATAAATGAATGGATGTGCCCCCGAAACTGAAAGACTGGTCCCTGGTTCGGAGCTTTCTGGCCGTTGCGGACACAGGATCGTTGTCGGCTGCGGCGCGGGAGTTGGGGTGTAGTCAGCCGACACTGGGGCGGCAGGTGCAGGCGCTCGAAAGCGCGCTGGGGGTTGAGCTGTTCACACGGCATGCCCGCGGGTTCGCGCTCAGCGACGCGGGTGCCGGCCTGCTACCGATGGCGCGTCAGATGCAGGACGCGATGCAAGCCATGACCCTTGCGGCCGCCGGGCAATCCACGCAGCTGGAAGGAACGGTCCGGATCACCGCAAGCGTTTTTGCCTCTCACCATCTGCTGCCTCCCGTTCTTGTGCATATTCGCGAGGCAGAGCCGGCGATACAACTGGAGCTGATGCCGTCTGACACCAGTGAGAATCTGCTGTTTCGCGAGGCCGACATTGCCCTGCGCATGTACCGGCCGACACAGCTTGACCTGGTGGCGCGCCATGTTGCCGATCTTGAACTGGGCGTGTTCGCGGCGCGCCGCTATCTGGACCGCCGGGGCCGTCCCGCGACGCCAGAGGACCTGCTGCGCCACGACCTGATCGGATATGATCGCAACGACCTGATCCTGCGCGGTATGGCGGACATGGGGTGGCCGGTGCAGCGCGAGGATTTCGTGATCCGCTGCGACAACCAGGCGACCTATTGGGAACTGCTACGCGCGGGCTGCGGTATCGGGTTCTCGCAGATTGGTGTCGCGCAGGCCGATCCCGACGTGGAACACCTGGATCTCGGGCTGGATCTTCCGGTGTTGCCGGTCTGGCTGACCACCCATCAGGTGATGCGCCAGACACCCCGTGTACGCCGCGTATGGGACCTGCTCGCCGAAGGGCTTTCACGCGGCTGAGGCGCCCGTGCGATCCGCGTCTTATTGACCCTATGGGTTGCGCGCGGTAGGGGCTGGCAAGGAAAATTCAGGAGAGCCCGCATGTCCAACCCCTCGCTTCTTATCCTTCCCGGTGACGGTATCGGCCCCGAGGTCATGACCCAGGTCAACCGGGTCATCGACTGGTTCGGAGCCAAGCGCGGTCTGGCGTTCGACGTGTCCGAGGACCTTGTCGGCGGGGCCGCCTATGACAAGCACGGCACACCGCTGCATGACGACACGCTTGCCAAGGCGATGGAGGTCGATGCGGTGCTGCTGGGCGCGGTTGGCGGCCCGAAATACGATGCGCTTGACTTCAGCGTGAAACCGGAACGCGGCCTGCTGCGTCTGCGCAAGGAAATGGACCTGTTTGCCAACCTGCGTCCGGCCCAGTGCTTTGACGCGCTCGCGGATTTCAGCTCGCTCAAGCGGGATGTGGTTGCCGGCCTCGATATCGTGATCGTGCGCGAACTGACGAGCGGCATCTATTTCGGTGAACCGCGCGGCATCATCAAGGAAGGCAACGAGCGCGTCGGCATCAATACCCAACGCTACACTGAAAGCGAAATCGAACGTGTCGCGCGGTCTGCCTTCGAACTCGCCCGCCGTCGCAACAACAAGGTCTGTTCGATGGAGAAGGCGAACGTCATGGAGTCGGGCATCCTGTGGCGGGAAGTCGTGCAGAAGGTCCATGACGAAGACTATCCCGATGTCGAGCTGTCGCACATGTATGCGGATGCTGGCGCCATGCAACTGTGCCGCTGGCCCAAGCAGTTCGACGTGATCGTCACCGACAACCTGTTCGGTGACCTGCTGTCGGATGCCGCCGCGATGCTGACCGGATCGCTCGGAATGCTGCCCTCTGCCTCGCTCGGGGCGCCGATGGCCAATGGCCGCCCCAAGGCGCTCTACGAACCGGTCCACGGGTCGGCCCCGGACATCGCCGGCCAGGGCAAGGCCAATCCCATTGCCTGCATCCTCAGCTTCGCGATGGCGTTGCGCTATTCCTTCGATCAGGGGGATGAAGCGACCCGGATCGAGAGCGCCGTTGAAAAGGTGCTTGCCGATGGTCTGCGAACCGCCGACCTGATCGGCGAAGAAGGTGTCGAACCGGTCAGCACCGCGCAGATGGGCGATGCGATCCTCGCGGCTCTGGACGCGAGCCTCTGACCTCCTGGACATGGGGGAGCCTCCTCCATGTCCCATTTCGCAACCGGGTCGCTGATCGGGCGGTCCAGCCGGGAGCAGCGCCCCTTGCCCAGCGACCCGCCACCTGCCAGCAACCTGTCCGGCGCCCTGTTCGGCCTCTTGGGGTTTGCGATCTTTGCGTCGCATGACGTCATCATCAAATTTCTTGGTGCGACCTATTCACCGATCCAGATCTCTTTCTTCAGCGCGTTGCTTACCTTTCCGCTGATGACGGTGCTGCTGATCGGTGATGCCGTTCCGGGCACGCTGCGTCCCGTTCATCCCCGCTGGATGCTGGTGCGCAGCATCTCTGCCGTCATCGCGGCTGTCGGCGCGTTCTTTGCCTTTTCGCTGATCCCCCTTGCGCAGGTCTATGCGGTCCTCTTCGCCACGCCGCTGTTGATCACGATCCTGTCCGTTCCGCTGCTTGGGGAAAAGGTGGGTCCACGGCGCGCCATTGCGGTGATCGTCGGGCTCATCGGCGTCCTGGTGGTGCTGCGGCCCGGCTCGACCGAGATCGGTGCCGGACATGCCGCAGCGTTGACGGCGGCGGTTGCCGGCGCGCTCAATTCCATCGTTGTCCGCAAGATCGGCAATGATGAGCGTGCTGTCTTGATGGTGCTCTACCCGATGCTGGCAAGCTTTGTGATGATGGGCGTGGCGCTGCCCTTCGTCTACCGCCCCATGCCGCTCGCCGATTTTGGCGCACTGGCGGTGGTCGCGGTGCTGGTTCTGCTGGCGATGTCCTGCATGGTGATCGCCTATCGGCGGGCCGATGCCGCCATCGTCGCCCCGATGCAATATTCACAGATCCTCTGGGCGGCGCTGTTCGGGGCGGTGCTCTTCGGTGAATATCCCGACGCGATGACCTATGTCGGGACCGCGATCATCACCGCCAGCGGGCTCTATATCCTGCGCCGCGAGTCGCACGGCAGCGGTTCGCGTAACCGGCCGGTCCTCGAGACGAAAACCCGTATCGGTCTCATGGCCGGTCTGCGCGTCGGTGCCATGACACGAGTATTGAAGAGACGAAGATGATTGGGCTTGCCAAACCCGCGCCGTGTCTGTAATCGGCTCCGCACGGTCGGAGTGTAGCTCAGCCTGGTAGAGCACTGTCTTCGGGAGGCAGGGGTCGGAGGTTCGAATCCTCTCACTCCGACCAATTTTGAGGTGAAAAGAGGCAGATAGATTTGCCTTTTTGATCACGAGAATTGCCTCTCCCTCCTATTGGTCTCGAATCAACACACTGATTTTGTGTGATTAAAGATGCTCGGGAATAATACCAACGGCCCTAAGCGCTGACCGCTTTTGCGTATTCGCGGGTAGTGATTGATCTGACGCGTTCGGGATCGTTGGCGAAGAAGTTCCACGCGTCACAGCATCGGTCGACGATTTCTTCGTAGGTGTCGAAGACCGAGATGGCGAGGCGGTTCGTCCGCAGATAGGCCCAGATGTTCTCGACCGGGGGTAATCCCCCCGAAAATTAGTGGTGTTCAAAAGTAGAATTTTTCCGGCAGGAAAGACCGAGGAGAATTCGGATGAAGAACGCAAAATTTAGCGATGCGCAGATTATGGCGATCC